>JAJNBG010000015.1 GCA_021155905.1 Bacteroidota bacterium
TATGGGAGGCGGTAAAGAAACACCAAGGCAGAAAATGATCGGTATGATGTACCTCGTATTGACGGCGCTTTTGGCAATGAACGTATCAAAACAAATTTTACACGGTTATGTGGCAGTAAACGAAAGTATCGAGAAGGCAAAGGAAAATATGCACGAAAATAATGAGCGTCTTTTCAAAGCCTTTGAAGATATGGCAGGTAATACTGCAGCCGCAAAACCTTATCTGGAAAAAGCTATTCTAGCCCAGAAAGAGATCATGGAAGTTTACAAATACATTGGTGTTGTAAAAACTAAAGTGATTGCTTTTACTGAAAAGAAAGATGAGAAAACAGCTGATACCATGCGTCTTGAGATGATGGAGAAAACCGGACAGATTGATAATTATGATGCACCAAGTGGATTTTTAATTGGTTCGGAAGCGGCGTCACCAAAAACAGGTGAATTTACTGCAAGTGAATTGAAAGGAAAATTAAAAGGCTTATATGATCATTTAATTGGAATTGTGGATGGTATGCAAAAAGACCCTAAAATTAAATTGCCACAGGATGATTATGATGCTTTGAAAAAGAAATTGAAATCTATTGAACCGGATGAAACACCTTTCATGGAAGGTAATGTGAAATTTGGCTGGGAAGCAAAAAACTTTTACCATTTACCTGAAGCGGCTGTTGTTACTACTTTAAACAAAATGCAGGCTGATTTAAAAAACGTAGAGGCTGATATCTTACAGGTATTCTCCGGTGCAAGTGGTAAATTAGCCATTAAATTTGACGCCATCAAAGCGCGTGTTGTTGCTCCGTCTTCTTATATTCAGGCAGGCCAACCGTATATGGCGGATATCTTCTTAGCAGCGTCTTCTTCTAAATTAGCAGCAGGTGATATGGAAATTATCATTGGTGTGGATTCTGCAGCGGCGGCGAATGGTGCTAAAGGCACTTTGGTTCCTATCGTATCAGGTGAAGGTAAATATGAAGTTGGAACCGGTGGCGAAGGCGACCAGGAATACAAGGGTGTTATCAAATACAAAAACCCTGATGGAACTTTTAAATATTATCCTTTCCAGCAGTCATACAAAGTAGCTAAATCAGCTGCAACTGTTTCTGCTGATCAGATGAATGTATTCTATGCAGGTGTTCCGAATCCTGTAACTGCTGCAGCTGCTGGTATTTCTCCTGCGGACATCAGTGTAAGTGCAACCGGTGCAGGTGTAAAAGTTGCAGGTAAAGGAAATGGTAAATACGAATTTACTTTTACCGGTACCGGTGAATGTATGGTTTCTGTTTCTGCTAAAACAAAAGATGGTGTTAAGTCTCAGGGACCTCCTATTAAATTCCGTGTGAAGCCTTTACCAAAACCTGAATTGAAATTAGGTGGTAAGTTCGCTCCTCAGGAATTAAAGAAAGGTGAACTTTCTTTAGTAAGTGGTTTAGGAGCCGGAGCAAACGGATTTGATTTCCAGGCGAACTATGTGGTGCAGTCATGGGAAGTTGTTGGTAAAGCTAATGGTAAATTACAATCATCTCAAGGTAACGGTAACAATTTAGACGCAATGGGTAAACAGGTATTGGCAAAAGCTGATGTTGGTTCAAAAGTTTATATTGATGCGAAGATTAAAGGACCGGATGGAAAAATAACTTCCGTGACTTGTGCAATTAAAGTTGCTCGATAAAAACAAAAATAAAAAATGGGTATTATGATAAATTTCAAACATGTTTTATTATTAGCTATTTTATATACAGTAGCTCTTAAAGTAAATGCTCAACAAGGTGTTTTCCAACCGGGCGATTATAGAGATGGAATTTATGACAAGGAAAACTCTACAAACAGACGTTTTATTCCTTATACTCACCTTCGAGAAGGTGATGTAAACTGGGAGAAACGTGTTTGGAGAAGACTGGATATGCGTGAAAAGCAAAATCACCAGTTATATTACCCTGTTACCCAGGTAACAAGCAGGATTTCTTTAATGCAGGTAATCTCTAAATATATATTAGCAGGACAAATCATTGCTTTTAAAGATGAGGAGTTTTTGGAGCCAATGGAATTATCTAATATCCGTGATAAGATGGTGATTCGTGAGGATTCTGCTGACGTGGAAGAGTACGATGCGAATGGAAATGCTTACATGGTGAAAAAACCGGGAGCTATTGATTCTACATGGACATTCGAATTTTTCTCATCTTTAGAATTGAAAGAAGACTGGTTCTTTGACAAACAAAAGTCAGTTTTGGAAGTGAGAATTTTAGCTATGGGCTTTAATGTAATTAATCCAAAGAAACCGGATTTAGGGGAGTTTAATTTGTTTTATACATATTTTCCTGCTTGCCGTCCTTTCTTCGCGAAACATGAAGTGTATAATGCTAAAAATGATTCTGAGCGCAGAACATTTGAAGACATATTCTGGAAGCGTCAGTTTACATCGACAGCGATCAAAGAAACTAACGTGTATGACAGATCAATTGACCGTTATTCAAAAGGAATCGACGCCTTATTAGAATCTGATCGCATTAAAAACGACATTTTCAAATGGGAACATGATTTATGGCATTTCTAATTGCCTGTTGTGAAATTGAAAAACCTTCCGCCAATTGTCGGAAGGTTTTTTTTTGATCCTAGTTTTTATTTGATGGAACTCAAACTACCACCCTTTTCAAATAGTTTATCGACGCGCTTTTCAATGTCTGGATTTCTTTCCAACACGGGGGCGTGATGTGGTTTAATCCGTGCGTCAATGATCATATTGTCACAACCAAAATGTTTGAACTGTGTAAAAGAGTTAATACCATATACATCGTGGCTTGGGTTGGAACGGGTGAACGTTATCCAAAGCCAGTTGTTTAAAGTTGCAGCGGTAAATGAAGAATCATCCACTAACACGATTAAAGGAAAACCGTTTAGGTCGATTTGTTTTTGTTTTATTTCTTCGTTAAAGTTTTTGAATTCCTCCTGCGCTTTTTCATAGCTTTCAAATTTGGAGCTTTGAAAAACAAGTACGCCGGGCAGAGCAATCTGTGGATAAAAAAATGTTTTTAACTCCTTTAATGACAAATTAAGTTCTTTCGCTAATGTTCTGACTTTATCGCCATAGGCGGCAACTACTAACTTGCTTCCGCTGTTTAAACCGGTACCGCTATAATCGAGGGTATCTATACTGGTGTTGGTGTAAAAATGTAGATCGCGTTTTAGATCAATACGCTCCAATATATACTGATAAAATTCAGCCTCCTTATGTGTTGAAAGTTTGTTTGTGTCATCCGCCGTGATGAATAAATATTTTGCCAGGCTTAGTTGTCCTTTTCCTAAAATGTGATTGGCAATCGTTAACAGCTCCGCCGGTTGCTTGGTTTGATTATAAGGTGTATAACGTTCACTTCCTATTGCCAATAATAAGGGATGAACACCGGCAGCGTCTACCGCATGCACTTCTTTCACACCTGGCAGTTCATGCTTAATCGCGTTCCCTGTGAGTTCATGAATGATCTGCCCGAAGCTGGTGTCTTCCTGCGGTGGTCTCCCAACGACTGTAAAAGGCCAGATGGCACCCTCCCGGTGATATACTTTGTGAACCCGCATTAACGGGAAATCATGTTTTAAACTATAATAACCTAAATGGTCACCAAAGGGACCTTCAGGTTTATTTTCATTGGGGTAAACTTCCCCCGTAATGACAAAATCGGCATCCGTACTCACGCAAAAACCGTCCTGGTATGCGTATCTGAATCTTCGGTTGCCTAATGCCCCGGCAAAGGTCATTTCACTTAATCCTTCCGGCAAAGGCATTACAGCCGCCACCGCATGACTTGGTGGCCCGCCAATAAACACCGATACCTTTAATGGTTTGCCGGCTTTATTGGCTTTACTTTGATGAACGCCAATACCGCGGTGTAATTGATAGTGCAATCCTATTTCTTTATTTAACAGATAATCGTTTCCGTTCAATTGAATCCGGTACATGCCCAAATTGGAATTCATAATGCCGGGTTTATCTATGTCTTCACTGTATACCTGGGGAAGAGTCACAAAAGCACCACCATCCATCGGCCAGTGTTTAATGAGAGGTAATTGATCAATGGTTGTTTCTTTAAATAAAACAGGTTTTGACAATGGATTTTTTAAAGGTAAGGCGGAAAGTGCTGCCATTGAAACACCGGCATATTTAAAAGGATTTTTAAAAGCTTTAACAGGATTATTTTTTATTTCAATAAGGTCCTGGATTTTAGAAAACGTATCCCTGAAAATAAATTTACTACGTTCTAAAGTGCCATATATATTAGAAGCACATTGAAACTGAGTTCCTTTTACATTTTCATAAAGTAAAGCCGGGCCGCCCATTTCATAAACGCGCAAATGAATAGCTGCCATTTCCAGATTAGGATCAACTTCTTCCTTTATCCGGATGAGGTGGTTGTTTTTTTCCAGATCATCCAGGCAGTCCTTTAAACTTTTGTATCCCATACTTTAACTCATTAAATGCGGGGCTAAAGATACAAAATAATTATGCTTTATTGATGGAAGTAACGATCCAGTCGAATTCAGGAGTGTTGATTTTCTGGTTACAATAACTACATGAGGTACTGGTTGAATCTTTGTGCGGAGCACCGCAGTGAGAACATTCGTAACTCCAGAGTTTACTTTTAGTGTGAGCTTTTCCTTCTTTTCTGCTCAGGGTAATTTCGCCCCAGCGTGTTTCAATATCATCATCCAGTTTTTTTACTTTGTTATTGGCAAGTCGCACGCGTTGCGAGGTATACACCACGGTAAAGTTCATATGGTACATTTGCTTTTCAAAAACGCAATCAGAAAAAGTCACACGGTTCACATACATCCGGTTGTAAATGTAGGGTTCATCACTTTCTTTTTGTAATTCTGCTACAACTTCATCGGTTCCGAAACGGTTAAAATACTCCGGTTTATTCCAGGCAGAGGCAAACAAATAATGAATAAACGCATTGGCGGCCTTGTCTTCCATCGTTTGGGTACAAACGTCTTCATTATTCCTGAGTGTGAGTAAATGTTCTTCATTCGGATCATAATCAATATCATCTTCATAATCGTCTTCTTGAGTAATTTCTGATAGAACCCAGTCATAATCGCCGAGATAAGTAATAGTTTCGCAGGACGGACATTTACTCACCTCACCGCCGTTTTTATTCAGTTCATTTCCGCAGTTAGGGCAGGAATTATCGCTATAAAGGTTTTTATCAATGGCACCCGATTTTTTAATGAAAGTCCAGTATTCCATGGCATGTTCGGCAATATAATTTTCATTTAACTCAGGCAGTTTCTCTGAAATAAACTGGTCATTCATTTTAAAGTAGATGGCAACTGTCAGGATACTATAATTCCCTTCAATAGCAGCTTTTACAAATTCGGTTTTTGTTATAGAAATGTTTGATAAACGATTTGTCTGTCCCAGTTGCTTCATCATATCAAACTGCAAGCAGAACCGCTGGTATACGCCATCACTGATCCAGTTTCTGACTTTAGAAAGATCCTGTTCCTGCCAGGCATTTTGTATTGCCAGGAATGCTGTTTTTACTTTTGTTTTAAAAGCATCTTTATCAAAACCGGGGTTGGCTTTTGTAAACGCTTCCGTAATGACAGGACCTGAATTTTGCTTCCGGGATTTATTTTCGGAAAGCTCCGGGTGCTTCTTTGAATAAATAATTGCTTTAGTAATGACAATAATGAAAAAGAGTACAACGCAGATCACGATCCCTACGACGATTTTCACAACCCAGGGAGGCGCCTGAGTTCCGTGTCCCGACGAACGATGTGAAGAAGAGGAATGGGAAGAGGAGTGAGAGGAAGATGAGCTTGAATGACTGCTTCCACCACCGCCTCCGCCTGCGCGGGAAAATGCCTGTGTTGAATAAATCAGGAAAGCGAACAAAAACATTTTAAGAATCAATTTCATAAGTGATTGTATTTTGAATGTGCGAATGTTGTATTAAAAATAGTAAATATTTGCAATCGTGTAAACATTAATACCGTTATATTTAATGCTGAAAATAATTTTATGTCAGCATCAGAAAATAAACAAATTGCCTTGAAATGGTTCGCCGCCTTTAACGAACATCACCTGGAAAATTTATTATCCTTATATCATGAAAACGCCCAACATTACAGCCCAAAATTGAAAGTCAGGCAACCTGAGACAGAGGGGCTGATCAAAGGTAAAGCTGCTTTGCGTTCCTGGTGGCAGGATGCTTTTGACCGTTTGCCATCTTTAAGATATGAAGTGATTAAATTGACGGCTGATGAGGAGCAGGTGTTCATGGAATACATCCGTCATGTGGATGGAGAAACTGATTTATCAGTGGGTGAAGTGCTGCAGATTGAAAACGGATTAATCGTTTTTTCACGCGTTTACCATGGTTAATAAATTAACAGCTATTAACTAGCTAAAAAAAAATGATTTCTGTACCTTAGACTTTGTCATGAAAAAACTATTTCTTCTTCCATTATTCTTCTTAATAACAATCCACTGCTTTGGAAGTTATATTTTAATCCCAATGGATGAAACACAGAAGAATCATTTAAAAGCATATGGAATTGCCTATTGGGCGTTAAAAGGGGAACTGGAGATTCAATGGTTGACTAATTATCGCGGAGGAAGTTTTTTAATTCCCAACTCTAAACCGGTAACTTCAGAATGCACGATCCGCGGCATTAGTTATGAAATTATTTCTGATGCTCAGTCGAACGGGGTTCTTGCTGAAATTGCAAATCCTGAAGTAAATCAAGATGCAATAAAATTGGAGAAGGCACCCAGGATCGCGGTGTATTCTCCAAAAATTAAACAGCCCTGGGATGATGCGGTAACTATGGTTTTAAAGTACGCGGAAATTCCCTACGATGTGGTTTATGATGAAGAGATTTTAAGCGATAAGTTAGCCGACTACGATTGGTTGCATTTGCACCATGAAGATTTTACCGGCCAGTACGGGCGATTTTACGCAGGTTTTCATCAGGCCGCCTGGTATCAAACCGAAGTAAAAGACAATGAAGAAAGAGCAAAAAAATTGGGTTTTTCTAAAGTTTCTCAGTTGAAATTAGCAGTTGCCAAAAAGATCAACGACTATGTGTTTACCGGTGGATTTTTGTTTGCGATGTGCAGCGCGACGGACAGTTACGATATTGCCCTGGCTTCGGAAGGAATTGATATTTGCGAAACCATGTTTGATCATGACCCGGCTGATCCTGCGATGAATAAAAAGATCAATTATGAAAAGGGATATGCTTTCGAAAAATACCAGTTAAGTACAAATCCTTACGAGTATGAATTTTCTACGATTGATGCGACCACTCCAAGAAGGCAGTATGGCATGAACAAGGATAATGATGTATTCACCTTATTTGAATTTTCAGCGAAATGGGACCCGGTTCCAACAATGCTGTGTCAGAATCATGAGCAAACGATTAAAGGCTTTTATGGGCAGACCACAGCTTTTACAAAGACCTACATCAAAAAAAACATTTTAATCCTCGGAGAAGCCAAGGCATACAATGAAGCACGTTACATTCATGGTGATCACGGAAAAGGCACCTGGACATTTTATGGCGGGCATGATCCTGAGGATTATGAGCATAGAGTAGAGGACCCGCCAACCGATTTGAGTTTACATCCGAATTCTCCTGGTTACAGATTGATCTTAAATAACATTCTGTTCCCTGCCGCTAAAAAGAAAAAACAAAAGACTTAGTATTTGTTTGTTAAAAATTTGGGCGTGACCCTCCTATCGTCGGGTCGGGCTTTTCGCTTCAATCTTTTACTTCACTCCGTTTCGTAAAGGATTTCTCGCTACAATCCCTCACGCGAAAAATTATCACTCACTAAAATAACTTCTCACGTCGTCCCGCAGATTATAACGACTAGCCATTACTTCACCGTAGGCGCCAGCGCTACGAATGGCAATGATATCACCACGTTTTGTTTCAGGTAATTCTACAGCTTTTCCAAAACAATCACTGCTTTCACAAATAGGCCCAACAACATCGTATTTAATCGTCGAAGTAGAAGAAGAGGAAATATTTTCGATTTTATGGTAGGCCTGGTACAAAGCAGGTCGGATTAACTCCGTCATTCCGGCATCCAGTATTGCGAAATTTGTATTGATACCGTTCTTGATATAGAGCACTCTACTGATCAGGTTTCCGCATTGCCCCACGATAGCTCGTCCTAACTCAAAATGTAATTCCTGATTTTTTCGAAGTTCCATAAAATCATGAAACACTTTAAAGTAAGTCGCAAAGTCGAGGATGTTTTCTTTATCCGGTTCCTGGTAATTAATGCCAATACCACCGCCAACATTAATGACGGGAAGGTCATAGCCTCTGTTGAAAAAGAATTGGTTGATTTCGTTGACTTTTAAACATAATTTTTTGAAAGGACCCAGATCCGTGATTTGAGAGCCGATATGAAAATGAAGGCCAATCAGTTTCAGGTTTGGCAATGTCTTGAGTTTCCCGATCACTGTTTCAAATTCATAAGGATTGATCCCGAATTTGTTTTCTTCTAATCCTGTAGTAATGTATTTGTGTGTGTGTGCATCTACATTAGGATTAATGCGCAAGGCAATAGAAGCAACTTTGTTTTGTTTGATAGCAAGGTCATTGATCACGTCCAGTTCCTGCATGCTTTCACAGTTAAAGCAAAAGATGTTTTTGTCAAGGGCATAATTAATTTCATCATCGCTTTTTCCGACACCGGCAAAAACAATTTTTGAAACGTCAAATCCGTTTTCGACAGCACATTTCACTTCGTTGCCGCTCACGCAGTCTGCACCTAAACCGGACCTCTCAATTTCCTGAATGATCCTTGGATTCGTGTTTGCTTTGAACGCGTAATGCACATGGTAATGATACCTGCTGCTTTCTGCTTTCAGTGAATTTAATGTTTGCTGAAGCAGTGCTATATCGTAATAATAGAAAGGCGTTTTGTGCTGCGATATATATTTAATGAGTTTTTCTCTAAGCATAAAATTTTAAATTAATAACCAAATAATCCCTTGTTTAACGCAACCAGCGCTTCTTTTTTATGAACTGAATTGACCAACACACTGATATTGTTGGCACTTCCGCCGTACGAAACCATTCTTAAAGGAATATCTTTCAATGCTTCCAAAACTTTAAAACCATAACCTGATTTGTTTTTTGGTAAGTTGCCAACGATACAGATAATGGTTTGTTCCTGGTCAATATCAACATTCGCAAACTCTTCCAGTTCTTTGGTGATTTCACGCAAATACGTGGTATTGTCGATAGTTAGTGAAACGGCTATCTCTGATGTTGTAATCATGTCAATGGATGTTTTGTAGCGCTCAAATATTTCGAATACGGCTCTTAAAAAACCATGGGCCAGTAACATCCGGTCACTGCGGATATTAATAGCACAAATACCGTCCTTTGCGGCAACTGCTTTTAAGCCTTCTACAGGGTCGATATTTGAGATACGCGTTCCGGTTGCTTCCGGCTGCATTGTATTTTTAAGCAACACAGGAATGTTACGTTTTTGTGCGGGTAAAATACAGGTTGGATGAAGTATTTTGGCGCCGAAATACGCTAACTCTGCTGCTTCATCAAAACTCAGTTCATGAATAGGATGCGTTTTTGAAACAATTCGTGGATCGTTATTATGCATACCGTCAATATCCGTCCAGATCTGGACTTCGTTTGCACGGATCGCTGCACCAACGATGGACGCTGTATAATCGCTACCCCCTCTTTTTAAATTATCGATCTCACCAAAGGCATTGCGGCAAATGTAACCCTGTGTGATGAATAAATCTGTTGAAGGATATTTATTCAATTCTGCCTCTAAATTTTTTTCTATATAGCTTAACTGAGGTTCGTCATTTTCGTCAATGCGCATAAAATTAAGCGCTGGCAGTAATGCTGAATTGATTCCGATTTCCTGAAGGTGAAAATGGAACATAGCAGTGCTTAACAATTCTCCCTGTGCTAAAATTGCTTTTTCCTCATTCACGGTGAACATATCCAGTGTAAAAGAACGCAGGTAATTGAAGTGGTTTCTGATCAGGTCATTGCCCTTTGTTTTATATTCTTCAGTTGCGTATAGTTTTTGAGCTTCCGATAAATACAATGTTTCTAAACGATTGATGATGGCATTGGCCTGATCGCTTTGTTTATTGTATAGTGCCTGGCATATTTCAACCAGGGTATTGGTTGTTCCGCTCATGGCAGATAAAACCACGATCTTTTTGTCACTACCCGAAACCAGTTTTACCAGAGCTTTCATTCGTTCCGCGGTTCCTACACTGGTGCCTCCAAATTTTAAAATATTCATAGATGTATAATTAACGTTAGGCTGTTTTTTAACAGATTTAAATGTAATGAAGTTTTATTGATTTTTTGTTGTATGAGAACCAATCCCTGGTTCCTGCATACGGAATTAAATATGGCTCGGGCGAGCCTTACGTTTACACTTGGATTTTATGTAAAGTTTTTTTGTCATTTAATCATGCAAATAAAAAGATAAAAATCTGAACCACAAAAAAAAACGTCCGGGATTTTTCCCGGACGTTTTAAATAATTTTTTTTGAAATTACTGTTTCAAAATTTTATAGGTTTTTGAAGAGTCTTTTGTATCCAGTTTTAAATAATAGATACCATCTGCCAGATTATCGAGGTTAACGTTTTTGGTAATCATGCCGTTTCCGGTAATATTGACATCATAAACCAATTTACTATCGATTGTCATGATGGATATATGCGCGTTTATTTCTTCCGTCGCATCCAACTCAATTGTAAAAACTCCTGTTGTTGGATTTGGAAAAATATTCAATCCAAAATTCGATGATAGTTCTTCAACACCAACACATGCATTTACAACCAAAGTGTCTTTTGCAGTATTTGAACATCCGTTCGCCCCGGTGTAATTGTAAAGGATAATATGAGAGCCTTGTGTCGCTGTCGTTGGATTAAAATAGCTACCTGTAGTTGTTGCCGTGACACCAGCGCCAATATAAGTGCCGTTTGCCGGGCTACCTTCTGTCAATAACCGATTCACGTTATCATTTTCACAGAAAGATTTTATACCGCCGAAAACCAGTGATACGGATGGTTTTGGTTTTGAAGAGACGTTAATGATATCTGATGACTGGCAGCCTACACTACTTGTAACCACTACCGAATAAGACCCTGTTGTTCCTACAGCAATGGAAGATGTAGTGGCGCCATTGCTCCACATATAGTTGTTTCCTGCTCCGGACCCGGCATACAGGTTGATCGTACTTCCCTGACAAAAGGCCGTGTCAGAGCCTAAGGTCACAATCGGAAAACTTCCCAGTGAAACGAGAATGGTATCGGAGTTGGTACAGCCATTGGAATTAGTTGTTCTGATCCAGTATTTACCGGATGACGTCACATTTAAACTGGAACTGATAGACCCATTGTTCCATAAATAGCTATTAGCACTTGTATTAGCATTGAGAATAACGGGTAAACTACAGTATAAAGAATCATTTCCTAGGTTCGGTATTGGAGTAATGCTTTTAGTAATAACAGAGGTAGTTGTATCGTTTGTCGCAAAGCCATCGCCTGCTATAGTTATATAACCTTTGAAATTATAAATGCCTGCGGTATACATCGCGTAATTGGTAGTTATTGTATAATCCTTCGTAGCACAAGCTCCAAGAGTGCCGGAAATTAGGGCAAGAGAAAGTGTATTGACACTGGCCCCCGATACGTTAATATTTATGACCGCCGGTGTAACAGAAAAATCGGTTATTGCAGTACCATAATTTTTTACGGACGCAATGATCGTATCTGTTCCAAAACAGCCTTTGCTCGTTAAAGGCTTCAATAGCGAGGTGAGCGTGAAATCTATAGCAGGAACGTTGGTTAATTCAAATTGTATTTGCGGTTTGTTAGTTGATGTCGTGCTACATGAAACACCACACTGAGGTGAACTATCTGAGCGCACGAAAATAAACCCATTCGTTACGGCAGCACTATAGGTTCTTATCGTACCGGTAGACGTAAAAGCGGATACCTGGTCAAAACATACATCTACGAGTATATTACTTGTCCCGTCCCAGACAAATGGAGTGTTTAATGTGAGCATATCAAATCCCCCGGCAACCGGAGTGTAACTTGCATTATTGTAAACTGTAGTCAGGCCGGTTCCATCATAGGTCGCGGCATTTAAAGCGGTGGTATGCTTTAATTTAATGGTATAATTAGGGATAACATTCGTAACGCCTGTATTTATAAAAAATCCAAGTTTGGTAATGGTGCCGGAACTAATACAGGCAGCATTCAATTCAGCGGCTGTATAAACCATCTGGCAGTGTAAACTCCGGTAAAATTGATTAATTGGGCTGGCAGTTGTATTAGAGGTAACAACTGTTCCGGAGCCTAAAGTAATAATTACCTGAGCGGACAAAGAGCCGAAGATAAGCATCACAGTAATTAGTGCCATTCTGATATTAAAATAAATTTTTTTCATAGTTTCTTTTTTAACAAAATAAGTTGCCTTGTATACTTCTAAAATGACACATAGATTCTGTGTAATTACAGTTACAGTTCACTTCTGAGGCGACTTATAACACTTACAAAAATATAATATTAATTTCTGAAATCCTATCAGTCCGATTAACAAAAAATAGCCGATATCTTGCAGAAATCACTTCTTTTCTTTCATTCTTATTTGTACTTTTGTTTCCATGGATTTTCTTTTTGTTTTATTTTTAAACTTAGGCGGTGGTGAAGTTGTACTTATCCTGCTTGTCATATTATTAATGTTTGGAGGAAAAGGTGTTCCGAATATTGCCAAAGCTTTAGGAAAGGGAATCAGAGAATTTAAGGATGCCGCAAACGGTATTCAAAAAGATGTTATGCAAAGTACAGGCGGCATCACAAATACTATCCAGGAACATATCCAGGAAGTGAAAAAGGAAGTTGACACGCTTTCCGATAATAAATAGTTTTCAGAAAAATTAATGAGATTCACCATCGGTATAAATAATCTTTTCATTTATTTACCCGGTTTTGTTCTATGTTTATTTTCTGCCTGCCAGCCAAATCATGATAGTGAAAAACACGATTCTTTCGATAAAGAAAAAGTGAAACAGCAATTTGTAAAAGCAAATCAGCAGGTTGTGGTTAAGGAAAATGATGAAATGGATTATTACCAGAAATCGCATAACATGCCTTTTATAAAAACCACCGGAGGTATTCGCTATTATGTGTATGCGCCTTCCGCCAAAGGTGATTCTATTAAAACGGATGATATCATTACAATCAACTATACCGTTTTTTTATTGGATGGAACGGAATGTTATTCTTCTAAAACCGATGGAGCAAAAGAATTTAAAGTGGGAATGGAAAACATAGAGAATGGCCTTCATAAGGCTGTACTGTTTTTAAAATCGGGCGATAAAGCACGTATTTTAATTCCTTCACACCTGGCACATGGCTTATTGGGTGATTCTAAAAAGATTCCGCCTCAGTCTCCTATTCTGTATGACCTGGAGATTCTTTCCGTAAAAAAACAACAGCAAAATTAAAATTGTATGTTGACTAAGATCATTTCCTGTATCGCCGTAATATTGCTCTTCGTTGGGTGCAACCGTCATGAACAACTTAATGGTTATACCAGGAATTCAGACGGATTTTATTATAAGTTACTGTCCATAGGTGATGGAAATGAAAACCCTGCAAAAGATAACGTGCTGGTATTTGATGCGGTTATGAAAACGACATCGGATTCAGTTTTTTGGGATACACGTCACGATGCGACAAATGGTTTTTATGTGGATTTAGATTTAGCTGCTGCTCCGGGTTCCTGCCACAGCCATTTTTTTAAAATGGTGGAAGGTGATAGCGTGTCTTTTTTAATAAAGCCAGCTACTCTCTTCAGGAATTATTTTGATACCATCGTACCGGAGTTTTGCAGAAAGGATTCTTTGATTAAACTGGATGTGAAATTGAATCAGATCATTTCAAAAGCGGAGTATACCGCCATGATGAAAAATGCCGAAGGTGAGGATGTCGAGGAAGATACCGAGCTGCAGGAATTGCAAGCCATCGATTGTTTTTTAGTTCAAAACTATAAAGCGGTAAAAGCGGACGCTCATGGTATTTATGTGTTGGAGCGAACACGCACTAATCTTGAAGAAGTAGGTCTTGGAAAGCGAATCAGAGTGACTTACCAGGGAGCTTTTATGGATGGCCGCTTAATTGATAAAACGGAACAAACCATGGAGTATGTCTATGGCACTCCTGATCAACAGATTAAAGGGTTAAATATTGTTATCGGTTCATTAAAAAAAGGCGAAACTACAAAAATAATAGTACCTTCGCGGCTGGCTTTTGGCGAATTGGGAAGTAGCAATGGTTCTATTCCACCTTATACACCTCTTGTCTACACACTAAAAATAATTGATATAAAATAAAAAAAAATGAACAAAATCACTATGTTATTAGGTTCTGCAATGTTAGCAGGACTTTTTGCCTGTAACAAATCAGAATTCGATGGTTTCACAAAAGCGGAGAATGGATTGCATTACAAATTTTTTACCCAGGATGAAAGCGGAGTAAAAGCGGTTGAAGGTGACGGGGTAAGCATTAAAATCATTTATGCTTTAAAAAAGCCTACAACCGATTCAGTTTTATTTGATTCAAAATTAAATTCCGAAGATGGTTCCGGTACCGTGCGTTACATCCTTCCAAAATCATCTTTCAAGGGAAGTCTGGAAGATGCAATCGCGATGATGGCGAAAAACGACAGTGCAGCGTTTATTATCAGTGCAGATTCTTTCTTCCTGAAAACAAACCATATGCAGGCACTGCCTGAATTTGCAAAACCTGGCGATAAGTTAGTTATTACTATTAAAATGGTGGAAATAAAATCTAAAAAAGAACTGGAAGAAAATCAGAAAAAACAGGAAGCTGAAGTAGCCCAACTGTCTGAGCAGGAAAAACCACTTTTAGATGCGTATTTAGCTGAAAAGAAAATTACAGCAACTCCTACTGAAAGTGGATTAATTTTAATCGAAACAAAAAAAGGAAGTGGAGCAAAACCAAAAGCAGGTGACGAAGTGTCTGTTAATTACACAGGTCGTTTATTGGATGGAACTATGTTTGATACATCCATTGAAGCTGATGCTAAATCCGGAAACGTTTATAATCCTCAAAGACCTTATGAACCGATTAAGTTTGCATTGGATCAGGGTCAGGTGATTAAAGGATGGGATGAAGCCATAAAAATGTTATCGAAGGGTGGTAAAGCACAATTAATTATTCCTTCAAGCCTGGCTTACGGACCAAGAGGCGGCGGACCAATTCCTCCCTTCGCGACTTTATTATTTGACGTGGAATTAGTAGATATTAAACCAGCTGGAAAATAATCAGGGTCTTCAATCGTTTTTAATAAACCATTATACTAATAAATAAAAAATGAAAAAAGTAATTTTAGCATCTCTGTTTGCCTTAGTATCCCTGGGATTAGTAGCGCAAGACAAACCTAAAAAACCTAAAAAAGTAAAATTAACTAAAATGGATAAAGAATTTTTAAGTAAACAACCGGATGGCATGTATGCCAAATTTGAAACATCAAAAGGAGATATTTACTGTGCATTGGAATTTCAAAAGACACCAATGACGGTTGCTAATTTTGTTGGCCTTGCAGAAGGTGCCATTAAAAACACAGCAAAAGCAGAAGGTGTTCCATATTACGACAGTTTGAAATTTCACCGTGTGATTCCTAATTTCATGATCCAGGGTGGTTGTCCGCTTGGAACTGGTACAGGAGATCCGGGTTACAAATTCGGAGATGAATTTGATGAGACTTTAAAACATACAGGTCCTGGTATTTTATCAATGGCCAATGCAGGCCCAGGTACCAATGGAAGCCAGTTTTTCATCACGCATGTGAAAACGGAATGGTTAGATGGCAAGCATACTGTATTTGGACATGTAGTGACCGGCCAGGCTGTAGTTGATTCCATTAAAGGAAATGATGTATTAAAGCATTTGGTGATTTTACGTAAAGGTAAAGAAGCGGAAGCGTTTGATGCACCAAAAGTATTTGAATTTGAGAAAGCTAATGTAGGCGCTAAAGCGGAAGCAAAAGCAAAAGCAGAAAAAGAGAAAATGGATAAAGTATTAAACGAGACCTATGGTGCTGCTAAAACAACTCCAAGTGGGTTACGTTATATTATAGAGAAAGAAGGAGAGGGAACTCCTCCTACTGCTACTTCACAGGTAACAGTTCACTATACAGGTTACTTATTAAACGGAAGCAAATTTGATAGTTCCGTGGATCGCGGACAACCTGCTACATTTGGTTTAAACCAGGTGATCAAAGGCTGGACAGAAGGTCTTCAGTTATTAAAACCAGGTGGAAAAGCAAAATTGATCATTCCTGCAGAGTTAGGTTATGGTGCAAACGGTTATCCTCCGGTTATTCCTCCAAACTCCTGGTTGGTGTTTGATGTGGAATTGATTAAGGTAAACTAGTTTTAGAATAATTAAACAAAAAAGGCTTCTCATTCGAGAAGCCTTTTTTGTTTATTACAGTATGGCTCTGTCATTTCGAGCGTAGTCGAGAACTAAGGTTCATTTTTTACGGTCAAATTTTAAACTTTTAGTACTAACTTTTTGTCTTGATACAAAAAGTTAACAAAAAGATCAAGGCTTATTAAAATTTAGCTAAAATCTGCGCGGTATCAAGCTGATGCTTTGAAAGCGCTTCGCGAACAGCCCAAACCATCTGCGCGCAGACCCTCGCATTTGATACCGCTTGATTTTTTCTCTAAATTTTAATAGGCCAAAAATACATAGTCGGATGTTCATCATGCTATTGTGAGATATCGAGGTGCTATAAAACTTCGGCTGGATATTTCATTTTGAGTCATGAGTGAATATAGCCTAAATAAAACATTAGCGGTATGGCGTTCGTTCTTGATTTTTTTGTTACTTTTTTCATCAAGGAAAAAAGTAAGATAAAGAAGCTTTTGGATACTCCCGATAGCTATCGGGATCGCAAAAGTATCAAAGAGATAAAAATCTGTATCTTTAAATTCATGCTTGACCACGTTAAACATATCACAAATCGTTTTGTGTTTCCTGTTCTCACAGGAACACTAATATTATATGTGATTGCACGTGGTTGCATGGTAGACATCACCGATGACGAAGCCTGGTCGTTTTTTAATGTGAAGAATTTCTGGTACGTGGAAACA
The DNA here is from genome assembly GCA_021155905.1 of Bacteroidota bacterium. GTDB lineage: Bacteria > Bacteroidota > Bacteroidia > B-17B0 > Aurantibacillaceae > UBA4416. Next base: position 17,211 of record JAJNBG010000015.1, read on the forward strand.
CTCTGCACTGGAAACACGCACTGGTTTAATTTCGCTGCTATTAAAGCTGCAATCCTTTTGGGTTGCGAAAGAACCTGGCAGATCCGTTGGTTCAGTATGTTATCCGGGATTGGTTTTATTTATGTCGTGTATGTATGGCTCAGAACCATAAAAGTGTTTTATTTAAAATGTTTTGCCTTTTGTTTCCTATTGCTGAATCCTTATTTGATCGAGTACTTGTCACTGGCACGGGGTTACACAACCGCCTTGTTTTTTCTGGCACTGAGTCTTTTGTTTTTAATGAGGGCGCAAAACGCCAAGGAGCGGCGTTATTTATTTTTAGCATTGCTGTTCGCGGGATTAAGCGCTGTCGCCAATTTTAATTTTCTCTATTTTTTTGCAGCTTTTTGCCTGGTTTATTTTTATGAATGTTATTTTAAAAATGGTTTGGGATTTTTAAAGCAAAAGCAATTTTACACCGACTTTGTTTTTTCAATTTGTACCCTGGCCATTGTTTTAGTGGCTTTCCGCTTTATTGTGATCTGTTCCAATGACATTGCCGCGCATGGTGGAAGGGAGCTGGTTCCGGCCATATTTTCCAGTTTCATTGATACGTTGTTGTACCGCAATTTCTCACTTTCTCAAAATGTCGTTATTGTTTCGGCCTATGTTCTTCTTGTTTTGATACTCTTTGCCATTGGGTTTGGGATGCTAAAATACAACACTCACCAAAATAGGTTGTATTTATATGCAAGCTGGATACTTGCCCTCATGCTCTTATTTTGTGTGATCAATAAATGGTGCTTTAATGTGCTGTATCCCAATGACAGGACCACTTTGATGTTTTACCCTTTAATAGCGATTGTACTGGTTGGTTTGCTGCATCACATCTTCACCTATTTTTTGTTTGAAAGAATCCTGATCTGTCTGTTGGCAGGATTTTTATTTTTTAATTTCATAAAGAGCATCAACGTGGATACCGGTTATGATCATCCCTATTGCAAAGACACTGAACGGTACTTCAAAGATCTCAAAAAGCTGAACGCAAAAAATATCGGGATGTCTGTTGAATTTTACTGTGTATTCTATAAATATTACCAGGTAACCGATCCTGTACTCAAAGGTGAATCCATCAATACCCTGGGCGTTTATAGCCGCTGGATCAAAGAAAGCCCTTTAACAGATTTTGATTACATAGTATTACTTCCCGGAAGCACCCTAAGCTGGTATAGGAATAGTTCTGTGAAACTGGAGCTGGTTCATTTTTATCCCGATACCAAAGTATCCGTTTTCAGAGTTGTTAAGTAGTAAATACATTTAACCACATAGGTACATAGTCTTTGTCTTCCTGAGCGCAGCGACGCTCTATGGATTCTAACAATACCCATTTCGCTTTCCGGGACATCCTATGTCTCTATGTGGTTAAATCACCATTCAATACTTTTTGTATATTTATTAAATGCAAAGCATCAAAAAACAAATCCTCACTAACTCCATCTTCTTTTTGTTGGTGTACGCGTTGATGTTTTATGTGGTGCTCCGGGCTGTCAGTATGGTCATGACCCATGACGAAGCTTATTCCTTTTACAATGCGAAACATTTCTGGTGGGTAGAAACTCTTTGTACCGGTAACACACATTGGTTCAATTTCCTGGCTATGAAGACCTGCATACTGTTTGGTTTGGAAAAAGCCAGCCAGCTGCGTTGGTTCAGTTTATTGTCCTCCGGTGTTTTTTTAACGGTCATTTATTTCTGGCTCAAAGACATCAAAGAATTGCCTGTTAAGATGTTTGCTTTTTCGGTGGGTGTATTGAATCCTTTTTTAATTGATTATCTATCCCTGGCCCGTGGTTATTCTACTGCCCTGATGTTTGAAGCTTTAAGCATTACCTGCTATTGCCTCGCACTGAAAAACGATAGACGTTCCACAGCAACTTTCTCCTTATTCTTTGCCGGCATGGCGGCCATTGCCAATTTTAATTTCTTTTATTTTTTTGCTGCTTTCTGTTTGATCTATTTTTTCCGATTTCATTTCAAGCGTGACTTCTCGTTCTTAAAAAACAAATTGTTTTACGCGGAAAGTTTATTTGCATTAGGCATTACGGCTTTAGTCATCAAAGCGCTGCAGTTCATTACCACTTGCTCTAATGATATAGGAGCCTACGGAGGAGAAGACCTGGTGAGTGGTATTTTCATGGGTTTTGTGCATACCCTGATTTATAGGCAATCTGGCAATGAACCTGTTCTTCGTGCAGCCGCTTATGGATTATGTATGATGGCGCTAATGGCTTGTGTGTATGGGATTCGAATGATAAAGCAGCACCGCTGCTTATGGTATTCCTTTTCTTCAGGACTGTTATTGCTCATGTTGATTTTAACCCTGTTCACTAAATTTTGTTTTGGTGTGTTATATCCCACTTACCGAACCGCTCTGATGTTCTATCCTTTGATTGCACTTGTATTGGTAGGTTTTTTCAATGCCATATTATCTAATCAAAAGATCAAAAAAATTACCTTGTATGGCTTCAGTTCTTTGTTGGCCCTGCACTTCATTCTGAACATGAGCCTTCGTAAAAGTTTCGACTACTGGCAACAGGCAGATACCAAAGCCTGCTTCATCTATCTTGACACTCTGCAAGCTAAAAAAGTGGGCATTACACCTGAGCTTTATGGTGTTTACCGCAACTACTATCAGTTAACGGATTGCTACGCATTCAAATTTGAAGGTAAAAGCATCAACACTGCATTTCCAAATGGATTGGATACTAACCAGGAGTTAAAGAATTTTCAATACCTGGTGTTGTTTCCTCCTTACAATTTAAGCTTTTATAAAAATAACCGGGTGAAGTTTGAAGGAGTGAACTATTATAAGAGCACGGGAACTTTGATAATAAAGGTTTTATCTGGACAATAGGATTGAGTCCAGGGAGAAAAACATTCTTTATACCTTAATGTCTACTAAATGAAAAATGGAGAAATCTTTTAATTTACTTTCACTGCGTCTGATTTAACATTGTGTTACTATAAGAAACATACTTTAGTACATTATGGAGAGTTATTTAGTACATATAAATTAGACCCTGAGTTGTGAGCCCGTAACTTTGGTTGATGGCAATTCATATCGGCAAGAGAATAAAAGAAGAGCTCTATAGAAAGAATATTTCTGTGAGTGACTTTGCTAAGAAAATCAACAAAAGCAGGAATGTTATCTATAATATTTTTGAAAGAGTAAGTATTGATACTGAATTGCTTAATAAAATAGGTAAGACCCTGAACTGTGATTTTTTCTCTCTCTATTCAGCTCAAAAAGAGTTTGAAGCTAATTTCGTGAGGCATTTTCATGCCAACGGGCATAATGTCAACTACTACAATGACCAGTTAAATGCCGTTCAAAAACATAATGAGGTAATGGAAAATGAAATAGCCTATCTTAAGAAGATCATTGCTCTGATGGAAAGCCAAAAAGAGAAATAGACGAATATTTTACATTAATTTAATATCCGCATCGCTTTTTCACGTTGAGAATGTTAATTTTTGGGAGAATATTTATCTTTTTATTAAATTTGCATTGCCAGGTTTTTTGTGACTAAGCGCAAAGTAATTTCGGGCATATTGAAAAGATATTTGTTACAGAAAAATTAAAAACATTGTAGGGAGGCAGTTAACTTTGGTTAATGGCAATTCATATCGGTAAAAGAATAAAAGAAGAACTCAACCGGCAGAATATTTCAGTGAGCGATTTCGCAAAGAAAATCAACAGGAGTAGGAATGTAATTTACGATATCTTCGAAAGGGAAAGTATTGATACCGGTTTGTTGAATAAAATCGGCAAGATCCTGTGTTGCGATTTTTTTTCCCTGTATTCATCGCAAAAAGAATTCGCATCTGATGATGTTAAGCATTTTCATGCCAGCGGACATAATTTAAATTATTATTCAGAACAGATCGATGCGATTCAGAAACAGAATCACATATTGGAAAGTGAAATTATTTATCTCAAAAAGATAATTACCTTAATGGAAGGCAAAAAAGAAAAAGTGAAAGTAAAAAAATAGTTGTAATCCTGGATTTGTAAAAAGATTCACTTAATTAAGCTTCCGCTTCATATATAGATTCGTCAGGTTTACCTGACTTATATATAAATCCATTTGCAGTTCGTATTGATTAATCAGTTTTACGAACTTCACTTGCGTAATTTTCATCAAAGTATACTTCCGCGAAGCGTTATCCACGAGGAAAAGGTTTACGATGTTTTTTGCTTCTCTTACAGTAGTCAGGTATTCGCCATGATAATATCCGTTTGGTCAAAAAGACATAATGAATTGAAGAAGGTAACGTTATTGCTATATTTTTTTTGGATTTATTTAAACTGATTGGATCATAGGTCTTCTTTTTGACCTAAGGATTGCTCTAAATACCTGTGCAAATTTAGATGGCCTTGTACCAAAGCATATAATTATTTGATAAGGTACTCTTTAAAATAACTAAAAGCATTTATTTTAAAAGACAATGGTATCAGTATTTTCAATACTTTTTTAATTCTAACGATAAAATTTGCCGTCTTAACTAAAGTTGTCTCAGATTTTAATAAAGACGTTTAATTTTCCAATACAAAAGACATTTTGATGCCGCGTTTACATAAAATAAGAGGTTTGTTTTTCCTGGAAATCAGCAAAAATATGACGTGTGTCCACCAGCATTTGATGTTAGAAAAGACAAGTGGTGAAACTATTTGCATGCATTGTGGCCGCACAATTTATATGCGTAGGAAGCCTGACAAATTATTGGGAGATGAATTCACAGGCAATACGAATTCATCCGATTCATAAAAACGCCAACATCAATTACATATCGGCAGGCAAAACCCCACTATAAAACATCTACTGCATAGATAACGACCGGCAGTTCAGGATCCTATGAATGTAGACGCCTACACCCTGAACTGCCGCCTTTCCGGTTGTGCCCCATAATTTGGACAGATTTGACTAATGCTTTTTATTAAGATTATGTCATTAAGTAAGGGTATTTGCCATATTTAATGCAGGCCTATCTGATTTAAATATCACTACCACAATTGCTTAAATAGCAAAAAACTGCTTTTATATTGGTACACATATTTTTATTTATCTGGTATTTGTTCATTATTTTGTTACATATTTGTGTAACATTGCACTTCTTAAATTGGTCTACATTCGCCCTCTCTTTAAATGGATAAAAACGACTTGAGTGTAATTTTTGGAAAGACCGCCATCTGGGACTTTTACATGAACAATGAGCATGTGGAAAGCCTCAGATATGATGCGCAAAATAATTTCATTACTAACAATGGAAGCGCTTATAGTATTTCAAAAATTGACATATGTGTGGAATCAGGAGTACTCTCTTTCGAGAAGAAAGCGCCGGGTTCAAAGGCGGTAAAAGCAAGCCTTGTTTTTATTAAGGATAAATCCATGCTGGTGGGCTTTGAAGGAAGCAAACAGGTGAAGTATGTTAAAACCGGGAAGAAATCATTCTCATGTTCTTAAATGGTTTTTTTATTTTACTTTTTTCACTAAAAAAGTAAATAAAATCTAAGTCAAAACGCAACTCATTGAATCAGCTCACTTTTGTTGCTTTTTAACCGTACGTTTCTTTTTTTCTGCTAATGATTCAATCGCGCCATTTACAAGTGCCCAGGCTTCATTATACAATTCTTTATTTCCTTTGTCCAATTTTTTGAGATTAGTTCTGCATTCGTATAAAAAAACTCTGGCAAAGTCCGGATCATGATTTACGATTTCGATTGAATTGTCAATAATGTCCGCGTATTTAATCGTTTGCGAGTCAGGACTTGTGTTCTCGAGCCGTGCGAGTTCATTAGCTTTTCTTGCACGTCTGTTTAGTTTTGGATAATCTTTTTTAATAAAAACGTCCGTCAGGTCAATCACCATATCTAAAGTCCGATGCGCCATGTCATCCGGCATAACAGATTTTAGAAAGTCACCCAGTTCATTTTTTTGTACAGGAGTATCCTCCAACACATCATGAAGCAGTGCTGCAGATAATATGCAGATATCATTAGTGAAACGTCTGCAGGTTTTCATCACCCGAATAGGGTGGACGATATAGCGTTCCGGTGTATATTTTCTCATCTGTTCGCCATGGGCGTTGTCAGCGTATTCTGTAATTTTATCAAGCAGATCTTCCATTTTACCCGATACATTTTTTCAATAATACTATCGCTTTTTCGAACATGAGAATAGTTTCGATAACATGACTTTATTCATAGCCCGAATTTTATCAGTTAAACTCCAGGCTCTTTGATTTAGTTGTTATTGACAAAAAGACCCGTTCTGATACAATAAAAATATTATACATTTTCCTTGAATTGTGCAAGGCCCGAAGAGCTATGATTTGATACATTTGCTTGAATTAAAAAAAACTATGAAGACGATTACTCTATTCTCATTTTTGGCCGCTTTGTTAGCAATATCATGCACAGGAACTGATAATTCCGGTAACAACCATCGCACCGTCCCTGATAAAGGGCCTTATCAATATCGAAACGATTCTGCAGCAACGGATTCAACATCTCATTAAGGAGTCATCACCTGTGAGCGTTGATTAAATTGGACTGGGTTGCCCTATTGCCATTAGTCCGTTCCCTTACCTTCCTTGTATGTCATAATGCCTTTGCCAATATTATAGCAGTGTAATTGACAGGCATATTGTTTTTATTGACAGTATCTTAGTAGAAAAGCTTTTTACGAAAGCACCTGTCTGCCTGACCAAAATCACCTCCAAATCTTATGAACAGCCTGTTTAAAAATCAGACGGTGAAAAGCCCTTTTTTTCGTAAATTAGCACCTCTAAAAACAAGCACATGACCACTGATAAATTTGTGTCCCGTCATAACGGGCCCCGCGAAACTGAAATTAAACAAATGCTGGCCAAGATTGGCGTTTCTTCTGTTGATGAACTGATCAGCCAAACGGTTCCTTCCGGTATCCGTTTAAAGCAGCCGTTACGCGTGGCGCCTGCCATGAGTGAGTATCAATACGCCAAACACTTAAAAGCCTTAGGCAAAAAAAATAAAGTCTTCCGTTCTTATATTGGATTGGGTTATTATAATAACATTTTACCGGCTGTTATCCAGCGTAATGTATTGGAGAACCCGGGTTGGTACACGGCTTACACGCCTTACCAGGCGGAGATCGCTCAAGGGCGTTTGGAAGCTATCCTGAATTTCCAGACGATGGTGATGGATTTAACGGCCATGCCAATTGCCAACGCTTCTTTATTGGATGAAGCAACAGCTGCGGCTGAAGCCTTGTTCATGTTTTTCAGTCACCGCAGTAAAGACAAAATTAAAAACGGCGGAAATAAGTTCTTCGTGAGTAATACGGTATTTCCTCAAACCATTGACGTGGTAAGAACCCGTGCGGTTCCTTACCATATTGAACTGGTAATTGGTGATGCCAATACCGTTAAGCTGGATGATTCTTTCTTCGGGGCGTTAATTCAATACCCGGACATGAACGGCGAAGCGAATGATTATAAAGCGTTTGTGGAAGCTGCACATACTAAAGAAATCCAGGTAGCAGTGGCAACCGATTTATTGGCTTTAGCACTATTAACACCTCCGGGCGAGTGGGGCGCTGACTGTGTAGTGGGTAATTCACAACGTTTTGGTGTGCCATTGGGTTACGGTGGACCTCATGCCGCTTTCTTTACCTGCAAGGAAGATTACAAACGTCTAATTCCGGGACGTATCATTGGCGTATCGGTGGATACTGAAGGAAATCCTGCTTTGCGCATGGCATTGCAAACCCGTGAGCAACACATCAAACGCGATAAGGCAACGTCTAATATTTGTACGGCACAGGCTCTATTGGCAATCATGGCCAGTATGTATGCAGTGTATCACGGACAGGAAGGTGTTAAAGCCATTGCTAACGGTGTGCATAATGCAACCGGTTTTGTAGCTTCTGAGTTACAAAAGTTAGGTTACGAAATCAAAACCAAATTATATTTTGATACCATTGTTGTGGCGGTTGCCGACTCCAATAAAATCAAAGCTATTGCTGAAGGAAAAGAAATTAATTTCAGATATATTGATGACAAACACGTAGGTATTTCTTTAGATCAAACGGTAGAAGAAAATGATGTGAATGATGTGATTGCCATTTTTGCGGAAGCCCTTGGTAAAGCATTCAATGCGGCAGATTGTAAGGATTGTAATTTAATCGGCACTTCCGGTTTAAAACGTACTTCTGAGTTCTTAACCCATCCAACGTTTAACACATACCATAGCGAAAGCGAAATGATGCGTTACATCAAACGTCTGGAGAATAAAGATTTGTCATTGGTTCACTCCATGATTTCTTTGGGTTCCTGTACCATGAAATTAAATGCAGCTTCTGAATTATTGCCAATTACATGGCCTGAGTTCGCTCATATTCATCCATTTGTTCCTTTGAACCAGGCACAGGGATATACAGAATTAATTGAGCAATTGAACAAAGATCTTTCTGAGATCACCGGTTTCGCGCGCATGAGTTTCCAGCCAAATTCAGGTGCTCAGGGTGAGTACGCTGGTTTAATGGTGATCAGGGCTTATCATATTGCCAACGGGCAGGCTCACAGAAATGTGGCCTTGATACCTTCTTCGGCGCATGGTACAAACCCAGCCTCTGCAGCGATGGCGGGTATGACCATCATTGTGACGAAGTGTGATGAAAAAGGAAATATTGATTTAATTGATTTGCGTGCCAAAGCAGAAATGCATAAGGATAATTTATCCTGTTTAATGGTAACCTATCCTTCCACGCATGGAGTGTATGAAGAGTCCATTACGGAGATCACCAAGATGATCCACGATAACGGCGGATTGGTTTATATGGATGGCGCGAACATGAATGCGCAGGTAGGCTTAACGTCACCCGGTAACATCGGAGCAGACGTATGTCACTTAAACCTGCATAAAACATTTGCAATTCCTCACGGTGGTGGCGGTCCTGGCATGGGGCCAATTGGCGTAGTAGAAAAATTAGTGCCGTTTTTGCCATCTCACACGATTGTAAACACAAGTGGTGATAAAGGAATCACAGCAGTTTCTGCAGCTCCTTATGGAAGTGCCTTGATCTTATTGATCTCTTACGGTTATATTAAGATGTTAGGTGGCGAAGGTTTAAAACAAGCCACAGAAATGGCTATTTTAAATGCCAACTACATGAAAGAAATTTTATCCGGCAGCTATAAAATTTTGTACACCGGTAAAAACGGACGTTGTGCCCATGAAATGATTTTAGATTGCAATGAATTTAAAATGGCATCCGGTGTTGAGGTAGCCGATATGGCTAAGCGTTTAATGGACTATGGTTTTCATGCGCCGACAGTTGCCTTCCCTGTGGTGAATACGTTGATGGTAGAACCAACTGAATCGGAATCCAAAGCTGAACTGGATCGTTTTTGTGAAGCGATGATCGCCATTCGTAAAGAGATCAAAGAGATCGAAGATGGTAAATACGACAAGACAGATAACGTGATCAAGAATGCGCCACACACTTGTAAATTGGTGGTGGCAGATGACTGGAAGAAACCTTACACCCGTCAGAAAGCAGCTTATCCATTGAACTGGGTGCGTGATAATAAATTCTGGCCAAGTGTTGCCCGGGTAGATAACGCATACGGCGATCGCAATTTGGTTTGCTCTTGTGCGCCAATAGAAGCATACATGGAAGAATCGGTTAGTGCTTAACTAAAAATAGTTTTGATTAAAAGACCTGCGCTTTTTGGTGCAGGTTTTTTTATATCTTTAATTTATCTTGAAAAAATTAGTCGTTTTAATAGTTTGTTTTGCACTAGCACAAACTAAACGGGAGAAAAGATTACGTTGACTTTTAAAGCCCTGCATAATACGATCCGGCGCCTGACGCGGTATATCGGCATTCGCATTTAAGAACAACCTGCCGGACCCGTCGGATTCAAAATTCCCTGATGATGATGCATTGTATTTGGAATTAATTATATTTGATAAATGCATTTTATGTCCCGGCTCTTTTTTATCATCATTTTGTGTTTTGTTTTCTTTTTCGCGCGCGGACAGAAAAATTCCAGGTTTGAAGCTCTGGTGGATTCTGCCAATAAGTATGAGCACATAGATTGGAACCTGTCATACTCATATGCAAAAATGGCTTTGCAGAATAAGGACGCCAACTTTTCCTACGAAGACATCATCAGTCTGAATACCATTTTCGACACGTACTATCAAAAGCTGAATATGCTGGACTCTGCCTTTAGCATCAACAAGCAATCTCTCAAACTGGCCACCGAGCACAAGGATACGATGTTGATTGCCTACAGTTTAAACAATATGGCAGGCATTTATGACCTGACAGGAAATTACAGCGTTTCTATCCAGATCTATAAAAAAGCACTGGCGATGCTGGAGAAAATGAAAGATGTCAGACAGATAGGGAATACCAACCATAATATGGCGATACCTTATTCAAAACTCCTGATGTATGATTCTGCAAAATATTATACGGATATCGCTTTGATGAATTATCAGAAAGTAAATGATTATTCAGGGATCGCCTTATGCTATGATTCTTATGGTTCGGAAGCAGACCGCCTGGGAAATTATGAGGAAGCCATTAAATATTATAAAATGGAAATTCAGAATTTTAAGCTCGCCAACGAGGCTGCTAATCTGATCATTCCTTATCAAAACATCGCAGGTACTTATTTAAAACTGAAGGATTATGTGTCTTGTAAACAATACCTGGACCTGGCAATGGCATTAGCGGTTGAGCTTGGCTCTAAAGTGGATATGTACGATGTTTCAAGTACATACGCACAGTATTATGAGGCAACCGGTGATTATAAAACAGCCAATTTCTATATGCGCCGTTATTATGAAGGAAAGGATACGATGATCAATACGCAGTTGAAAACAGAATTATCGGATCAGAAAAGTGAGTTTGATCGGGAAAATGCTAAAGCCATGTTGACCATTCAGAAAATGGAAGCAGAAAAAAATTTACGTTCAAAAGAATCAGTGACCTGGGTACTGGTGTTGTCATCCGTATTTTTCATTATCGTACTGATTTTGTCGGTTAACAAATACAGGGCGAAACAAAAGTCATTCGTGAAGTTAAACGAATATAAAAACCAGCTCATCTTTCAAAAAGAAAAAATTGAGGATGCACAAAAGGAAATCATCGACAGTATCAATTATGCCAAGCGGATCCAATCGGCGATTATGCCGAAAGAAGAGGATGTGTTGGCGTATTTTCCGGAGAGCTTTTTACTCTACAAACCAAAGGATATTGTGGCCGGCGACTTTTACTTTTTTGAATCTACCGCAACGCACGTTTTTTATGCAGCAGCAGACTGCACAGGACATGGGGTTCCGGGAGCTTTGGTAAGTGTGATCTGTTCGAATGCTCTCACCCGTTGCGTGCATGAATTTAATTTGGTGGAGCCTGGAAAAATTCTGGATAAGACAAGTGAACTGGTTTTGAAAACATTTCAACGAAGTGGCAAGAACGTGACGGATGGAATGGATATCAGTTTATGCGTGTTTGAAAAAGACAGCCTGAAAAACGATGGCGCGATTCCGGTTTCCTGGGCAGGGGCCAATAATTCATTGTGGTACGTTAATTTTAAAGATGGAAAAGCGGAGTTGAATAAAATAAAAGCGGACAAGCAGGCGATCGGGTATAACGAAAAACCGGAGGCTTATACAACTCATCATTTCGATTTAAGAAAAGGGGATATGCTCTATTTGTTCACGGACGGTTATGCGGATCAGTTTGGCGGAGTGAAACAGAAAAAATTCAAACAGGCTCATCTCGAAGAAACTATCAATTCTATTTGTGTCCGCAACCCTCAGGAACAAAAAGTAATTCTCGAAAAAGGATTCAACCAATGGAAGGGCAGCCTGGAGCAGGTAGACGATGTATGCATTATCGGCATTCGTATTTAACGAATGCCATGATAATGCTATCCGACCTCCGGCGTGATATGTATTATCGGGATTCGCATTTAATAGAGATATAATGATTTTCCCGGGCGAGTTCTATAGAAATTAAAACGTAAGGTTTTTCTCCGTTCGTCGGATTTAACAATTTTCCCAGACTAATTTTATAAACTGTTTTTGCGCACATCTTTTAAAAAAGGATCAAAAAAATTGCTGAATATTCTGTTTCTTTGTATTATGTCTTTGTTCATCTCTTCATTAAATTCCGGAAGTAATGGTAACTGTTATTATGTAGGTAATAACACTGAAGCTGTTTTGGTAGATGTTGGAATTTCCTGCAAGGAAGTGGAGAAGCGAATGCTTCGTTCCAATCTTTCCATGAATAAAGTAAAGGCGATTTTTATTTCGCATGAACACAGTGATCATATCAAGGGTGTTCAGGTATTATCAAAAAAATACAGTTTACCAGTTTATATTACGCCGCTGACTTTACGAAACTCGCGTTTGGTTTTGGAAAACGATTTGACGCATTCCTTTAACGGATATGAGGCTATTCAGATCGGCGGCCTGTCAGTGACACCTTTTCCAAAGCGTCATGATGCATCTGATCCATTCAGTTTTATTGTAGAAGGCAATGGTTTGAAAATAGGCGTATTAACCGATATCGGTTCGGCCTGTCAGCATGTGATTGAAAACTTTAAACAATGCCACGCCGCTTTTTTAGAGGCGAATTATGATGAGGGCTTATTAGAAAGCGGGTATTATCCTTATTATTTAAAAGAACGCATCAAAAGTGACAGGGGCCATCTATCCAATAAGCAGGCATTGGAGTTATTTGTAAATCACAAGCCCGATTTCATGAGCCTTGTGATTTTATCACATTTGTCAAAAGACAATAATTGCCCGGTCATTGTAAAAGATTTGTTTACAAAGCACGCCCTGCAAACCCAGGTGGTGGTGGCTTCCCGTTTACAGGAAACTGAAGTGTTTCATATTTCTGATACGTTTGTTGATGAAATACCTGTTTGTACAAAAACTGTAATTCAAACTTCTTTATTTTAAGTAATTTTGCACCTTATCAGTTATGCTAGGGCGCACTATTTCCTTATATAAAATTTCGTTTACCGGACTTTCCAGGGAGTCGTGGCTGCTGTCGTTTATCATGCTGATCAACCGAAGCGGCACCATGGTATTACCCTTCATGACCTTATACCTCACCGGGAAAGAAATGAACCGGAGTTTGAGCGAAGCCGGATTTGTGATGGCGCTATTTGGTTTTGGTTCTATTGTCGGTGCTTACTTCGGCGGTAAATTTTCAGATAAAATTGGTTTTTATAAGGTGCAGCTGTTCGCACTTTTAGGAGGAGGTCTCATGTTTTTCATTCTTGGGCAGGTTAAATCATATCCTCTGATTTGCGCGTCTACGTTCCTCTTAAGTATGGTGAATGAAGCCTTCCGTCCCGCGAATTCATCCGCTATCGCTTTTTACAGTACTGCAGAAAACAGGACCCGCTCTTATTCCTTAAACCGTTTGTCCATTAATTTGGGTTGGGCAGTCGGCGCTTCTCTCGGCGGATTAATTGCAGCCTTTAATTATGAATTATTATTCTGGGTGGATGGTATCACGAATTTACTGGCCGCTTTTTTATTGTTTACATTTTTAAAACCGGCACTTCAAAAGAAAAAAGAGGAAGTATCTTCCGAAGAAGTACCTGAAACCTTATCGGCCTACAAAGACAAAACATACCTTTGGTTTTTGGTGCTGATGACGTTGTTCTCGATTTGTTTCGTTCAGTTATTTACTACGGTTCCGAAGTATTTCCGGGACGACCTGCTGCTGAATGAGAAATACATCGGATTAATGATGGCGGTTAACGGAATCATTATTGTTGCCATTGAAATGGTGATGGTTTATACGCTTGAGAAAAAGAACAGGGGAATTACCTACATAGTAATCGGAGTGGTGATGTGTGCTGTTTCTTTTTTATCCCTGCTTTTGCCCGGTAATTCCAAATGTATTGCCCTTGTCATGATTTTATTCATCTCGTTTGGAGAAATCATGGCCATGCCTTTCATGACAACGTTTTGGATCCAAAGAACCAACGACAAAAACAGGGGACAATACGCAGCGCTATATACCATTTCATGGGGACTGGGAAACACACTCGGCCCGTTTCTAGTATCAACACTCGTGGACGCCTCTGAATTCAAGGTTGCTTTTATTGCCCTTGGTTTTATTTTATTGGGTTCAGCGTATGGATTCTATAAATTGGGTTCACAGACTTCCAAAAAACAGCTCTCATAACATTTCACAGGTTAACTGCTTTAAGTTTTGATAGTGAATTTGTAAAATAAATGCTATTTTCAGGCATCATTTATGAGAACTGGACTTGTTATAATTTTGATACTGCTTTCCTGCTTTTTAAAAGCTCAAAATTCTGTAAGCTTATCTTCGGACAGTTTAATACGCAGGGCTAAGTTGATCTACCAGAATGATCCCGTTCAGGGATTTAATTATTCAAAACAAGCCATTGAAAAAGCAAGACAGGAGGGATCAGAGCTCAATAGCGGTATGGCTTACGAAATGCTGGCTATTTCGTTTGATTACCTTGGGCAGCTGGATTCGGCCCTGTTGTATTTTGACCATTCCATTGAACTTTTAAAAAACCAAAAAAATAAAATTTTTATTGCAAGGGTGTATACCTCCAAAGCGAACAGTCTTTTTCTGTTAAACAAAAATAAGGAAGCGCTCATGTATTACACGAAGAGTTACGAGATCTTTAAAGCACTGAAAAGCCAGAAAGACGAAACTTCTTCTCTCATGGGCATCGGCAATGTTTATTCAAACATGAAATCCTATGACCTTTCGCTCAAATACTATGATCAGGCTTTGGCCTTTTATGTAGAGACGAAAGATTCCGCTTTCATTTCCTATGTACTCACTAATATTTCAGAAGTGTATGCAGCCATGAAAGTTTTTGACAAGGAGCTGGAATATCAGAGAAGGTCATTAAGCATCAAGGAGAAATTGGGGGATGATTATGGCCTGGTATATTCCTACACGAATATGGCAGGATTAATGTCCAGGGAAAACAAAAAAGATTCCGCGCTGTATTTTGCTGATAAAGCCATTGCAACATCTGTTAAAATCAATAACCAGGAATTTCTTGCATCTTCCTTCCAGGCTTTGGCGGATGTGCATTACCATTTCAACCAATACAAGGAGGCGGTCCGTTATTACCAGCAGGCCCTCGACATGGCCAGGAAGTTGAAGAATTCAAAAACAGAATCTTCCGTATTAAAATTACTGGCTGATGCTCAAATCAAATCAGGTGATCATCTCGGGGGATCTCAATCGCTTTTACAATTCATTGCCATTAACGACAGTGTAAATAGTGTGGAGATGCAAAGATCGTTTAATGAATTACAGACGCAGTATGAAACCGACAAGAAGGAGAAAGAAATTTCGCTATTGAATGAAAGAGATAAGAAACGTCAGGTAGTCATTTATTCCATCATTGCATTAAGTTTATTATTAGGACTTTTATCTTTTGTATTATTTAACCGCTTTCGCTTGAAAAAACGAACGGCTAATGAATTGGAAATTAGAAATACAGAAATCTCAAAACAAAAAGATATCATTGAAGAAAAGCAAAAGGAAATAACAGACAGTATTCATTACGCCAAGCGCATTCAGAATACATTATTGGCTCACAAAGAATTTGTCAATCGGTTTATTCCCGAAAACTTTATCCTGTTTAAGCCTAAAGACATTGTCAGCGGAGATTTTTACTGGGCCACAGAATACCAGGATAAGTTTTACCTGGCGGTGTGCGACAGTACGGGACATGGCGTTCCCGGCGCTTTCATGAGCTTATTAAACATCGGGTTCCTGAGTGAAGCTATTAAGGAGAAGAACATTACAAGGCCAAATGAGATCTTTGATTATGTGAGGCAACGGTTAATCGATAGTATCGGAAATGAAGGTCAGAAAGACGGGATGGATGCAATCCTCATTTGCATTGATTTGGCGCCGAAGGAGAATCAGCCAACAAGAACAATTCAATATGCCGCTGCAAATAATGAACCGATTTTAGTTAACGGCAACCAGCTCATTGAATTAACCAAAGATAAAATGCCGGTCGGGCATGGAGAAAGAAAAGAGAATTTTATTTTGCATACCATTCACTACACGCCCGGAGACGTGTTGTATCTTTACACGGATGGATTCGCTGATCAGTTTGGCGGACCAAAAGGAAAAAAATTCAAATACAAGTCGCTGAACAATTACTTACTATCGGTTTCAAAAATGTCCATGGAAGAGCAACACTCCAAACTGAATCACCTGTTTGACGAATGGAAAGGAAACCTGGAACAGGTAGATGATGTCTGTATTATTGGAATTAAATTATAACATTTGTAAAAAGTTCAACAATGCCTGAAGAATACGTCATACTGGTGGATGAAAACGACAATGAAATGGGCGTGATGGAAAAAATGAAGGCGCACCGTGAAGGTGTATTGCACCGTGCTTTTTCCGTTTTTATTTTTAATGATAAGGAAGAATTATTGCTGCAGCAAAGGGCGTCAAACAAATACCACAGCGCTCGTCTCTGGACCAATACCTGCTGTTCTCATCCACGTCCTAATGAAACGATTAAAGACGCTGCTCATCGCCGTTTATTTGAAGAGATGGGCATAAGCTGCGACCTGACCATTAAAACCAATTTTATTTATAAATCTCCTTTCGAAAATGGTTTAACCGAACACGAATTGGATTATGTTCTGATTGGAAAGACAAATAAGAATCCGCAGATCAATATTGAGGAAGTGAAAAATTTCAAATGGATGTCTATCTCGGATATTAAAAAGCAGTTGCAGTCTAATCCCGAAAATTACACGATCTGGTTCAAAATTGCGATGGAGAAACTGTTTTAAGTTTTTTTAAAATGTCACTTCGAGCGGAGTCGAGAAGTGTCTTTCGATTCGCCAACAATTCTCTTACTATTTGCTTACTTTTTTCCTTGACGAAAAAAGTAAAAAAAAAAGTCAAGAACGAACGCCAACTCCAATCTTTTTAGGGGCGCATAGCGCAAGAACCCCTAAAAAAATGTAGTTCACACTGTTCGTCCACGTCCCTGCGCCATCTGGAGTTATGGCTTTGTCAATCTCTCGTGAGATATAGATCTCCAATAGCATAGCGCTAGCAACTCTCTCATACGTTGGTGATAGTGCGGCTGATTTTGGCGAAAGAGAGCGAACCGTCATTTTTCACTCCGTTTCCTGGGCAGCCCTGTGCGCGAAAAATGTCGAATGGTCTTTCGCCTTGAATTTTTGTTTCTTTTTGTTCAAGCAAAAAGAAAAGAGAAGTTTGCTTTTGGATACTTTTGCAAAAGTATCAAATCGAAAGTTTAGCGCTAAAGGTTTAAGTCAATATTCATTTTAACAAAATATTTTTCAACCCCCTGTTTATCAGTAAATTAATAATTTCCATATTTCAGATAAATCCTTATTTTTGCACCCTTTAATTTATACAACATATGAACGATTTAGTGATTTACATGATCCCGGTACTGGGAATCTTAGGTTTAGTGGTAATGGCAATCAAATCTGCCTGGGTTAGCAAGCAGGATGCCGGTGATAAGAACATGCAGGAATTGGCGGGTTATATTGCCGATGGTGCGATGGCCTTCTTAAAAGCAGAATGGAAAGTATTAAGCATTTTCGTGGTTTTTGCAGCCGCTTTATTAGCTTATTCCGGAACAATACATGAAGTTAACGGTAAAGAGATCCACTCCAGCTGGATTATTTCTATTGCCTTTATTATAGGAGCAGTTTTCTCTGCAACAGCAGGATATATTGGTATGAAAGTAGCTACCAAAGCGAACGTCCGTACTACACAAGCTGCCCGTACAAGTTTAAAACAGGCTTTAAAAGTATCTTTTACAGGTGGTACTGTAATGGGCTTAGGAGTTGCCGGTTTGGCAATCTTAGGTTTAGGTGGTTTATTCATTGTTTTCCTGGGGGTCTTTGGTGATTTAGGAGAAAATACAGTGAAAACAGCGATTGAAGTATTAACCGGTTTCTCTTTGGGAGCAGAGTCGATTGCATTATTTGCCCGTGTTGGTGGTGGTATTTATACCAAAGCAGCTGACGTTGGTGCTGACTTAGTTGGTAAAGTAGAAGCAGGTATTCCTGAAGATGACGTTCGTAACCCTGCAACTATTGCTGATAATGTAGGTGATAACGTTGGTGACGTAGCTGGTATGGGCGCCGATTTATTCGGTTCTTATGTAGCCACCATTTTAGCGACTATGGTATTGGGTCAGGAAATCGATGCGTCGAATGATGCATTCGGTGGTATGTCTCCTATCTTATTACCAATGGTAATTTGTGGTTTAGGTATTTTATTCTCAATCGTTGGTACATGGTTCGTAACCATTAAAGATGACAAATCAAATGTTCAGAACGCTTTGAATTTAGGAAACTGGGCATCTATGATCTTAACAGTGATTGCTTCTTACTTCATCGTAATGTATATGTTGCCTGCAACATTAAGCTTACGTGGTTATGAGTTCTCAAGTTTAAATGTATTCTTCGCGATTGTAGTTGGTACCATTGTAGGTGCAATTATGAGTATTGTAACTGAGTATTACACTGCGATGGGTAAGGCTCCTGTTTTATCTATCATTCAACAATCTTCTACAGGTCATGCAACTAACATCATAGGTGGTTTATCAGTTGGTATGAAATCTACTGTGATTCCTATCTTAACATTAGCAGGTGGTATCATGGCTTCTTATTATTTCGCAGGTTTATACGGTGTGGCTATTGCAGCTGCAGGTATGATGGCAACTACAGCTATGCAATTAGCAATTGATGCATTTGGTCCAATTGCTGATAACGCGGGTGGTATTGCAGAAATGAGCCAGTTACCTCCTGAAGTTCGTGAGCGTACGGATAACCTGGATGCAGTTGGTAACACAACAGCAGCAACCGGAAAAGGTTTCGCCATCGCTTCAGCGGCTTTAACATCATTAGCTTTATTTGCAGCTTTCGTAGGAATTGCAGGAATTGACGCGATTGATATTTACAAAGCACCGGTATTAGCTGGTTTATTTGTAGGTGGTATGATTCCATTCATTTTCTCTGCATTATGTATCCAGGCAGTTGGTAAAGCGGCTATGGACATGGTACAGGAAGTACGTCGCCAGTTCCGTGAAATTCCAGGTATCATGGAATACAAAGCAAAACCGGAATACGAAAAATGTGTGGCTATTTCTACCAAAGCATCTATCCGTGAAATGATGATGCCAGGTGCTATTGCTTTAATTACTCCTTTAATTGTCGGTTTCGTATTCGGACCGGAAGTATTAGGTGGTTTATTGGCAGGTGTAACTGTATCAGGTGTGTTAATGGGTATCTTCCAGTCTAACGCAGGTGGTGCATGGGATAACGCTAAAAAATCTTTTGAGAAAGGTGTATTGATCAACGGTGAAATGTTCTACAAAAAATCAGAACCGCACAAAGCATCAGTTACTGGTGATACAGTTGGAGATCCGTTCAAAGATACTTCAGGGCCTTCTATGAACATTTTGATTAAATTAATGTCTATCGTGTCTTTGGTTATTGCTCCTTACATTGCTGTAGTTGGCGGAGAAGAAGCTTGCTGCACAAATGGTATGGTAACTGAAGAAGTAATTAAATGTAACATCAACGGACAGGAGTATACCTGCAACAGCAAAGCGCAATGCGATAGCATCATGAATGCTAACAAAAAAGACATTGCTGAGTTAAAAGGAATGTACGAAGTAGATGGATCTCACTCTTCGGTTGATTTCAGTATCAAGCATATTGTAACCAATACGAAAGGTACAATGAATATTGATAGCGGTTATATTAACCTGGATAACGCGGGAACTAAAATCTTTATCCGTATGGATGCAAAATCCATGAACACGCAAAGTGCAGGACGTGATGAGCATTTATTAAGCGCTGATTTCTTCGACGCTGCTAAATTCCCTCACATCGTTTTCGAAGCGACTGAAGTTGTAAAAGATTCTACCAGCATGGATTATAGTTACATCGCTAAAGGCAAATTAACCATCAAAGGACTTACCAAAGAAACCAACATTCCATTCAATTTCGTAGGAGTTGAAATGAAAGACATGGGTGAGCATGGTAAATACAATGTAGGTGGTTTCGAAGGAAAAACTGTGATCAACCGTACTGATTTCCAAATTGGTAAATCAGGTGGATTAGGTGAAAACGTAACCATCAGCATTAACCTTGAGGTGATGCAGGAGGTTAAGTAATTTCTTCTTTAAGATAATTAGAAAGCCTGTCTATGAATTAGACAGGCTTTTTTTATGAAAATAGGAATAGATAATCACCAAAGACCGCATCTGTTTGTAATGCGGACGGACACCAAAGTGATTATGGTAAATGCCGTTTCGCACAAGTCATTTTCATTTGGCAAATGTCCAAAAAGCAGTTAGCTTTGTTAGTAGCATTAGGAAATCGAAACATGAAATACCTTTCTTCAATAGTAGTAATCCTGTTTCTGTTTGGTTTCACAACAAGTACGGTCAATCCGGAAGAAAGATCCATCGAAGACATCACGGCGGACTTAGTGAAGGAAGTCGCTAAAGACAATATAGGTAGCCTGTCCATTTCTATATTAAAACATGACAGTATTACTTACTTCAGGTCGTACGGGAAAATAAATAAGTTCAATAAATTCATACCGGACACTTCTACGTTGTTTAGAATTGCGTCTGTTTCCAAATCATTCGCGGCTGTGCTGATGTTGAAACTGATGGAAGAAGGCTATTTCAAATTGGATGATCCCATCGAAAACTACCTGCCCGAAGTTAAATTACTCATCGGCTATTCGGATTCCACTAAAATAACCTTCAGGCAATTGGCAAGCCATACTGCCGGCATTCAAAGAAACTCAAATCCGAATGGAGGACAGAGCGGTGCCACATCTGACTGGGAAAAGAAAACAGTATCATCCATTTCTCATACTAAATTTATTTTCAGGCCAAATACCAAAATGGTTTATTCAAACGTAGGCTATGCCATCCTTGGATTGGCCATGTCAAGAGCCGCCAATACTTCCTATATTAAATTAATGAGTGATAAAATATTTGTTCCTTTAAAAATGGACAATACGTTTTTCGATGTTCCGGAAAATAAATTGAACAAATTAGCAGACGGGACATGTGACTGCGGATTACTTAACGGTAAAAACCGACGAGTGCCAAGAGAAGGACAAAAAGGATTGGGCTATGATGTACCGGGAGGAGGAATATTTACTACTTCCTCTGATCTTTCAAAATTATTGGCGGTATTAATGGGAACATCCAAACAAAGAATAATTACAGAACAATCTCTTTTAGATATGCAAACTGGTGTCATGAAATACCCGGACGCTATCCGGCGAACGTTTAAAAATGTGAAGTATGGACTAGGCACTGTTGTTTACCATTTAGATAATGATATGACTGTTTTTGCTCATAGTGGATCTACACCTGGTTATTGGACAACGTACGCATATGACCCTGCAAAAAAAGTGGCTGTCATCATTATGCTTAATTATGACAAACATTTAGACAATGAAGGCACCGTCGTAAAAATATTAAATCAGTTGTGAAGTGTTAAGTAAAAAAAAGGAGTGGCAGATTTCTTTATGCATCCCTGCATATATTGGTAATAGTGCGGCTGGTTTTGGCGAAACGGTGCGAACTACAATTTTTTCGGCGGTATTGCGGAGGTTTTTCGAGTGAGAAAAAGATTGGAGTTGGCGTTTCGCCTTGACTTTTTGGTTCTTTTTCGTCAAGGAAAAAGAACGATAGAAAAGAAGAAAAGCTAAGCATTAAACCTTAGCTTTACATATGAGCGATGAGGAACCAAAAGGTCCCAGGCGTGTCCGTTACAAAGGCACTCACCCAAAATCTTTTAAAGAAAAATACAAAGAGCTGCAACCACAAAATTATTCTGAGGATATAGCCAAGGTGATACAACAGGGGCGAACCCCGGCAGGCATGCATCGTTCTATTTGTGTGACCGAGATATTGGAATTTTTACAGATCCTTCCCGGGCAGACTGGTTTGGATGCCACATTGGGTTATGGTGGGCATAGTTTAGAGATGCTCAAATGCCTGGCCCCCGGAGGAATGTTATACGCGATGGACGTGGATCCTTTTGAATTGCCGAGAACACAGGAGCGTTTACTGGCCTTGGGTTACGGACCTGAATCCGTTGTGTTTAAAAAAATGAATTTCTCAGCCATTGATCAGGTTGCCTTAGAATCGGGGCCACTTAATTTTGTATTAGCCGATCTGGGTGTTTCCTCCATGCAGATCGATAATCCCGAAAGAGGCTTTTCGTTTAAAATTGATGGTCCATTGGATCTCAGATTAAATCCGGAGAAGGGACGATCGGCTGCGGCGCTTTTAAAGATAATGGAACCTCGCAGAATGGCAGAAGTGTTTTTTGAAAATTCTGACGAACCGCATTATGAAGCCATTACCTTAGCAATTGTCGCAAAACTGGAAAAAGGAATTGCCATTACTACAACAATTGATTTACAAAAGACCATTGCTGAAGCCTTGAATTTTCTTCCCGAAAATACACGCCAGGAAGATATTAAAAAATCCTGTCAGCGTTGCTTCCAGGCATTGCGGATTGAAGTGAACGATGAATTTGGTGTACTGGATGAATTTTTAGAAAAACTTCCTTATGTATTAGCGCCCGGAGGAAGAGTAGCTATTCTTTCTTTTCATTCGGGTGAGGATCGTCGTGTCAAAAAATCATTCCAGGCATTATCCCGTGCCGGTATTTATTCGGAAGTAGCACCGGATCCTATCCGTCCTTCAGCAGAAGAAAGCTATACCAACCCGCGCGCACGTTCCGCTAAATTGCGCTGGGCAATTAAAGCCTGATTATTTACAGCCATTCTTCACCAATTCTTCTCCTGCACTTTCATGCCCAAGCACTTGTGCCTGTTTCAAATCAGAGCATGAACCCGGTAAATCATTCATGTATTTTTTTAACTTCCCACGATAATAGAAAGCCCTCGATGATTTAGCATCCATCTCGATGGCGCGACTAAGATCAGCCATGGCCAATGCATCTTTTTCGGTCTGGTAATAGGCGATCCCTCTTTCTAAGGTAGCGAGTCTGTAGTCCGGTTTTAACTTGAGAGATTCATTAAAATCATCAATGGCTCCCTGGTAATCTTTTAAATTATATTTGCTGATGCCTCGCTGGTAATAGGTGTCATGCGACTTATTAACGGCCAGTGCCTGGTTGCAATCTTCAATCACGCCCTTATCGTCCTGCTGGTCATACTTAATCAATGCACGGTAGTAATACCCCCATTCTGACTGGTTATCCTTTTGAATGGTAATGTTGAGGTCCGACATAGCCTCTGAATATTTTTTCAGGTAATAATAATTAATGCCGCGCCATAAGTGATGTTTGGCTGTATTTAGCTTCAGGTCAATGGCAGCGTTGAAATCCGGTTCAGCCTCTTTATATTTCCCCAATTGGTATTTGGACAGCGCGCGGTTATAGTAAGCTTCCGGTTTGGTGGGATCTATTTCCAGAGATTTATTATTATCGGCTAATGATCTTTCGTAGTTCTTCTCATCGTAATAAACGATGGCACGGTTGTAATAGGCTTTCGCATATTTAGGATCATGGGCAATCACGGTGTCATAATCGTTAACAGATTCCTTGTAACGTTTGAGGTTATGGTAATGCAAGCCGCGCCAGAAATAAGTTTCGTAATAGTTTTTAATCGCGAGTGATTGGTTGCAGTCAGCCAAACCTCCTTCAAAATCTTTCAGGTAGTATTTAGTAATGGATCTGAAAAAATAAGAATTATCATATTTTGGATCGGAGGCTACTGCCTCGTTCAAAACAGGAAGAGCCTCCTTGTATTTTTTCAGTTCATTCAATGCAGCTCCTTTGTAGGTCAATGCTTTTGCATAATTCGGCCTCAGGGAAATTGCGGTGTCAAAATCAGCAATCGCTAAACTGAAATTATCTAAATTGTAATTGCATAAACCGCGACTGTAAAATGCATCGGCTCTTCTTCTTCCCAGGGAAATACTCTTGTCGAAATTGGTAATTCCGTCTTTGTAGTCTTTCATTTCAAAGGCACATAAACCACGGTTATAAAAGGCATTGGGATCTTTTGGCTTTTTAATGAGGTAAGTAGAGTAGTCGAGGTAAGAGCCAGAATAATCTTTGTTTTCGTATTTCTTAAAAGCACTGGTAAACATTGGATCCACTTCCTCTTTATCTCTTTGTGAAAAAAGAGGGCTATTGATGATCAGGAAAGTAATCAGGAAAAAATAAATTGATTTCATTGAATTTTAAATTGGGTTTAAAAATTATTAAGAAGAAAGAACGTCCAGGATACGCATCATTTCGGGGTTAAGGTCCTCAATATGCTTCACGGCATCTCTGAAATGTGTGTAAGACACCTGTTTGTTCACGATGCCGATCATCTCATTGTTATGTCCGTTCTGCAAAGCCTTCACGGCATAGTAGCCCATAATACTGGCATTAACCCTTTCCATGCAGGTTGGGTTTCCGCCACGCTGGATATGTCCCAGAATTGAAATACGGATATCAAACTCGGGCCATTCCTTTTTTAATAAATTTCCGATACCAACTGCTCCTCCGTTTTCATCACCTTCGGCTACAATAATAATTCGACTCTTTTTGGTGAGACGCCAGGTTTTTTTATTTTCTAATAAAATCTGTAAATCATTTTTACGCTCCGGAATCAGTATGGCTTCGGCTCCGCAAGCAATTGCACTTCTAAGGGCAATTAAACCTGCATCTCTTCCCATCACTTCCACCACAAAAATCCGGTCATGACTCTCCGCTGTGTCCCTGATCTTATCCACGGCTTCCACAACCGTGTTGGTGGCTGTGTCATAACCGATAGTGAAATCAGTGCCAATCAAATCATTATCAATGGTGCCGGGACAGCCTACGATTTTGATATTATGCAACGTACTAAACTCAAGCGCCCCTTTGAAGCTTCCATCGCCACCAATCACGATGAAACCATCGATGTTATGTTTCTGAAGAGTTTCAAGTGCCTTCTTCATTCCTTCCTGTGTAGTAAAGCGTTTACTGCGGGCTGTTTTTAATATCGTTCCACCGCGATGAATAATATTGGATACTTTACTTTTAGTGAGGTGAATATGGTCATCATCGATCAATCCTTCATATCCCCTGTAAAATCCCATAACATCAATGTGTTCCGCACGGGCAGTTCTCACAATGGCTCTGATGCAGGCGTTCATTCCGGGGGAATCGCCGCCTGAGGTAATTAAAGCGATTTTTTTCATAGCTGAAATATTATTTCCTGATTGCATAAATTAATTCATCTAAAAATTCGTTGTTCTTGAAGATCGTTTTTTCAAAACGCCCCTCCAGTTTAAAACCTGATTTCTCTACCGCTTTTTGTGATGGAAGATTCGTTCCATAAATCCTGGCAAAGATCCTTACAATATCCATGTTCTTAAAACCATAATCTACTATTTGGGGAATCGCTTTTTTGATAATGCCTCTGCCCCAATGCGCTTCTCCCAACCAATATCCGATCTCCGCATTCTTTCTTAAAATATCCGATTGTAAATGCAGGCCAATGCTTCCAACCGGTTTATTGTTAACGATAATCGCGAAAATTTTTGAGGTAGGGTTGGAAGTGGCAAAGGCAATAAAGGTTTTGCCATTTTCAATGGAGTAGGGATGAGGAAAGACATCAGCCATAAACTGCGCCACATTTTTATTATTCGCCAGGGCCACCAGTTCATCCAGATCGTCCAATTTCCAGGGTCGTAAGCTAACTTCCATACAAACTATTTCTTTTTATTTCCTAAGATCCAAAACAATAACACAGGGAGTAAAAATATGTCAGCAATCACTGCAATTATGATGGTGATGCAAATTAAAAATCCAAAATAAAAGGTGCTTTGGAAATCACTCACCATCAGGCTGACAAAGCCTCCCATTAAAATAAAGGTAGTTAATAAAATTGGTTTCCCTGTTTCAAAATAGGTCCTTTTAAAAGCATAAACTAAAGATTTTCCATAACCTAATTCTATTTTTAACCTGGAGATAAAATGGATGGTATCATCTGTGGCCACCCCAAAGGCAATGCTGAATACCAAAGAAGTAGCTGCTTTTAGTTCAATGCCCGAAAATCCCATGATCCCGGCAATAATCAAAAGCGGAATAAAATTGGGTAAAATAAACACCAGCACCATTCGCCAGCTGCGGTGTAAAAAATAGGTCAGCAAAGCAATCACAATAATAGAAAATAAAAACCCTTGTGTCATATTAGTGACCATGTACTCATTGTTCCGGTCTATTAAATGTGCAGCTCCCGTTATTTTGATTTCGATATCCTTAGAGTTCAGATGTGAATGGATAAAATCCTTTAAGTGTGTATTGAGTTCATTCACCTTCAGGCTGCCAATGTCACTGATCTTACCATTAATGCGTGCAAATTTTCCATCAGGTGTGATGATCCGTTTAATGTCTTTATTTTTTTTGTTGCCAATCAGTTGTTTTTTAATGGCTTCATAATCTTCTTCGTTTGGAAATTTTCCTTCCCCGGAAGTTTCGTCATTCAATGCTTTGTTAATATTTTTAGCGAGCATCGCCGGTGAATACATAAAGCCGGCATGGTATTCTTTCTTTAAAAATTCATCTACCTCATTTAACTGCCGCATGATTTCGTAATCCCAAGCCGTTTTGTTATTTTTAATTTCTACCGCCAGTTCCAATGGTCTCACACCGCTGTAATGCTTGTCGAAAAACATAAAATCCTGTTTAATTCGCACACTGTCCGATAGATCTTCCAGCAAAATATTATTCACCCGGATCTTATACACACCTATAATAGAAAGCGTTACTACGACACAGGTTGTTATGATGATTGTTTTTTGGTGGCGGAAGATCCAGAATAAAATTTTACGCATTACATTATGAGTTCTGTTGTTGTGGTCATGAACGGCTACTAATTTTTTCGGTGTAAAGAAATAGAGCAGGGCAGGAAGCAGGGTATAGGTTAAGGCAAAAGCAATCACAATACCTACTGTAGTATATATCCCGAAATCTTTAATTGGTTTGATGCTCGAGAAGAGCAATGATAAAAATCCAACAGCAGTTGTAATTAATGTCAGGAAGGTTGGGAAACCAACTTCTTTCAGGATCAGTGGATAGATCTTTTGTTTTTCAGTTCCCCTTGCCACTTCTTCAAAATATTTTGAGAAAAAATGAACCACGTCGCTCATCCCTGCAATAAAGATCATCGTTGGTAACATACAAGTCATGATGTCCAGTGACTGGTGCATCATCGCCATGATTCCTAATGTCCAGAAAATAGAAATCATCACAATGGTCATAGGAACAATCACCCCGTATGCCGAGCGAAATGATAGCCATAGAAATAGCATAACAAGTACAAATGAGATCCCGAGGAAATAGACGAATTCTTTTTCCAGGTTTTTTAAATACACGTCTTGCGCTACGATCCTTCCTACAAAATGAACTTCATCGAAATTATATTTTTTAAATGCTTTTTCAATATTACGGGCAAGACTGTCGCTTTTATTTTTACTTAAGCCTTCTTTCGTTTTAATAAAAATAGAAATGGATTTGGCGTCTTTTGGAAAAAAAGAGCCGATGAGTTCAGGAGTATTGTAAATATTGATACTGTCTTCTTTGTATAAAGTCTCATCATCAATATGCAGTAGTCTTTTCTGAACTGGCGCTAAACCGCTTAAGGAAATGTTCTTGATATTGGTTGGAGATATGATCCTGTCAGTATGCGGGATGTTTTTTAATTCATTGGAAAGGGATTCTATTTTTTCAAGAAAGTCTTTTCTGAAAATTCCAGCTTTGTTTTCAATACCCAGCAAAACGAATTCATTGTCCCATTCAAAACGGGTACGGTGTGTTTCGTAAACACCCAGCTCATTATCTTCATTCGGGAAAAATGCTTCAAAGTCATAGTTAAATTTCAGATCCTTAATTTTGAAGCCACAGAATACGCTGAAAGCAATGACAAAAATAAGAATTGAAGAATGAAGTATTTTTTGAGGTATTTTCATCAACTACTTTTGTTCAGCTAAGCAGTTGAGTGAAGCAATATCCACGGAGCGCTTATTATCCGGAGAAATAATCCGTGATGTGAAAATTAGGAATAAAGTAAAAAGGAAGATCGAATGCTCACTCATAATTTATTTAACTAAATAATGAGTTAAAGGTACAATTTTAAAAGTTAAAACTGCCCGGCTTCAATTAATTTGATAGCTCTTTCTGTCATGATGTCTTCTCCGTTCGGGTCATATTCGGATTTCATATTACTGCCGAATAAGCGGGCAAGACTTTGCCACATAAAAGCCTGGAAACCGCCTCTTAAATCTTTCACCAATTCATAACTTGAATTCCCGGTTTCGCGATCAATCAGTTTCAACAGGATTTTTCCCTGAGTGATGGTCAGGTCTTTTAATGGCTCTTCAAATTCTGCTTTTAATTCATTTTCCACAGTTTTCATGTAAGCTTTCCTGATTTTTTCATCTGGCATTTTTTCTAAAATACGATTGTATTCTTTTAGTTTGGCGGCGGCAAGAATGGCATACGGATACACTTTTTTTACATTGTATTTGGTGCGTGACCAGGCCTCGTATTGCTTTTTATTTTTGTAACTGTATTCAGCAAACACCCATACGTCAGGTAAGCGTACGCTGGGAACTGTATCGCCATTTACTACTTCGGCCCATACTTTATAAACAGGCTTTGAATTTTCTAATGGAAGAGGTGCTGCAACAGCAGTTTGAGAAAAATTTGAAAAAGGGAAAAGAATACAAATAAAGAATATAAATCTGCAAACAAAAGATGCAATGTCCTGGAATGTTCCCGGACTTACATTTTTATCAGTTAATTTATAGATTGGTTTCATTTACTTGTTTATTCCTTAAACGAAAAAGGTAACCCGTAGGTTACCTTTCTTTATACACGGTTTAACCGCCATTTTGACTTCCCTGACGAAGTTGGGACATGCTCATTGGCTTTGCTGGCAATGCCGGCAGACATAAATGCGCCAAAAATGGAGGCAATTTCCTCCTCCTGGTCGTTAGATTTATTTAACATTTCAGGCTTAAAATATTTAGGAATAAAGCCCGTGTCAAATTTACCGCTTACAAAGGCTTCGTGCTTTAACACAAAGGAGCAAAACGGCAAGGTAGTTTCAACTCCGGTAATCTGGTAATCCTGAATGGCACGCAGCATTTTATCAATCGCGTCCGTACGATCTTTACCGTGAACGATTAATTTTGCGATCATCGGATCATAATAGATTGGAATGTCCATACCTTCTTCAAATGAATCATCCACTCTTACACCAGGTCCTGAAGGAATGCGGTAAGTTTTTAAATTGCCGATATCTGGTAAGAAATTATTGGTCGGGTCTTCCGCACAAACACGCACTTCAATAGAGTGACCATTAATTTTCAAATCTTCCTGGGTAAATGATAATTTTTCACCACGGGCTACTTTAATCTGTTCTTTTACTAAATCGAGTCCTGTAATCATTTCAGAAACCGGGTGTTCCACTTGTAAACGGGTGTTCATTTCCAGGAAATAAAAATTAAGCTTATCGTCCACTAAAAATTCAACCGTTCCGGCTCCACTGTAATTGCAGGCTTTTGCTACATTCACAGCGCATTCGCCCATTTGTTTACGAAGTTCCGGAGTTAACACACAGGAAGGTGCTTCTTCAATCACCTTCTGGTGACGTCGCTGGATGCTACATTCCCGCTCGAACAAATACACATAATTTCCGTGATTGTCTGCTAATAACTGGATTTCAATATGTCTCGGACCGGTTGCATATTTTTCAATAAACACGGCACCGTTTCCAAATGCAGAAATGGCTTCGCTAATGGCTAACTTCATTTGTTCTTCTACTTCACTTTCTTTTTCTACCAATCGCATGCCTTTACCACCGCCACCGGCAGAAGCTTTAATCAATAATGGAAAACCGATTTCTTTGGCAAGTTTAGTTGCCTCGGCAAGGTCACTGATGGCTCCCTCTGATCCGGGAATCATGGGTACTTTATATTTTTTGGCGGTTGCCTTGGCGCTTAATTTATCACCCATCAGGTCCATGGCTTCAGCACTTGGGCCAATAAATGTAATTCCGGCTTTCTGGACTTTTCTCACGAAATCAGCGTTTTCTGACAAAAAACCATAACCAGGGTGAATCCCATCCACACCTAATTCTTTACAGATTGCGATGATTTTATCTCCCTGTAAATAAGACTGTGCGCTTGGGGGCGGACCAACACAAACGGCTTCATCTGCATAACGCACAAAAGGAGCATTTCGGTCTGCCTCACTATAAATAGCAACGGTTTGTATTCCCATTTCTTTGGCACTACGCATCACCCTTAAAGCAATTTCCCCGCGGTTGGCTATTAGTATTTTCTTCATATAATGTCGAGCTAATTATGAGTCACGAATATAATCATTGAGACGTTTAATTTGGTAGAATTTCCAAAGAAAAATCTGTTTGTTGATAGTTTGTGAATACTCTTAAAGCCAGTTATAACTGCTTTTTTTTAATATTTGTTAAAATACTAAAGTGCCCCATTATGAGAAAACGTTTATTATCATTTGTCCTTTTATTTTTTGCTATTGTAACTCAGGCCCAGGATAATTTCAACATGGATGAATTACCCGGTATCCTCGTAAGAGAATTAAATAGTTTTAGGATGAAAAACGGTCTTGATACATTTGAAGTGAACCAGGTATTGATTGATGCTGCTGCAATAGACGCCAAAGCCTTTGCAAAATCAGGAGTTGCTAAAGTGGATCAGGAAAAGGTGAAGAAGAACCTGGTGAAGGCCGGAGGTACAAAAAAGGGAGAGGAAGTTGCAATGCTTACGCCGATCAGTAAGGGCAGAGATAATCAAAAGACAGCAGATGTAGCGAAAGTCATCTGGACACGCTGGGAAAACAATAAAAAGGACAAGGAGATTTTGCTGAAAGCCCAATACATGTTAATCGGAATCAAGTGTGAGTTGCAAAAAGACGGTAAGAAGATTGTAGTAACAGCAGTATTTGGTGGTTATGACAGTTTTAATACAGGTGCTAAAATGAAAAAAGAATTAGCGGCACCATATAATACAAAATCAAAAAAATTATTAGCACCGGATGCCAAAGCTTGTAAAACCTGCGACAAATGGAAGAACTATGATCTGCTTCAAAAAGGATTGAAAGTGGAAAACGGAAAGATCTATCTGGAGTACGCGAATCTGAAAGATCTGAAACGTATTTTAAAGAAAACCAAAGATGGGTTAGCTGTGGATGTGGTACAGCGCGCCCAATACGAAAAAGCCGATTATAACATCGTGGATAATAATTTGTTGAATAAGGGAATCATGCAAAAGGTCATTACCAAGGACCAGGTATTTTCTAAAAATTTAATTAAGCCCGATCCGAAGGCAAAAAAGAAAGTGAAAATCAATAAATTAAAACTGGAGATGGGGAAATTTGATCCAAAAATCAAGGGCCCTTACGAGTTGAATTTAATTGTTATTCAGGACGGACACGTGTGTAAAACGGTTACCAGAAGTTACCTGGAAAAAGGAGATCAGGAAAGTAGCACTCCTGTTGGCTTACTTCCGGCAGAGGAGAGTGTTGGATTGAAACCACCCTTTGAACCAAAGTCAGAAAGTTCCATTTTAAATTTTACGATCCCTTTTGAAAAAAATAAATCGGAGTTTAAGCCTGAAGATATTGCCCCTTTCATTAAGGCATTGAATGAGCCTGATTTTGTAATTGATGGATTATATATCTACGCCTATTCTTCCATTGAGGGAGATGCAAATTCTAACGCGAAATTACAGCGAAAGCGTGCAGAAAGTGTGACGAAGGTTTTGCAGAGTATGCAGCAAAACAAAATCACACCAAGCATTGAGACCAAAGACTCCTGGAATTTATTTGAACTGGAAATGGAAGATGGAAAGTATGCAGACCTTGTAAAAATGGGTAAGGAAAAGGCGGTTAAGAAAATAAACAACGATGCAGCTTTATTGAAGGAACTGGAGCCTGTTTTAGCTAAGCAGCGTTTTGCTCAAATGGTGATGGATGTAACTTATGACATCACAGGTGACAAGGAACAAAAGTTCACTACGGTTTCCTTTAACAGGGCCATCAAAGCGAATAAAATCCCACAGGCTTATAAAATCATGGAGTATGCTTTCGGGAAGAAGATGGGAAATCAATATTCCGAAGATGTTTTGGATAGTATGAAAATCCCTAATGATCCTAAGTTTGTGAACATGATGAATAATAAAACCTACTATAATTACCTGGCAAATAGCAGTATCGTGGACGAAGATGACTACGCAGAATTTAAGAGATTAGAGAAACTGGATCCTGCTAATGATATTGTACGGTTTAACCGGATTTTCTGTTCTATTAAAATTGATTCAACACTAGGAACAAAAGAACAGCAGGGTAAGATGCAACAGGAAATTGATGCGTTGTATAAAAGCAAGATCAACAAAAAATTAGTGGATGGACTGAATATTGAATGGCAGTTCAAGATCATTGAATCATTGGATACAATCGATGATGCTGAGCCTTTAATAGAAGCCTGTATTAATAAAATTAAAGGATTCTATAACTTCAAAGAAGCAAGCTGGCAAAATGCATTGAAATTGGCGTATGTATTTACAAGAGGAAAAGACTATAAATTTTCTTCTTCTGTTCTGGAACCTTTCTTGAAAGTGGAGAATGTCAGCGAAGATTTATTGTTTAGCTATATTTCCATTGCGTCACATTTACCCGAAAAATTTTATAGCAGAACATTTAGCGATGCCTTGCATAAAGCCAAAGAAAAAAATCCGGAAAGATACTGCCGTTTATTTGGTGAGCCTTATATGTCTTTCCAGGTATTGGATAATCCAAATGCGAAAAAGGATTATCGCGAAGCAGGTTGTAGATAATGTTTAACAATATAAAAAAAACTCCCGATCAGATCGGGAGTTTTTTATTTTAGAATACCCTGATTTAAAAGTTCTTCAAAGTAGTACTTCTCACCTTTATAAACGGCAATAATAAACGCATCTTTAATGCCATTTTTTTTTGCCTTACTAAGTATTGCGTTGGTTTCATTTAGCGTTGTATACGAACCCAATGTAAAGCGTGTGATGTTGTCCGGAAAAGTCCTCCTTAGTGCTTTTGGTAAGCCAATGAGTTTTGAATAATTAAAATTTTCCAGAATCCTGTAAGCTCCAATTTGAACAGTATAGTTTAAGCTGTCAATCACTGTATTTCCATATTTTGCCAGCAAATCTTCATAGGTCAGGCCGATCGGTCGCAAATCATCCGGTTTAAAAGCAGATGAATCAATTTTGGCAAAATTCAGCCGCAGGTATTCATGCGAAAATAGTTCGGCGTCAATTTCAATTTTAGCAAAGGAGTCGATGGTGGCCGTGGAAATATCTTTTGTAAGAGTTGTGTTTAAATATTTATAAACTATCTCATATTCGTTTCCCGCCGGAAGATTCACGAGGTATCCACCTGTGATGGAATTTGAATTGAACGTCCCAGAAAAATCCTTACGGTTTAATTTTGAGCGAACAAAGATATCGGCTTTTACTGGAGCATTATCATACTTTACATTTCCTGAGATCATGATAAGTGATGTTGGTTTTCCGAATAAACCCGGTTCCACCATATAAATATCCTGTAAGCCTTTGCCGTCTTTTTTTTCAGTTGAATAATACCCTCTTTCTCCGTCAGAAGAAACGATATAAAATTTGTCATCCTGCATTGTATTAACAGGTTTTCCCACGTTATATGGAACAGACCATTTCCCTTGTTTTAATTCACTCTTAAAAATGTCATAACCTCCTATGGTATTATGTCCGGTCGATGCAAAAAATAATGTTTTTCCATCCGAATGAATAAATGGTGCGTCTTCGTCAAAGCTCGTATTTATTTCAGGACCTAAATTTTTCACATTTCCCCAACTGCCGTCTGCGAGTAGCTGTGCAACGTATATGTCCCGTCCACCCATTCCTCCCTGCCGGTCGCTTGAAAAATAGATGTTTTTTTCATCGGGTGATAAGCAAACACTCCCTTCCCAAAAATTGGAATTAATACCTTTTACTTTTTCGGGCGCTCCCCAGTTGAGTCCATCCAGTTTGCTGACATAAATATCACCGCTTCCCACACCAACATTCCTGTATGTAAATAATCGTTGGCCATCATGAGATATATGAACAACGGCATCGTGGCCATTGGTATTAATGGCATTGATAGGTTGTGGTTCGGTCCAGTTTCCGTTTTGGTCTTTTTGCGCAATCATCACGTCTTCAAAATAGACCCCGTTTTTCATATCAATTCTGTTTGGAAGAATCTGTTTACCACCCATTGATTTTTCTCCCCGGTAGGTGAAAACCATAAAGCTTTCATTGGATGGAAACAGTGGCGTATATTCGGCCCCCGACGTATTAATGGGTGGACCGATGTTTGTAATTTTAGCTACTGCTGATTTGTTTTCCATAGCAATCGCACTTTTACAAATGGCAATCTGGTGATCCACTTCAATTTTCGTGTCTTTATTTAACGGATTTAATTTATATTTTTCAAATTGAAGAACGGCATCGTTGAACTTATCATTTACCAGATACGCTTTACCTAAAAAATAATCATAATCCGGAAGTTTTGATTTTATTGTTTCAGCAGCTTTAATCAGTGGTTCAGCAAGTGCCTGATATTTCGAGTCATAAACACTGCATGAACCCAGTAAATAGCTAATATAAATGTTTGACTTATGTCTTTTATAAAGGCTGTCATAAGTCGGTCTTGCAAAAAGATATTCCTGGTTACTGAAATATTTATCGGCATAATTTAACTTCTGCCGATCCTTAAGCGGCCAGTTCGATGTGTATTCCTCTTTTAAATCGATATTAATCTGACCGTAAAATATGGCACATTGAATAAGAATAAATATGGACAGTAGTATTTTCACCTTACAATGAAGTTATTGAATTTTTTTGAATAGTCTTTATTCATTCACCTCTTTTTTAGAATAGGCTCTAGTTAACGTAAATGATTTGTTTAGGTAAACAGGGGGTTTTATTTAAATAATCTTTCGCTATATACTGATCTGATAGAACCAAAAAATCATAAAAGATATATATCTTAAAGTTTTATATGATTTTGGTAAGCAGTTTAATGAGTTAAATCATTAATTTTAATACCGGAATTACACGACTATGCTAATCACTAAAATTAAAAAAGAAATGAAACAACCACGCGCGCTGTTAATGATATTGTTATTATTGATAGGGTTTTATAGCACCCAATGTCAGAATACAAGCCATCCCGAAAACATCGCCAAAAAATCAACTATAAAAAAAGATACACCTATGAAATTAAACCCCTTAACTAAAGAAGAGCAGCATGTTATTTTAAACAAAGGTACCGAACGCCCGTTTACCGGAGAATACACAGATCATTTTGAAAAAGGAACGTACATCTGTAAGCAGTGTAATGCTCCTTTATACACCTCTGACTCGAAATTTCACTCCGGTTGCGGCTGGCCAAGTTTTGATGATGAGATAAAGGGCGCTGTAAAAAAGACATTGGATGCGGATGGACAAAGAACAGAGATTACGTGTGCAAATTGCGGTGGACATCTGGGACATGTTTTTTACGGAGAAGGATTAACTGATAAGGATACACGTCACTGTGTGAATTCGACGTCGATGCTGTTTATTGAAGGCAAAGAAAAGAAAGAAACGGCAAAAGCCATATTTGCAGGTGGTTGCTTTTGGGGGGTTGAATATTATTTTCAGCAGGCAAAAGGAGTGTTAAGTACCCAGGTTGGATATATCGGAGGATTTACGGAAAACCCTACTTATAAAG
The DNA here is from genome assembly GCA_021155905.1 of Bacteroidota bacterium. Lineage (GTDB taxonomy): Bacteria > Bacteroidota > Bacteroidia > B-17B0 > Aurantibacillaceae > UBA4416. The sequence goes on from JAJNBG010000015.1 coordinate 53,143, forward strand.
AAGTGTGTGCCCACAAAACAGGACATATCGAAGCATTGGAGGTGACGTATGATCCAAAGCAAACTTCGTATGAGGAATTAGCTAAATTATTTTTCGAGATACATGATCCGACGCAGGCAAACGGGCAAGGAAATGATGTTGGCCCACAATACCTCTCTGTTGTGTTTTATATGGACGACAGCCAAAAAGCCACTACTGAGAAGTTAATCGGAATGCTAAAATTAAAAGGCTATAATGTGGCCACGCAATTAAAGAAAGCATCTGTTTTCTGGCCGGCTGAAGACTATCACCAACAATATTATGAAAAAGGAGGTGGAACGCCTTATTGCCATAAACGGGTGTCGCGGTTTTAGTTAGTCCTTCGTTAAAAAGCCTTTCATTTATGGAAGGCTTTTTTATTTGAAGAGTTCCGGATATAAAAGGTGCTTTTTGTATAAATGTGTATATTGTCTCGTTAGAATTTAGTATGAATTATACTAGTTTTGCATTTAAACTATTTAAAAATGAACCGTCGATTATTATTATTTTTCATCTGCTTAACCTCCGTTTATGTAGCCGGGAATGCTCAAAATAAAATGATAGAGATGTTAAAAAGCGATTTAAAATCGGCGAAACATGATACCATTCGATGCAGCGTTCTTGATCAGCTTATTGAAGTGGCGGATGAAGGCGAGTGGCAAAAGTACAATGAGCAGATGATGCAGATATCCCTGAAGAATATCGGATTGAAACCTCAGGGACGGGAATTGAAAGTTTTTAGTAAATATTATGCCACCGCACTTCATAATCAGGGAATTATTTTTTCAGAACAATCCGATGATGATAAGGCGGTTGAATTTTTTAACCGGAGTATTGATATAAGTAAAAAGTCAGGTAATAAAAATGAAATAGCGATTTCATTACAGGCTATTGCGCAGATTGACATCCGGAGAGGGAACAATACCAAGGCTTTGAATCAGTTGTACGAATGTCTGAAAATTTTTGAGGAAGTGGGTGATGAAATCGGCATTGCCGATGTTCATTTAAGTATTGGCGATATTTGTTTTTTGCAAAATGATTACCATCGGGCGATCGAACATCATAAAAAGAGCCACGCACTTTATATTAAAAATAAATACGAAGTGGCCTTAAGCACCATCAATTTTAAAATCGGGGTGGATTATAATGCCTTGAAAGATTATTCAAGGGCGTTGGAATATCTGCAGAAAAGTATTGATTTAATTGAGAGTTCGGATTATGGCGTTAACTCCGTGGCATACCTGAATATCGCACAAATCTATATTTATCAATTCAGGTATGATAAGGCCCTGGAGTATGCATTGAAAGGTTTGAAGATTTCGGAAAGTATGCAGAACAAAGTGGAAATCAATCACGGCCATATTGTACTGAGTAAAATATTCAAATTACAAAAAAAATATGGTCTTTCTGTTTCTCATGCAGAAGAAGCATTAAAAATTGGACAGGAAACGGAACATCCTGCAGAAATCAGTATGGCCGCAAAACAGTTGTATGACATATACACTGAAACAAAAGAACCGGAAAAGGCTAACCGGTTTCACCAGCTGTATATTGAAACAAAAGCCATACTCGATAACCAGGAATCCAAGAATGCATTACTGGAACAGAAACTGAAATATGAATATGAGAAAAAAGAACTCATCAATAAAGCCGAAAGTGAGAAGAAACTGGTTGAATTAGCTTCGGAAAATCAAAAACGAAATTTATTGAAAAATATCTGGCTGATTGTATTTGGTTCTGTTTTGGTTTTAGTAAGTGTCAGTGTTTTTTTTGTTTACAGAAATTTTAAACAAAAAAGCGTTATTACCAATCAGAAAAACAATTTACTCAAACAAAAACTCCTGGTTTCGCAAATGAACCCTCATTTTATATTCAACTCTCTCAATGCCATTCAGAATTACATATTTAAGCAGGACAGTCTCAAAGCCGGTAATTACCTGACGCAGTTTTCTGAACTGATCAGGATGATTCTTGATTTCTCAAGAAAGGATTATATTTCTGTGGAATCTGAAGTAAAGCTTTTAAATACTTACCTGGAACTACAGAAACTGAGGTTTGAGAGTAAGTTTGATTATCAGATCAGTGTGGACGAAAAAATAGACAGAGAAACTGTGCATATTCCACCGATGTTGGCACAGCCGTTTATTGAAAACGCGATCGAGCACGGAATTTTTTACAAAAAAGAAAAAGGCCGTGTTGATGTACGACTATATTATGAAAGAAGTTTGTTGGTGTACGAGATCGAAGATGATGGAGTAGGTATGGAGGAAGCGATGAAGCTTAAGAATAAATTGAAATCGTCCTATGAATCATTGGCGACAATTATCACTAAGGAACGAATGGATACATTGAATGAGCAATCCAAAAGTGATATAGAAATAGAGATTATTGATAAGAAAAACAATACTGCCGGAGATTCGGGAGTAAAAGTTAAATTTGTAGTTCCATTTAAAGAAATATAGGCATGATTAAAGCAATAATTGTAGATGACGAAACTAATAACCAGGAATTAATTTCCAATTTGCTGAAGTCTTATGCTGATAACATACAGGTGGTTGGTTTAGCCAACTCTGTAGAAACGGCTTATAATGCGATCATGGAACATCATCCTGACCTTATATTTTTGGATATTCAGATGCCCGACGGAACCGGATTTGATCTTTTGAAGAAGTTTGACAAAATTAATTTCAAAATAATTTTTGTCACCGCACACCAGGAATTTGCCATAGAAGCTTTCAAATATAGTGCGCTGGATTATTTATTAAAGCCTTTATCACCCACCAATTTAATTGAGGCCGTTAAAAAAGTTGAAGAATCGATGAGTAGTGAGGATTTAAATTTGAAATTAAAAATCCTGTTAAGTAATATGGCGGAGCCTATCAAGAATAAGAAAAAGATAGTGCTCAAAACCATGGAACGGATTTACTCTGTAGATATTGATGATATTATTCGCTTAGAATCTGATGGAGGATACACTAAGGTGTACCTCGTGGATGGCAAGCGTATTATGGTTTCCAGGACAATGAAAGAATTTGATGATTTACTGATTGATGTCGGTTTTTTGCGTGTTCATCATTCGCATTTGGTGAACATGAATCATTTGTTTTGTTTTGAAAAATCGGAAGGACATTTGGTTATGAAAGATGAATCCATTGTGCCGGTTTCGAACCGGAAAAAAGACCAGTTGCTTGAGCTTCTGAATATGCTTTAATTTTTTTGTTTCGCTATTCCTGTTTGCCATTGAGTTCGATTCAATGAGCTCGGGTATAATACCCCGGAAGTAATCGACTTGCATAAAAGCAAGATTATTGAGAACAAGTTTCGCATTTCTGATAGATATCATGATAATGCATGTAATTATGAAACATAAAATGCTTCGCTTTTAACTAGCTTTGTTTAAAACAAATATCATGAATACAATCCTGGTACCGGTTGATTTTTCTGAAACATCAGATAACGCCTTATCCTATGCCGTTCATCTTGCAAATTATTTGTCTGCAAGTATTGTTTTGCTTCATGTAAATTCCATCCCGGTTTATAATAACGAGAATGATGTACTAATTTATACCATGCATGACAGTAAGGTAAATAGTCAGAAACTTTTAAAGGAAAAGGCAGAGAAGTTGAAAATCACAAACCAGCTTATGGGCAACGTTGAATGTTTTGTGGAGATTGGTGATCTCGAAACCAGCATTTCTGATTATATCATCAGTAAAAATATTAATCTCATTGTCATGGGAATTACGGACCATTCAAAAATAGGCCAACTGATACTTGGAAGTAATGCCATTGATATAGCAAGGGAAAGCAGTGTTCCTGTATTTATTGTTCCTACCCATTGCCGCTATAAAAAAATAAATAATATAGCCTATGCGAGCGAATATGATGTTCATATTACTGAACAGACCGGTTTGATTCAGATCAAATATATTGCTTCATTATTTGGTGCAAATTTGAGCGTGCTCCATGTGATCCCTGACGATCACATGCTCAACGAGGTCGAGTCAGAAACGGATTTGTTTGTTGAACAAAAACTGGAGCATACTGAGCACAAGACATTTATCCTTTCTGAAACTAAGGTGGCTACCGCGTTGCTGGATTTTATAAAAGTTCACGATGTGGATGTGATTGTTTTGGAGCAAAAGACCCACTCCTTTTTACATAATTTGCTTTATGCAAGTACGACTAAGGATGTTGCCTTTAACAGTCCGGTACCTGTTCTTACGATACATAGTTAATTTAAATAACCTTTTAAAACTAGAAAAAATGGATTCGATAGAAAATTTACATTATGCGATTGGTCAGTTGGCTTTCGCAGTAGCATATGCCGATGGTAAACTCCAGAAGGAAGAACATGAATGTTTTCAAAACATTGTAATCCAGGAATTAAAGAGCAATGATCATAGTTTTGATGTAGCTGACATTGTCTTCCAAATCCTTGAAAAAGATAAAATAGATGCTGATACAGTTTATGACTGGGCCATGAACCAAATAAAAACGAACAGCCACTATTTAAGTCCTGAATTGAAAAATAAGTTTATTTCAGTTATGGATAAGGTCTCAAAGGCATATCCTCCCGTAACCAAAGAGGAATCTAATATTATTAATCGGTTTAAGAAGGATATCGAAAAGATGCATGGTGATCCTGTGTATTATGATAAATAGAGATTAACATCTTTGATTCTGCCGTATTAATCATGATATAAACCTGTAATACTTATAAATAAATGCTGTTTGACTAGCTGTCTTTCCAGTGTATATTTATATACAACCGTCAGGTGCTAATATTAATTTTTTTGAACATGAGTAATTTTAACGCAATCATAAATTCCAACAAACCAGTTCTGGTTGATTTTTTTGCTGAATGGTGTGGCCCATGTAAAACCATGTCCCCTATTCTTAAAGAAGTGAAAACTCAGTTGGGTGACAAGTCCACTATTATAAAAGTAGACATTGACAAGAATCCGCAGGCAGCCGGTGTTTACCAGGTACGAAGCGTGCCAACTCTGATGATTTTTAAGAATGGAAAAGCAGTCTGGAAGCAATCCGGAGTGGTTCCCGCCAATGAATTGATCAGACTTTTTAATCAGTTTCAGGAATAGGGTTTATCAATTCGGGCTGTCGCCTCTGCCTATAAATTTATTAGTATGGAGTAGTAGCCAATTCAATCTAGCAGTTTAAAGAATGCCTCTCATTTGTGAACGGAGATCACCGGGATATTGGAAGTAAGTATCATTTTCTTAGAATGACTATCGACGAATAAACTGTAAAACGCGCCATAATTATTACTGATCAGCATAATCAGGTCAGCTTTCGTTTTCTTTGCGTATGAACTTAATCCGGTCTTAAAATCCGCTGATTTGATATTTGTGACATTGATTTGCCGGTTGTGTGTTTGCCTGATATTTAATTCGTCTTCGGTGATAACATGCACAAATTCAGCTTCCATTTTAAGTAAATCAATAATCGCATGAATGCGTTTCGATAATCCCGCTTTAAGATTTTCTTTATTGTCGATCGCGATGATCATTTTTTTCAAACTATGGTTTTTGTATTTCTCTGAAACGGTTATCACCGGACAATCTATTCTTCCTGTCAAATCCAGGCTTGTCGTTTTGTTAATGAATGATTCGATCTTTGTTTTCGTCTCTAACCCTAAAACGACCAGGTTAATTTTTTTATTTTTAGCCAGTTTTTTCACTCTTTCTTTAATGCCCTCATACGTGATTTCCATGTCAAATTTTACCGAGCTGTTTTTTTTAGATAAACCGGCTAATAAGGTTTTCATTTCCTTTTCGGCGTCGTTCTTTGCCTTGTTGTTATCCATGAAGACCAAGCCGGAGGTGGTATGAATCACGGGTGCGGTTAAGGCATGAAACAGCAGAATTTTAGAACCGGATTGTTTAGCCAGTTTAATGGCATAATTAATCGTGTTCTCAGAGGATTTTGTGAAGTCAACTCCAACTAAGATAGTTTTCATAGTGTTTGTTTTTATGAATGATAAGGCATTGAAAGTTCTTGATTGAGTGCAGATGTATTCTAAACAAAGTTAAGTACTAATTCTAATGCAGGTATGATTATAATCATGCAAAAATCCAACATTATTTTATGGTTTTATAATTTTTGGATTTTGAGTGCGCACATTGATGCAACATTTCATCTTATAATTTATAACAGTAGCTTTAAAATTACTCATATGGATCCAGGCTAATTGATAAAAATGCGCAAAAATTTTTTGGGCCGTTAAGGGATAATGTATATAAAAATATGTATCATTTTAAAGGGCAACGAAAGAACATTATCATTATATTTATATTCTATGCAGATTCCTGGTACAGCCATAGAACTTAGAGCATACTACACCTGGATGGGTGATGATGGTATTGGAAGAACATGCGTTAAACCAAATGTTGACATTACCCTGGAAGATGCGATCAGTAATACGCGGGCGGTGACGGCTCTATATGTGGATAGAAAATTCCCTTTGCTCATCGATTCCAGATCAGTGAAGTCAATGAGCTATGAGGCCAGGCATCATTTTGCCGTTCGTGACCGTGAAACCAAAGCCAATGCATTTGGTATCATCATCGGTTCGAGCATTAGCAGGGTATTGGGAAATTTTTATTTAGGAATAAATAAGCCTTCAGTTCCAACAAGGCTTTTTGATAAAGAAACAGAAGCCATTCAATGGCTAAAGCAGTTTGTAAAAAATGGAAATTGATTTTAGTAGAATATCCCTTTCGGATAACACCCGGGCAAATGAAATCCTGGAGGTGATCCTCTCTTTTGCGCGGCAGGATTTCGATAAAAAGGTCAAGATTATTGGTGATGACAATTTGTTGGATGGAATTGGTTCCGGCGTAAATATGTTAGGAGAGGAGCTTCAGCACTCCACGATTTCCTTAAAGGAAAAAGAGCAATTGTTGAAGGAAATTCATCACCGCGTTAAGAATAACATGCAAATCATCTCGAGTCTTTTGAGTTTGCAATCGGATGGCGTTGAAGATGAGAAAGTTTTAAGTTTATTACGGGAGAGCAGAAATAGGATTAATTCCATGGCATTAGTGCATGAGATGCTTTATAAATCTCATAATCTAAGCCAGATTGCGTTGAAAGAGTACATCGAAAGCTTAAGTGTGACTGTCCGTAGATCGTATGCCTTACCTGATTCAGTAATAGAATTTTGCTATGATATCGGAGACGATATTTACTTTGACATTGATAAAATGATTCCGATTGGATTGATTTTAAATGAGGCAATCAGTAATTCGCTTAAATATGCATTCCCCGATAAAAAAGGATGCATTAATATTTCGCTGGAAAGTAAAGAAACTAAATATACCCTGATCATTAGTGACAATGGCACGGGTCTAAGAGAAGATTTTGATGTGGAACTGCATTCTCATTTAGGAATACAGCTCATACATATGCTCACAGAGCAATTAGATGGTAAGGTCACGCTTGAAAGTAAGGCCGGTGTTAATTACTCTATTTGTTTTTAATTTTGTTTTATTTTCTGTAGAACTTGAAATAATCCCTGTAATAGGTGTAAGGGCTTTTTAGCTTTGACTTATAATTTCGTTTAATAAATCAAATAGAAATGGCGACAAAGATTTCGGGTGCAGCCAAGAAAAAGAAAACGGAAGCCCTTCTGAAAAAGGAAATTTCTTTCCTTGAAAAAAACATGGCGGATTATAAAGCCGAGCGTAAAACAAGCTGGAAATTATTTAAGAGTAAAATGCAAGGTGATATTGAAAAGATTAAAAAATCCATCGATGAACTGACAAATCCCGGTTGAAAATGTGACAATAAATTAAAAGGAAAGGGGATGAATTTCACCCCCTTTCCTTTTAATATTAAAATTATCGGAATCTTTCCTTTTAATTTAGATTAATACGTTTCTTCTCTTTCCTGTTGACCCATTTCATAAGCTTCATCATTTATTTCCTGAGCAAGACCGGTCAGATCTTCATCCGTCATTTCTTCTTCGTCCAGGGTTCTGCCTAAAAGATTCTTAATCTGAGGATATCTTAAAACATCGGCTAATTCGCAAAGAGATCCGTAGGATGCAATTTCATAATGTTCAACTTTTTGGGCACCAATGATCAGTGCGGAATCACGTACATGACCTTCTTCGTAATTTTCGATGATTTTATTTGCCTCTTCAATTAATCCCTCCATGGCTTTGCATGACTCTACCTCGGATTTATCTATTTCCAGACGGTTGAAGATTTTTTCAAGGCGTTCAACATGACGTTTGGTTTCCTCGAAATGTTTTGTAAACGCATCCTGAAGCTCTTCGCTGAAGGCTGCTTTTGCCATTTTAGGAAGAGCATCTACCAATTGCGTTTCAGCACTGTATATGTCTTTTAATTCATCTTTAAAAAGTCCGTCTAATGTTTGCTCTTTTTGTGAGGCTGAGCTTTTGGAACGGCTTGTTGAAGTTGTTTTTGGTTTTCTGGATGCGATTTTAGTTGCTATTGATGCCATATTTAATTTTTTAGGATTAGGTAAAATAAATTCAGCGGGTGTTTAGCCCGCTGAATTTGATGAATTAACTATTTCTGTTTCTGCCGGTTGATGAGCTTCTTCCTGTGCGGGTCGACGTTCTGCCTGAACCTGAGCGATTTTCGTTTCTGCGTGGCTCAGCATAGTTTCTGTCTGTGTTTTCAGAAGACGTATTTCTACGGGAGCTATTCTCATTTCTTCCATAAGTTGAACTATTACCATTCTGCGAAGTCCTTTCAGACGAATAGGAACCAGTTCCTCTGCGGGAATCATTGTTTGAGTATTCAGAGCCCTGACGTGAATTTCCTCTTTGAGAAGTTGATTCATTACCTCTGTATGTATTTTCTCTCTGTGAACCGGACCCATTACCTCGGTATGTATTTTCTCTTTGGGATGAATTGCTTCCTCTTTGGCTTGATCCGTTTTGAGATCCGTTATTGTACCATCCGTCGCGTGAATAGCTTCCTTCTCCACGGTAGCTGTCGTTACGTGGGTTAACTTCGGTATTACCACGTGAACGTCCGTATTCAGATGAATACTCTCTGTTTCTGTCGTTATCTCTGTCTCTGTCGTCATCTCTGTCTGTAGAATATGCTCCCATAGATCTACGGTCAGACTGCACGCCGTAACGGTTCATTCCAGACTCATTTCTTGATGAATACTCATCATCAAAATCTTCTTCGTCGCGATCCATGTCGTACTCGTCATAAGAATCTTCAAAATCATCTTCATCTTCCATTCTGCCCTGGTTGTAATATCCGTCACGGTTGTAACCTGTGTTGAAGTCACGGTTGTGGCCATCGTTGTAGTATGGTGAACGACTGCTTCCGGAGCTTCTGTAATCCTGATCGGATGTTTGCCTGTCTTGAAAACCAACATCCTCAAAACGATCATCATCGTCTAAATCATTTTGTCTGTTCGTGTTATAATTGGTGGAATTATAACGCGATTGGTTTTCATTGCGGTTACGGCCTTGTGTGGTTTGGCCAGTGTAGCCTCTTTCCTGAGAACGAGTACTTCTGTTTTGTGTTTTTGTCGTCATATTTTTTTGGATTTTATTTGTGTCAAATATCTAATCCGAAAAAGCTGATTCCCTTACATGATTTTTATTTAAAATTATATTTTTTCAAATGTTTCCTGAAATTTGTATTTTATTTTACCGTCTTTGGCTATGCTTTTTTGCAAGTCGCTTAATTGAACCGTTTATCGGTTTCAATATCCAGCTTCGCCATCTTTTGAACTTCGACGGTGGGAACACCAAAGTCATCTACCACTTTTCCCAGAATTAAATACACCCCCCAGCCTCTAAATGGATATGCTTTTAACGATTCTGAAAAATGAGTGGTGTCGAAAAATTCCCCTTCATGGTCAAAAAAAGTTCCAAAGGCCATTAAATTTTTGTTGGATGTGCGGACAGATTTTTGAGTAACGAAGTTGCCCATGATCCGCACGGTCTTTCCCACGTAGTTTATGAGCTCAGTCGATTTACAATCACCCCGCGAGGTTGTTTTTAAAAGGTCGAACTCATTTAAGCTTACCGGAAACTCTAACAGTTCGAGTTCATCGTAAGCATCTTCAATTTTATTTTTTTCCAGTTTCGGTAATTTCCATTTTAACACCGGTTCACTAAACATGCTTAAGGAAATATCTTTTCGTTTTTTTTCATTGGGGTTATACAGCATATGCGCTTCCCACAGCAGTTCGCGTTTGTCCTGCCCGGTAAACCGCAGCGCATCAATACGGATTAAAATAATTAATTGTTCCAGGGAGATGCCTGTTCGCAATTTAAAATTATCAAGTGAATTATAATTTCCGTTGGTTTCCCGTTCAATCTTTATTTTTTTTGAAATGTCTTCATTCAAGGATTTAATATGAATAAATCCAAGGTAAATATTTTTTCCGAAGAGTGTCGTGGTATAGTCGCTTTTATTCACGCAGGGTAAATGAACAATGCCCCCTAATTTTTTGGCTTCATTCACATACACGCGGGTTGCATAAAAGCCACCAAAATTATTGATGACTGCCACGATAAACTCCAGAGGATAGTGCGCTTTTAAATACAGGCTTTGATAGCTCTCCCCGGCATAGCTGGCGGAATGCCCCTTGGCAAAACTATAACCGGCGAAGGATTCTATTTGTTTCCAAATAAGTTTTGAAGTATTGGTATTATATTTTTTTTCGTGACAATGTTCAAAGAATTTTCGTTCAATTTCCATGAACTGTTTTTCATCCCTCGCTTTTCCACTCATCATCCGGCGTAACACGTCTGCATCCGCAAAATCCAATCCGCCATAATGGTGAGCGATTTTTAAAACATCTTCCTGGTATACCATTACGCCGTGTGTTTCGTGTAATTGCTCTTCCATAATAGGATGCAGGTATTCAAATGGTTTTAATTTCCGGTGACGTTCAATATAAGCGGTCATCATACCGCTTTTGGCAACACCTGGTCGAATCACGGAACTGGCTGCAACTAAGGTGAGATAATTATTACACTTAAGTTTGCGAATCAGCTGGCGCATAGCCGGACTTTCGATGTAAAAACAGCCGGTTGTATTTCCGCTCTCCAAAAGTTTGTTAGAAGCTTCGTCTGTTTTAAATTTTTCGACCTGGTGTATATCCACTGTAATTCCCTGGTTTTTTAAAATCAAATCTCGTGCTTCTTTAATATGCCCCAGGCCACGCTGGCTTAAAATATCAAGTTTGTCAAGGCCGCTGACTTCCGCGGTATGCATATCAAACTGTGTGGTGGCGTAACCTTTGGGTGGCATGTCCAGAGCCGTGTAACAGGTTAATGGTAATTCAGTGATGATCACACCGCCGGCGTGAATGCTGCGAATGCTGGGATAATCACTGATTTTTTTGGATTGCTGTAAAATTTCTTTACAAATATCATTATCATTTAAGGGAGAATTCGGATAGCGAATCATCCGCTCAATGTCATCTTTGGGTAAACCATGAATCTTGCCCATTTCACGAATGATCGATCGGTCCTGAAAGGTGACCATAGCTCCCAACAAAGCTGTATGTTCCTTCTTATATGTTTTAAAAATGTAATCGTAAACAGCGTTACGGTCTTTCCAGCTGTAGTCGATATCAAAATCCGGAGGTGAGTTTCGTTTGGGATTTAAAAAACGTTCAAAATACAGATCATGTTCAATGGGATCCACATCCGTTATCCGCAGGCAATAGGCGACAATACTATTTGCTCCGCTGCCGCGCCCGTAATGGTAATATTGCCTTTCCCAGGAAAATTTAGTGATGTCCCAGGTAATTAAAAAATAAGGACAGAAGCCCATCTTGTTGATGATCTCCAGTTCTGTATGTACCCGTTCCAGTGCCAGGCGGCTTCCTTTGGGATAGCGGAGAGCAAATCCTTTCAGCGTTTCTGATTCTAACAGTTCTTTGTCGGCTGCGGGATCGCCTGTGAATGTTTTCTTGTTCTTTGGTTTCTTAAAATCATATTCAAAAGAACAATCGTTGCAGAGGCGTTTGGTGTTTTCAATAATATGTGGAAAACGTTCAAAGTAATCGAGTAATTTTTTTCGGGGAAGAATGTATGCATCGATGCCGGCCATATGTTCCGGCTGTAACTGGTCAAATAATAAATTCAAATCAATGGCCCGGAATTTTTTATGGATCAGGTATCCGGCTTTATCTTTATATGTGGAACTTTGAAGGATCACATATTTTTGTTGCAATGATTTTTTTTCTACAATGATTTTGTTCAGGTCCGTTAAACGGATGCCAATGTATTGATGTTCTTTTAAAGGCAAATTATTTTTGTGATAAGGATAAATCACATAACAATTTTCAAAATCAGGTGTTGCGGGGTAGGGCAGGCCCAATTGATTTGATTTGGTTAAAGCCTCATTGATTTCCCGGAAGCCTTCATTGTTCCTGGCAATGGCCACGAAGAGCAATTCGTTTCCATTCCTGAACTCGGCGCCGACGATCGGTTTTATTTGATGTTCCCGACATAGTTTGACAAAAGACAAAACACCGGCGGTATTATTAATATCCGTGAGGGCAATGCATTCGTAATTTTTTTCAATCGCTTCCCTGACAACTTCTTCAATGGATAAAGTGCCATACCTTAAGCTATAAAATGAATGCCCATTCAGTATCATTTTTTTTCTTCCTTTTTGTCTTTGTCTTCTCTTAGACCTACAGCACGACCAATGGCTTGTTCGCCAAAACGCATCCGGATCTTATCGAGTGCACTGTATAAATTAATTTTCTCTTCAGTATCATCAAATAAATTAATCTGGTTAAAGCCCGAAACGAGGTTGCTGAATTTGACACCAATCAAGCGAATGAGTACACGTCGGTTATAATTTTTCATAAACAGCTCTGTCACTTTCTTCAGCAATATATCATCAGAGGCTGTGTAAGGAATACTGGCCTGGAACGTATGAGTTTGAAAATCGGAGTATTTTAATTTTAAGGTAATGCAGCCGGTTACTTTTTTTTGCTTGCGCAGATCAAATCCTAAGGTATCAATCATCGCCACTAACACATTTTTAAGCATTTCAAAATCGGTCGTGTCTTTATCAAAAGTCGTTTCCTTACTCATGCTCTTTTGTTCCGAATAAGGCTCTATGGGATTAGTATCAATGCCATTCGCTTTTCGCCAGATAGACCCGCCGTTTTCTCCCAACACTTTTTGCATAGCGAGTATAGGCATTTGCTGAATGGTTTCAATTTTTGAGATGCCCATTTTTTGCAGCGTCGCATTTGTTTTATCTCCAATGCCCGGAATTTTACGTATGGATAAAGGCGCTAAAAATGTTTTCTCTAAACCAAAGGGAACCTGTTTTTCACCGTTCGGTTTGGATTCACCCGTGGCTATTTTTGAAACGGTTTTATTTTCCGACAAGCCAAATGAAATTGGAAGCCCGGTTTCATGGATGATCTTTTCCCGGAGTTCATGCGCCCAGAGCATACTGTGCTTGATGTATTTGTCCATACCGGTTATTTCCAGGTAATGCTCATCAATGCTGGCCTTTTCAAAAATTGGCGCTTCCTGTTCGATGATGTCGGTAACGGCGTTGGAATATTTTGAATACTGATCCATATCGCCGCGCACGAAAATAGCATGCGGACATAATTGCCTCGCCATCCGCGAAGGCATGGCCGAGTGTACACCAAACTGACGGGCTTCATAACTACAGGAGGCCACAACGCCACGGTCGGAAGTTCCACCCACAATCACAGGTTTTCCTATCAGTGAAGAATCCATGAGACGCTCCACAGAAATAAAAAAACTGTCTAGGTCCATATGTACAATCGAGCGTTCCACAGCCATAAAGTTACTACACTTTGAGCTGCCCACTTGCTATGAATCGTAGCAAAACCGGGGGATCTAAAAAAAGATTTTCAAATGGCCGGTCATTTTTTTACAACATTATTTTATGTCCTCTTTTTATAGGGAAAATAAAATAATGATATATTAGTGTAAAATTAAAACACTATTTATGGCGAAGAAAATCACTAAAAAATCATCAGCTAAGAAAGCACCGGTTAAAAAGGCGGCAAAGAAGGCTGCAAAGAAAACAGTAAAAAAAGCGGCGCCTAAAAAAACGGTTAAGAAAACCGCAAAGAAAGTGGCAAAAAAAACAGCTCCTAAAAAAGTGGCTGCAAAAAAAACAGCTCCCAAGAAAGTGAGTGCAAAAAAAGCCTCTCCTAAAAAGGTTTCGACCAGCTCAGCCACCAAAAATAAAAAACCGGCGGCTCCCGTTGCACCAAAAACAAATGTGATCAATCCGTATTTGACATTTATGGGTAGTTGCGAAGAAGCTTTTAATTTTTACCGCGCGGTATTTGGCGGAGATTTCACATACGTGGGAAGGTTTAAAGAAATGCCTCCAATGGAAGGACATCCGCCTGTTTCGGAAGAAGTGGGTAACCTGATCATGCACATTTCTTTGCCAATCAGTAAAGAGACTGTGTTGATGGGAAGCGATAGTTCAGAGGAGTTTGGAAAAGCAACGGTGATTGGAAACAATTTTGGTATTTCGATTAATGCGACGAGTGAAAAAGAAGCTGACCGTTTATACAATGCCTTGGCAGAAAATGGGCAGCAAACCATGCCGATGAGCAAAACCTTCTGGGGTTCTTACTGGGGAATGCTGACAGACCGTTTTGGAATTAACTGGATGATTAGCTTTGGTCAGTAAGCTTTCGTGAAAGATTATTTACTGGATACCTTTCGATATAACGATTGGGCCAATCAACAACTACTGGAGGCGATCGGTACTTTGCCTGATAAACAGGAAGCGATTAAACTCTTCAGTCACCTAATCACGGCACAGGATAAATGGTTCAACCGGCTCGTCAAGGAAAAGAACGATAATACCTTCTCATGGTCCGCGCCTGTTTTTCCGGAACAGGATCTCAAGGCACAATGGAAACAGAGCGTTGAGAAATGGATCCGGTTTTTGGAAAGCCATACCGGACCCGAATTGGAAAAGGATATCATCTTCACCCGTACATCGGATAGAAAATCTATGAGCGTGTCCATCAAAGATGTGATGTTGCAACTGAACTACCATTCGATTCACCACCGTGCTCAATTGAATTCTCTTATCAGTAAGCAGGGAGTGAAAGTTCCGGCGACGGATTATATTTTTACTGTTTTGAAAGAAGTGTAATGTTGTAAGTCAGCATCTGAAAAGCCTTTCGTCTTGATTTAATAAGATGAAAGGCTTTTTTGTTTTTTGTAATTAAATTAACCCTCCTTAAGAACATGAATTACCTTTTCTGGCTAATATTCCTGATTCTGCTTTTTCTCATGCTTAATTTTGTATCAAACAATTGATCTGCTAATAGTTTAATCAATGAAAGCAGATCAGTATAATATTTGGAACTCATGGAACTGCAGGAAGATATTTTATATAAAGAACAGGTACCAATTGATATAGAATATCACGGTGTACGCTATAAAGGAGAAGCAAAACCCATTCATGCAAGCTGTAGAGATGGTAGCTGTACGGAATTTGAAATTATACTAAACGGGGAAGTCTTCGGGATGATGAACTCCACCAAGAATGGTTGGATAATGCAGGGCGAAATGGAGCAGGACTTTGTGGATCAGATCGGGGATGAAATTCATCTCTGGTATGATACGTTTTAGGGAGATTTTTAGAAGGTAAGATTGGTAATCCAGACTGGACTTAAGACGTTATGTCAGCTTAATATTATTTTAATTGGCATTCATTTGTGATGTAATCTTGAGTATTTGATTGTTGCAGCTTAGCGGAAAAACAATTACGTTTAGCGGTTTTTTTAGAAACTGATTTCATGGTTATTTGCAACGTTGTGGTTGTTGAGCCAATATTCATACTTCCAGCCTGGCCATAATACGTACTTTTACAGGTACAGGTGTAATTTTTTTTGCAGGCGGAAAACGTGAATATGCTCACTAAAGTTATCGCAATTACAAATCTTCTCTTCATAAAAATTTAATATTATTTTAATAGACAATCGTGTTTTTCAGTTTTATTATTCGATTGATCTGTTATATCATAATCAAAACAATTGGATTTAGCTGTTGATTTACTCGTTGATTTAAATGTATAAGTCAATTCAGTGGAAGCTCCGTTTTGGTCTGTTACTTTGCAAACGCATGTCCAGTTTTTTTTGCAGGAAGTAAATAATAGTAAAGCAATAGAAGGAATAAATAAAGCTGTTATAATTGTTTTGCGTATAGCCATTTGTTGTTTTATTTTTTTTATTTAAATCTACATTGGCAAGAAAAAAACGTTGGAATTATTATTGATTATTTTCTGCAACGTAATAATAATAAAAAGAATACTTTTAATCAAGATGCTCAAATTATTTTGTTTTTCAATCCTGTTTGAAGCGGAGCCTGAGCAGTTCTTCAAAACAAAAAAGGTCCAAGCAATGCTTGAACCTTTTTCTTTCATCTGTACCCCAGACGGGACTTGAACCCGTACGTCCGCGAAGACACAGGATTTTAAGTCCTGCGTGTCTACCAATTCCACCACCGGGGCATTTTGGATAAAAAAATAAGCCTTTGCAGGCTTATTTCGAGCGAAAGACGGGTCTCGAACCCGCGACCTTAACCTTGGCAAGGTTACGCTCTACCAACTGAGCTACTTTCGCTTGTAATTTTATTTAAAAGAACAACAAACGCTTGATATCATTGAGTTTCATCAGGGCTTCCACCGGTGTCAGGGTGTTAATATCGGTTTTGATGAGCTCATCTTTCACCTGTTCCAGAACCGGGTCATTTAACTGAAAAAAGCTCAATTGATAGTCACTTTTACTTTTGGTTTTGGAACTCATGCTTTGCAGCATGTCACCATTGCTGCTCACTTCTACTTCCGATAGTTCCAGTTCGTGGTCTTTTTCCAGTTTCTTTAAAATATCGTTGGCCCTGTCAACCACCTGCTTCGGCATGCCGGCCATACGTGCCACGTGAATCCCGAAACTGTGTTCGCTGCCACCTTCCAGTAATTTGCGCAGGAAAATGATTTTATTGTTGAGTTCCTTTACCGACACATTAAAGTTTTTAATGCGCGGGAAATAAGTGGTCATTTCATTGAGTTCGTGGTAGTGTGTAGCAAATAATGTTTTGGCCCGGTTCTTTGGTTGCGAATGCAGGTACTCGGCTATCGCCCAGGCAATGGAAATTCCATCATAAGTCGAAGTTCCCCGTCCGATCTCATCGAGTAGGATCAAGCTGCGTTCACTTAAATTATTTAAGATACTGGCCGTTTCATTCATCTCTACCATGAACGTAGATTCACCACTGGAGATATTATCACTGGCACCCACACGGGTAAAAATCTTATCCACGATCCCAATCTCCGCGCTTTTTGCCGGCACATAACAGCCAATCTGTGCCATTAAAGTAATCAATGCAACCTGACGTAATAAAGCAGATTTACCACTCATATTCGGACCGGTAATCATCATCACTTGCTGGGTCTCGTTATCCAGGTAAACCGAATTACTCACGTAATCCGTGCCTAAGGGTAATTGTTTTTCAATTACCGGGTGACGGCCATCCACAATGTTAATAGCAAACTCATTATTCAGGACAGGTCGTATGTATTGATTATCCCTGGCCAGTTTGGCAAAGGACAAGAGGCAATCTAATTTGGCGATGAGAGAGGCATTTAACTGAATCGGAATGATGTAATCAATCAGGTCTCTCACTAAGGCCTCATACAAGCTTTGTTCCAGTACCGCGATCTTATCTTCGGCACCTAATATTTTTTCTTCGTAAACTTTTAATTCAGGCGTAATGTATCGTTCAGCGGTTGTTAAAGTTTGCTTACGAATCCAATCCACCGGTACTTTATCTTTATGCACATTGGTCACTTCCAGGTAATACCCAAATACATTGTTGTAGGAAACCTTTAAAGAAGAGATACCGGTGCGCTCTACTTCTCGTTGCTGTATCTGTAATAAATAATCTTTTCCGCTGAAAGCAATCGCTCTTAATTCATCCAGTTCTGTATTTACGCCTTTGCTGATCACGTTTCCTTTATGAAGCAATACGGGTGCTTCTTCATTCAATTCATTCTGCAAACGATCGCGCATTAACAAACAGGGATTCAATTGTTCCGCTATTTTTTGCAGGGCATGGTTGTCGCATGCACTGGTTATCGTTTTAATTGACTCAATTAAATTCAGCGCACGTTTCAATTGTACCAGTTCACGCGGGTTAATTTTTCCGGCAGCCACTTTCGAGATCAAACGCTCGAGGTCACCAATTTCTTTGAACTGAGCAATCAGCTCGGATTGTATGTTACTGTGTACACCAAAATAATGCACCACATCCAAACGCTCATTGATTAATTCCAGTTGCTTTAAAGGCAGGGCCAACCAGCGCTTTAAAAGCCTGGAGCCCATTGGTGTAACGGTAGCATCAATGATATCAATAAGACATTTGCCGTTATCATGGCTGCTGCCAAATAGTTCCAGGTTGCGAACTGTGAAGCGGTCGAGCCACACATACTGATCTTCTTCCACACGCGATACTGCGGTGATGTGTTGTAACTTATCGTGTTTGGTTTCTCCTAAATAATGCAGGATAGCACCACAGGAATTAATCGCTAAAGTTAAATGTTCGATGCCAAAGCCTTTTAGGGAACTTGTTCCGAATTGTTTGGTGAGTGCTTCGTAGCCGAAGTCCTGGGTAAAGGCCCAGTCATCCAGTCCGAAAATATAAAAACGATCGCCGATCAGATTGATGAGAGCCTGACGTTTATTTTTTTCAAATAATATTTCGTTAGGCTTAAAACTTTGAATCAGTTTTTCAATATAGGTCAATGAGCCTTCCGCTACTAAAAATTCACCCGTGGATACATCCAGGAAAGAAACCCCCGCACGTTCTTTATCCATGTGGATACTGGCCAGGAAATTATTGCTGCGGTGTTCCAGTACTTTATCGTTAAAACTTACACCAGGAGTTACCAGTTCGGTCACACCACGTTTCACAATACTTTTGGTTAATTTTGGATCTTCCAGTTGGTCGCAAATGGCCACGCGATAACCGGCACGTACTAATTTCGGTAAATACGTATCTACTGAATGGTGCGGAAAACCGGCCAGTTCAATGTGTGATGCAGAGCCATTGGCACGCTTGGTTAAGGTAATCCCCAGTATTTGTGAGGCTTTAATGGCGTCTTCTCCAAACGTTTCGTAAAAATCTCCCACGCGAAACAATAAAATAGCATCAGGATATTTTCCTTTTACCTCATTGTATTGGATCATTAAGGGCGTTTGTTTGGTTTCAGATGTTTTTGCCATAGTCTTAGAGGGTTAAAGATACGATATCAAAGGGCTAGGGCAGGATTTAATTTTTAACAGAATTCCCCGGATTGTTAATATTATTTTTGGTTTCCCTTAAGAAGATTAGGGCGTGCCCCCGCAAAAAGACAACGGGGTCGGGCTTTTCGTTGCAAGTCCACCATTCATCCCTCGTGGCTGTGGGCTTTTTCACTACAATCCCTCACGCGCTTTATATTTTGACATTCGGAGTTTAATTTTTCAAAGTTGCCATATACCTGCGTGAGGGATGCAGGCGGAAATCCTTTTACGTAACGAAGTGAAGTAAAAGATTGAAGCGGGCCAGCCCGACGGCGCCTGTCCTTAGCGCCGACACGCCCAAATTATAATAATCAAACAAAAAATAGCATCTTTATGGCCTCATGCAAAAGCAAAAATTAATAGAAGCCTGTAACGATTATTTCAGGAATAAAATAACCTCGCTGATGTCAGTCATACATGATGTTTCAGAATCTTCTAATTCAGAAAGTAAAAGCTCTGCCGGCGATAAGCATGAAACCTCCAAAGCCATGATGCAACTGGAGCGGGAAAAATTAGGCATGCAGCTTAAAGAAGCTGAGATGCAGTTAGCAGAATTTGAAAAGATAGATTTTAGTAAAACCTTTCAAAAAGTAGAGCAGGGGAGTTTGGTTCAAACCGATAAAGGCTGGTTTTTTATTGCAGGTTCTGTTGGAAGAATATTGCTCGATACTCAAACCGTATTTGTCATTTCCGCTCAATCTCCATTGGCATCGGCGATGATGAACCATAAAGAAAAAGACACCGTCAATTTTAACGGTGTCTCTTATGTGATGGTGAGCATTCAGTAACTTACTTGCTTAACACAACTCGTTTCACGGATGTATTTTTATCGGAAGTAATCTTCACAAAATAAACACCATTGTTTAGTTTACTTAGATCAATGTTTTTGTAGTTGCCATTTATGTTTTCTTCCAATACGCTCTGGCCAACGGAATTTAATACCTGGATCTGTCCTGCTTCTTTAACCATCGATGAGTTTACAATGTATAAAATCCCGTTACTTGGATTCGGATACACTTCCCAACCATTATCATTGGCTGATTGAGAATGAATACCCGTAATGGTTTCGATGGTATTGATCGCGGTGTTTGTGATCACCGGCTCATTAAAATCAAAATAAATATTAGCAGTGTTTTTTATTTGTGTTCCAGGAGTATTGTTAGTCGTTCGCTTAATGCGATACTGAATATAACCATGACTCGCCGGCTCGTTTGTACCACTGTCCACTAACATGATATTATTGAATTTCCAGCGCAATACATTTCCGGGTAAGATCTCCACATCGTAATTATGACTGGCACCCAACATTTCAAAAGTACTGACGTTTACATTCGAAGATAATGTATCGGTTACTTTAATGTTTACTGCTGGTCCGTTTCCTGTATTCTGAAAACGAATGAGGTAAGTTAAATCAGTCACAGATGCTGCAATATCCCCTGTTGCGCCAACACCGACAGGATTAGGTGTTTTATCATTAGGGTCATAAGCGCCGGTAACCATGCGAGAGTAGCAATAAGTGTTGTCAGATTGATTGTAATCTGCTATGGTAGGTTGTGCATAGGCACAGCTGGTAAATATACTTCCCAAAGGTGTACTTAATGGTACAGTAAACTGAATATTGAACGACGTACTGTAATTAGTTGAATAATTTAAATTGCTGAAATTCCACATCACGGTGTCTCCCGAAAGCGTATAGGTTGCCGGAGTGACCATTGTAATATTTGGAATAAATGCAGAAGGTAAAACCGCTTTGAAAATGCCTGAACCATTCACATTGTTTTGATTCAATAGAGTATAGCTCATGCCACAAACAAATCCGGGAACAATGCCACCACTCCAGGAGTAGACTTTTAGATCGGGTTGCGTGGTAGAATTAAAACCTACAGATAAATTATTATTGAATGAATTTGGTTGCCCTGAATTAATCATAGCGCTGATGGTAGTAGTACAGGTCGTAATAATTCCGCCATAGGTATTTCCTATAGATAAAGAATAAGTACCGTAGGGCAGGTTACTGATGATATAATCTCCGGCTGAATTCGTATACCCATAACGGTTACCGGGGTTCGCAATGACGAATCCATTGATCCAGTTATTGTCGCCGCTGTTTTTGATGCAATCGGTGTTATTGTCAATATAGGCATTTCCACTTATAGATCCACAATTCACTCCAATAGAAGAAATTGAATCCCAGTAAGTCATACAATTCATTGCGGCATCAAAAACAGTGACACTGTAATAATTAGAAGTTAAGTTCGTTAAGTCCTGCGTAGTGGCGCCGGTATTCCATTGGTAGGTAAAGGGCCCTGGATTGCTTCCTCCGATGCTTAAATCAATCGCACCGTCTCCCGAATATAAACAGGTTTCATTGTAGTTGGTTAGTGTAGTTGTTACTCCGGATAATGTACCGGTGCCGGTAGAATTAACTGTTGCTGTAGAACTTGCTGCGCAACTATTAACATCAAGTACCATTAAAGTATAGGATCCTGGACAGACTCCTTGAACAACCTGACTCAATTGAGGAAACCCCCAAGAATAAACATAAGGAGAAGTTCCACCGTTTGCCATTCCAAAAAGAGATCCGTCACAGGTATTACCACACGACGCATTATATGCATTACCGAAAACTGTTAAGGGACTGGGTTGAGTTACGATAACATTGCCGTTAGTGTTACAACCATTAGCATCAGTTACATTTACCTGGTAATTACCCGCAACTACATTTGGGTTAACGGCAAGTGTTGAACTAATCCCTGTCCATAAATAATTATAAGGCGGTATGCCTCCCGTGGTGCTGGCTGCCACCGTGCCGGTTGCAGTTCCAAAGCATTTGACGTTGCTGGCATTTACGTTGGCGTTTAATGGAGGAGGCTGTGTAATAACCACAGAAGCGGTCCCTACACATCCCATTGCATCTGTTACAGTTAAGTTATATAATCCTGCACATAAATTTGTTACTGATGGTGTCATTGCACCATTCATCCAAGAATAAATATATGGCAATGCACCTCCTGCTACTGAGGAATTAGCTGATCCATTACATAATCCAAAACAACTTATGTTTGTTTGGCTACTGATTGAAACCACGGGGCCCGCATAATCTCCTATTAAACTATATGCATTGGTTGTGCATCCGTTGGCATCAGTAACCGACAACGTATATCCACCAGCTACAATACCAGAATTACAGAGTGTCGTTACTCCATTACTCCATGAATATGTAGTAGCCCCCATTCCTCCACTTATTGTTGCACAAGTGGCACCATTGGCTTGACCGCAATTTGTATGAGTAACAGTTGTAACTGCTGTTAATTGAGTCGGTTCACCTATGTTGACCACCAATGAACTTGTATTTGCTACTGCGTCTTCAACATACACAGTGTAGCTCCCGGCTGCGAGTCCTGTAATCACATCAAAATGTGTATTAGTTGGTGTCCAGGTATAAGTATATGGAGCTGTTCCTCCAATTGCTGTAACGCTGGCACTCCCATTACTGCCACCAAAGCAACTCACATTGCTTACAGTGGAAGTTAATGTGGTTTGTGAAAATGCAATGGAACCAATAAATAGAAGAGTAATAGTAGATAGTAATTTTTTCATAAAATAGTTTTAATTCAACTAAAGTATAACAAAAATTTTCCCGGTTAGAGGCTATTTAGTAAAATGGTATTTTGAATGAGTTAAAAAGTCATGCTGAACTGTCACTTCGAGCGAAGTCGAGAAGCAGCATCTGTTGAGACGCTGAATCATACCGATAGTTATCGCGACAGGGCGACGGCACTCTCAAATTTACTCTGCTCTTTTTCTTTTTTTTCCGTCTATTGGTTCTGGTTCAGTTTCCTCTTTCTTCGCGAAATATTTTTTAAAGTTGTAAGTAAACGTCAGCATGTAATAACGGTTCAGCACATTGGTTTGCGAGTCCTGGATATAGCTGTCGGTATTCGTTCTCGTGACAGAGTTATTTTGATTTAGTAAATCATACACCGTTAAACGTAACTCGGCTTGTTTGTCCTTTAAAAATTTATAACCGATTCCGGCATTCCATAAAGAGATCGATTGATTAAAGGCACTGGTTAAACCGGAATAATAAGTGTTGGTATATTCACTTTGCAGCACCAATCCTTTGTACGGATTAATAGTAAGTTTTAACCGCGATTGCTGAGACAGGTATGTGGTATTGGAGTTCGATTGTAAAGTATTTTCAATCTGGCTATATGACGAGTTTGAAGACAAGGTAAAATCAATTTTCTCACTAATGTTGCTGCTGAATACCAAACCTAAGGCTCCGGTGGCAGTCTTCGCATAATTGGTGTTGGTGTTAATTAAACCGGGTACATTGGTGTAATTTCCGGATACGTTTACACTCAAATTTGTTTTAATTTTTTTAATAGGGAAGGTATAGTTGATAAAAGAACGAACCGAGTAATACCCGTTTAAATTAACCGGGCGAACGATCTGGGCTCCTCTTTGCAGATAAATGGAATTATAAACTACGGTGTCCTGGTTGGCAATTAAAGTACTGTTCCCGATGTAATTGTCTGAATAATTTCCGCCGATAAGTGCAAAAAAGGATGTTGCTTTTATCGTATTGACACCTGAGTAACGGATATTCAGATTGTTTTGAAAATCCTGCTTCAATTCAGGGTTACCGGTACTTAACTGCAATGAATTGTTATTATTTACAACATCCTGCATCTGATCAATACTGGGTGGATTGTTACTGGTTCTGTAATTCAGGCGGAGATTTTTCTTCGGGGAAAATTTATATTGCAATTGTGCCGAAGGTAAAACAGATTCAAAACTTTTACTTAACTGATAGCTGGTTGGAATCTCCTGCTGTTTGGAAAGTAAGGCCCATTGGTATGCAGCATTGACTGAAAAATTAAATTTTTCTTTTTGAAATCGATAACCAAGACTTCCGGATTGCGACTGGTATTGATTCCTGAATACATTTGTTAAGCTGCTATCCAGGTCATCGTAGCGATAATCGATTGAATCCCTGTTGTTGGTTCGTTTGGAAGAATAATTGTCGGTGTAATTAGCAGTATAATTGAAAAGTAAGAAACTATTTTTATTCAGTGGTTCCGTATAAGAAAGATTTCCGTTAATGCTATTTCCGTGTTTAAGGATAGCTGATTTCTGGTTAATTGAATCCCCATAAGATAATGTATCCCTGTAATAATTATTCATGGAATACAATTTGTTTTCCCCGGAGTTTCTTGTCATTCCGGGGGTCACATTAATGGAGAACGTACGTCCTTTTTTTACAAACGCGTGGCGGTATAAAAACGATGAAGACACATTGTAACCGAACAAATTGTTTGAGGTTTTATTTTGAGTGCTGTTTAAAAGGAACGCCTCCCGTGAGCTGCTACCTAATAGCATTTTCTCCCCCTTATTAAATTGAAACGATAATTTCGGTTGAATCACGAGGGAATTCATAGAATCTATTTTAGCTTCCAGTTTAAAATTAAGACGGTGATTATAATTCTCACTTTGCGTTGTGTTATTTTCGTTATAAACCAGGCCGTTGTTTGAGCCTACAATGTACTGCTGAAGAAGGGAAGAACGTGAATCGTTATGAGTGCCGTTAAAAAAGTAACTGCCGGTGACTTCTGTTTTTTTGCTCCATTTATCAGCATAGTTTAATCCAAACAAAGATGTGGTGTTGATCCCGTTCTGATTGCTTACCTGGAAATTGTCGCTCCCATTGGAGGGAGGCCCGCCCTGGCCGCCGCCACGTCCACCTCGTCCTCCACCGCTGCCTCCGCTACTACTCACGCCCACCAGGTCTTCTGAAGAAAAATTTTGTTCGTTGATATTATTGGATTGTGCTAAAACCGTCAAGCGTCGGTTACCTTTAAAAATGTTGACATTGGCACCCGCTTTATATTTGTCTTCATAACCATAACCGCCATAGACTTTTCCAAAGACGCCATTTTTAAATTGTGCCTTGGTGACAATATTAATTGTTTTAGTATTATTTCCGTCATCAAATCCTGTGAATTGCGATTGGTCACTTTTTTTATCAAAAACCTGAACCTTATCAATTATTTCTGCAGGAATGTTTTTTAACACTGCGTTCGCATCGTCCCCAAAAAATGGTTTCCCATCAACCAATACTTTTTTCACTTCTTCACCCTGTGCCTGTACTTTGCCATCAACCACCGTGACACCCGGCATTTTTCCAACCAGGTCTTCGGCGGTCGCGTCTCTGTTTACTTTAAATGCTTTTGAATTAAAACTGGTAGTGTCACCATTCTGTGTAGCTAAGGCCATTTGAGCTTCTACCGTCACTTCTTTCAGATTCGTTGAATTTGGTTTCAGGGAAATGGTTCCCAAATCGATGGCTTGTGTTGTAATTTGAAGGGATTTAAAAACAGGTTTGTAACCAAGGTTTAAAATTTTCAGAATATAGTTGGACGGGGAAATATTTTCGAGCGTAAATAAACCGTCTACATCACTCGTTGTTCCTTTTAAAAAAACAGAATCCGATTTTAAGACAATAACAGATGATCCAATGGCAGGCTGGTTATTTTCATCCATTAATTTCCCGCTAATCGAAAATGTCTGAGAATGCGAAAAAAGAGTTGTGCATAGCAGACATATAAAGACTAAAAATTTTGGCATGAGCTTTAAATGTACGATTAACAAAAGAATTAAATGTGTTTAAAAAAGTTAAATGAGGCTAAAGCTGCTCTATGTTCAAAAAAAAACATCCACCGTAGAAAGTGGATGTTTTCGTTTCAAAAATTTATAAAAATTATCCCAAACAGGCATTCACAAAACTGACAAATAGCGGGTGCGGATTTTCCACTGTACTCTTGTATTCCGGATGAAATTGCACGCCAATGTAGAAGGGGTGATTAGGAATCTCAACAATTTCCGCTAAGCCTGCACTTGGATTTACACCTGATAAAACCATTCCTGCTTCTTTAAATAAATTTGTGTACTCGTTGTTAAACTCATAACGGTGACGGTGACGCTCGTTGATATCTGTTTTACCATAGATTTTATAGGCCAGGGTTCCTTCTTCCACACGACATGGATAAGAACCTAAACGCATAGTGCCACCCATGTGGGAAATATTTTTTTGAGCTTCAAGCAGATCAATAACCGGTGCGCTTGTTGCTGGATTCATTTCGCGGCTGTGCGCATCCTTTAAGCCTAAAACATTTCTCGCAAATTCAATAACAGAGCATTGCATACCTAAACAAATTCCTAAAAAAGGCACTTTGTTTTCGCGGGCATATTTTATGGCAGAAATTTTCCCTTCAATTCCCCTGTTACCAAATCCGGGTGCAACTAAAATACCCTTTAAGTTTTTAAGCTTGTCTTTAACATTTTCATCTGTCAATCCATCACTGTGAATCCATTCTACTTTAACTTTGCAGTCATTTATAGCACCGGCATGAATAAAGGCTTCGGCAATAGATTTGTAGGATTCTTTCAGTTCAACGTATTTTCCAACAAGTCCAATAGTTACTTCTTTAGACGGATTATGAAACTGATGAAGGAATTTTTTCCATTTATCTAATTTCACTTCAGTCGGAGTAGTGACATTTAATTTTTTTAATACAATTTCATCCAGTTTTTCTTTTTCCATCAATAGAGGAACTTCATAAATGGTAGATGCATCTAACGCTTCGATCACTGAATCGGGAGACACGTTACAGAATAAAGCAATCTTTCTTCTGATCTCAGAACTGATCTCATATTCCGAACGGCACACTAAAATATCGGGTTGAACGCCATATTCCAGTAATAACTTAACAGAATGCTGGGTTGGTTTGGTTTTTAATTCTCCTGATGTCGCTAAGTAAGGTAATAGTGTTAAATGAATCACCGTACAGTTTTCTCCCAGTTCCCATTTCAACTGACGAACAGCTTCAATGTATGGTAACGATTCAATATCACCCACGGTTCCGCCAATTTCAGTAATCACAAACTGAAACTGCCCGGTTTTGCCAAGAATTTTGATACGGTTTTTAATTTCATCGGTAATATGTGGAATTACCTGAACGGTTTTTCCTAAGAATTCTCCTTTTCTTTCTTTCTCAATTACAGACTGATAAATACGACCTGTCGTTACGTTATTCGCCTGGGAAGTAGGAACATTTAGAAAACGCTCATAATGTCCAAGATCGAGGTCAGTTTCTGCACCGTCCTCTGTAACATAGCATTCGCCATGTTCATATGGATTGAGTGTGCCCGGATCAATATTAATGTACGGGTCTAATTTTTGAATGGTAACGGTAAACCCTCTGGCCTGAAGTAATTTGGCCAGTGAAGCTGCGATAATTCCTTTTCCGAGAGAAGATGTTACCCCACCGGTAACAAAGATATATTTAGTGTTGATTGACATACAGTTTTTTGTAAACTGTACGTAAAGGTAAGTTATTTTTTTTGATTTGAATCAAGCAACTTTTAAGCATTTTATTAAAATTTGCTGTTTGGTAGTTGCGATTAGGAACTTGGTCTAATTCTTTATTTTATGAAACCCAAAACCGCGAATTATTTCAGTTTTTTGAGTTCCTCATCTGTAAAGTGCTTCCTGGATTTGTCCTGTGAAAATTTATCGTCATTGTACTCCTTAGACTTGTTTTTTGGGATTGACAGGCTCTCCCAATCTGACTTTTTCAACAGTTTGGCATAAAATACAATTTGTCCGATATGATAAGGGTAATGCGCCAATTGGCGGTTGATCGCTTCCAATGCAGTGTGGCCTTCGTTTCGGATATAAATGATCCGGGATAAATCTTCCGGTTTTAAACTATTAAGGGTAGTGAATAAACAGTCCCAGCCATCGTTCCAGGTTTTTAAAAGTTCCGCTTTTCTCTCTGTCACATCAAATTTCGAAGTATCTTCTTCAAATTCTCCGTCACGGTTTCTCCACTCTTTTTCTCCGTCAGTCGTCAGAAAGTCTGTCCAGCGCGACATCATATTACCATGCAGATGTTTGACAATAACCGCAATGCTATTGGTATCTTCATTCAACGAAATGAAAAGCTGCTCAGCTTCAAGCTGTGCCATCGCTTTTTCTCCAAGCGTTTTGTAATATAAAAACTGACGATTGGCGCTTCTTAAGAAATCTTCAGAGACTGTCATGGTTTTATTTTTTGGGCGTGCCCCGCGAAAAGGGCAGCGGGTCGGGCTTTACGCTACAATCTTTTGCAAGAGGCAGACAAAAGGATTTCCGCAATCCCTCACGCAAAAATTTAATAATTTATCAATTTCATTAACTTTTCTTTAAAGCGCTCTTTTGGTAAGAAGTTAACTTCCAGATCCGCATTCATCGGAACAGGCGTATCTAAACTTCCCTCACGCATCACAGGCGCATCCAGGTATTCGAAACAATGTTCGGTAATCAACGCACTTAATTCGCCACCAATTCCACCTGTTAAAGTATCTTCATGCAATACAAAGGCACGTCCTGTTTTCTTTACAGAATCATAAATAGCCTGGGTATCCAATGGCGCCAACGTTCTTAAGTCGATGAGGTCAGCAGAAATATCCGGGTTAGCGTTTAATAATTCCAGTGCCCAATGAACCCCTAAACCATAAGTCACGATGGTTACCTGCGAACCTTCTTTTACCAGACGGGCTTTTCCGAAAGGTATCGTGTAGTACTCATCTAAAATATCTTCATCAATACTCCTGTACAAGGCTTTATGTTCAAAGAACATCACAGGATTTGGATCTTCAAACGAAGCCAGTAATAAACCTTTGGCATCACTCGGAAATGCAGGGTACGCGATTTTTAAACCGGGAGTTTTAAAGAACCAGGCTTCATTACTCTGGCTATGAAAAGGCCCGGCGGCAACGCCTGCACCGGTTGGCATACGAACCACCACATCGGCATTTTGTCCCCAACGGTAATGCGATTTTGCTAAATTGTTTATGATCTGAGTCATTCCTTCTGTCACGAAATCGGCAAATTGCATTTCTATCATCGCTTTGTGTTTATTAATGGATAAACCAAAACCTGCACCTAAAATTGCTGATTCACAAAGAGGCGTATTACGTACACGCTCTTTTCCAAATTGCGCCACAAAACCATCTGTAATTTTAAAAACACCGCCGTAATCAGCGATGTCCTGACCCATTAATACTAAATTCTTATGTTTCTCCATCGCCAAACGCATCCCGTCCGAGATGGCGTCAATCAATCGTTTGTTGGTTTTCGTGCCTTGTTGATTAGAGGTGTCCTCAATCTCGCAAGGCATGTACATTTCGGCCAATTCTTTTTCAGTATCAGGGGGAGGTAATACTTCAGCAAATGTTTCTTCCAAACTCTGCTCAATATTTTTTTTGATCTCAGCTCTTAAGTTTTCAATGATCTCTTCTGTTAATACACCTTCATCAATTAAAAATTTCTCGAATGTATTCACCGGATCTTTTCTTCCCCATACATCAAATAATTCTTTGGGTACATATTTGGTTCCGGAAGCTTCTTCATGGCCGCGCATACGGAACGTCACACATTCCAATAAAACAGGACGAGGATTTTCACGGATAGATTCCGCTAAATTTTTAACCGTCTCATATACCTTCAATACATTATTTCCATCCACGGTTACACCCTCTATTCCATAACCAATAGCTTTATCGGCAAATGACTTGCAACGGAACTGTTCATTGCTTGGCGTCGATAAACCATAACCATTATTCTCCACCACAAAAATTACCGGCAAATCCCACACAGCAGCGGTATTTATGCTCTCGTGAAAATCTCCTTCACTGGCACCGCCATCTCCGCTAAATACAACCGTTACTTTTTTCTCTTTTCTTAATTTGTTTCCTAGAGCGATCCCATCGGCTACGCCCATTTGCGGACCTAAGTGAGAAATCATACCGACGATATTATATTCCTGTGTTCCAAAATGAAAGCTTCGGTCGCGGCCCTGGGTAAAACCACTTGGCTTTCCCTGAAACTGACAGAATAATCTTTTCATTGGAATACCACGCGTAGTAAATACACCCAGGTTACGATGCATCGGCAATATAAATTCATCCTGGTTTAAAGCGGTGGCCACTCCAACAGAGATAGCTTCCTGTCCAATACCACTGAACCATTTTGCAATTCGTCCCTGGCGAAGAAGAAGCAACATTTTTTCTTCAATCATTCGTGGGGTTAAAATATTTTTATAAAGCTGTAATAACGTATCGTCTTTTTGTTTACGTCGGTCAAACTTAACGGGAGATTCTGCTGTGATCATTTACAATAATTTTGTAGCGAAAATACCATTTTTAGCTTTACTTTTGAGGATAATTAATCAACTATTTGTTATGAAATAATCATGTTGCTCCGGAATGAATACAAAATAAGTAACATGACAATACCATATGACAATAAAAACAGTAAAATCCAACTTATGAAAAACAATTTCCTGGCATTAGCGTTATTTTTTTCTTTTGTAATGCAATCCCAGGTCATGTGGCAGGTTAAAAGCAATAGTTCTAAAAAATGGTATTTGCAAGAACATGATGAGTTTACAGATGAGGGATTAGATATGCAAAAATGGAAATCCGGTTTACCTTGGGGTAATTACTTTTATGTGTATGATCTTTTGTTTACATCAGAAAATCTTGAATTTAAAAACGGGGCACTTTCTTTAAATACAAATAAACCGACAACTCCGGAGCCTATAATCGGAGAAAACCTGGATGCGGAGTTCTTAAAAAGCAAAAACCGGTTTCCGAATGAAAAAGGGGAGTATACTTATAACTATTCCGGTGGATGCATTACCTCTTTGAAACAATTTAAATACGGTTATTTTGAAATGCGTTTTAAATCCACTTCAGAAAAGGGCATCTGGCCGGCTTTCTGGTTATATGGTGGAAGTCCGAATGAAGAAATAGATTTTTACGAAGGAAAAGGAGAACGTGATAATCAGGTTCATGTAGATGTGCATTGCCCGAAAGGGTGTGAAGATTACAAGGGTGGCTTTTTAAATTTGAAGAAAAACTGGGGCGCCTGGATTAAAACAACCGAGGGTTTATCGAACGACTGGAATATTATTTCGGGTGAATGGCAGCCAAATTACGTAAAGTTCTTTTTGAACGGGCAGCCCATTGGTTACTTTGAAGGAGAATTTAAGACGGCGCAAAACTTAATTATTAATAACGGCGTGTCTAAGGATCACGAGCCTTTTAACCCGGGACCCGATGAAACAACGAAATTCCCTAACTCCTTGCTGGTTGATTATGTGAGGGTCTGGAGTCAGGAGGATACGATCTATAATTTAAAAGACCGTTATAAATTATTTGAATATACTCCTGCTACTGTTGTCGATAATAATTTACACAGCACAAAGCCCAAAAGAAAGGTCAATTTTGTTTATGACAAAAAGGAACTGGACCAGGAGCAGGGATTTATTACATTGTTGCCGGTTTTCTATAATAAATATAGCTTGTCGTTATCGGGCAAAAATCTTGGCACAGTACAGGTAGATGTGTTGGATCGCTCAAATACTAAAGTGGCAGGTTTTACAATTGAAAATTCAGAGTATTATATTATGGATCTCAGTGCACTGGAATCGGGTGCTTATCAAATCACAATCAAAGTGCAGGGCCAGGAATTGACAGAAAAGGTCCCTGTTCTGAACCCCGCAAAAATAGGAGAGCATTAGTTGTGCAGGATATCATAGTAACCATATTATTAATTGTCGCTGTTTCCTACATAGGATATCGCGCCTATAAATCTTATCACAAAAAAAAATGTGGTGATAAAGATTGTGGCTGCTAAGAAATTACTTTATCGCCTTTAAACTCAGGTCCATACTCTTGACATGATGCGTTAAAGCGCCTACAGAAATAAAATCCACACCACATTTTGCATAGGAGGCAATTGTTTTTTCAGTGATACCACCAGAGCTCTCAATTTCAAATTTGTTGCCAATTAATGCCACTGCTTTTTTAGTATCGGCAATTGAATAATTATCCAGCATGATCCGTTGAAATCCACCTTTGTTTAAGATCAGTTTTACATCAGCCAGATTGCGTGTTTCTACTTCAATGGCCAATTTCTTTTTTGTTTTTTTCAGGTAGGCATGGGTGGCGTCAATCGCTTCCAGAATTCCTCCTGCAAAATCAATGTGATTGTCCTTGATCATGATCATGTCATACAGACCAAAACGGTGGTTGGCTCCACCGCCAATCACCACGGCCCATTTTTCAAAGAACCTGAAACCCGGTGTTGTTTTACGTGTATCGATCACTTTGGTTTTAGTGCCTTTGCATAAATTTTGCAGATGATTCGTTTTGGTAGCAATGGCGCTCATGCGTTGCATGATGTTTAAAACGAGTCGTTCCAATGTCAGGAGCGTGCGGGTATTTCCTTCCACAATAAATGCAATGTCGCCAACTTTTACCTGGTCGCCATCATTAATAATTTGTGTGAATTTGAATTTGGGATCAACAATTTTGAATATTTGTTTCGCTGCTTCTATTCCGGCAATGATTCCGTTTTCCTTTACCAGCAATTGGCATTTGCCTTTTTTGGTGGCCGGAATGGTTGCTAAAGCAGAATGGTCACCATCACCCACATCTTCCTGTAAGGTGTTTTGTACAAATGTTTTAAAATTGAAATGTTTTTTGTGTTCTGAAATGTAATTATTCATTATCGTGTTCTATTCTGAACTGCGAAATTACATTTCCTCTCACTAATATGGAAATTCTATATTTACCCGTAGTGGTATCTAAAGAACCGGTGATAAACTGTTGGTTCCCGTTAACAATGCTGGTATGAGAGGTTTGGTAGTTTTTAACCTTATGTTTCAGGAAAAAATCTTCAATCAAGGCCTGGGACTGTGATTTACTTAACAAATCTTCCTGATTCAGCACTTTGATGGAAATCTTATCAGAAAAATGTTTAACCAGTTCAGATGCACTACCTTGTTTGAGGGCGTTAGCAATATCGTCGGTAATATCCTTCATATTAAAGGATAAACTGAAGATGCTAATTAAAGTAATAACAAATAGTTTCATTAATATTGTAATTTGAGACAATAAGAAGCAATTATTGTGCCTAAAACTATAGAAATTACGCTGATAAATGAAAATACTGCTTATACAAATCGAAAAGACAACTGATTCTTACCTGGTGGAAGGTGTTAAAATATACACGGAGCGCCTGAAGAATTACATCACTTTTAGCGTGGAAACTATTACAATGTCTAAAAACATTCGTCAAAAGCCCATTGATGAGCAAAAGCGGGCAGAGGCACTGGAGATCCAAAAATTGCTGGATCCATCTGATTTCCTGGTGTGTATGGATGAACACGGGAAACAGTTTACATCTTTACAATTTGCAGATTTCCTGAATAAGCGGATGGTTTCGGGTTGCAAACGGGTGGTTTTTTTAATTGGAGGCCCTTTTGGAATTGATAAGTCAATTTTAGATAAAAGTTCCTACGTCTTGTCTTTATCCAATATGACTTTTTCTCACCAGATGATCCGCTTGTTCTTTTGCGAGCAATTATACCGGGGTTTTTCTATTTTAAAGAATGAGAAATATCATCATGAATAGCAATTTTCTCGCAGAGTATCGCTGATTAATTCGCAGAGGTAACGCAGAGTTTTTATCTGCGCAACTTAGCGGTCCATCTGCGCAAATCTGCGAGAAACCTTTTTATTTTCTCTTCATAACCTTATTTACGGCCTCAATAATATTTACCGTATCCAAACCGTATTTGGTCATTAACTGATCAGGTGTTCCGCTCTCTCCAAAACTGTCATTTACTGCTACAAATTCCTGTGGAGTAGGAGTGTTCCTTGATAATAATTGGGCAACACTATCGCCTAATCCACCATTCATCTGATGTTCTTCCGCCGTTACCACACATTTGGTTTTCGCCACAGATTTCAAAATAGCTTCGTTATCCAAAGGTTTGATCGTATGAATATTAATGATTTCCACTGAAATACCTTGTTCTGCTAATTTTTCTCCTGCTTCAATGGCCTTCCATACTAAATGACCTGTCGCAAGGATGGTAACGTCAGTACCTTCATTTAATAGGATGGCTTTTCCAATTTCAAATTTCTGATCAGCAGGCGTAAAGTTAGGAACGGTTGGTCTTCCGAAACGCAAATAAACAGGGCCATGATGATCGGCGATCGCGATGGTAGCTGCTTTGGTTTGGTTATAATCGCATGGATTAATCACACACATATGCGGTAGCATTTTCATCAACCCAATATCTTCCAGGATCTGGTGAGTTGCGCCATCTTCTCCTAAGGTTAAACCGGCATGAGACGCACAGATTTTAACATTCTTACCCGAATAAGCAACGCTTTGACGGATCTGATCGTACACGCGGCCTGTGCTGAAATTGGCAAAAGTTCCGGTGAAAGGAATTTTACCACCAATTGTTAAACCGGCAGCGATGCCAATCATGTTCGCTTCTGCAATTCCAACCTGGAAAAAACGATCCGGGTTTTCGGCCTTAAATGCGTCCATCTTTAAGGATCCAATTAAATCGGCACATAATGCTACAACGTTCGGATTGGTTTGACCTAATTGTTGTAACCCTGCACCGAATCCGGAACGGGTATCTTTTTTTTCTGTGTATGTATATTTTTTCATAGTAGTAGTTTTAATTTAATTTCACATTGGTTGTGACTGCCGAGGTGATCACGAATTTTTTTTCGATGGTATTTAATGTTTGTTTGGCGTTCTCGTATCTGAATTCCAGTTTGTAATTTCCGGGTTGAAGATAAATAATTTCATTTTGTAAAGTGGTATTCAAATTACATACCCAGGTCATTTTTTTTCCGTCATCCACAAAGATACTTCCGTAACCGCCCCCTCCTTTGGTGATATAGGCATTCCCGGAAGTCGGGATTTTGATTGTATTGGTGGTGCTTTGCTGGATTTCCACATCATGTAATTTGATCCGGGGAAGGGTTAAGACTTCGATGTCATATTTTCCCACAATGTATTTATCTACTTTCCCGAAATCCTGGATATTGAGCGTGTTCATGTCGTCTTTCTTTCTTACGACACAGGTTGGGTAATATTTGCTTAAAGTCCCTTCCAGCTCAAGCTTTAAATAGCCCTGCGGCGCATCCACTGGAATCACATTATGCTTTCCCTGCTGAATACTAATATTTTTCTTCTCAATAGGAGGGATCGTATGAATCATCAAATCGTACGTGATACTTGGACTTAGTACCAGTGTATCCGGATTTCCCCGGTGATTTAGCGTATGCAAATAATTGTATTTGATTTGTTTGGTGCCCGCATCATAAAAGGTCATGTTGACATCTGTTTCTGTTGGCTTCTTGAGAATGTCTAACAAATCCACCTGAACAGTTGTTTGGGAAATGGCTTCGGTCAAAACTAAATTCAATACATCTTTAAAATTGGCTTCGTTACTCACGTCATAAAATTTCCCCATGCAGCCAAACACATCGGCGAATTTTACATCCAGTCCAACACCAATCACAAAAGGCCGAAGAAATATGCCTTTTTTTTGTAATTCAGCAGAAACCTGGCAGGGTACGCCGCCACACTCTTCAATTCCATCTGTTATTAAAATGATAATATTACGGCAGTTACTGCACGATGTAAAATCAGCAGCACTTTCTCCCAAAGAATAAGCAATTGGTGTTGTTCCCAGGGGCTCTAATTTTTGAATGCGTTGCTTTATGAGCGGCGCTGACTTAGAGGCAGGAGCGAAGGAAACTTCCAGTTTGGTGTCTTTGCAATTCCGTTCCGGTTTAATAAAAGTTTGATGTCCGTAGCAGCGTAATGCCAGTTCTAAATTCGGAATGGTTTTTAAGCTATCCAGAAATTCGCCCATTATTTTTTTCGCCACCTCAATTTTGATATTACTGTTCCAGGGCGCATACATGCTGTAGGAATCATCAAAAATAAAAAGGATTCGATTGGTAGGTTGTCCTTTTGAAAATAGAACTATACAATTGAAAATAATAAAAATAGCAACGGTTTTTAGTTGTAAGTGTTTAGTTTTTAATATTTGATAACCCTTCAAAATCTTATTTAAACATTCTATTAAAAACTTATAACTAAACAATAAAAACTATTAGTAATCGACTTCGTTACCAACCAGCTGATCTAATGCTTTTTGCAATTGTTCATCGTTTGGCGCCGAACCATGCCATTTGTGTGTTCCCATCATAAAGTCCACACCGGCTCCCATTTCAGTTTTCATGATATTGACTATTGGCTTGCCTTTACCGATGAATGATTTTGCCTTTGCAAAGCCTTCCAATACAGCAGCCATATTGTTTCCTTCCTCGGTTTCAATAACCTGCCAGCCAAAGGCTTCAAATTTTGCAGCAAGATTTCCAAGCGATAATACGTCTTCCACGTTACCATCAATCTGGCGGCCATTGTAATCTATGGTAGCGATGTAGTTATCTACCTTATTTGCAGCTGCATAAATGGCTGCTTCCCATATCTGTCCTTCCTGCAATTCACCATCGCCGTGTAAGCTATAAACAATAGAATTATCCTTATTTAATTTTTTGGTTAAAGCTGCACCAATAGCTACACTCATGCCCTGACCCAAAGATCCGCTGGCAATACGCACTCCCGGTAGGTTGTCATGGGTTGTTGGATGTCCCTGCAAACGCGAGTTAATTTTGCGGAAGGTCTTTAATTCTTCAACAGGAAAGTATCCGCAACGCGCTAAAACGCTATAGAATACAGGTGAAATATGGCCATTGCTTAAGAAAAACAAATCCTCACCGATTCCATCCATTGTAAATTTCTTAGGATCGTGGTTCATCACTTCATTGTACAAAGCCACTAAAAATTCTGTACAACCTAAAGAGCCGCCCGGGTGACCGGAACTAACGGCGTGAACCATACGAACGATATCGCGGCGAACCTGGATGCAAGTAGTTTGAAGTTGTGTTAAATCTGCCATAAGTATTGATTTTGCTGCAAAAATAGCATTTGATTAGCCCATATAACGTGAATGTTAATAATAATAACAGGATGTTAAAAAATAAAAGCTTGTAAGTTTTTTACACAGCAAAACCCTATAATTGTTAAAAACTGCCCAACAATGCTACTATTTATAGCAAAGCTTAGTAAGCGATTTTAATATATTTGCAGATTCAAATTATTATAAAAACAGGTAAAAAGGATCCGGAATTAAATTTCTAAACTTTTTAACTTTCAAAAAAGAAAAAAAATGGCTTTAAAATGTGGAATTGTTGGGTTACCAAATGTAGGAAAATCAACTTTGTTTAATTGTTTAAGTAATGCAAAAGCACAGGCGGCAAACTTTCCGTTCTGTACAATCGAACCAAATGTTGGAGTCATCACCGTTCCGGATGAGCGTTTAAATAAATTATCAGAATTGGTAAAGCCTCAGGCGATTCTTCCAACAACAGTTGAGATCGTGGATATTGCCGGTTTAGTGAAAGGAGCCAGTAAGGGCGAGGGTTTAGGAAATAAATTCTTAGCGAACATTCGCGAGTGCAATGCCATTCTTCATGTATTACGTTGCTTTGATGATGATAACATCATTCACGTCGATGGAAATGTAAACCCGGTGCGTGACAAAGAGATCATTGATACAGAATTGCAATTAAAGGATCTTGAATCGGTTGATGCCAAAATCAAAAAATTTGAGAAGGCAGCAAAAACCGGCAATGATAAAGAAGCGGTCAAAACATACGCCACGCTTTTAAGAATTAAAGAGACTTTGGAAAGCGGACAATCTGCCCGTGCCTGCAAACTTGAAGAAAGCGAGTTGCCTTATATTGCAGATTTACACATGTTAACCGTTAAGCCGGTAATGTATGTGTGTAATGTGGATGAAGCTTCTGCTAAAACCGGTAACAAATATGTGGATGCCGTGCGGGAAGCAGTGAAAAACGAAGGTGCTGAGATATTAGTGATCACGGCGGCGATGGAAAGTGAAATCGCCTCTTTGGAAACTTACGAAGAAAAACAAATGTTCCTTGGAGAAATGGGGTTGGATGAACCCGGAGTAAACAAACTGATTAAACAAGCCTATAGCTTATTGCAGTTGCAGACTTATTTTACGGCTGGTGTTAAAGAAGTTAGAGCATGGACCATTGAAAAAGGAATGACGGCTCCTCAGGCTGCCGGAGTCATCCATACGGATTTTGAAAAAGGATTTATTCGCGCAGAGGTAATTGGATATAACGATTACATCACCTATGGATCAGAGAATGCATGCAAGGAAGTTGGTAAATTAAGAGTGGAAGGAAAAGAATATGTGGTAGCAGACGGAGATGTGATGCATTTCCGTTTCAACGTGTAGGAAGTAATTTTGTCAGTTCGAGCGGAGTCGATAACAGAAAAATTCTGAGAACGCTTCTCGACTTCTCTCGAAGTGACAATAAAGAAAATAAAAAGTAAAACTATGAACAATCACGAAATCGATTACAAATTATTTGGAGAGGAAATGCAGTGTGTGGAGATCGAACTGGATCCACAGGAAGCAGTTATTGCTGAACCGGGAAGTTTTATGATGATGACGGACGGGATTCAGATGCAAACCTTATTTGGAGATGGAAATCAAACAGGTTTTATGAGTAAGTTATTTACTGCCGGAAAACGCTTATTGACCGGTGAAAATTTATTCATGACCGTTTATACGAACATTTCTCAGCAAAAACGCCAGGTGACTTTTGCGGCGCCTTATGCCGGAAAAATCATTCCGATGGATTTATCGCATCTTGGACATAAGATCATTTGCCAGAAAGATAGTTTTCTATGTGCTGCAAAAGGTGTGCAGGTTGGTATTGAATTCCAGAAAAAATTAGGGACCGGTTTATTTGGTGGTGAAGGATTCATCATGCAAAAACTGGAAGGCGATGGAATGGCATTTGTTCATAGTGGCGGACATGTGATTGAAAAAACATTACAGGCCGGAGAAATATTAAAAATAGACACCGGTTGTATTGTTGTGTTTACAAGTGATGTGAACTATGACATTCAATTCGTAGGAGGAATTAAAAATACGTTGTTTGGTGGTGAAGGTGTATTTTACGCGGTGCTTCGCGGTCCTGGTAAAGTCTGGATCCAGACATTACCAATCAGTCGTTTAGCGAGTAGAATTTTGTCTTATGGTTCAGGAGCAAGAAAAGAAGAAGGAAGTATTTTAGGAGGATTGGGTAATTTATTGGATGGAGATTAATGACGAGTTATAAGTTATAGGTTTTGAGTTTTTTGAAAAAAAACAAGTAGCATTTTAACCTAAACAAATAACTAACAACACAGAACAAATAACAAAATTAAGATGGCAAAAGAGATAGCAAGTTATAACGAAGACAGTATTAAATCCCTCGACTGGAAAGAACATATCAGGATGCGTCCCGGTATGTACATTGGAAAGCTGGGAGATGGTTCCGCCTTCGATGATGGAATCTATGTATTGATCAAGGAGGTGATGGATAACTCGATTGACGAGTTCATGATGGGTGCTGGAAAACGCATCGATGTGGCAGTGAAGGATGGCGTCATCACCGTGAGGGATTTTGGACGGGGAATTCCTTTGGGGAAATTAGTTGAAGTCGTTTCCAAAATTAATACCGGTGGAAAATACGATAGCGACGCTTTCAAAAAATCCATTGGTTTAAATGGAGTTGGTACAAAAGCGGTGAATGCTTTATCTATCAATTTTAAAGTGACAGCCTTCAGGGATGGTCAATCAAAAACAGCGGAGTTCTCTTGCGGTAATTTGGTGAAAGAATCCAAACTTGAAAAAACAACTGAAGCTAACGGCACGTATGTTGAGTTCAGACCGGATGATACCATCTTTAAAAAATACCATTATGTGCATGAGTATATTGATAAGATGTTATGGAATTATGCATTCTTGAATACAGGCTTAACTTTATATTTTAACGGACAGGTTTATAAATCGGATAATGGTTTAAAAGACTTACTGGAAAAAAACATTACGGGTGAGATTATTTACCCGATCATTCATTTAAAAGGGGATGATATCGAATTGGCGATGACACATAGTAATGAGCATTATTCGGAAGAATATTATTCCTATGTGAATGGTCAGTATACCACACAGGGTGGAACTCACCAGGCAGCATTCAGAGAGGCAGTAGTAAAAACTATTCGTGAATTTTACAAGAAAGATTTTGATCCGGCTGATGTTCGCAAATCGATTGTAGCAGCTGTTTCAGTGAGAGTGCAGGAACCGGTATTTGAGTCGCAAACCAAAACAAAATTAGGCTCGCAGGAAGTAGCGCCTGGCGGACAAACCATGCGTTCTTTCGTGAATGATTTTATCAAGCAGAATTTAGATAATTACCTGCATAAGAATCCGGAAACCGCAAAAGCCATTGAAGCCAAAATTATTGCCAATGAGCGTGAACGTAAAGAATTATCGGGTATTCAAAAATTAGCAAGAGACCGCGCTAAGAAATCAAATCTTCATAATAAAAAACTAAGAGATTGCCGCGTGCACCTGGATGATTCTAAAAATCCACGATCGATTGAAACGACCCTGTTTATTTGTGAGGGAGATTCAGCGAGCGGATCTATCACTAAAACACGTGATGTGAATACGCAAGCAGTGTTTAGTTTAAAAGGAAAGCCTTTGAATTCTTTTGGATTAGGTAAAAAAATAGTATACGAAAACGAAGAATTCAACCTGTTACAGGCTGCTCTAAACATTGAGGACAGTTTAGAAGATTTGCGATACAACAATGTAGTAATTGCTACCGATGCCGATGTGGATGGAATGCACATTCGCTTATTGTTATTGACGTTCTTCCTGCAATTTTTTCCTGATTTGGTAAAGAACAGACATGTGTATATTTTACAAACGCCTCTATTCAGGGTGCGTAATAAAAAAGAAACTGCTTATTGTTACAGTGATGAAGAGCGTAAAGCTGCCATTGCGAAACTGGGCCCTAAACCGGAGATTACACGATTTAAGGGATTAGGAGAGATTTCACCTGACGAGTTCAAGCACTTCATTGGAAAAGATATACGCCTGGAGCCGGTATTATTGGACCAACAGGCTTCTATTCAGCAGTTGTTAAGTTATTATATGGGTAAAAACACTCAGGACAGGCAGGAGTTTATCATTGATAACTTACGTGTTGAAGTGGATGCGGAAGAAGAATTATTGAAGACCTAATTTGGCATAGAACAACAATAGTTTACAAGTTAAAAAGTAGAGAACGAGATAAGATAAGAATGGAAGAAAATATAAATAACGAACACAACGAATTAAGCACAGTAAAACATGTTTCGGGCATGTTTAAGACCTGGTTTATTGATTACGCCTCGTATGTAATTCTTGAACGTGCGGTTCCTGCCATGGAAGATGGTCTGAAACCTGTGCAGCGACGTATTTTACACAGTATGTGGGAACTGGAAGATGGACGTTATAACAAGGTGGCCAACCTGATTGGTAATACCATGAAGTACCATCCGCATGGTGATGCCAGTATTGGTGATGCCTTAGTAGCGATTGGCCAGAAAGACCTGTTGATTGATTGCCAGGGAAACTGGGGTAACATTTTAACCGGTGACAGCGCCGCGGCTCCACGTTATATTGAAGCTCGTTTATCAAAATTAGGCCAGGAAATTATTTTTAATCCTAAAACAACGAACTGGGGATTAAGTTATGATGGACGTAACAAGGAGCCTATCACGTTGCCTGTGAAATTTCCTTTGGTTTTAGCACATGGAGTAGAAGGTATAGCAGTTGGTTTAGCTACTAAAATATTACCGCATAACTTTAACGAATTAATCGATGCGTCGATTCAGATATTACGTGGACGTAAAGCCGTTATTTATCCTGATTTTATTACAGGAGGTATTGCTGATTTCAGTGATTACAAGGATGGCTTACGTGGCGGAAAAGTTAAGATCCGTGCCCGTGTTAAAGAGTTGAATCCAAAAACGTTAATCATCAGCGAAATTCCATTTGGAACGACGACGAGCTCTTTAATTGATTCCATAATCGCAGCCAATGATAAAGGAAAGATTAAGGTTAAAAAGGTAGAAGACAACACATCGGAGAATGTAGAAATCTTAATTCATCTACAGCCCGGTATTTCTCCCGATAAAACGATTGATGCCTTATATGCTTTCACCAATTGTGAAGTAAGTATTTCTCCTAACGCCTGTATCATTGAAGATCAGAAGCCGCGCTTTGTTGGTGTAAGTGAAATTTTAAAGATTTCAACACACCAGACGCTTGCTTTATTAAAGCGTGAATTGGAAATTGAACAGGCAGAACTTGAAGAAAAATGGCACTTCTCTTCGTTGGAGAAGTTATTCATTAAAGAAGAAATGTATATCGACTTTAAGAAATATTCCAATCGGGAAACTTTATACGAATATTTATATGAGCGATTTAAACCGCATCGTAAAAAACTGATCAGGGAAATTACTGATGAAGATTTACAGAAGTTAACTCAAATTCCAATGATCCGTATCACTCGTTTTGACAGTATCAAGGCTGAGGAACATATGAAGGAATTGGATGCAAAGATTGCGACGGTGAAAAACCATTTGTTGAACCTGACGGATTATGCAGTTGAATATTTCAAGAATCTGAAAAAGAAATACGGAACAGGAAGAGAGCGTAAAACGGAAACGAAAGAACTGGAAACCATCGTGGCAACGGAAGTAATCATGGCGAACGAAAAGTTATACGTGAACCGTGCCGAGGGATTTGCAGGAAAGAGCTTAAAGAAAGATGAGTTTGTTTGTGATTGTTCTGATCTGGATGATTTCATCGCCTTTACCAAAGATGGTAAGATGAAAGTGTTCAAGGTATCTGATAAGGTATTTATTGGAAAAGACATTATCTACATTGCCATCTTTAAGAAAAACGATGAGCGCACGACCTATAACATGATTTATTCAGATGGCCCGAAAGGTGTCACCTTCATTAAACGTTTTAATGTTACCGGTATTACCCGTGAAAAAGAGTATGACCTGACAAAAGGGACAGCGAATTCAACAGTACATTGGTTTACCATTAATCCAAACGGAGAAGCAGAGAAAGTTCAGGTGATTTTAAAGCCTGTTGCCGGATTGCGAAAAATGGAACTAGATGTGGATTTTGCCGAAATCCCTGTGAAGGGCCGCGCGTCTACCGGAAATATTGTAACGAAGTATGCGGTTAAAAAAGTATTATTAAAAACCAAAGGGACTTCCACCTTAGCGGCGGAAGATTATTGGTTCAACGATACCGTACACCGTTTGAATAAAGAAAACAAAGGAACCTATTTGGGGAAATTTGCCGGCGATGACAAGATCTTAACAGTAACCAGTAAAGGATTCTATAAACTGTATACCTATGATGTGCTGAACCATTTTGATGAAGATACTATTTTGATTGAAAAATATTATCCTGAATTGGTATTGTCTTGCATTTATTATGATGGAGAAAGTAAATCATACATTACGAAACGTTTTGTACCTGAAAATACCACTAACAAAACATTGATCATTACTGAGAATGAAAATTCACGCATCGAATTGATCACTACACAGATTCTGCCGATTGTGGATATAAAATTCAACAAGGAAAAGGATAAAGTGATTCCTGACGAAGCTGTTAATTTAGTAGAGTTTGCTCCATTGGTAAATATGAAAGCCAAAGGCAAAAAACTGACGTCCTATAAAGTGAAGGAAATTAATTTACGCACGTCAGAGGAAATTGCCATGGATGAGGAAGGTGACGAACAAATCGGGGCAAACGGTATGTCGCCGATGGAATTACATCGTAGGGCAATGGAAAAACTGAACTCTAAAAATTTTAAAGATAAAGACGGACAAATTAATTTTGATTTTTAGTTATTAATTATACATCAGAGCTGGGTTTCGTCCTTTTAATACATTTAGATGCGAAAGTTATCATTTAGATTAACATACTTATTTATTTTACTATTTATAAGTTTTGCTTCTTATCATGCACAAATTATAACAACTTTTGCAGGAAATGGAATTCAGGGTTTTGGGGGAGATGGTGGCCTGTGTACCTCTGCTACATTAAGTGGCCCTAGAAATGCGGCTTTCGACGCTACTGGAAACATATATATCGGCGATTATTTGAATCGAAGAATTAGAAAGGTAAATTCTTCGGGCATAATTTCTACCATAGCTGGCACTGGAGTGATAGGTTATTCTGGTGATGGCGGTTTGGCGATTAATGCCCAACTATACAGCCCAAGTGATATTGCTGTTGATGCGTCCGGAAATATTTATTTTACCGATACATGGAATTATGTAATAAGAAAGATTGATCCATCAGGAATAATTACAACTATTGCAGGGGATGGAGTTAAAGGTAATACCGGTAATGGTGGACCGGCAATAGACGCACGTTTATGGAATCCTGAA
Source organism: Bacteroidota bacterium (assembly GCA_021155905.1). Classification (GTDB taxonomy): domain Bacteria; phylum Bacteroidota; class Bacteroidia; order B-17B0; family Aurantibacillaceae; genus UBA4416. The sequence continues at coordinate 97,853 of JAJNBG010000015.1, forward strand.
GGGATGATCATTGATAAGAATAATAACATTTTTTTTACTGAAGGAAATGGTCACAGAGTCCGGAAAATTGATGCTTCAGGGATTATTACTTTGATTGCTGGAACAAGTCAGGGATATAGCGGAGATGGTGGGCAGGCAAGCGCAGCTAAATTAAATTACCCAATGGGTATTACAGTTGATGTATTTGGAAATTTATATATTGCAGAGGAAGGAAACCATATCATCAGAAAAATAGATACTTTGGGAGTAATATCAACTTTGGCTGGTAACGGCGGGCAGGGCAGCAGCGGGGACGGAGCAAACGCACTAAATGCAACATTAAACTCCCCAATTGATGTTTCAATTGATTCTTCCTTTAATTTGTATGTTGCCGATTATGGTAATGATAAAATCAGGAGGATAGATGGGGGAGGTATAATCTCAACTTATGCCGGAACAGGAGTTCAGGGATACAGTGGAGACGGCGGCCCGGCTTTTAATGCGCAGTTAACGAATGTCCATGGTGTTGATGTTGATGGAATGGGTAACTTATATATAGCGGATTGGAGCAATGAACGGGTTAGGAAAATTGATTGTGCGTACCCTTTGGTATCAGTCCCTGGTATTTCGGGGAATAATTTTATATGCCCGGAATCCGCTACTTATATTTACTCTGTTTCGCCAATTGTAGGTGCATCCTCATATTCCTGGATATTACCAAATGGCTGGACCGGGTCAAGTACAACTAATAGCATTTCTGCAACAACAAACGGCACTTCCGGTTTAATAAGTTTATCTGTCAAAAATGCCTGTGGGTTGCCTTCTGCGCAGTCGACGCTGATGGTCGGCTTAAACCCCTCTCCAAGCGTTTCCGCCACATTAAGCAATAGTGTTATATGTTTAGGAGACAGTGTGGTTTTGACAGCTCATGGAGCAAATACCTATACTTGGAGCACTGGTGTCGTTTCTGATCATGCTGAGGTTTCCCCGTTGGTGGATACTAGCTATTCTGTCACCGGCACAGACTTAAACGGATGTATCAATAATTATGTACAGGCAGTGCAAGTTCTTCTTTTGCCTGACGTTCAGATTTCAGCGCCTGCATTTTCCTTATGCAGTGGTACTTCATCTTTCTTATCAGCCTCCGGTGCTATAAGCTATACTTGGTTACCCGGGAATGCAGTGGGCTCTTCTGTCAATATTTCCCCAGTGGCTGATCAAACATATACATTAATAGGAATTGATAATAATTCAGGCTGTTCAAATATAGATCAGGTAAATATTTCTGTTATATCTTCTCCTGTCGTATCTGTAACTCCTTTTTTTTATATATGTAGTGGAAGCGCAACGCTCAATGCTGTTGGTGCAACTACTTATACATGGATGCCAGGCGGACTGACTGGTAACTCATTAACGCCAAGCCCAACGATAACAACTAACTATACAGTTGTGGGGTCAGATGGAATTTGTTCAAATATCGCTGTCAGTACGGTTAGTTTAGGCGTTGCGCCCCCATTAATCATTAGTTCGGATGCACAATTTGCCTGCGCAAACTCTTGTTTAACCTTTACTAACACAATTAATTCGTTTAATTCTATAATTTTTGATTGGAGCGACAACACTGTTTCAGTGGCAGATTCATTTATGCATTGCTTTTCTGTTGCCGGCTCATATACTGTTAGTGCAATGGCAACATATAGCAGTGGATGTTTGGTTCAAAATGCAAACCAACTCGTTGTTACGATTTTCCCAAATCCCATTGCGGGTATCCGACCTGATTACGATAATTCATATGAAGTGAATGTGCCTCTTGCATTTACAAATACCTCTACTGGTGGACAATTTTATAAATGGATGTTTGATGATGGTTCTCCTTCAATTGAGTCATTTATTGCCGACAAAATTTCACATAATTATCTGAAGGATGGAATAAATTGCGTCAAATTAATCGCAGTAGATACGATTACTAGATGTAAAGACTCTTCTTCCGTATGCGTGGAAATAATAAACAGTATTATTCCTAATGTATTTACTCCTAATGGTGATGGCGTGAATGATGTTTGGCAATTTAATTTAGGTAAAGAAAGCACGTTATTAAATATTTCTATTTATAATAGATGGGGCAATCTAATAAACGACGTAAATATGAATAATAACACCCACATTCGTTGGGATGGTAGAACGACCAGTGGTGTAGCTTTGAGTGAGGGAACATACTTTTATATTTTGGAATATAAGAATGTAAGTGAGGAAACCTTTAAAAAACGTGGTTTTTTAAATTTATTTAGATAGTATTTAAAGTAACCCTGCTTTTTTTTACCTTTATGTGATTTATTGTTTAAAAAAAATGTTCTTATACAACCTTGGCATATATTTTTTTCAATTCGGGTTAAAACTGGCTTCGCTGTTTTATCCCAAGGCGAAATTATGGGTTGAAGGACGGAAAAACTGGGAAGAACAATTAAGAACAAAAGTAGACAATTTGAAACTGGAAAATGCTGTGTGGTTTCATTGCGCCTCGCTTGGCGAGTTTGAGCAGGGTAGACCGGTTATCGAAAAATTAAAAAAGGAATACCCGGGACAGAAAATCGTTTTATCTTTTTTTTCTCCTTCGGGATATGAGATTCAAAAAAATTATCCGTTTGCTGACCTGGTAACTTATTTGCCGGCCGACACTCCTTCTAATGCGAGAATCTTTCTTTCCATCCTGCAACCGAAACTGGCCATTTTTGTCAAGTATGAATTCTGGCTGAATTATTTATTTGAGTTAGAGCGAAAACAAATTCCTGCTTTTTTAATTTCCACGGTCATTAAAAAACACCAGCCTTTTTTCAAATGGTATGGGGGAATTTTCAGAAAGGCTTTAGTGTCCTATAAAACAATTTACACCCAGGATGTTTATTCCATTAAACTGTTGCGGGTGCTGCGTATCAGTAGTGGTGTATTGACCGGCGACACACGTTTTGATAGGGTACTGCAAGTGTGCTCGGCGCCCAAGAAAATAAATGAAATTGAGGAATTTGCTAAGAATGCGTTTGTAATCATTGCTGGAAGTTCCTGGCAGAAAGATGAAGAGCATTTAATTGAGTCGTACATACAATTAAAAGAGAAACATCCTCAGTTAAAATTGATTATCGCGCCACATGAAATTGATCGTAAAAACATCGATCGCTTAAAAAATTTATTGGCTAAAAACGGGTTGCCATATCACTTATTTTCTGATAATGCAACGGTCTATATTCATCCTATATTGGTGATAAATGCCATCGGGTTTCTTTCATCTGTTTATCAATACGGAACTATAGCCATGATTGGTGGAGGTTTTAATAACGGGATTCATAATATTTTGGAACCAACGGTTTATGGTTTACCGGTTTTATTCGGCCCTAATTATAAAAAATTCAATGAGGCTTTTGAAATCATTGATCTGAATGCAGGTTTTGTAATTAGTGATTCATCCGAATTAACTGCGAAACTATCCGAATTAATCGAGAATAAAGTAATGCTCGCTGAATCTTCCAGGCTGGCTAAAAACTACGTACGGAAAAACTCAGGGGCCACCAACAAAATTGTTGATGACCTGAGAGATTTTTTGAATTAATTTCTGATTAAAATGGTACCCTTTTTTTCGGTGCCGTAAACACCGGTCTGAAACCAATCAGCGGTGAAGGTTTTACTTCTCCTTTGTATTCGTCATCCGCGTTGATCTCTAAAAAATAATCAACACTGAACCAGCTGCCGCCTTTTGTTTCCGGTTGATTGGTTTTATGGTTAATGACCGTTTCAGAAACATTACCTCCCATGCAGTATAATCCATAAATATTAGGTTTATACATTTGCGTATTGGCAGTATGGAAAGCGCCATCATCGGTAAAAGCAGCCAGTAATTTTTCATCCTTATTTAAAGATTGTTTAGGAATGTATAAGTTCAAAACACTATCGTAACGGCATTGTTCTTTTGAGAAGCACATATAATTTACTTCATACTTTCCTTTATTATCTTTCAACGACTCCTGTCCGTTCGCGTATTTTACACTGTTCTTCCCATTGCTTGCCGCTAAAGCCCATTCATATTCATCGGGGATTCTTAAATCATTCATGAGGGGTTTATCAGTTTCCTTCAATATTTTATTCGTTTCAATGGTTAACCAGTCACAGTAGAGTTGAGCGGCTTTCCTGGAAATATTCACAACGGGGTACTCGTCATAGGCAGGATGCGAGAAATACAGACTTACAAGAGGATCATTAAAGCTGTAAGGAAACTTTTTCTTCCACATCTCTTGATCCGGTTTTGCAATTAAGTAGTCTTCTTTTCTGCCACTCACTAAAAGATCCATCATAAACGTTCGGTATTCGAGATTCGTGATTTCTGTTGTTCTCATGTAAAATGACTGTACAGAAATCATGTCATTTTTATAGGAACAGGAGCCCATCGGTATATAGGCATACTTTTCTTTATTCAGTTTGATCAAAGCCTCTGTCATTTTTTTCTTTTGTTTTGCGGTATTGGTTATTTCCTCCGGTGTTAATGTTGGCAATCCGGTTTCTGGATTTTCTCTTTCAACGGAACCGAAGAAATGTGTGAGCGTGATCCTGAATACCGGCCTGAAACCGGTCATGGCGTTTGCTTTTACCAGTCCGACTAATTCTTCTTTGCTGGTGATCTTGCAATGTTCAAAGTCACTGTTCCAGCTGCCTCCTTTGGTAATGATACCTTTTGTTTTGTTATCGTAAGCCATTTCTGCCACATTTCCTGCCATGCAATACACGCCATAGTCATTGGGATTATAGGCAGACACTTTCGTAGTCATCATGGAATCTCCAAGCATGAATTCAGCTGACGAATATGCTCCCTTGTTTTTTGGCGTGCACTTCATGCTCGTTCTTAATTTCTCACTTTGCTTTTGTATGCAAAAATTAGCCATATGGCAACCATTCTTGTTTTGAATGGAATCTCCAGGCCACGGATAATCAGCGGTTGGGTTTTTACCTTTGGCTGCTTTGATCCATTCGTTTTCATAGGGAAGTCTGGCAACGATTTTTCCCTGACTCAGTTCAACGATATTTCCAAGCCATTGACAGTAAAGCTCGGCCCCTTCCGGAGTAATATTCACCACGGGATAGTCGTTATAGCGTTTGTCTGAAAAATAATTGTCTTTCATTTCGGTTCTCCTGACATGACCGGGTGCATCAAGCCACAAATTCTGGTGAGGTTTAGCTTTGATGAAAGCTTCTTTTTCATCATGAATCAGTAAATCGAATAGAAACGTTCTGTACTCTAGATTTGTGACTTCGGCGCGTGCCATATAGAATAACGCACCCGTATCATTTGCGAGTCCATAAACCGGTTGTTTGTTTTGTTTGTCACCAATCAACGGATACCAATATTTGTTTTGTTTCACTAACATCATCGACATCACCTCTTTTTGTCTTTTTGTTTCTTTGATCTCTTTTTCAGTCAGCTTTGGAAATACATAATTTGTATCTTCCTGTTTTATTGTGTTTTCATCATCGTTATAAATGATCAGTGGTAGTTGGTGTTTTGATGATTCATTCGAAACCGGTTCCTGTTGTTGGAATGGTGCATAAGCGATCACTGCCATTTCTGGTTTGGATTCCGCTTTATCATTCTTGGTTTCTGATGGAATTCTTTGTTCTTCTGTTTTCACAATTTGTTCAGGAATTGAAACCGCTGCGGTGTTATTTGTATTTTGAATCGGGTTGTGATTATTGTTGTTTTTGGAATAATTGAAATAGAGAAAGGCTGAGGTTGTGATGATGGCAATTACAACAGCTAGTTTTATAAAGAATGCTTTATTGATAAATCCTGTGTTAACTGGTTGAGTAGGCAACACCTGGTTTGAAATTGTTTCCATAAGTTCTTGGTTTTTAGGATTATTAAAATCTAAATTTAAAAAGGCTTGACCCAGCAGGTTATCGAGCTCTTTTTCAGAAATCTTATGTTTATTATTGGCTGACATCTTGTGTTGGTTTAATTTTTTCTAATTCTGCATTCACGTTTTCGGTTAATTGTTTTTTTAAACGGGCGTAATACACTTTTAACTGGCCCTCCGGTTTTTTAACGAACTCCGCGATTTTACTGTAAGGCATATCCTGTCCGCGCATCAATAATAAGATACGTTGCCAATCTTCCAGTTTTTCCAGTTCCTGTTGCAGAACGATTAATGGCAGGTTTTGAACAGGATTAACTTCCGGTTCTTTATCGGCGAAATTTTCGTGCAGTTCAACTTCCCGGTTATTTTTTTCAAAGGATTTGTTGTCCCTGAAATAATTGCGTAAAAAGTTGATATGCGTTTTGAAAATAAATCCCGAACGTTTTTGTTCATTTTCAAATGTGTAATTAGAGCCAACCTCTGCTATTTTGTAAATTGTTTTATAAACAATAGCCCAGGCATCATCTTTATCGATGGTATAATTTTTACACGTGTATGCCAATAGCTTTTTAGCATACGCCTCGTAAAGGGATTTAACCACTTCATTGTTGGTGTTCGATAATAAACTGTATGTTTCCTTTCCGAAACTCATAAATAACCTGCTTATATACTATAACACAAAATGGTAACAAAGTTATTTTTAATCCTCATCCGCCACCTAGCAGACTGCCGTTTAAATTTTTTGTCCCGGTGATATTTGAATTTTAGACACTTTTTAGGTTTTTATCCTAAGAACATGTAGCAGAAAATTGTAATGAGGAGGATGCCGATCACATCCAGTACCAGGCCGACCTTGAACATATCTTTGATGTCGATACGCTTGGTGCCAAAAACGATGGTATTAGCAGCAGTGGCAACAGGTAACATAAATCCCAGGGAAGCGGCAAAAGTGGCAGGGATCATCAACAATAACGGTGGAAGTTCCAGGTCTTTCTGCAAAGCAATCATCACTGGTATCGCTAACTGGATGCTGGCAATGTTGGATGCAAATTCACTAATAATTGTAACGATCACACAAATACCAAGAATAATAAAAAAGATGTGAACTCCCTTTAAGGCCGTTAAACAATTTGCCAGCCAATCACTTAATCCCGATACATCAAAACCATAAGCCAGGGCAAAACCACTTCCAAACATCAGGATGATATCATAACGGATTTTTTTTGCATCTTCCCATTCCAGTAAAGCTTCTCCTTTATTTTGTTTACTGGGAATTAAAAACAGGAGTAAAGCTGCGGCAATAGCTACCGTTGCATCATCAGTCAGTTTTGGATTTGAAAATAAATGATTCCACCCTTTAAAAGTGAAAGTTTCAAAGGGTATGTCAGCCCTGGTGAACCAAAGAATCATACAGGATATGAAGATTCCGGCGATCCATTTTTCTTCATAAGAAAATTTACCAAGGGTGGTATAGTGATTCTTAAAATGATTTTTCTCCAGATTTGTAATGGTTACTTTCTTACGGAGATAATAAAAACGAAGGACAAAGAACGTACAGATTAGAAACAAAGCTGATAAGGGAAACCCAATCGTTGCCCATTTTAAAAAAGTAAGGTCATTCAAATCAGGAAAGGCTTCTTTATACGCTTTAAAAAAATACATATTCGGTGGCGTTCCCACCGGAGTTGCCATTCCACCAATTGTTGCTGAAAACGCGAGCCCTAATAATATCGATGCGGCGAACTGGTTTTTGCTTTTTTCGCTATGAATGAATTCATCGGTTTCGCTTATGAGAGCTAATACAGCCCCAAACAACATCATGGTAGTGGCGGTGTTGGAGATCCAGTTACTGATCAGGTAGGCAGATAACATCACGCCCAATAATATGTGATGCGGTTTTGTTCCAACAACAGAAAGAATTTTTATAGCGATCCTTTTATGTAAATGCCATTTTTCAATGGCAAAGGCGAGCATAAAACCTCCGATAAATAAAAAGATGATACTGTCTGTATATTGTTGCGCTACTGATTTGGTATCTGCCAAACCAAGCATAGGCATCATCAAAAAGGGAATTAAGGCGGTGACTGCTAAACTCACAGCTTCTGAAAACCACCAGATACTCATCCAAAGTGCAATCCCCGCCATCAGGGATACCTTGTGGTTTGAAGGATCCAGGTCTGTGAAGAGCCACATTAGAATTGCTACAAGCGGCCCTAAAATGATGAAAATATATTTTGACTTATTTTGATTCATTAAAAAGCTGGGTTAAAATTTATACATTAAATTTGTTTCACTCAAAAATAAGCATAAACAAATTAGTAGATAAATTTTAAACCAGCTCTAAAATTTATAAAGAAAAGTTAAGCAAGACGTATTAATTACCGGAGCTTGGTGAGTGACGAATATCTCTGATAATCACTTTGCCCGATGCAGTGATTTGTAGGATATACGTATATTTTCCATTAATCTCAAGTTCCTCGAGTCCCGCATAGCGAAATTCATATACTTCTCCCGTAATATCATCCTGAATTAAACCAATTGTTAAGCCTGAGCTTGAACCTGAATTTGAACCTGAGGTTGAACCAGAATTTATACTGGAACTTACAGCTGAGTTTTGACCTGTATTTAAAGCCACAATAGTACCTATTCCAACGTGTTGGCTCCAGGATTGTTGCTGTGAATTATTTTGAGCTTTTACTTCATTAATAGTTAAAAATGAAGTACATAAAAATAGTGCTACTGTTGAGCCAATTTTGGTAGTTTTTTTCATTTGTGGAATTTTTATTTTCTTTCATAAAATTTAGAACATCAAGGGACAATATTTTATGAAGTAAACATAGAAAAAAATAAGGTTTTAACCAAAAGATTTAATCAATATATTTTATGTTGAGCATTATTTATAGTATTTTTATCTTTAAAAGAACTACGTTCGTCTTTTACCATTCCATATTGGGATGTGTAATTTGGATTTAAAATTAAACGGGAATTGGTTAAGAACTGTATGCGGAATCTGAAAACATTGATATTTTTTTTTACCGTTATGCATTTTTTATTTGCCAATGGGCAAAATAAAACCACAATCGATTCGCTTAACACGCTTTTGAGTAAAGTTAAGGATGACACAAATAAAGTCATGCTCTTAAACAGGCTTTGTAATGAATATGAAAATGCAGACCCAAACAAAGCTTTGACGTATGCAACTTCAGGCGAATCTTTGGCAACACACCTTAATTTTAAAAGGGGACAGGCATTATGTTTAGATCATATCGGGACACTTTATTGTAATCGGGGCGAGTATGAAAACGCCCTTGTTAATTATTTTAAATCGTTTAAAATAAATGAGGCAATTGGAAACAAAAAAGGACTTTCTGATAATTTAAGCAATATTGGAATCATATATCGAATCCTGAAAAAATTTGATACAGCGCTCGAATATCAATTTAAAGGCTTAAAAATAGATGAAATTTTGGAAAACAGAGATGCTATCGCTAAAGATAACGTCAATATTGGAAACACTTATTATGATGCGGAAAATCATAAGGAGGCAATGACTTATTACAATAAAGCGCTTAAATACTTTGTCGAAATTTCTGATCAAAAAAGTACCGCATCTATTTTAAATAATATTGGCGCTATTTACTTCAACGGCAAGAACTATCAGTTAGCGGTTGAATATTTTAACAGGGCCATAAAAATATTTGAAATAGAAGAGGATAAATATGGAATCGCCATGGATTTCAATAATATTGCTGAAGTATATGCTGCGCAAAAAAAGTATGAAAGTTCGTTGGAATATTATAAAAAAAGTTTAGCTCTTTCTACTGAAATTAGCGCGAGAGATCTTTTGCAAGCTAATTATAATGGGCTTTCTGATGTTTCGGCCAAAATGAACAACTTTGGCGCGGCATATGAGTATCACAAACAATACTTTGATATAACCAACCGCCTGGTGAATTCTGAAACTAATGAACGTATTAATGAACTGGTAATAAAGTACGAGTCTGAGAAAAAAGAAAAAGAAAATGCCCTTTTAAAAGAAGAAAACACTAAACAAAATTTTTTGCATCAAAACCAGAAGGTAATAACCAATTATTTAATAATGGGCTTGATTATAGCTTCATTGGCAGGATTTACTTTTTTTGGAAGAAGCAGAAGAAAAGAAAGAGAAAAGGAAAATCTGGAAAAAATAGTTTCTGAAAGAACTTTAGAACTCAACCTGAAGAACAAGCAAAAAGAATTAATGCTTCAGGAAATACATCACCGCGTAAAAAACAATCTGCAGGTAATATCAAGTCTATTGAGATTACAGACGCATTATAAAGCAGATAAAGATGTAGACGAAATTCTTGAAAATTGTATCGCCAGGATTAAATGTATGGCTATCTTACACGATAAATTATGCCAGGCAAACGATTATAGTGAAATTAATCTGCAGGAATATTTTCTCGAATTAACCGGTTATATATCAAAAAATTATGATGACGTTTCACCGGATACTAAAATTGAACTTGACGTAATTCCTCTGGCCCTGCATATTAACAAACTTATCCCTTGTGGCCTTATCATAAATGAATTGGTTTCCAATGCTTATAAATATGCGTTTAATGAAAATTCATTAGATAATTTGATTCAAATTTCTTTTTCTAAAAATGACCTTGATAATCGCTATAATTTTACTATCAGAGATAATGGAAAAGGATTTCCGGAAAATTTTGATATTGAAAAACAGGGAGGCTTAGGGACAGTAATTGTGCAAAGCCTGGTTGAACAATTAGATGGAACAATAGATTTTGAAAGAAACGCAGGAACAGTTATTAATATTTCTTTTCAATAATAATCTTTATCGACGGTAGAACCTTTTAAATTTAAGACTTTAACTTTACCGGAAAAATTTATAGTACCAATGCGAATTATATTTATGGGAACTCCAGAATTTGCTGTAGCAAGTTTAGATATATTGATACAGAATAATTATGATGTTGTTGCTGTAGTGACAGTTCCCGACAAACCCGCTGGTCGCGGCCAGCAAATACAGCAATCTGCAGTAAAGAAATATGCATTGGAGAAAGGCCTGAAAGTATTGCAACCCGAAAAGTTGAAAGACGAATCCTTTATTAACGAGTTAATAGAATTAAAAGCAGATTTACAAATTGTAGTTGCTTTTCGAATGTTGCCCGAAGTGGTATGGAATATGCCACCGCTTGGAACCTATAATTTACATGGTTCGTTATTACCTAAATACAGGGGCGCTGCACCAATCAATTGGGCAGTGATTAATGGAGAAACGGAAAGTGGCGTCACAAGTTTTAAATTAAAACATGAGATTGATACTGGCAGTATGTTGTTCCAGGAAAAAGTGCCAATCGGCAAAACAACAACCGCTGGTGAATTGCATGATGCATTAATGCATGTTGGCGCAGAGTTAATATTAAAGACCGTGAAAGTGATTGAAAGTGGTAACTATGAATTAAAACCGCAGGATGATTCACAAAGTATACACGCACCAAAATTATTTAAGGAGACTTGTAAAATAAAATGGAACAATCCTGTCGAAAAAATTTATAACCTGATCCGTGGTCTCTCACCTTATCCCGCAGCTTTCACAGAGTTCATTGATAAGAACAATCAATCACTGGGAATAAAAATTTTCTCATCTGATATAGAAGAAGCGAATCATTCACAAACACCGGGTGATGTATTAAGTGACGGTAAAACTTTCCTGAAAGTAGCCTGCAGCAATGGTTTTATACACATTAAGGAACTTCAGATGGCGGGAAAAAAGAGAATGTTGGTTGAAGAATTTTTACGGGGATTTAAAGCGGAACCCGGTTTAAAGTTTTTATAGGTAAGATAGATGCTTTATTGGTAGTAAACGGCACTTGTGCACGGCTTAAAAGGGCTACTAATTGACATTTTACATGTCTGCATGGTCCAAAAGTCCCGTTATAATGGCGATTCGGGACGTATTTATTAACAATGTGCTATTTTATTAACAAAATCACCACTTTTTTTTATAAAACACTTGACAAATAAGGATTAGCGTATACATTTGTAATGTAATTAATTTAAAAAAGTTTAACCCTTAAAAACAAAACAAAATGAACAAAGCAGAATTAATCGAAGCAATCGCAAACGGATCAAAATTAACTAAAGCTGACGCAGGTCGTCTCAGTAGCTAAGCGTGCTGCACGTTTAGGTCGTAACCCACAAACAGGAAAAGAAATTAAAATTGCTGCTAAAAAAGTAGTTAAATTTAAAGCTGGAACTGAGTTAGCTACTAACGTTAACAAAGGAAAATAATTAGGAAACTAATTAATTAAAAAACCCCCGAGTTTACTCGGGGGTTTTTTGTTTTTAATCATTCAACCCTTTTTGTTTGAATTTGAATACAGCTAATAAAACCGTATTTTTATATTCATGATCAACCGGGAACTTATACAGCCATTCTCAAAGCTAGAGCTGCTTGCCAAACAAGTGGTGGAAGGTTTTATTACCGGTTTACATAAAAGCCCCTTTCATGGATTCTCTGTCGAGTTTGCGGAGCATCGTATCTATAACAAAGGTGAAAGCACCAAGCACATTGACTGGAAGCTATTTGGTAAAACGGATAAGCTTTTCATCAAACGTTATGAGGAGGAAACCAATTTGCGTTGCCAGATTGTGATTGATACCTCTAATTCGATGTTGTTTCCTTTAGAGAAAAAGAAAGAAGGCACTCTGAATAAATTATCTTTTTCGGTTTATGCAGCAGCGGCCCTGATACAATTATTAAAAAATCAGAGGGATGCTATTGGCATTACCTTTTTTGATAAAGAAATTCATAAGCATTACCCGGCAAAAAGTAATCCTGCTCAGCAGAAAATAATGTATCATGAATTGGAAACATTATTGGAGAAAGGGGTATATGAAGAAGCATCAACTACACAATCTGCCAAAGCGTTGGACCAGGTTGCGGAAATAGTTCACAGGCGTTCACTGATTGTTATTTTTAGTGATATGTTCGAAGATCATTCTAACCTCGATGCCATCTTCGCATCACTTCAGCATTTGAAATATAAAAAACATGATGTGGTCTTATTTCATGTTACGGATAAAAAACAGGAACTGGATTTTGAATTTGAAAACCGTCCTCACCATTTTATTGATATTGAAACCAAACAGGAGATTAAACTGAACCCCAACCAGGTAAAAGACATGTACCTGAAAAAGATTTCTGAATACACCGAAGCCATTAAGTTAAAGTGTGGCCAATATAAAATTGATTTTGTGGAAGCAGATATTAACCAGGGCTTCGATCACATTTTACAAACCTATCTCGTGAAACGTGGGTCTATGCTGCGTTAACTTTTTTGAAGCATTTGGTTAACTACCGCTTTTATAATATTTTTTTGCTTCCGGCATAAATTCTCTGAGTGTTTTCATGCGGGTTTCATCACTGGGGTGAGTGCTTAAAAATTCGGGAGGAGCCTGGCCGCTTCCTGCCTGCGCCATCCGTTCCCAGAAAGAGATGGCGGCTTCAGGATTATATCCTGCCATAGCCGCAAAAACCAAACCCATTTTATCTGCTTCCGTTTCGTGTGTCCTGCTGTATTTTAGAACACCCAGCGTGGTACTCAAACCATAAGCCTGTTGAAACAAAGCCTGGGTTAACGCTGGCTTTTGCTGAAGTGCGATGGATAAAGCAGCAGCACCAAATTGAACAATCAATCCCTGGGTCATACGCTCATTACCATGCCGCGCAATAGCATGAGCAATTTCATGGCCCATCACAATGGCCAGGCTTGGCTCATCCTGCGTCACAGGCAAAAGTCCGGTGTATACCACAACTTTACCTCCCGGCATACACCAGGCATTAACCGGTGCTTCATCCACCACATTGAAGGACCATTGAAATCCTTCTAACTGATCACTTAACCCTTTGTCTGAATAATATTTTTCAACCGACTTTTGAATTTTAGTTCCAACATTTCTGACTAACATCGTTCTTTGATCAGTGTCCGGTAGAGGCTTGTGTTCTGATAAAAACTTATCATACTCCGTTAAACTCAATCCAATAAGGTCTGTTTCCGGCATCAGGTTCGCAGAGCGTCGCCCGGTGATCGCGTTTTTGTGGCAGGCAATAAGTATGGTTGCCAGGATAACAATAGAAAATGCAATTTTTTTCATAAAAAATTAATTTAGTTCAACACTTAATCCTTTTTCTAAAAGCGTTTCACAGATCGGTTTCAGTTTTTCAAATGCACCTGTTTTGATCGCGCACTTGCCGCTGAAATGCACGATATGCGCACACTGCTCCGCTTGTATAGAATCATGACCACAATATTTCATCAGGCATTCAATCACCCATTCAAAAGTATTCACATCATCATTATATAAAATGATGCTATTTAGTTCTTCTTCTTTTGTAAGGAGATCCAGTTCTAATAACTCTTCCGTGTCTGAGAAATGATTTGTTATCATGGTATAAAACTAATTATTTTTATCTGTTTAAGTATTGCAAAGATTCTGCACCGTATAATTTTTTTCCGTCTTTATAAACGGTAATATAAGCGTCCTGGATGCCTATGGAAACAGCCTCATCCTTTAATTTTTTAGCGAATTCAAGCCCTGTGAAATTTCCAATAGTATAAATATATAAGCCGTTGATGACAACATTTTGTACAGGCCATGTTTTAATATTTGAAAATTTTGAAGCTACTTCGTTTGGTACCTGGTTTTTATATGCGCCAATTTGTACTTTAAAAGAAATACCCGCATCATCTGTTTTAACGCCATTTTCAGCGGTTGGTACTGGTCCGGTAGTCACACCATTTGAAAACGCGTTTGTAGCAGGTGTTGTATTATTTACAGGTGCTGTTGTATTATTTACAGCTACGTTATTATTAGCCGGAGTGTTTGTTGTTGAGTTGGAGAAAATAATGGGGTTTTCTGCTTCCATTTTCAGGCTATTGTCTTCGGTTTGTAATTTTTGTCCTTCAGCAAAAGGAATTCGTTTCGCATTATAATATGCTGAAACAAACGCGTCCTTCACTCCCAGATCAACTACTTTTCTCTTGTCTTCTAATAACCTTGATGATTGATTATAAATTCCTGCAGTATAACGGTATAACCCGTTCGGTAATTTCTCAGTATAAATTGGTCTTAAATTGTTTAGCTGCGCTCTGGTAACCTGTTTAGAATAAACACCGATCTGCACAGTATACAGTAAGCCATTCATTTTTTCCAACTCATTGGTTATTTCTACAGGCTGAGTATCAATAGCATTAGCCACATTATTAACCGGGGCGGTGAGAGTATTTTTCGGAACATTGGCATTAGTGGTTAAACCTGCACTTGTATTTGCTACTACTTCAACAGTTTGCCCTGCAGCTTTGGCTTTATCTGTTGCTTCATTTAAATTGATCCGCTTGCCATTATAATATGCAACTACAAAAGCATCGCTGTAACCCAGGGTCCTCAAATCATTTTTTACTGCATTGGCACTGGAATACTGCTCAAAATGACCTGCCATGTATCTGATATAACCGTTAGGTGTGGTTTGCGCGATAACCGGACTTAACCCTTTAAATGTATTATTAGGTAACGGTGATTTAAACGCTCCTATCTGAACTTTAAACACAAGCCCATCCGGAATTTTTTCGTCCATAGGAATTGGTTTGTCAGCTGTGTATGCGTTAGTGTTTTTAACTTCCAGTCCTTCTACTTTTATTTTAACGGTATTAGAAGGATTGACAAGTGTATTGTTTGCATTTGTATTATTTGCAGAATTATTGTTTGCCGCTGTATTATTGTTTACAGCATTATTGGTTGAGTTACTAGCGGTATTATTATTTGCGGCATTATTCGTGTTCGTTTCATTTCCCGCATTGGATGAGTTATTAGCTACAGCAGTTGGGTTCGATATTTGACTTAACAAATTAATTGCGTCCTGACCGGATTTGTTGGCGTCGATTAACAGATTTTTCTTCCTTACATTGTCTGTTGTCTGAGCGGCTTGTGCAAGAAGATCCTGTTGTTTTTTATATGAGGCCTGGGCTTTTGTCTTTAAATTGGTTTGACTGGCATTTAAAGTCGTCGGCAGGCTTAATACACGTGTTTTATATTCTTTTTCATTAGCCTGAGCTAAAATAGTTAAGCCATCAATATGCTGCTGGTTATTATTGTTTAAGTTGTTCTTAGTGTCACTTAATTTCGCAATGGCCTCGGGGCTATCCGATGTAACTGTGGCTTTTTTAGGCGTATAATTCGGGAAATGTTTTTTATAGATATCAAGGATGGCCTGTTGTTTAGCTAATGCCTGACTTTCCTTTTCCTCTGCATTACTATATCCACCAAGTTTAGCAGCCTCACTTGGATACGAGTCTGCTTCAGTTCTTAAATTAGTGGCTTGTTTTAATAAAAGTGACGCCTCATTCACCTGCATTTCGACAGTACCTAACTCTGCAATATTTTTACCTTTCGCCAAAGCCGCCAGGTCCTCCAGGCTTTGTTTGTTAGCTTCATAGGTTGCGTTATTCAATTGTTTTTGCTTGTCAGCCGCTTCAACTTTTTTATTTATGGCGGTAGCTTCCAGATTTTTGGCTGAAGTCAGGTCAGTTTCTTTTTCAGGACCTGTTTTCGTGGCCGCAGATTTTCGCAAGGCAAAAGCTTCATCATTTAATTTATCAGCTTCCGAAACCAGTGATGAAATGCTTTCCTGGCTTAGAGTTCCTGTAGATGAATTACTGGCTGCAAGCTGAGTGACGTTATCAAGAGAAGAACTGATTTGTTTATCTTCCGATAATGCCGCATTTATTTTTTGCAATGCCTGGTCTTTCAAGGAAAGCGCATCACTGTTTGTATATGAATTAAACGTGGTTAAGTTTGTTTCAGTACTGTTATTTAATCCTGCTTTCAATTTTGAGGCTTCATCGCCGACTCCGTTGCCATCGATCGTTGCTGAATTGTTGTTAGTTGGATTTGTCTGAGAAACGGTAGTAGATGCCGTAGCGTTTTCACTATTAGTTTCATTATTGCCGGCAACAACAGTATTTGTTGAAGTAGCATTAGCCTCATTTGAGATTGAAACAGTATTGGTTGTATTTGAAGCTGTTTCCTGGTTATTTGTTACCGTATTACTTGAAACGGCATTTTCATTCGCCGTTCTGCTGTTGTTATTATTTTTGACA
Organism: Bacteroidota bacterium; assembly: GCA_021155905.1. Taxonomy (GTDB): domain Bacteria; phylum Bacteroidota; class Bacteroidia; order B-17B0; family Aurantibacillaceae; genus UBA4416. The sequence continues at coordinate 114,894 of JAJNBG010000015.1, forward strand.
GCCTCATTGTTAACTTCGTTGGCAGTAACGGTATTACTGTTAGAGGCAACTGTAGAATTGTTGTTTACGAGTTCCGTGGCCTGATTTAATGTTTTGAGCGCCGCAATTTCTTTCTCATTGGCTTTCAGAAGAAGGTTAGCTTTTTCCGAAGGGGTTTTGGCCATTAATGATTGGCCGATTAGTGCTTTTGCCTCATTATTCAGGTTATCGGCATTTATTTTTAGATCCTGGGCCTGTTTATTGTCCGGAGATTTGAATGCTGTATTTTTAAGTAATTTATCATTTTGTGCGTTTAGTTCAGACTGGTTCACTTTGCTTAACTCCAGATAAGCGTCCATCTGCGACTGGGACGTTTTCGTAATCTGATTATTGATAGCAGCTATCAGCTCAGGCGTGTTTGTCTCTGATGGAGGAGATGTGATTTTATAGCCCGGATTTGTTTTAGATAAAATTTCAAGAGCTTTTTGTTGTTTAGCCAGCGCTTCATTTTCTTTTTCTTCCGCATTCCCTAAGCCGCCTAACTTGGCAGCTCCTGCCGGATAAGATTCTGCTTCAGTGCGAAGTTTTTGTGCCTGTTTAAAGTTAAGAGCAGCTTCATCAATTAAAAGATTAGCCTGAGAAATTTCATTGTTTGTTTTTTCACCGGTGAGCGTTTTTAATGCAGCTAAATTAGAAGCATTGTTTTCAAATTTAGATTTATTCAAAGACTGGGAAATAACGGAAGCTTCTAATTTTTTATCAACCGATAATTTTTCATTTTCAGTTGCTTGTTTAATTAGGTTCTCTTTTTCAGTACCTGTTTTTGTGGTTGATTCTTTTCTTTGTTCAAAGGCTTTAGTACTCAGGTTTTCTGCTTCTGTCAGGATAGCTTCGGGAGTTTTAGTGGAACTGCTATTTAACGTATTCTCAGTGCTGTTTATTAAGTTATTGAGTTCTGTTTCATTTTGTTTAGCGATATCAAATTTGCGAGTCACAGATTCTTTAACTGACGAAGAATTAGTTTCTTTATAATCGTTATAAGTCAAAATATCCTTTGCGGCATTGGAATTAGCATTTAATCCTTCTTTCACAGTGGTCAATTCGGTTAGCAAAGTGTTTTTATCACTGGCGCCTGCTACATTTATTGATTTTATGGGATCATTATCACTCGCCAGGTTATTTGCTACATTGTCTTTCTGAGAATTGGTGTTGGTAGTGGAACCAGCGTTATTATTCTCGGAATTGGTACTAATTGAAGCAGTGTTAGCGCTATTGTTGTTAGCAGCAACGTTTGACTCTAACACACCAATCGCTGAATCATTTGACGCGATCTGATTATTGTTCTGATTAATTTGATTTTCTAACTGTGCAATTTCAGTGTTTAGCTTTTCTTTTGCGGCGGCATCATTGTTTTTTGCAGCTTCATTTTTAATGGTGGAAATCAGTGTAGACAGCTCCTTGTTATAGGCATTTAACACATCGTTTTGCCGTACAATAGATTCTTTGTTCGTTTTATCCGTGTTTGATGCATTGATCTGCTCGTTATATTTATTTTTAATAACGGCGATAGATTCAGAGGTGTTGGTGGTATTCGTAGCGTTTGCATTATTTTCGGAGCTCGTGGTATTATTTGAAGTATTATTGGTTTCATTAGACGCGACGGTATTTGATTCCAACTGTTTGATCGTTGAATTATTAGATGCAATCGCACCGTCATTTTTGGTTTTTTGATTTTCCAATTGTTTGAGCTCGTCATTTAATTTTTTCTTCTGAGCGGCATCAGTGGTTTTAGATAATTCATTTTTATTGAAAGCTATCAGATCGCTGATTTCCTTGTTGTATGTTTTAAAAACGTCGTTTTGTTTTGCAAGACTTTCTTTATTGGTTTTATCTGTACCAGAAGTGTTTATTTTGTCATCGTATTTGTTCTTAATAGCACCGTAGGATAGAGTAGGCGTATTATTTTCGGTTGTATTGTTATTTGCCGACTGTGTGGTTGGGTTGTTTTTTGCTGTGGATGAATTATTTTTATTTTCTGTATTACTCGCTGTACTTTCTGTTGTCTCATTTAATATTTTAGAAGCAATTTGAAGTTCCTGATTTACCCCGTCCACTTCATTTTTTAGGTTTTCAATTTTTTGGTTATTCGTAGCAAGATCTTTATTTTTTAGTTCGACCTCATTGTTGAGTTCGCGAATCTGTGCTGATATGTTTTCTTTGATAGATTTATCACTTTCATTTGCCAAATCCTTTTCCAGGTTCTCTGTCTCATTTTTTATAGCATTAATTTCATTAACGATGCTATTGCTTTTCTTTTCAGAGCTGGTGAGTTCCTGTTGTTTTAATTCTGATTCAGCCTTTAATGAGTTCAGCAATTCGCTGGATTGGTTTTTTTGTTTGGAAAGATCATCCAGTTCTTTTTGAATATCGCCTAACTTGGTGAGGGCTTCTTTATTATTCTTATTTTTTATAACCGCATCTAACTGACTAATGTATTGATTGGTCAGGTCAGCTTCTTTTTGTTGCACACCGGCATCCACCTCCAGTTTTTTAGCCAGGTTTGTTGCAGTGTTGGCTACATTCGTTGCAATTTTAGCGTCTTCCTTTAGCTGGTTTGCTTTGGTTAGTTCTTCATTCTTTTTCGCAACGTCGGTTATTGCATTAGCGTTTGCCAATGCCTCATCTGCCTCTTTTTGTTTCTCCACAGATTCCGCCGTTTTCTGCGTGGCTAACCCAAAAGCATCCTGGGCTTCCTGTTTCAGTTTTGCTGCTTCGTCGCTCGCTTCTTTGGCATCTGTTTTTGCTATTTCCAGCAATTGCTCATTAGTAACATTTTTGTTAGTGTTCGTCTCACTTTGTACTGTAGGATTTGTGGTACTAACAGAATTCAGGTTCTTATTTTCTTCAGATGCATTTTGATTTTTTGAAGCGTCTTTAAGCAAACTGTTATTATACGGCTCTGTTTCATTCACCTCAAGTTTCGCCTTTTTCTCAATGAGGTCAATCATCATCGAATAATTCTCATCAGTTACGTCTCCTTCAAAATAGTTAATGATTTTCAGGATTTTATTGTCATAAGAAATCAACTGTTTGTATGGTTTTAATGTATAGGCCACGGGTATCTGAACAGCATCAGACTGAGTTGCAATACCGGGAGTTTCGACAGTAAAAATAAATTTTCCGCCATTTGGTAACTCGAGATTATAATCACCGTTATCCTGCGCCTGAAAGGTTCCAACGATTTCACCGTTCTCCATATTCTTTACAGAGATCTTAGACTTAACACTTTGCGAGGCTTCTTCTTTTACAACCGATCCTTTAACAACGGCAAAGTTCATCGGCCTGCGTTCTGTATTTATTTTTAGTACATCCAGTTTTCCGTAAGGACTGTATCTCCCGGTGCTGAAAAAGGCAGTCTTTTCTAATGAGTCGGTAACAAATAAAATGTCGTCATCAGGTGAGTTTATCGGGAACTCCATATTTTCGGGTTTGCTCCAGGTCTGCGTAGCTTCATCGATAGTTGTTTTGAATACATCATAACCGCCCATGCTATTAAAGCCCTTAGAACTAAAATAAAGCGTTTTGCCATTGGGGTGCAGGAACGGATAGTCTTCGTCAAATTCGGTATTAATGGATGCCGGCATCATGGTTGGTTTACTCCATGTCCCATTTGGTAATTTGTTGACATAATAAATGTCCCGGCCGGTATTCCCGCTTTCACCAAAACTGGAATAATATAGTCTTTCTGCCTTTCTAGGAAGGTATACTACGGATTTGTCTTTTTTCTTTTTATCATAACCAGATTTGTATTCATCGGGTTTTACTAAAAGCTTTCCGCCAATGTCTTTTATATCATATCCTTTAAAGTAGTCGGCTTCATTGAGTTGTTTTTTTGTGATAACCACGAGGTCGGTTAAGTTGGATAATAAACGCTTGCCATTTTTACACGCCTGTATTTCCCGGTCAACCTGCAGTTTTTTTATAGATGATGCACTTCCCGTTTTTTTATATTCTGTATAAAATTTTATAGCATCATCAAATCTGTAATTAATGTGATACGTTTTTGCCAGGTAGAATAATGCATCTTTTGGCGCATCAGCAGGATTTTTTGTGGCAATTTGAAGATAAGAGTATGGCTTCTTTTTATCGGGCTCAGTATATAACATACAAACACCCAGTTTGTAATTGTAATCAGGATCTTTAGGATAGAGGGAAACTAGTTGGGCAAATAACTTATAAGCTGAATTATAATCTTCTTCTTCAAAATATTTTTCTGCCTGCTTCTTGAGATCATCTTCATTTTTAACCTGGGAATAAGAATCCGAGCAATAAAAAATTGCCAGGAACAAGAATAAATAGCAGTAATGCTTTCTATTTATACACAAAGTATGTCTAATATGATTCAGATTCAATATCAAATTTAATTAAAAATATCTAAATAATTTAGTGTAAAGATGCTAGTTAACAAGAATTTGCATAAGATTTTTAGGGAATTTTTATTGTTATTCAATAGCAGGTGTTTATATATCCAATATCGGGCATAAAAAAAGGCCGCATTTGCGGCCTTTTTAAATTTAAAAGTGGGAGATTATTTACTCAGAACAACTTTCTTAGTAGTAACCTGACCATTAGAGTTTAATTTCACGAAATACGCTCCGTTAGCTAAACCTGATAAATCAAGAGTGTTTGATCCTTTAACAAGTACATTAGTGTAAACTTTATCACCAATCACGTTAAATACTTCAAGAGAAGAGTTAGCTTCAGTTGCGTTAACGTTTAAGATACCTGTTGTAGGATTAGGGAACATAGATACTTCTGCTAACACGTTGTTTTTGATGCCAACACCACTTACAATTTTAGCAATCCTGATGTCATCTAAACGAACGTTGATTTGCTGGTTTGCACCAGATAACGTTCCTTTGCCACCAATTGCAAAATAACGGGTTTCAGTTGCAGTAGCAACATAATCCACTGAATCTTTTGTCCAACCAAGAGGTCCTGTAGCAGAAGTATCATTTAAAGCAGTATAAGCTTTTAACACATCAGTCATAGACGCGATGTCAGCCGCTAAACCAGAAAACACACCTGATTGACCGTTTACAGCAACGCCAGTAGCTGTAGCAGATTTTTTCCAGTAAGAAATACGGTAAGTATCACCTAAAGTTACATCCATACAAGGTAAAATATTCATTGTTTCGTAAGTGCCGTTTGGAGCGCCCATTGTTGTGTTGTTAATTGTCCAGAAACTAGCAGCTCCACCTAAATGAGCGTGAGTTGAAGTACCGAAACCGATACCAAGACCAGTCCAGGATTGAGTAATACTTAAGAAATCATAAGCAGTTTGAATACCATTTGTATAAGTAGCTGATGTTAATGCAAAAGGAAGTGAATTTACAATTACGTCAGCAAACGTATCATTTGCTAAAGAGGTTTCTCCGGTTTGTGCAGTCCAGGCTTTGATATTATAAACACCTTGAGTTGAGAAATCATAAGGAACAGGGAAGAAAACAAAAGCAGAGTCACCAGCCGCTAAAGGACCAGGGAAAGCTGCTAAAGTAGAAGCTACACCGTTAACAGAATAGTTAACCGGAATGTTACTTTCAGCACTGTTTCCTAAGTTTTTAATTTGAGCAACGATTGTATGAGTACCCATAGAACAGTTAGAAGCTGCGGCAACTGTAGTAGGTGAAGTTAATACACCAACAAAGTTTGTATTCATATTAACAATTGATGCACCTGCAGGTAAAATCACCATAGTTGTGGTCGAAACACCACCAGGGTTAGATCCGTATCCGTCACCAGAAATTGCATATGTAGCATTTTGATTACCTGTTAAGCCAGAAGCAACTGTTACGTTTACAGTGAAATCGTAAGTAGTTCCCGGTACAATACCACCCCATGAGTTATCATCATTTCCCCAGGTAATGGATTGACCACTAACACCAACTAATGCTTCAGGACCGTCAGAACTTGCGCTTCCGTCATCTGGTCCGATTGGATCAGTATTGTTAGTACTTGTGTTAGGAGTAATTCCCGCAGGGAAAGTGATAGTTACCATATCACCAAATTCAGAATCAGTATTTGTTAATTCTAAGGTAAAAGCAAGATCCATAGTAGTTCCCGCAACATACTGAGTGTTACAAACGATACCACCAGTTAATTGCATTGGAGTAGAAGGCGAACCGCCTTTCGCAGTAGAACCTTTCGATTCACCGTTTTTCGGGTTTTTTAATTTGATTGTAGTTTGGGCATTAACTGAAATTGCCAAAGCAGCAGTTAAAGCCATTAAGTAGATTTTTTTCATTATTTAAGGTTTTAATGTTTGCCCCAAATTTAATTAAAAATAATTAGCAAAGAAATATTTAAAGTCTTTTTTGACCTCAATATGGATATTAAAACATATAGTTAATTCTGTAGATTTTTGGGAGGAAGTGTTATGTGTTTAATTTTTAGGGAATTAAGAAAGGTAGAGTGGAATTTAAGAAAAGAAAATTGTTGAAAAAATGTCTGCTGTACTCTAGTTCAGAGCCTGGCTTTTTTCAATGCCGGAAGTTACCGAAATTACTTTTAATGTATATCTATCTGTGGGGTTTAAATTCAGAGTGATAAAAGATTTATCCTGTGACTTTATCACTGCAGTTTGCTTAAATACTTCTTTGCGATTTTTGGTGTCATTATAAAGTTCATAAGAATAAGAGTCCTTAAAATCGCCTTCGTTAAATACAGAAACTACCATTTTATTGTCTGCCTTTTTAGAAGTCCCAATCGTAAAATAATAGGGATACAGTGAAGTTGAAAAGTCAATCTTGTATTGACCAAAATCAATCCATTTTCCCTTGAGAGAATCTTTTCGGTAAATCATCATATCCCAGAGAATCTCCTTGTCTTTGGTAATTTCCACGATCCTGTTACTGCTACCTTCATTTATTAAAAGATTGCCATTGCTCATCATTTTGACATTGCCGAGTTTAAGTGATTTACCCTCGTTTAATAAATCAAAATTAAATTTAAAGCTCCATTTGGAGGTGATTTTATCTTTTAATGTTTTTGGCTGTTCAAAAATTTCTAAAGACGAAATTTTCCCTTTCCTGCTTTCGTTATTGTTTACAACCATAATGTCGTTATTAGCTAATACCGTCGTGTTGTGTTGCATACAAAAAATGTCCGTTTCATTTACGAGGGTGTCAGCGGCATTTAATTTCTTACCATAAGAGGCTACAATTCGCTTTGTTTTCCTGTCAATTTTAATGATCCTGCTAATGTCCCTGTAACCAATGTATATAAATTTGTTTTCTTTATCAATGCTGAAAGCGTTGCAGTGCGCATTTATAATTTCCCTTCCGGAAGCCATTTTCGGGATCGCTAAGATATCCAAAGGAAAATGGTCCCGCATTTGCCAGATCCAGGTAATTTCACCTTTCGGATTAAATTCAATTAAATTTACCAGTTCTACCTTATTCGAAACCGTATCATTCTTATTGGCTTTTTCAAGTTCAACGTAATCGTAAGCTAACACCATATAATTCCCGTTTTTTAATTTCTCAAAGCCATGGTGATAACCGTCTTTAAACTTTTCAACATTTGGACCGCTATTTGGTGCCTTCCATATCTCTTTAACATCCATTGTGGTGTGGATCGCAAAAGGATTTTTAATAAATGTTATTGTTCCATCCGGTTGAAATCTGAGATCCCTGATCCGGTTTGTTTCAACATATTCGATATTAGTAGTTGGCATAAACCAAACAAGATTTCCTTCCCGGTCAAATGCACAATGTGTAAAATCACACCAAATAATACCGTCCTGAATCTTGTCTCTTTTGTTATAATTTATTTTGCGTTTATAATATAGAGTGTCATTATATCTTGTACTTAAAATTGAAAAATAATGAATTGAAGAGTTTATTTTTTCACCCGTTTTAAGCTGCATTTCGATATACCATTTATAATCTTTTCCTAATGGCAAACGACTGACACGTGTTGCCGGGGTTTTATCTGTGTAAACATGATACAGGCAGGATTTAAAGTTGGTTTTGTCTGAAGCGGAATCAATGGCGAGATACAGCGAATAAGAAACTGCATTTTCATTATGCGGGTACTCAAACATAATTTGATTATAATTTAAGTTACTGTTATCTTTGGGTAAATATTGGCCATATGCCGGTAACATTAGACTAATGATGAAAAAACAAACGATACTGTATGGCTTAAGTGTCTGCATTGCGCTCTTTATATATTCCTGTACTGATTCAAATAACAAAGGAACTACGGATAATGCTAATATCCAAACAAAAAAAGATACTCTGCCGGAAGAGGAAGAAATCTGGGTTGCGCCTGATACCAGCACCATTCCCCATGATGAGTTTGGACAAATGGTAAGGTATGGTCGTGATTTAATTGTTAATACTGCTTATTATATCGGCCCTGAAGGTAAAGTGGGTAAATTCCTCGGGAATAAAATGAATTGTTCTAACTGTCATCTGGACGCAGGAACCAAGCCTTATGCGTTTAATTATTTTAGTACACATGCCCGTTACCCTCAGTACAGAGCCAGGGAAAATAAAATATTGTCTCTCGCCGACAGGGTAAATAACTGCGTGGAACGCCCGCATAATGGGAAACATTTGCCGCTTAACAGTAAAGAAATGATTGCCATAATTAGCTACATGAAATGGTTAGGAGAAAACGTTCCGGTAAATAAACATGTGAATGGTGACGGGCCCGTTAAAATGGATTTCCCTTCCAGAGCAGCAGATCCTGTGAAAGGAGAAGAAGTTTATAAACGAGAGTGTTTAAGTTGTCATGGTGCGAATGGTGAAGGGAAAATGAGGGCAGATAATGTGTGCTATGAATACCCTCCTTTGTGGGGTGATAAGAGTTATCAGTCAGGCAGCAGTGTTCATCGCTTAATCAAAATGGCGCCTTTTGTGTACGCTAACATGCCCAATAAAATTGCGACATACGATAATCCTAAATTAACAGTGGAAGAGGCATATGATGTGGTTGCATTTATTAATAATGATACTATTCATAAAAGGCCGACACCGGTTACGAAAACGGATTATGCGAGCTTGCCGCATAAACCAATAGATTATGATAAAGGACCTTACCTCGATCCCTTTTCTGAAACTCAGCATAAATATGGCCCTTACCAGGAAATAATTGATTATTATAAAACAATCGGAAAAAAAGCTAATTATTAGATAAATTTTAAACTGCTTCTTACCAGATAAATTTTAATAATCGTAACTTTACATGATGATTTTAGAAAATCCCAAAGAGTTGATTTTACAATCTACTCTGTTAAGTAAAGAGTTAAAGCAAATTGCTGAAAAAGTTTTTAACGGTGAACGTATTTCTTTTGACGAAGGTGTTTATTTATTTGAACATGCGAATCTTTCCTATCTGGGAACATTAGCAAATTTTGTAAGAGAAAAAAAGAATAAAAATTTTGTTTTTTTCAACCGCAATTTCCATGTCGAGCCAACCAATATTTGTGTTTATACCTGTTCGTTTTGTGCTTATTCCAGATTGATTAAACAGCGGGAAGAGGGCTGGGAGTTATCCATTGAACAAATGATGGATATTATTAAAAAGTATGACGGGCAGGAAGTAACTGAGGTTCATATTACGGGAGGTGTAATTCCTAAACAGGATTTGACTTTTTACACATCACTTTTTAAAACGATAAAAGCCCATAGGCCCGAATTGCACATTAAAGCATTAACACCCGTTGAATGTCATTATATTTTCAAGAAAGCAAAAGTAACTTATGCAGAAGGAATGCGTTTGCTAAAAGAAGCAGGCCTTAATTCAATGCCAGGCGGGGGTGCGGAAATTTTTGATAAAGAAATAAGAGACAAAATCGCAGGGGGAAAATGCAGCGCGGAAGAGTGGTTGAGTATTCATGAAATATGGCATTCTATGGGAATGCATTCCAATGCAACCATGTTGTACGGACATATTGAAACATTTAAACATCGTATTGATCATTTGGAAAGATTGCGTCAGCTACAGGATAAAACAAAAGGATTCAATGCTTTTATACCTTTGAAGTTCAGAAATGGCAATAATGATATGTCTGATGTTCCTGAAGTGAGTGTGATTGAAGATCTTCGGAATTATGCTATCAGCAGAATTTATCTTGACAATTTCGACCATATCAAAGCTTATTGGGCCATGATAGGACGAAGTACCGCGCAATTATCGTTAAATTTTGGAGTGGATGATATGGACGGAACCATTGATGACACTACTAAGATATACAGTATGGCGGGTGCTGAGGAACAGAATCCTAAATTAACTACCCAGGAACTGGTAGATATTATTTCTCAGGTAAAACGAACGCCTGTGGAAAGAGACACCCTTTATAATATTGTTAAAGATTATTCCATTAACTAATATCATAGGATGGTGTACCTTTTTCTGATACTTTTTTTATTATCTCTGTTGGTACCATTATTCAGTTATGTGATATTTCCGGTATACATGAAACTGTCTACCGATTCGATCCCACAGGTTAAGAATGATTACGCTGGTATTTCTGAGTGGCCCGGGATTACTGTTGTATTTTCGGTTTTTAATGAAGAAAAAGTAATCAGAAGAAAACTGGAATCGCTCCTGAATTCTGATTACCCAAAAGATAAACTGCAGGTCCTGATAGGTTCAGATAATTCAACTGATCAAACAAATGCAATCATTGAAGAGTTTATCACACAACATCCCAATATTATTTTAGAAAAAAAGAAAATCCGTCACGGCAAACTGAAGATCATTAATGAATTAGTTGATAAAACTGAAACAGAACATTTGATATTTACAGACGCCAACGTGTTTTTTGAGCCGCAAACAATTAAGGCATTGGTCTATAATTTGTTGATGAAGGAAGCTAAAATGGTTTGTGGAAACATCCATAAGTTTTCGCCTAAAAACCTAGGTATTTCAGACCAGGAAATTTTCTACATGAATTTTGAAAATCAGCTAAAGTATCAGGAGAGTCTCAAATATGGATTTTGTGTGGGAGTTGAGGGAGGCTGTTATGCTATTATGAAAAGCAGTTTTGTGAAAGTTCCGGATGGGTTTTTAATGGACGATTTTTTTATCACGCTGGATGTGATTTCAAAAAAAGGAAGAGTTTTATTTGAACCGGAAGCCTTGTGCTATGAAGATGTGAATGACGCTCCTTTAATAGAGTTTAAACGAAAAATAAGAATTTCATTGGGTAACTTCAGAAATCTCAGCTATTATAAACATTTATTGTTTCCAATATATAAAGGGTTTGGTTTTGCTTTTCTTTCCCACAAAGTGTTGCGTTGGTTTACACCGTTCGCGTTACTATTTTCATTTGTGTTTTCGTTGGCCATTGCATTTTATATCCCGGCTTTTATTTTAATAAGCGCATGCTACAGCTTATTGATCATTTTTCCAACAATGGCAATTTACCTGGAGAAAATTAATTTTAAAGTTCCGCTGGTAAATTCACTGGGTCATTTTATTTTAATGAATTTAGGCTTGTTACTGGGCTATTTTAAATTCATTTCAGCTTCCAATGAAAGTGCGTGGGAGCCACCAAAAAGAAACGTTTAAGCGATTTTAATCCCTATCACTAATACATCATCCACTTGCTCATGATTGCCTTTCCAGTTCGCGAATTCAGAAGCGAGAATGACCTGCTGTTCACGGAGAGAAAGGGAAGCAACTGACCTTAGTTTTTGTTGAAACGGCGCGTATTTATATTTTTTGCCATTGTCACCTCCAAATTGATCTGCAAAACCATCCGAGAAAAGATAAATGGAATCTCCTTTCTCAACGGTAAATCGTTTAGTAGTAAATTTTTGAATTTTATCCTCTATGAAAGCGCCCACCGGAAATTTATCTCCTTTTATCTGGTTTAATTCTCCATTGGAAACATGATAAATAGGATTATTGGCCCCTGTAAAAAGAACCTCATTGCTGTGCTTGTGTATGGCAATTAAAGAAACATCCATGCCATCTCTCACCGCACTTTCGTGATAAGTTTGATGCAGGCTTTCCGTTAACCACAAATTCACAGCATCTAAAATTTCGGAAGGAGTTGCCAGGTCTTTTTCCAATACAGCTTTGTTAAGCAAATTATAATTGACAATAGAAATCAAGGCTCCGGGAACACCATGCCCAGTGCAATCGGCCGCCGCTACGTAAATATAATCCTTCGTTTCTTCGATCCAGTAAAAATCACCGCTTAAAATATCTTTTGGTAAATACATCACAAAAGAATTTGGCAGCATTTTTTCCCACATATTTTTTGGGGGTAAAATAGCGCCTTGTATCCGTTGGGCGTATTTGATGCTATCCGTAATATCCTGGTGCTGTTCCTCAACAATCGCTTTTTGTTTTTCTACAAGTGTTTTTTGTTGATTGATAATGGAGTTTTTATTCTCCAATTCCTGATTAGCTTTTTGTTTTGTTCTGTAACCTTTAAATATAAAGAACACCAGACATAATAATAGTGCACAAGCTCCCAAAGCGAAATAGATGAACTGCTTTTTATTCTTGTTCTCCAGGGTCAGTACACTATTTTCCTTTTCTTTTTGCCGGGTTTCATATTTGATTGACATTTCATGAATCGCCGAGCGCGTCTCCCTATTGCTGATGCTATCCTTTAACACTGCATAGTTGAGGTAATATAGATTCGAGTTTTTTAAATCACCCAATAATTGGTACATGATGGCAGCATTGAAATAAGCGTTATTGAGATTGACAAGGTCATCTATTTTTTCAAACAGGTCCATTGATTTTAATGTGTACTCTAAGCCTTTTCTGATATCGCCTGACGATTGATAACACTGTCCGATATTTAAAAGGGCTACTGCGATGCTATATGTATCGTCAGGTGTATTTCTTAATATCTGATCATAGGACTTTGTATAGTAAGACAAGGCTTCTTCATACTTTTTTAATTGATGGAGAATACTCCCGATATTGTTATAGCAATCGGGAAGATACATAGAATCTTTATGCGCCTTAAACAAAGTTTCGGCCAGGCGATATTTCAAAAGGGCTTCATCAAAGGCATTTTTGCGGTAATAATAGTTCCCGATATTCAGAATCGTAATGGCTATGTAGGTCGTGTCATTTAACTGATTGTAATATTGCAACGAATTTTCAGCTTTTGAAATGGCCAGGTCATTGTTATTTAGATTAGAATAAACACTCGCTAAGCCGGTATTGATTTCCGCGAGGACCTGTTCTTTTTTTGGCGACTGAAAGGTTTGAGCAAATTGTTCGGCTTTGTAAAACGTTTCCAGGCTTTTTTTGTAATTAGCCAGGCTATTGTATTGCTCAGCCAGGTCGTAATAACTTATTTCTTTTTTGAAACTCAGATTTTCACTGAGTTTTACTTCCTCCAAAGCGAATTTAAGTGCTTTATTTAGATCGTTCTCGCGACTGGCGCCAATTAATTTATGTAAAAGGTTTATTTTATTCGTGTCATTTTTTGAATTTCTTAGTTCTCGTTCTAAGGAATCCACATTGAGGTTTTTTTGTGAAAAAAAACTCAATGGAATAAAGCAAAGTAAAATATATTTAAACATTTATGAAGTTTTTTTAGTTAAGCAATCTTTATTCCAATTAAGAGAACATCATCCACCTGTTCGTGTGACCCCTTCCATTTTAAAAATTCCTGCTTCATTATGTCACGCTGACTGGGCAAAGGAAGATTATAAATATTTTTCAATTTTTCCTGGAAGGGAGAGTACTTGTATTTTTTTCCTTTATCTCCGCCAAACTGGTCTGCGTAACCATCTGAAAAAAGGTATACGCAATCACCTTGTTGAACCTTAAAACGCCTGGTAGTAAAGTTTTGAATTTTATCTTCGATAAATGCCCCCACGGGAAATTTGTCGGCTTTAATTTGCGTCAATTGTCCATTGGATACATGGTATATTGGATTGTTTGCACCGGCAAACAATATTTCGTTAGAGTGTTTATGAATGGCGATCAGGGCTACATCCATACCATCTCTTACTGCGCTTTCTCCGTAAGTCTGATGAAGACTTTCAGTCAGCCAAAGGTTAACAGCATCCAGTATTTCTGAAGGAGTAACCAGACCTTTCTCTAAAACCGCTTTATTTAATAAGTTAAAGTTCACGATAGAAATTAATGCTCCGGGAACACCATGCCCTGTGCAATCTGCGGCAGCTATATAAATATAATCTTTATTTTCTTCCACCCAATAGAAATCACCGCTTAGAATATCCTTTGGCATATATAGCAAAAAGGAGTTTGGTAAAATTTTGTCCCACTTATTCTTCGGCGGCAGAATCGCACCTTGTATACGCTGTGCATATTTTATACTGTCTTTTATATCCTTATGCTGTTCTTCAACAATTGTTTTTTGTTGGTGAATAATGATGTTTTTTTCTTCCAGTTCTTTATTCGCTTTTCTTTTCGTGTTATAGCTTCTGAAGATGAAAAATGCTAAAACACTTAATAATATACATCCTCCAAGTGCAAAGTAGATTAGCAATTGCTTGTTCTTGTTTCCCAATGTTAAAACCTGATTTTCCTTTTCTTTTTTGTCTGATTCATATTTGATAGACATCTCATGGATGGTATTTTTAGTGTCTTCATCAAAAACGGAATCTTTCAGATTTACATACTTTTGGAAGTATTCATTTGATTTTTGATAATTGTTTTGCAAAGCATACATCCTTGCAATGTTTTCATAGGTGATGTAGAGGCTGGTTTTATCATCGATCTCCCGGAACAATTCCGCTGCTTTCAGGCAATTAACGAGGCCCAATTCATAGTTCCCCATTTTCGAAGAAGTTTCGCCGATGTTTTCAAAGGCGATTGCAATATTGGACTTATCGTCCGGCGTAAATTTCAGGATGAATTCATAAAATTTTTGAAAATACTCCAAAGCCCTTTTATAATCTTTCATCTCATAATAGGCGTTACCAAATCCATTAAATACATAAATCAGGTTGGTTGAATCCTTTAAGCTTAAATAAGCTTTTTCTGAAATCGAATAATGCGAAATAGCTTCATCCAATTGGTTTGAATTAAAATAGTGGTTGCCTATATTGACATGATATCTGGCGATTTCATTTTCATCCTTTAACGCTTCAACAATGGAAATGGCTTTTTTGAGGGAGGATATGGCTGCCGCATGATTCTGGAGCCTTGAATATACAGAAGCCATTCCGTCATATATGTTGGCTAGCGCCTTTTCTTTTTTCGGAGATTTATAATTAGCGGAGTGTTTTTCGGCTTTAAAATAGATTTCCAGACTTTTTTTATATTCAGCAGTATTTTTATAGGCTAGGGCTAAGGCCTGGTAACTTTTATCTAGATTGTAATCTGTAATTTCGCTAAGTCTTACGGCTTTTTTTGCTAATTCCAAGGCGTAAACAGAATTGTTACTTTCTTCCTTGTGAAAAGAACGGTATAAAAAATTTATTTTAGCAGTATCATTTTTTAGTTCCTTTAGCGAAATGTCTATAGAATCAGTGTAGAGGCTGTTTTGAGCAAAAAACAAAGAAGAAATTAATAAAAAAATAATTTGTATTAATTTGCACATAAAAGATATATGTTTATATTTATCACACTATAAACCTTAAAAATACAAATTTATGTCAGTTATTCAAGAAGAAAAAACAGGGGTTATCGAAATGTATTTCGATATGGATGCAGGAACTATTAAAGAGGACGGATCAGGTGAATCAAGAGACTTTTACCATCCTGGCGCACAGGTTGAATATGTTATCGGGGATGCAGTAAGCTATCGTTTAATTTCTTTGCCAAATGGCAGGACAATAACAAAAGATATAAAATCAAAATAAAAAAAGCCCCGAACGGGGCTTTTTTTATATTCTTTAATTTACGTTAACATACCTGAGAATTCCCTTTAATTTCCCTATCTTTGCCGCCTTAAATTAATTATTTTCAATGGTTTCTATTAATGGCGTTACGGTTTCGTTTGGTGGGTATAATTTATTCGACAATGTTTCTTTTTTGATCAATCCTAAAGATCGTATTGGTCTGGCCGGGAAAAACGGTGCCGGAAAAAGTACCATGCTTAAAATTCTGGCAGGCTATCAGGCGCCCACTAAAGGTGAGGTTTCACGCCCGAAGGATTGTAAAATAGGTTATTTGCCTCAGGATATGACCCATCAGCATGGTCGGACCGTTTATGAGGAAACAGAATCTGCATTTGAAGAGATTAAGCAGTTACAGGCCAGGTTAGACGATATCAATCACCAGTTAGAAACGCGTACGGATTATGAATCGGACGAATACATGAACCTGATTCATGATTTAACTGATATAAACGAGAGATTAAATATTATTGGTGCTGATAATACTGAAGAAGAAATTGAAAAGGTATTAATTGGTTTAGGATTTCAAAGAAAACAGTTTCATATGCAAACTTCCGAATTTAGCGGAGGATGGCGTATGAGGATTGAATTAGCCAAATTGTTATTGCAGAAACCGGACGTATTGATGCTGGATGAGCCTACCAATCACCTGGACATTGAAGCAATCCAATGGTTGGAAGATTTTATGGAAATTTTCTCCGGTGCGGTTATTTTAATTAGCCACGATAAAACATTTTTAGATACAGTAACTAAGCGAACCATTGAGATCGTGAATCAAAAAATTTACGATTATAAAACGAATTATTCTCATTACCTGGTATTACGTCAGGAGCGCAAGCAACAGCAGGAGAACGCTGCAAAAAACCAGCAAAAAATGATCGATCAAACAGAAGTATTGATTGATAAGTTCAGAGCTAAAGCAAGTAAATCCGCTATGGCGCAGTCCCTGATAAAAAAACTGGACAGGCTGGATAGAGTAGAAGTAGACGATATGGATACAGCCTCTGTTCGCTTTCGTTTTCCGCCACCTGCGCATAGCGGAAAGATTGTTATTACCGCAGAACACGCAGGAAAATCTTATGGTGATAAACTGATTTTCCAGGATGCTAATTTCATCATTACAAAAGGAGAGAAGATAGGACTGGTAGGACGAAATGGAGAAGGGAAATCAACGATGATGAAAATGATCGCCGGTAAGATTAAATACGAAGGTAACATTCAGTTGGGCCATAATATTTTAATGGGTTATTTTGAGCAGGATCAGGAAGAAAAAGTAGATCTTGATAAAACCGTCTTTGAAACCATTGACGAATTGGCTGTCGGCGATGTTCGTCGCCAGGTGCGTAGTTTATTGGGTTCGTTTTTGTTCCAGGGAGATGATATTGACAAGAAAGTAAAGGTATTAAGTGGAGGAGAGCGCGGGCGTTTGGCTTTGTGTAAATTGTTATTGGAGCCTTACAACTTATTGCTTTTAGATGAGCCAACTAATCACCTGGACATCAAATCAAAAGAGGTGTTAAAGCAATCTCTGATTGATTATGAAGGAACCCTGGTGATGGTGAGCCATGACAGGGATTTTATGACCGGAATGTGTGATCGTTTATTTGAATTCAGGGATGGCCATGTAAAAGAATATTTATGTGATATCAAGGAGTTCATGGAGATCCGTAAGGTTCAAAGGTTGAATGAATTGGATTTAGATAAATCTGGTGTGAAAGCGGTTCCTGTGGCTGAGAAAAAACAAACTCCGGCTTCTGATTTTGAGGCGGCTGAAAAGAAAAAGCAACAAGCCCAGATCCAATTGCAGATAAAAAAAGCAGAGGAACAAATCGAGCGTTTGGAATCAGAAATAAAAGAACTTGATTCAAAACTGGCAGTTCCTGCTTCGTATGAAGAGTTAACGAAGAATCCTAACTTTTTTAATGTGTATGACAAATTAAAAAAAGATCTTGAATTTGAGATGCAAAAATGGGAAGATCTGAGTTCCAGATTGATTTAATTCAAAAATAATTTATATACAAAAAAGCCCGCTCACTTCGAAGCGGGCTTTTTTGTATGTTATGGAGTTTCCGATCAATATAAAATAAACTCCGGTTGAATGCCAGCGGGAGTTTAGTTAATTTACAATTCCTGTAAGTTTTGGTTATCGCGACTCACAATTTTAAAGTCACCATATTTGCCGTCCCAACTTTCTCCATAAGTGGTTAATTCAAGGTATTCAATTCGCCCTGCAGTAATGTCAATCACATAGCCTAAACCTTTTTTTAAATTTTTGATCTGAATGTTTTCTCCGTTACTAAATAAGGCATTAATATCTTCTGAAATTAATTGACCATCGGCATTTACATATTCAAAAATGACAGACATACCGGTACTGCTCATTCTTCTTTCGGTAACTTTTAAGCAAGGAATATGGGATTTTAAGGAGGGATATTTTTCTGTCAATCCATTTAACAGAGTTAATTCAAACTCATTTATTTCTTTCATTTGTATAACTCAGAATTTATAAATAAAATGATGTATCAGGATTTGTTTTAAGTAATTTTACTTTACTGAAACAATTGTGCTGGCTGCGTTTCCTAAAACAGTGGTTGGGGTTTTCCCATCCCATTGCTGGATCTTTACATACTCAATGTATAAAGGACTTAAGGTTAACTGCTTTCTTTTGATGGATTCTGCTTCACCGGAAGCTTCAATCACCATTTTAGCGGAGTCACCTCTGGCAATGGCTATCTTTCTTAAAGCATCTGCAATTGCTACCTGTTTTTGATTTTCCGCAACCTGCACATCCTGTAAGGCCTTTGTTTTTGCCTCAATAGCTGATTGTAAAGCAGGTGGTGGTGTAATGTTAGTTCTTAGCTGGCTAACGGTAAACCATTTGGAAATTCGTTTATTGCACTCTACCACAATAGCTGATTCAAATTGCTCACGGTGATTAAAAATACTGTCTACCGCCCATTTATTAGCCACATCATTTACCGAACCAACAATAGCTGTTTTTAACCAACCCTGTTCAACTTCCTTAATGGGTAATCTTAAATTCTGGAACATATCTCCCAGGGTTGTTGAGACCAATGCATAATTAAAGGAAGGTTTTATTTCTGCGCTAAAACCACCTTTCGTAATAACGGTTTGCGGATTATAATCAATGTGCTGCTGATAGGTTGGAAACTCATACAGTTTTTCAGTCCAGCTGTTGAAAACCACCCAGCCTGTCTTGTAGGTGTAATCAGAAACGCCACGTGAATCACCGGTTAAATTTACTTTTAATCCCAAATGACCGGCGTCCACTCTTTCCAAAGAAAAAGGGTTTATAAAACTGATGATCGCGCCGAGAACAATAATAAGAAGGGGTTTTGTGAGCCATACGCTTTTTTCTGTTTTTAGGTTATAACGCGTTCTTGTTATAAATAAAAGCCCAAGGCCAACCATTAAAAATGTTAAGAAGATAAATAATGAAATCATATTATTTTGAATTTAAAAAGTTACTGATTTGTTTAATAAGATAAGCCAGGTACAACAGAACAATGATGATCATCGCAATTAACAACGGATACTGGATATAGACACTTACCGGCCTGTTAATACAATACTCGAAGAACAAACTGCATAAGGCTATCACTACTGCGGTGAGTACAATTAATTTGATGATTGTTTTCATGAATAATACTTAATGTAATCAAAGATAATTAATCCACTAACATGGTAAAATTTAAAGCACTATTTTAATGGAAACTTTCCATTCTTGTTTTAAAGGAGGTGATAGTTGTATTCTGAGTATCTGATTCAACCTTGCCGTCTTTTAAACGAACAATACGATGGGCGTGCATGGCAATGTCTTCTTCGTGTGTTACGAGTATAATAGTGTTTCCGTTTTTGTGAATGTCTTCCAGTAAGCCCATAATCTCCACAGAGGTTTTACTATCCAGGTTTCCGGTTGGTTCATCTGCTAAAATAATGGCCGGGTTGTTGACCAAAGCCCTTGCAATGGCCACGCGTTGCCGTTGACCTCCGGATAATTCATTCGGGCGGTGGCTCATACGGTTTCCTAATCCAACCTGTTCCAGTACTTTTTTAGCCATCTCTTCACGTTTGCTTTTTTCAATGCCGGCGTAAACCAGAGGCAACATAACATTTTCCAGAGTCGTGGAACGCGGTAATAAATTAAAGGTCTGAAATACAAATCCAATTTGCTTGTTTCTCACCTCCGCTAACTCATTATCGCTCATTTGAGCAACGGCCAGTTTATTGAGAATATATTCTCCGGAAGTGGGGGAGTCCAGACAACCCAGCATGTTCATTAAAGTGGATTTTCCGCTGCCACTGGGACCCATTAAAGCCACATATTCATTTTTAAAAATATTGAGGGTAACACCGCTCAGCGCATGAATCTCTTCCGTGCCGATTTTGTATTCCTTTTTAATGTTACTCAGTTCAATAATGGGTTCCATAAAGTAAAGATAGTTATTTTGATAACTACTTTAAGTGAATTATTTCATTGGTTGAAAGAGTAGATTAATGGTTTATAGAAGACAAAAAACAGTCTACAGTTTGACGATTTTATAAACGTTTTTAGAAGTATGATGCCTTACTTGTAGAACATAAGTGCCGCTCTGAATGCCTTCCATACTCATTTCCGTAACTACCTGTTCTGAAGTATTTATTTGTTCAGTCGAAGACAGAACCAGTCTTCCGTAAACATCATACAATTCAAACAGCACCGGGCCATTTGTTTCAGTTGCATAAGAAATGCTTAGATTGTTTCCTGTTGGGTTTGGAAATACTAATAGTTTATTTTCTGTGCTTTGTGAAGCTATTCCTGTCGTTGCACAGGCGATGGACCCTGTGATTTTTACACCTGCTCTGTCTGTTGAGGGGTTTTGAATTAAAGACATAAAAGTATTTCCAGCATTACAATCACTTTTTAATTGGTTTTCTAAGAAAGGCTCCAGGTGATTCATGTAGCGCGCAAACAATATCGCGTTGCACCCTGCACCTGAACAGGCCGGCTGACCAATTGTACAGGTTCCGCTTGTACCATTACCAAAGTCACAATGTTTTGCACCGGTAATGATGATCTGAAATTTTTTGGCTGAAACTGTTGCATTGTAATGACTGTTTTGAACGGTTGTATCCGCCACACTGTCCATTTCGCCGGAAATAATTAATGAAGGCACCGTTACTAAACTGGCTGATGAAATAGAAGATGGATTGGTGGTTGCTGCACAGAAATTAAAAAGACAGTTAACGGTATTATTTGAGGCAGCAGCGAGAAAGGAGCTTCCTGCTCCCATGGAGTGCCCGCCAATCGCTACTTTCTGAAGTATTTTTCCGTTGAAGCTTGTTAAGGACGGTGTGGAAATTGAATTTAAACCCAAACCAGCATTCGCCAAAAATTTAAGGTCTGCGCCGAATTCCGCATGAGAAGGCGAAAAACTTCCTTCTGTTCTTGGCAATAACACAATGTAGCCGAGAGATGCCAGGCGGTTATAAATGTTGTCATAAGCATCCCAGGTCATCACAAAGCCATGTCCAAATACAACCACAGGAAATTGTCCGTTGGCAACTGCCACATTATTCCCGGCTACTGTCGCAGGATAATAAACTTCTGTTCCAACTGCTCTACCTGTCGCTGTTGAAGTGGTGATGCCTCCGGAGATAGAGTAACCGGTATTTGTTCTACTCACATCTTTAAAATTAACACTCATATGTCCTACCTGGTAGGTTTGAGCATGTAGTATCAGGCAAAAGAAACTTGTAACGAATGCAAATATGTTTTTCATGATTTATTATTTGGTTGTGGCGAAGTACTCAATATAAAACCGTTAAATAAATTCCATAAATTTTTTTTTATCAGATCAGTGACAATGCGGTGCAATAAAAAAGCCTGATCGTTTGACCAGGCTTTATAAGCTTTTTTTGTAGTATTTCTGAAATTAATTATTCAGTAATGATTACTAAATATTTTGAATTTGACCAGAAATCTTCTGTGTTTGTGATTTCTATTTTCTCAACGGTTTTATCGCCAATTAATTTATAGGAGCTTGAAGGATGACTTGTAATAATCTTTGCTTTTTTAGCACCGATATTAATGGAAGTTGTTTGCGATGCGTCAACTTTTGTAAAGTATTCTTTATTGAAGTCATCTTTCAACTTAGCAGACTTACCCATTCCAATGAAACCACCTTCTTTTGTGATCACATTTTTTTCTTTTAATTCTTTAGACGTACCGAAAGCGTAATAAACGGTATTCATTTTTTCAGTCTTAGCAGAGCTTTCAGCTTCCACATTCTCTAAATTCATAACGATATTACTTAATTCAATGTTCTTAGCTTCTAACTGAGATTTTAATTCAGAAATTTCTCCGTCTTTAGCATCGATTTGAGCCTGTAAAGTAGCAATCATTTGCTCTAAACCAGTTATCTTCGATTTTGAATCTTTTAATTTCTTGCTTAAAGAGCTGATACGGTTTTTGTTTTTCGCTAACAGGTCATAAATAGCCTGAATATCTTCTTTAATGCTTTCTTCCTTGCTTTTTACGTCTCCGCTTTGAGATTGAGAAGTAACAATTTTTTCTTTTTCTTTGATAGCATTTAAATTATCCTGAATCTCATTAAAGGAGTTCACGAATTCCTGAAGGGCAACTTCTTTTTCAGATAATTGACCATTTAATTCTCCGTTTACATTCGCTAAACTGTCCGCCAAAGGATTTGCTTCTTTTTCAGATCCTCCACAGGAAATCGTAAATAAACTGGATGCAGAGATAACTGCGGCAACTAGAAATAATTTTAATGTTTTCATCTTTGTTTGTTAAAATTTGTTTGCAAATGTATACATTAATCCCAAAGGGCTACTTATGTAACCCGAAAATTCGCATTTTTTTGTTGTTTTAATTCAGTAAGATTGTTAACCAAGAATTTTCTTTGCTTTTGTGTAAGTTATACCTGAATTTTTTCATTATAGAATTTATTCAGAATAATGGAGTATAATTGCAACTGAAAAAACAAAATATGAAAACAACGATCTTTACATGTTTCTTTTTAGTACTTAAACTGTCATTTTGTTTTGCCGCAGATCAGACCCTGGCCGAAAAACTTCAAATGGCTAAACAAAGGCCTTTATTAGTTGAATTACCTTCAATGGATGAAAAATATATAGAAAAACTTAATGCCAAAGGAAAAAATGAAGAGTTAATCGAATATACTTCACGTTACAACACTTTCATTAATAATTATAAGAAAGCCTTTACCGGTTACTGGACCTATAATAAAGAAATCAGCTTTAAAACAGCTGACGAAATGGCGGCCATCATTAGTCAGAATACAGGTAAGTATGCTGTTATCAGGTATCAAAGCTTTACATATGGCAGTTTCTTAAGAGGATTAAAGCATGACCCAAGGTTTTCAAATTATCTTTATAGAGAAGACAATTCCTCTTCTCTGATCAGCGATCGGAAAAATTTTTACAATTACACAGTTTTAAATTTGTACTTAAGTGAAGAGCAGGATTTGGTACTTACGTTTCGTTTGCCTGTGACAGAGAGTGAAGGTGGAATTGTTTACTCTCTCAGGCAGTTTGAATTTACATTCGACCTGCTGGAAAAACACCCCGAAAGGAAAGGCGCTGAAATTTACGGGCATAACTACTATCAATCGGAACTAAATGTTCCAAAAATAAAAACATCGGTTGTGTATTTGAGAAAGCAAGATCTTGATAAGGGGTTCAAAGAGGAAAAATTAGCAAAACTCTACAAGTATCAGTATAAAATAGTATCTAATGAGGAGTGGGAAAGCGCCGTGCTTGAGAAAAAAGATAATGTCATTTGTGCTATTCTGTTACCGGGAAATGAAAACACACTAAAATATTATCACATGTTTTTTTGCGCTTCGGACGGCAAAATGGTCACTAATGTTCCCAGTAATTTTGGATTTTCAGAGGATGATTTTGATTTGTTGTCAAAATTGGCGAAATAATTTTACCTTTGCCGCATGTTTACAACAGACCAACTTAAGGACCTTCACGAACGACATATCGCTCTGAGGGGGTTTCTTTGACTACGATAAGAAAAGTCACGAGCTAAGGGAACTCGAAGAAAAAACCCTTGACCCCAATTTCTGGGCAGATTCAAAAAAAGCTGAAGCGGTATTGAAAGAAGTGAAATCACGCAAATCGTGGGTTACTTCCTATGATAAGCTGACTTCCGCGATTGATGATCTCGACACGATGTATGAGTTCTATAAAAGCGGTGATGCTTCTGAAGCGGATGCTGAAGAACTATACCAGGTTGCTTTAAAGATCCTGGATGATGTGGAATTTAAAAACATGTTGAATTCACCGGATGATGCCTTGAGCTGCGTTTTGCAAATCAATGCCGGCGCCGGTGGAACGGAGAGCTGTGATTGGGCCAGTATGCTCGAGCGTATGTACATGATGTGGGCCGAAAAAAATGGATTCAAGTTAACCGAACTTGACAGAACAGATGGAGATGTTGCTGGGATAAAATCAGTGTCCATACAAATTGATGGTGATTACGCCTATGGAAATTTAAAAGGTGAAAATGGCGTACACCGTTTGGTACGTATCAGTCCGTTTGACAGCAATGCTAAACGCCATACTTCTTTTGCATCCGTATATGTGTATCCGGTGGTAGACGATACTATTGAGATCAACATTCATCCAAATGACATTGAAATTCATACCTCACGGAGTGGTGGTGCCGGCGGACAAAACGTAAACAAGGTCGAAACGAAGGTTCAGTTAACACATAAGCCAACAGGTATTGTAGTAGTCTGCCAGGTAGATCGGTCGCAATTAGGAAACAAAGAAAGAGCCATGCAAATGTTGCGTTCGCAATTATACGAGTTGGAAATGCGTAAACGCAATGAAGCCCGTGATGCGGTAGAAGAGGGTAAGATGAAAATAGAGTGGGGCTCCCAGATTCGGAGTTATGTATTACATCCATATAAAATGGTCAATGATCATCGCACAGAATTAAAAATAACAGATGCGGAGAGCGTACTGGACGGAAACATTGACGAGCTATTGAAAACCTTTTTAATGAGCCAGGGGAAGAGGAAATAGTGATGAGAGTTGAGTTATGAGTGATAAGATGAAGAGCTAAAATGAAGAAAGTTCAGATACTATACAATCCCCGTTGCAGTAAATGCCGCGAAGCCCTGAGTTTCCTTGAAGGTGAGAACTGCGAGATTGAAATAAAAGAATATTTAAAAGAAACGCTGACCAAAAAAGAATTAAAAAACATCCTGGCAAAATTAGGCTTAAAGGCCTTTGATATCGTTCGTCAAAAAGAAGACTTATTCCTCAAAAAATTCAGGAATAAGAAATTTACAAATGAGGAATGGATACAGCTTTTGATTGAAAATCCTATCCTGATTGAACGACCGATAGTAATTGATGGCTATAAAGCTATTATTGGTCGCCCGCCTGAACTAGTGATTGATTTATTACACCGAAAAAAATAAGCTATTGAGTCAAAACTCATAAGCGTGTATGTAATACCTCTTTTATTTCCCATCGTACCTTTACAGCTACAAATATGATTAATAGCAAACCACAAATTGTTATTATTGATCCCGCCCTTTCAAAAATCGTTAAGGATTAAGTAGTAACAATTTTTAAAAATAAATTGTTATGAAAACTGTAGTCAAATTAAACAAATGGGCCAATGCCCACACCAGTTTTGCCATTGATGCTTTGCGCATCGCAACAGGATTGTTCCTTGTATACAAAGGCATCCAGTTCGCCACACAAACACAGTATCTCGTAGATGTTCTCGGTCCAATGGGAAGATCATTAGGGGCATCCCTTATTTTGGTTCACTATGTAGCCATGTCGCACTTATTTGGGGGCCTGCTAATAGCTCTTGGATTATTAACAAGGATTTCTCTGTTGGCACAACTGCCTATTCTGATTGGAGCCGTGATTGTTAATTTTGTTGGAGTGATGGACGTCGGAAATCTGCTTCAGGCTCTCTTAGTGTTAACGTCGGCCTTATTTTTTGTCTTTTACGGATCAGGCAAACATTCAATGGATTATTCCCTGAAAATGAACGTTTAGGATTGGATTTGTTTGGTATTTTTAAAATGGCAGACGGCTAAATTTGCCTGATTTTTTAACCTCCCGGGGAAAGATTAACTCCTTTCAGCGACTTGTCTGAAAATTGTGAATAAATCCTTAGTTTTATTCGACTAAAATATGTTTTTAGCTTTGTATTTTTAACATAAAGCCCTACATTTGCACCCGAATTTAAAAAATACACATAACATGTCTAACCAGGTTGGTAAAATTGCTCAAGTTA
>JAJNBG010000047.1 GCA_021155905.1 Bacteroidota bacterium
CTCTATCCAGTTGAGCTACACAACCAATCCAAAAAATTGGAGTGCAAATATACTTATTTTAGTTAAATTGCAAACAATTTTAATCGAAATTTATGCAAACTGTTATCGAATCTATTTGGGAGAACCGGGAATTATTAAAAGATGCTTCCAATCAACAAGCTATCAGGCAAATCATTGAGGATCTGGATAAGGGAAAAATCCGTGTTGCCGAGCATAAAACGGATGGCTCCTGGCAGGTGAATGACTGGATCAAGAAGGCAGTGATTTTATATTTCCCAATTCAACAAATGGAAACCATGGAACTTGCTCCATTTGAATTTCATGATAAAATGAAACTCAAAACCAAATTTGCCGAAGCTGGCGTAAGAACAGTACCCGGCTCCATAGCCAGATATGGAAGTTATATTTCAAAAGGCGTTATCATGATGCCAAGCTTTGTCAATATCGGCGCCTATGTAGATGAAGGAACCATGGTCGATACCTGGGCAACTGTTGGTAGCTGCGCTCAAATCGGCAAACATGTTCACCTGAGTGGTGGTGTTGGAATCGGCGGCGTTTTAGAACCTGTGCAGGCTGCCCCGGTTATTATAGAAGACAATTGTTTTATCGGCTCGAGATGTATCGTTGTTGAGGGTGTCCATGTTGGAAAAGAAGCGGTATTGGGCGCAAACGTTTGCCTGACCATGTCCACTAAAATCATCGATGTCACCGGTCCAGGTCCTGTTGAGACAAAAGGTTATGTTCCGGAAAGAAGTGTTGTCATTCCGGGATCCTATACTAAACAGTTTCCTGCCGGAGAATATCAGGTTCCCTGTGCTTTGATTATCGGGAAACGTAAAGCCAGCACGGATTTAAAAACATCTTTGAATGATGCTCTGAGAGAGCATAACGTCGCTGTATAAAATCAATTTTGAATCATAAAAACATACTCGTTATTCAAACCGCTTTTATTGGCGATGCAATATTAGCTTCCTCTGTATTAGAGAAATTACATGGGTTTTTTCCTCAGTCAAAAATTTCCATCCTGGTGCGGAAGGGAAATGAATCCTTATATCACGAACATCCTTTTTTAACGCAGGTATTAATCTGGAATAAACAGGAGGGTAAATACAAAAGCCTGTTCCGTTTATTAAAAACAATCAGGAAACAAAAATTTGATACCGTGATTAATTTACATCGGTTTGCGAGTTCGGGTTTTTTAACCGCCTTTTCAAAGGCACCGTATACTTCAGGGTATGACAAAAATCCTTTTTCGTTTCTTTTTAATAATAAATCAAAGCATAAAATTGGCGATGGCCGGCATGAATCCGAACGCTACAATGACCTGATCGAATCCATCACTGATAAAACAGTTGCAAAGCCAAAATTATATCCCACCTTCAAGCAATTTTCAAAAATCGAGCCTTTAGTTTCACACGCGTTTGTATGTATGGCCCCATCCTCCGTGTGGTTTACCAAACAATTAACTAAAGAAAAATGGATTGAGTTATGCGATTCTATTCCCGGTGAAATAACAATCTATTTATTAGGCGGGCCTTCCGATAAAGCACTTTGCCATGAAATAAAAGCCAAAAGCAATCATGCGTCGATTCAAATTTTAGCCGGAGAATTGTCCCTATTAGAATCCTGCGAACTCATGAAACACGCCAGGATGAATTACGTAAACGACAGTGGGCCTCTGCATTTAGCGTCAGCCGGCAATGCCCCGACCACTGCTTTCTTTTGCTCAACAGTTCCTGCATACGGTTTCTATCCACTCTCCTATAATTCTACCGTGATTGAAGTCTCCGGGTTGTATTGCAAACCCTGTGGGTTACATGGCTATAAAGCCTGTCCTGAGGGACATTTCAGATGTGCTAAAGAAATCAAACTTCCGTTATTTAAATAACGTTACCGTCCCTTGCTTTTTAATCACTTTGTCATCAATACCAACTGCATTGATCAAAAAGAAATAAGTCCCATCACTCACTACTTTTCCGTTCACGTATCCATTCCAGCCTTCATTGATATCATCGGAGGCATATAACTTCAATCCCCAGCGATCAAAAATAATGATATCAAACTCTTTGATCTTGGTTGCTCCAACCCTGAATATATCATTGATACTGTCGCCATTCGGGGTAAATGCATTGGGCACATACAACGTTGGATCTTCTTCCAATACAGTGATCACAAGAGAATCCATGTCAAAACAACTGCCATTTGAAATGCTTAAATAAACCGTATAATTCCCGGGATCATGGTAAGTTTGAGAACTAACGGTTTGTGTATTTGCAGTGTTACCATTACCGAAAGCCCATAAATAAGAAGTGGCACCAGTACTGGTATTTGTAAAATCAACTACTAAAGGTGCTGTTCCACTTACAGGGTTTGCACTAAAACCAGCACTCAGATTTACCATAGTCACCTGAATTGTTTGGGTAACTGTACCACAAATATTGACATTAGATACTGAGACAATGCCTCCTGTAGTCGTGACAACAGAACCCGTACTTGAACTGTTCGACCATACATATGGTGCATTGCCACCCGTAACAGTCAGTGTGGCCGTTTCATTCGGGCAAAGTGTATTTGTATTTGAAGTTAAATTTATCACCGGAAGCGACGATGAAGAAATAGCCATTGACTTGGGTTCAAATCCACATGCATTTGACACTGTTACTGTAACAACACCCGGTGCATTTACAATGGCTGTGCTTGTTGTAACACCTGTACTCCAGGAATATGACGTAGCATTAGTTGCATTAGCCTGAAGTGTAACACTTTGTCCAGCACATAAAGTTGCGGTATTAGGATTTAAAGTTAACGTTGGTGGAGAAACAAAGTTCAATGCTATTGTTGCCTGCGAAGTACCACAGGCATTAGTACTAGTTACCAAAGCCGGCGACGACGTTGCACTAAAAGTATCTGTTGTAATACCTCCCGGCCATGAATAATTACCTTCGCTGGAAACTGCCTTTAACACAATAGTACCACCTATGCAAACTGAAGTCGCAGGTGGCGTCTGAATGGCAATAATTGGTAAAGGAGCAGTTCCTAAGGAAATATTGGTTCCGATATTTCCACAACCTGGTACTGAAACAGATACAGAATAAACTCCGGGTGCTGAAATGGTTGTAGAATATGTGTTAGAACCGGTACTCCAGGAATAAGACCCTATACTCCCATTGGCAGATAAAGTCGCTGTTTGGCCGCTCTGACAAATTGTTACCGCAGAGGACGTGATAGATATTGTTGGGGCTGATGTAACAGAAACATTAACTGTTGCAGTGGCATTACCACAACCATTAGAAACCCCAACCGTGTAATTTCCGGCTGAATTTACTACCAGTGAATTTGTGTTTGTTCCGGTTGGTTGCCAGGTGTAAGTTGGAGAATTTGATGTAGCATTTACGGTAAAGCTCTGTCCCGCACACAGAGTTACGTTTGAATTATTTACAGAAATTGTAGGTGTATTGATGACGGTAAGAGTATACGTTTTGGAATCTGAACCACAAACGTTTGTCGTTGTCACTACTCCTGTAGTGGTTGAACCTGCCGTTATAATTACTGTTGAATTCGTTGAAACCGGGTTACTCCAGCTATAATTAACAGCGTTACTACTTGCTGTTATGGAAACTGTACCACCACTACAGGCTGTAGGAGTAGATGCACTAAGTGCCACTGTAGGATTAGGAAAAGAACTGATGCTGTAGGTAGCAAAAGAAGTGCCGCACACATTCGTTATTCCAACTGAATATACGTTTGCCGTATTAACTGAAATCGTCGGTGTACTTATATTCCCTGGCAACCATAGCACGGATGTTGTGCCGCTAGAAGATGCATTAGTCAGAGAATAAGACAAGAGCGAAGATTGTCCTGAACATACACTGTTGGTTGAAGCAGAAATAACCGGATTTGATAATTGCATAAAACTAAGGTTAACACTGTCTTTTGCCGTAGTGGTTTGCGATCCGCAAGATTTTAAGATGGTGCAATATAATTTAACTGTGCCTGTTTCTCCCGCTCCCGGTGTATAGATCGTACTCAAAGAATTAGTCGGAGCGAACGATCCTGTAGCTCCTGTACCCAAACTCCAGTTAACAGAAGTGTATGCCCCCGAGGTTGTTGCTGTAAAATTTTGAGAGCTGCCCGTACAAGTAATTTTATCGGCGCCAGCATTGACTGAAAAAGGACTATAGGGCGCCTGACATCCGTTATTGACATAGGCTGCGGCACCGGAAGGCGTAAATTCAACTGCAGCGCCATCCTGCGCACCAACAATTAAGCTCTGATTAACCAATAATCCTCTGTCATAGGTAACAGCATCTATGCAACCCGAAGGTGAGGAAAAAGTCATCGATAATGTTCTTAAGCCTCCCCCCGATTGGTAATTGGCAAAATGTCCGGCTGTGTTTCCGGCCGATTGAAAAATGATATAAAACGTGTCAGTTAAATTCACAAAACTCTGAGCAAGAGGGGTCCAGGCTGTACTTGTCACCAATAAAACTCTCGCATTAGCTGGTAAGACACCTCCAACCGGTTCTTTTAATAAACCACATCCTGCAATGGTTCCATTCACTGTTGAAACATTGGAGGCTGTCCCTGAATTTTTTGTTAAGCCTAACCAAGAATTATTTGGCCAGTTTACTGAAAGGTTACTCGTATTTAAAGCAGTACTTCCAACCTGAAAAGTAACCATTTCATTTTGTCCTTCCTGTGAACCCGCACAGGCATCCACTAAAATGCTTCTGATTTGAAAACATTGAGATTTTAAATGAAAACAAACACTATTCAATATTAGCAGGATTAAAAGACGTTTCATTTATTTTTATTTTTAACTGGGACTAATTAATGACTTGATTTAAATGAAAAGGTTCTCTTACTAGTATCTTTGAATAACGATTTTAAAATTTTCCGTTTTATAGGGTGTGCTTATTCTAACAAAATAAATACCGGCTGCAAAACCATTCGTATTTATTTTTGTTTGGGCATGCAATGCATCTATATCAACCAATTGCTTTCCTGACAAATCCAACAAAGCAATTGTGGCGTCTTTTGGTACATAATTTTTCCATTCCACAACAAGTTCATCATTCTCCTGGTAAATCAAAGATTTCCAATCTTTATTTCCTCTGTCCAGATCAATAATGCTATAGTGATTAATTGTCTGATTACTTTCCAGTGTACTTAAACGGTAATAAGTAATTCCTGAAAAAGGATCCTGATCCTTGCATGAGTATGCCAGAAAACTGGCTTCCGCTCCTATAGCGTTGACACGCGTTAATTCACTGAAGTTTACCCCGTCCTCACTTTTTTCAATCATATACTGAGATACGTTTTTTTCAGATGCGACTTTCCATACCAGGTCATTTGCAGGCCCATTTTGGGTGCCATAAAAATCTATAAGTTCAACTGGGAGAATAGCAACAGGAGGCACACAACTTCCGCCGCCTGAAATGTAACTTGGAGAAGTTCCGCTAAAGACTACAGAATTTCCATCACCGGCAGTACCACCCGGGCTTCCAAAATCAAATTCACTGCTATTGTTATAACTATAGGTAACAGTTGCACATCCTGCATCTATTGTTGTAAAATTAGTTTGAAAATAACGTGGAGTATTATTATTTCCAAAATAACCTGACGTTGTCCAGTCTGCATCAGTACTAATAACAACATAAATAGTCCCCATTCCACAATAGGAAGAAAAATCCCCATTAAAACAAGAATTACTATTTAAAATAAAAAACGTGCTATTAGATGGAATAGTTCCTCCACTTGGCACGAACTGAAACAACGAACCACAACCCGCCAAACTATTAAGATTGGAAACCACAGTACCAGACGAAACCGCAAAAGAATTTGTAAAGTTATGATTAGTGCCACCACTATAATAAATATTAAGATCTGTACCGTTTACAGGGATATTATACGAGCCGGAATTCATTACCGCCATTTCGTTTTGCCCTTCGGCTCCGCACGAACCTGCGCAAGCGTTGACAACTGCTGCTATAAAATAAGGGCATGTGGAAGTTGTACAAGTTGTAGTGATAGAAAAAGACACACTGGACGATCCGGTAACATTGGGATTGGAGCCTAAAATCCGAATCAGATAACCGGTTCCTGCTGATGTTCCTACAGGGATCGTAATATTAATAGTTCCGGAATTTGCAGTTGAAGACAATGTTCCGACGTTTACAGGAGACGCAAAACTACCACTTGCATTTGATAACTGTGCTGTATAGATATTTCCCGCATCAAAAGTTCCGGTAGAAGTAAATTCAACAGTTCCTGACGCAGTGCTTGTACAACTGGTTAATGCAAATGGCGGAGATGATACAACTCCGGTAATAATAGTGTTAGTTGATGAAAAACATGTCCAACTTACATCATCAATAGTTACACGAGCACCGGATGGACTTACAATACTTATTGTAAAAGTGCCTGATATATTAATATTACTAATTGTTGTTGTTTGTGTAGTAGAACTATACGGAGCTGTTCCTACAAGAGACCCATTAATATAAATTGATAAATTGCCGGCAGCATCAGCAAATGGTAATTTTGTTACTAGTGTCAGACTCCCAATCCCATTACTTACATTATTTGCCGTTAAACTTCCATTTCTAATAGTTACGGCACTTCCATTAATCGTTTGGTCTGACCGGGAATCCGTTGATGTCCATGCGAATCCATTATCTCCAGTCCAGGTCCTTACAGTATATGTAGTGTTACTTGCCATGGGAATATTAGAAAATGTTTCTGTTACACATGGCCCGGTTGTAACTCCAAGCGTTGCTGTATTACATGTCACCGTTCCACACGCATTAGAAACAATACATTGGTAAGAATAGCCACTCATGCTTAATGGAGGACTGGAAACTGTTAAACTAGCCGTAGTGGCGCCCACGTACGTAGGATTGGAGCCGCCATTAGTAATATTTGCAAAACCTGATCCCGTATTTTCCTGCCATTGAAAACTTAGTGCACTCCCCGCAACTCCAACACTAAAAGATCCTGAACCACCAGTCGTTGTGCTTACATTTGAAGGCTGAGATGTTATGGACGGGGTCGTATTAATAGTTAAAGATGCTGTGCCTGAGGTCGCTGTACATGTTCCGTTTTCTGTTACCAAACATTGATAAAAATATTGTGCCGTTGAAGTTCCTGTAGCAATAAGTGATGCGCTAGTGGCACCGCTATAAGTAACTCCTGTAGGGGTACCATTAACAACATTCGTCCAGCCGCTTGTTCCATTAGCACTCATTTGCCATTGATAAGTTGGAATCGTTGCAGATGAAGAAATTGAAATGGTGGCAGTTGAACAAACTGTTTGAGAAGTTGGGGTGATAGTAGTTGTTGGCGGGGCGCAGGAAGAACAGATACCTGACAAAACAAAATTATCTATAACCCATCTCTCATTTGTTGAATTATTCAACATCGTAATTCTAACAATTAAATTTGTCACTGCTGGCAACCCTGTAATTGTCACAGTACTGTATCCATCTGTAGTTCTTGCACCACCCCCTGCCGGAGCAAAAGTGACTGCACTTGCATCCCCATCGTAAGCAGTGGATGCAACGCCGGTTCCGCTAGAAAATCCCCAAAATGCATTAGAATTACCATTTATTTGAATTGTGCTGTAATAATTTGTTCCTCCGTCTGGACTTATTTCTACTCTTACAAAATCTCCAGCATCAGCTCCATTTCCAGCTCCTCCGGTAGAAAAAGAAGCAAGTTTAAAAGACATTTGGACGGAAGAGCAACTTGCAGTATTTATCAGAGAGGATGTAGCTACAGCAGAACCTGAAGCGGCTGATCGACCTAAACCATATGTCCCCAAAGACGACAAAGGAGATGACGCGGGCCCGTCAGTTCCACCTGTCGTCCCACTATAATAAGTTCCTCCCGTATTAGAAAAAAGCGTAGTGGTGTTTTCAAAATTATCACTAACGATTGTTTGCCCCCAACTTATTGAAGAAGAAAATAAAAATAGTACAGTTACAATCTTCAGTAGAAAATTCAAACTAACTATTTTACGATGCCTCAACATTTAAATAAATTATTTAAAATTTAATTGAAGCGGTTTCGGATTAGTTTTTAAATATTAAAAAACTCCTGTAGGGTGTTCGCTTTTATAACTTAAAGCGGTTTCGGATTTTTGAGTCCTGTAGGGTGTTCACTTAAGCATAACAAAGATACTGAATTATGAAATATTGCAAGTCGCTTTTCATTAACAAATTGTTAAAATTCAGTTAATTATGAATAAAATTTAAAATTTTATCATTAGACGAATGTGTGTTTATCATAGAGGAAAAACCGATTTAGTTTTTAGTTTTTTCGTAATTTAGCTTATTATTAAATTGACTGAAAATGAAAAAAGGATTTATATTTTTTGTACTCTTGGTAGCATGTGGATTTCTATTATCCTTTATTAATACTACAGCAGGCGCAGAACTAGGGTTGAACGCTCCATTGCCACTGGCAGATGAGAAAATGAAAGATGTGAGCGGAAAAGACGTTTCGTTAAATTCCGTAAAAACAGCAAAAGGACTTTTGGTAATTTTCTCCTGCAATACCTGTCCTTATGTAAAATTAAGCGAAACACGCATTAAAGAATTATCTGATAATTGCCAAAAGCAAGGTATAGGCTGTGTTGTTATAAATAGCAACGAAGCACAACGTTCGGATGAAGATAGTTTTGATGCGATGGTAAAATATGCTTCTGCTCAAAAATTAGCATGTCCGTATGTTGTGGATGCTAATTCAAAACTTGCGGATGCTTTTGGCGCGACACGAACTCCTCAGTGCTTCCTATTTAATGCCAAAGGGCTGGTATACAAAGGAGCGATTGATGACAATGTAAAAGATCCTGCTTTGGTAAAAACACACTATCTGAAAGACGCCATTGATGCTGTAGCAAAAAACGAAACTCCAAAAATGCAGGAAACAAAATCTATTGGCTGTACTATTAAAAGAGTTGAGTAATATTAAAATAATATATAATAAAAAAGCCCCCAACAGTATTGTTAGGGGCTTTTTTATTTGAATCAAACCATACTGTAGCTTTGATAATTAGCTTGGCATAATTACTCTTTGATTAACAATACCTATTTTATTACATGATGAATGCCGACTGATATAATTTATTATGCTAAGTTTTATCAAAGCAAAATATTGTAACCGTTGAAAAATAAAAAAGCCCTCAATTAAATTGAAGGCTTGATTAAAGAGATAAAATCTGTTAGTGTTGAATGATGATCTTCTTAACTACTTTTTCTTTACGATCATTAGTAATGGTAATAACATAAACGCCATTCGTAAAGCCATCTAAATTTAAATTCGTTTTTGAATTTGTAATCATTGAGGTGTATACAATTTGCCCTAGTGTATTTGAGATTTGTAAACTCAATTTTTCATTTGATATCTCGTAACCTGACAAACTAATTTCAAACTTACCATTATTAGGATTTGGATAAACAAAAACAGAGCTTTCTAATACACTTAGGGTGCTAATACCAGTCGGCACATCAACGGTAGTTGTAACAATTCCAGAACAACCCGGAGTGTTTGTATGAGTAACTGTAACTGTATATACCTGAGTTCCATTTACAGTTAGAACAGGGTTTTTAATAGAAGGGTCGCTTAAACCTGTTGTTGGCATCCATGTATAAGTATAATCATTCGGATCGGCAATAGCAGAGCAATTACCGAAACGTATATTTGGTCTGTTTTGACTTATTGCCTCACCTGCCAAATTCCCACAAATACTTGTCCCATCCTGATCTGCATGGCGACAAGAATTATATCCTACATTGGTGTATTCAACTACATTACTACCACCCCAATTGGGATTAAAAAAACAAACACTTACTAAAATGTTACTTGTACCATCCCATAAATATGGCTGAGGAAAATCATACGTATTCCAACCGGTAGTTACACTAACTGTTGTAGCAGGAAACACTTCTATCAAACTAGTTTGATCCATTGTCGCATTTGCTAATACTGTATCACTGGTACATTTTAATTTTATATTAAAGTTTTCATATGTTGTGGTACCGCCA
The DNA here is from genome assembly GCA_021155905.1 of Bacteroidota bacterium. Lineage (GTDB taxonomy): Bacteria > Bacteroidota > Bacteroidia > B-17B0 > Aurantibacillaceae > UBA4416. The sequence goes on from JAJNBG010000047.1 coordinate 10,047, forward strand.
TTAATACTTATAATATTAAAAGCTAAACTTGAAAGTTTCCCCGGTTGAACACCGGCTGCTGTAAGTTCAGAAGCATTTACCAGGTATTGATGAATAGCGCTTTCCCAAAGGCCGTCGTATGGAGTAGTAACAGCTGCCGCAGTTGTGGTAGTTCCTACTCCCACCTGAAAAGTATTTGACACAATGCAATTTGTAGTCCCTAAGCCACAACTGGCAGGAGAAGAGGACTCTAAGCTAACATCAAAATTAACTACTCCACCAATACTTGTTAATGTATAAGTTGGAGAAATTGTAAACTGAGGCTGAATATTCATCACCACATTGGCTGCAGTTGAACTACTACAATTGTAATTATTTATTACAGTAACAGAATAATTACCTTGAGTTGCATCAATAGTTTGAGTTACAACAGAACCTGCAAAACCAGAACCTGTCCACGTAAAACTATAAGGACCTTGCGCTAAATAATTTGCAGTATTAGATGCTGTTAATACTGTGGTTGAACCCTGAGGCCCGCAAAAGGTAGTATTGCCAATAATTGCAGCCGTCGGCACAGGATTCACATGAACGTGACTCATTATTGTTTTATTACAGCCTGATGTATTGATCGTTAAAAACGTCAAAGAATCAGAAGAGGACATTAATGTATAAGTTGTAACGGCACTCGCTGAACCATTGTTCCAGTTAAAAGAATCCGGAGCAGGTCCTGAAAAGTTTGCCGTCGCAGTGAAAGTCTGACCGGGACAAATTCCGGACATTGGATTTACAGCAATGGAAACAGAGGAACTGTTAACGCTTGTATGATCAACATTTATAACCATATTATAGGAAGTTGATTGTGGCGGAATTCCATTATCAGTAGCCGTTACTGTAACAAAATGATAACCATTTGCAGCACTTGCTCCATTTATCATTACATTCAGATCCGACATACCATTACCTTGGGCCACAGAGTAAGTTAACGCTCCAGATAACGTGGGGGCATTTACACTTACATTTATTGTTTGGGCAACCTCGGGTCCTAAAAATTTACTACTAAATATTAAGGAATCATTGCCGCATACTTTAATTGTATCGCAATATCCTATATCAGAAGAAACAGGTTCGGCATTTGAGCCAACAGGAGTACACGCATTAAAATAAAAACGTTTGCCATTTAACCAACTCACACCATCATTATTTCCACTTGGACCATCGTAAGCATTTCCCGGTGCATCAAATTTCCCAATAAGAGTATAATCAATTCCATTGCCCTGATTAATACCAATAGTAGCAGGTATATGAGGAGTTACGGTTGGGTTAGGAAACCCACTGATACCGTTAGATGCATCACCGGTTGTCCATTGCATTTTTTTATAAAAAAAACCAACATTTTTTCCAGCCGGTAAAATAGCGTCTGTTCCATCAGTCAAAATACATTGAAAACTATTCGTTTTATCGTTATGGCTATTGTAATAACCAACACTATCCCATGTAATCACCATTCGTGTTGAATACATATCCACTTTTACCGACGCGCCTGATGTAATATAACAATCCGACCAAAAAGGAGCTATCATGTTAACCGTAGCAGAAGGAAATCCGGTGGAACTAAATGCGGTTGAATTTGTTGAAAACTGAATATTGCCATTTGTTGAAACAACACATGATGTATAATTTACGCCATAAAAACAAAAATTAAATGGAATTGAAACCACTGCATTAGCGTCATCCTGCGATGAGAAAGTTAAAGGAACCCCAGAATAAGGAACTTGGTCACAAGGCGTTGCAGTTATCGCATTTATTTTAGTGTTGGGCTTAAAAAATTGCTTATTAGTAGTTCCAACCCGATATTCATAGTGGACTAACAATCTACCTTCCTGCTTCAGTTGAGCATATTCAATAGGATGCATTTCTATTGCTTCTGTTCTTTTTTCATCCTGGGCGACAAACATTTGCGCAACAAAAAGTAAAGCTGATAATAACTGTATTTTCATAGATTGATTTTTAATTTATACAAAAACAAAACCCTCAGTTAAAAACTGAGGGTTATTTAATAAAGGTAATAATATTTTAAACAGTAAGGATTTCCTTTTCTTTTTGCTCGAGGTGCTTCTCACATTTAACGGAGAATTCATCCGTTAATGTCTGCATTTTTGCTTCACCACTTTTTGCCTCATCCTCAGGCAATCCCGCCTTCTGTAGTGCTTTGATTTTATCAATGGATTCTTTGCGAATAGTTCGCAATCCAACTTTAGCATCTTCGCCACAGGACTTAGAGGTTTTTACTAAATCTTTACGGCGCTCCTCCGTCAATGGTGGCACAATAATACGGATCAGAATTCCGTCGTTTTGTGGATTAAATCCCAGGTTAGCTGCCTGGATCGCTTTTTCGATAGGCGTTAACATTGTTTTCTCCCAGGGCTGCACTAAAATAGTTCTTGAGTCCTGTGTGTTAACACTTGCCACATTGCTTAATGGAGTTCTTGCCCCATAATAATCAACCATTACATTATCCAGCATTGTGGGATTCGCTTTTCCTGCGCGAATTTTTCCTAATTCGGTTTCCAAATGAGAAATGGTCTTCTCCATTTGTGTTTTTGCGCTTTCTAATACTGTTTTAATATCACTCATAAAAATTAAATTTTGCGTAAAGGTAATCGTATTCTATCGATTGAAAAATTTTATATAGTTTTTTTATACCGCCACTTCTGCTTTAATATGTGGATGTGGATCATAATTTTCCAGTTTAAAATCATCGATGGTAAAATCAAAAATAGATTTTACATCCGGATTAATTTTCATAGTTGGTAGGGGTCTCAAATCTCTTGATAGTTGAAGGTTAGCCTGCTCAATGTGATTAGAATATAAATGTGCGTCTCCTAAGGTATGAATGAAATCGCCCAGCCCTAAATTACAGACCTGTGCCACCATCATAGTTAATATGGCATAAGAAGCAATATTAAAAGGCACACCTAAGAAAATATCTGCACTGCGTTGGTATAACTGGCAGCTTAATTTTCCATCGGCAACATAAAACTGAAAAAAAGCGTGGCATGGTGGCAATTTCATATGACTAATATCCGCCACATTCCAGGCGCTTACAATTAATCGTCTGGAATCCGGATTATTTTTAATCATATCAATTACCTGCGTAATTTGATCTATGTGCTTACCATCGGGTGTTGGCCAGCTTCTCCATTGATATCCGTATACGGGTCCAAGATTTCCACCTGCATCGGCCCATTCATCCCAGATACGTACACCATTATCTTTTAAATATTTGATATTGGTATCACCTTTCAAAAACCACAACAATTCATGAATAATCGATTTGGTATGCAGCTTTTTGGTTGTTAACAAAGGAAATCCCTCCGCCAAATTATAACGCATCTGGTAACCAAATACACTGACTGTCCCCGTCCCTGTTCTGTCCTCTTTTTTAATTCCATGTTCCAAAACATGGCGCATTAAATCGTGATACTGTTTCATTTTCTAAACTATAAATACTTTACGAAAATAAAAATCCTTTTGGCAAAAAGTGAGATGACTTATCAATCTTTATTAAACAAGCTTATAAGATGAACTTCAATTCTTTGATATCATATTGTTTTTGAGATGAATCACTCAATGTCAGCATCAACTTACCCTCCCTGGTAACACCATTTATGGTACCCTGAAAACGTTTGGCATCGCCGTCTTCAAAATCCCACAACTGGTTCATACCGAACAGCACTTCTGTATAATGTTTATCAATCAATTCCGTTTTTCCCTCTTTCAACTTTAGATACCATTTTTCAAGTTTCATACACAACTGTTCCATTACTACAGGTCGGTCAAAACATTTTCCCGCCGCCAGGCGAAGAGACGTAGCGCTTCTTTCAAACTCACCAAACTCTTCCTGGTTTACATTTAATCCTATTCCGATAATAGAATATTGCAAAGCCTGTGTTGTAAAACTGTTTTCAATTAAAATGCCCGCGACTTTCCTGTGATTTATCAAAATGTCATTTGGCCATTTGATTTTAATGTCATATTGACTAGTTACTAAAATATCAGTCAATACGTCATAAACGGCTAATGCGCTTATTTTACTTAAATAGAAGGTATTATTCTGTCCTAAAAAGTGAGGTTTTAATATAACGGAAAGTGTAAGGTTTTGCCCTGTTTTACTAGTCCACACCGCGCCTCTTTGTCCTTTTCCCCTGGTTTGATGATCGGTGTAAACCACCGTGCCTTCCACTGGATTAACATTCCTTAACAAGTTCATGGCATAAGTATTGGTACTTTCTACCTCGTGTAAAAAAAGCAGGCTCTTCCCAATAAACAATGTTTCCATTTAGGCAAAAAAAAAGGTTAAATTTGATGCTTATAGCAAAAACAAAAGTATAAAACGGAATAGCATTCGCAATAAAAAAAGATATGGCAAAAATACCAGTAAAAAAAGCAGCGCCTAAAAAAGCATCTGCAAAAAAAGCAGCCCCTAAAAAAGCTGCGGCTAAGAAAGTAGTAAAGAAACCTTTAACTGAAAAGGAAGAATTACAGAAAGAGGCAAATCGCATTGCGAATACGGAAAATAAAAAGAAAATATCCGGTGGAGCTAGAAGGCCTAAGAAATCGGCTACTCAGGAACAAACAACCGGTTTACTGGATGCGATTGTAGAAGGTATGCAGGAAAAAAAAGGTAAGAATATCACTATCATTAACCTTATTGGTTTGGAACATCGCGTAGCAGATTATTTTGTGATCTGTGATGCCGATAGCAACACTCACGTTAATGCAATCGCTGATACGCTAGAAGAATCAGTGATGAAAAAAACAGGTGAAAAACCATATCGAAGTGAAGGCCGTCAAAATGCAGAATGGATCCTGATTGACTACGTAAATATTGTGGCTCATGTTTTTATGAGGGAAACCCGTGAATTTTACAACATCGAGGGCCTTTGGGCTGACGGAGATGTTACAAGAATTGAAGATTAAGAAACAAAATACCAAAACAACACGTATATAACCTGATTATGAGCGACGAACAAAACGATACTAATACTCCTAAAAACGGTGACCCTACCCCGCTTTCTTCACCGGAAGAGGAACGAAAAAAACAGTTTGAGAAAATGAAAGACCGGTTTGGAAAAAAACCTTCTAACCCTTTTGGCGGTTCAAATGGTGGTGGAAATGGGGGCAACAGTTTTTACTGGATCTACGGATTGGTAATCGTTGGTCTTCTAGGTTTTGTCTTTTTTGGACAGGATTTCGAGGGACGGGTTTATGAAGTAGACCAGACACAATTTGAACAAAACATGTTAGCCAAAGGCGATGTGAGGGAAATTGTAATTGTCAACGAAAAAACAGCCGAAATTACAATCAGCCAGGATAGTTTAGGCCTGCCACGTTATTTTCAGCCGGATAAAAACGGAAAATTAGTGCAGTTATTTCCAAACCCTAAAAGCTCCCCCGGACCTCACTTTAAAGTTTCGGTTCCGGATGTGAAAGATTTTCTGGAGCAAGTACGACAGGTACAGGCGAATGCTAATTTACCTATGTCTTTAAGAATATCTCCGTCCCGCCAGGATAGAACAGAATGGAGCGATCATTTAGGATGGATGCTTCCGATTGCTATTATGGTTATTCTGTGGATCGTCATGATGCGAAGAATGGGCGGCGGTGCCAACGGTGGTGCAGGACAAATTTTTAATATTGGAAAATCCAAAGCTGTATTATTTGATAAAGACTCTAATGTGAATGTAACATTTAACGATGTTGCAGGACTGGATGGCGCCAAAGTAGAGGTTATGGAAATTGTAGACTTCCTTAAGAATCCAAAAAAATACACTGACTTAGGAGCAAAAATTCCAAAGGGTGCTTTATTGGTTGGTCCTCCGGGAACCGGAAAAACCTTATTGGCTAAGGCAGTTGCCGGAGAAGCAAAAGTTCCCTTCTTTTCTTTATCAGGTTCCGACTTTGTGGAGATGTTTGTTGGTGTTGGAGCTTCCCGTGTTCGTGATTTATTCAAGCAGGCAAAAGAGAAAGCCCCTTGTATCATCTTTATTGATGAAATTGATGCCATTGGTAGGGCAAGAGGTAAAAATGCAGCTGCCGGCGGAAATGATGAGCGTGAAAACACCTTAAACCAGTTATTAACGGAAATGGATGGCTTTGGAACCAATAGTGGTGTGATTATTTTAGCTGCTACCAACCGTGCTGATATTTTAGACAGAGCCTTAATGCGTGCCGGTCGTTTTGATCGCCAGATTTATGTAGATATGCCGGACGTAGTTGAGCGTAAAGAAATTTTTAAGGTGCATTTAAAGAAAATTAAAATTGATGCATCTGTTGATATTGATTTTCTGGCAAAACAAACGCCTGGGTTTAGCGGTGCCGACATCGCAAATATTTGTAATGAAGCTGCTTTGATTGCAGCCCGTGCAAATAAAAAACAGGTGACCCGACAGGATTTTCTGGATGCTGTGGATCGTATCATTGCCGGTTTAGAAAAGAAAAACAAAATCATTACACCGGCTGAAAAACGAGTGATTGCTTTTCACGAGGCAGGACACGCTACTGTTAGCTGGATGTGCGAACATGCTTCACCATTAATTAAAGTGACGATTGTGCCACGTGGACGATCGTTAGGCGCGGCCTGGTACTTACCGGAAGAAAGACAGATCACCACTACAGAGCAAATTGTAGACGAAATGTGTGCGACTCTTGGTGGACGTGCTGCTGAAGAAATCATTTTCGGGAAGATTTCAACCGGTGCATTAAGCGATCTTGAAAAAATTACACGACAGGCATACGCCAGCATTGTGTATTATGGATTGAATGATAAAATAGGGAACGTGAGTTATTATGACAGCTCAGGACAGAGCGAATACAGCTTTAACAAACCTTATAGCGAAAGTACAGCGAAAACAATTGATGAAGAAGTTAAAAAGATGATTGATATTGCTTACGCGAGAACCAAAGCCATCTTATTGGCGAATAAGGATAAGCTGACCCAATTAGCGGAAAAACTCCTTGATAAGGAGGTTATTTTTAAAGAAGACCTTGAAACAATTTTCGGAAAACGACCTTTTGCAAAGGATGTTGCGGAAGCCAAAGCCCTCGCTGATGAAAAGGAAAGTGAGCAAAAATCAGAAGGCCTTCCGCCTAATGACGAACCGGTTATTTAACGGTTTTTCTACTTCATGTTTACAGATAAATCATATAATCCCTTGCCAGAAGCAAGGGATTATTTTTTTGCTTAAAAAATGTTTAATTTTCTTTTGTATATTAGCAAAACAAAAAATGCTATGAAAAAAATATTTGTCTTGTTATTAATATGTGGCGTGGTATATTCCTGTAAAAAGAAAGAAGAGGAACCGACTCCCGAAGAAACTCCAACTACAACAGGAACACCGGAAAAAGTTTATCCGGATACCGTATGGACTTCAACAGGAACCGGTCCACACTTGATTTTTAAATTCAAATTTGATTCCACGCAGGTTCGTTTAAATAATATCGGACAGCCCTCAACGGTAGCCGCAGGAAACAGCGCTTATTCTCCAAAATTTAATCAAATGGCAGCTCATTATATTGAGTTGGCACCCGGTGATTTAACAGCTTTAGGTGCCGGTAGTGTGCTCTACCATGCTCCGGAAACAACTGCCGGTGGAAGTACGGCCATACAATTTAGTAAATCAACTGTCGTTAGAGAAGGTGTCACCTTTTTCTCTATACCGTTAAGTCAATTGACGCCAGGCGCCACTTATAAATGGTTACGATTGTCTCTTTCATACCAAAACTATGACATTCCATATAAAACAGCCAGTCACATCGGTAATGGTACTGTTGCTTCATTTCTGGGATATAAAACCTACGTAACAAAATATAAAATTAAAAATTATGATTACGTTCCTTCTGCATCGGTTGGTGGGCCAAACGTTAATCATCCGCAGGGTTACTGGGGATTTGAAACTTACATTCCCGGATACGGCCCATACCCATTAGATGGGCAGGCACCTGCCGGATCAACTACGGTTGTTAATCCTAATCCTAATTCACCAATTCCTGCAGGAAGTTGTGTAGTTACGGCAGTCTTCACCGACGTTAACGGAAATCCACTAAATTTAACCATTCCTTCAACTACAACGAACGACATTATTGTAACTGTTTCTTTATCTACCAATAAGAGTTTTGAATTTGTTGATCCAAACGGGGACGGCTATTATCAGCCCGATGCAAGTGGGACCGAATATCCTGTTGATATGGGAATCAGAGGTATGATTCCTAAAGTTCAATATTAATTTTTTTATAATTTAAACCATGTCTCCATTCTAAAGTCAAATATTAACTATCTATTAAAAAACACCTCCTATGAAAAAACTAATCTTATTATCAGCGTCTTTATTCATGATGTCAGTTTCTGCAAACGCACAGGAAGTTGCGCGAACACCAAAACAAGACAAAGCTACAAATGAAAAATTAACCCCAGAACAACGCGCGCAGAAATTGGTTGACGCATTAAGTAATGAAATAGCAATTAATACTGATCAAAAAACAAAGATCTATGACTTAGCTTTGGGGAAAATTAATAAAGCAAATGAGATCAAAGCAAAATACAGAACCGCTGAAAACAAAGATGGACTTCGCGCTGACCTTGATGCAAACAGAAAAGAATATCGTAAACAGGTAAAGGCAGTTTTAACGCCTGAACAACTGGAGACCTTAAAAGCCAAACACAAAGAAATGAAGGCTGCAGGAAAAACTACTTCTTTGGAACAGGATTAATTAAAAATTTCCCACAACAAAAAAGAGTTCGTTAATTAACGAACTCTTTTTTTATATCTTAATATTCATCTTCATTGAAGAAAAAATCATCTTTCGTAGGATAATCAGGCCAAATCTCCTCAATGGTTTCATAAGCTTCTCCTTCGTCCTCCATTTCCTGTAAATTTTCAATTACTTCCATTGGCGCACCTGAACGAATGGCAAAATCAATTAATTCATCCTTAGTTGCCGGCCAAGGCGCATCTTCTAACCATGATGCCAATTCTAATGTCCAATACATAAATTCTAGTTTAATTTCCTGCAAAAGTAAAAAATTAAAATTGACAAGTGAAACATAAAAGAATGAAAACCAACCTTTTATCATTTTAAATTTTAAAAGCCCTTTCGAACAAGGCGACATTTTTTGACTCAAGAATTAACTTATACACTCCTTTTTTGAGGCTGGCCACATTGAAACTGGTATTATATTCCGTGTTTTCAGGTGATAACCATTTTCCAAATATTTGGGAAACCTTCTGACCGGTTGAATCCACAATGTAACAATACGAATAACAAGTTTCTGTAACACCATAATTGATGTCGGCTTTAAACCTCACCGGATGATCCTGCACATCTCCGGATTGGGTAATTCTTGCGCGTTTTAATAAAGTGTACCATGGCAAAGGCTCCCCCTTTACGCCAGCCACGAAGGTTCTTAATAAAGACGCAATAGAATCATTACTGCTGGTAATATTAGCCGTTTCCTTCCCATCGCTGATTGCCCATACACTATATTGCTCCGTGTTAGAATCCACCTGACGGCAATTCAAATAACGTGCAAGAGTAACGAGACTGCTATCAGCCATTTTACCCAAAGTATAAGGTGCTCCTTTTTGAGGCCCCCCTTTGCTAGCTTCACAGCAATACCCTTTAATGTCGAACTTTTTCGTTTCTTTTGGTCTTAAAACCAGAAATTCTTCGTGCACCAGTAAAATATCCTGGTAATCATTTTTACCGGCATCTGAATTAAAACGCCATCCCGCAGGTATGAAAATGCTCAATGAATCTTTCAATAAATTGGAAACCGAATAATCAAGCTCTAAACCTCCTTTACAAATAGCTTTGGCAGTAATATACTTTTTTTCAAATGCCTTCTGGATAGAAACAGATGTTTTACCGTCAACATTTAAACTAATGCAAATACTAAAAACAACGGTCAATTTGAATAATTTAGTTTCCATGATTTCCTAATTTTAAACATATAATGCAGCTATAACTTTTAGTGACATTTTAAATCTTTTTTCTATCTTGGCCATTCGTTCATAAAGAAAATTAGAATAACCTTTAAATCTTTAGTGTAAACTTAAATACCAATAGTCATGAATTTAAAAATGCGTTTAATTGTAATGAGTTTTTTGCAGTTCTTTGTTTGGGGAGCCTGGCTAATTACAATTGGTACCTATTGCTTTAATGCTAAACATTGGAGCGGCGCTCAGTTTGGCGCTATTTTTTCTACCCTCGCGCTCTCGTCTCTTTTTATGCCTGCCATCACCGGTATATTGGCTGATCGCTGGATCAATGCAGAAAAGCTTTATGGTATATTACACGCTCTTTATGGCATCACCTTATTTTATGTTCCATATGTAAATGATCCGGACACATTGTATTATGTCATATTTTTAGCGATGATCTTTTATATGCCAACGATTTCACTTTCCAATTCCATTGCCTACACCATATTGAAAAACAATAATTTCGACGTGATTAAAACATTTCCTCCCATACGTGTGTGGGGAACCATAGGATTTATTGCCGCGATGTGGATGACAAACTTAACCGGCAGCAAAGCTAATGCTAATCAATTTATTATTGCCGGTATTTTTGCTATCATTCTCGGCATTTACTCTTTTACGTTGCCTAAATGCCCGCCACAAAAATCAATATCAAAAGATGCGTCCTTAATGGAGCAATTAGGCCTTAACGCTTTTAAACTTTTCGCGAACTATAAAATGGCGCTGTTCTTTATTTTCTCCATTTTTTTAGGAGCAGCCTTACAATTAACTAATATGTATGGAGATTCTTTCCTGGATGATTTTAAAAAAGTACCGGAATATGCTAATTCACTGGTGGTACAATATTCCACTATTATTATGTCAATCTCCCAGATCTCCGAAACTGTATTTATCCTAACCATTCCTTTTTTCTTAAAACGCTTTGGAATTAAAAAGGTGATGCTGTTTAGTATGATCGCCTGGGTTTTACGCTTTGGCTTATTCAGTTACGGAAACCCAACTGATGGCTTATGGATGATTATATTATCCTGTATCATCTATGGAATGGCCTTTGATTTCTTTAATATTTCGGGGTCGTTATTCATGGAGACCCAATGTGATCCTAAAATCCGTTCAAGCGCACAGGGTTTGTTTATGATGATGACAAATGGAGTTGGCGCCTATTTAGGAAGCAAGATCAGCGGGTTTTTAATCGACCATTATTTTATAGTAGGTAACGGCGATAAAGACTGGCAGGGCATTTGGCTAACCTTCAGTATTTATTCAGCTGTTGTTGCTGTTATGTTTGCGATACTGTTTAAGCACAAACACGATTTAAAAGAAATACAGAACATTAATCATTAATCTCTGTGCTCAAATCTGTGAATAATGCAACCACATGATAATAATCAATAAGAGATTATGGAATTTAAAGTTTACATTAGTAAAAAAATATTCAAATGTAAATGCATATGCTACTATCATAATATTTTATTAAATTTACTTAACTAAACATAATTTTATGATTCATTTCAACGCAAAAAAAATTATTATTACAACGGATTTTTCTGACACTTCTTTGTTAGCCATTAAGCATGGTGCTTTTTTGGCACAATACACAAAAGGTGAAATTTTTCTGATGCATGTCATCACTAAGCATTGGGAAAAATTCAATGTATTTACCCCAAGCATTACGCTTGAGAATATCGAAAAAGCATCAATAGCTGTTCAGGCGAAATTAGAGCAGTTAGCACAGGATATTAAGAAGGAATATAATGTGAGCGTTACAACGGTTGTGAATTCGGGTAATCCTACTTCAGAGATCCTGAAATTCGCCGAAGAAATAAAAGCCGGTTTAATCGTAATGGGAACACATGGATACAGTGCATGGGAAGATCTGACGATTGGCAGTAATGCCCTGAAAGTGTTAACTAAAAGCCCTTGCCCGGTATTAACGATGAGCGAACATGCCACTTCACAGGGTTACAAAAAAATCATTTTACCGATTGATACATCAGCACATACCCGACATAAAGTAGTTGCTACTTTAGAGTTGGCCAAACAATTTTCATCCCATGTATATGCCGTAGGTATTTTAGCCGATGATGAAGAAAATAGAAAAAATGCTATGGAGGTGATGTTGCATCAGGTAGAAACTGCTGCAAAACATAAAGGTGTGCCTTGTACTACTGAGCTTGTAGAAAACGTTACAAACAGGGCTGTGGCCACTGTAACATATTGCGAGAAAATGGGAGGGGATTTAATTTCAATTATGACTGACCAGGATGCTGAATTAAGTGGTTTCTTTTTAGGGCCATACGCTCTACAGGTGATCCATCATTCAAAAGTACCTGTTCTTAGCATTAAAGCAGAAGAATCTGAGAACGGCGCAGGTTGGGGCGATATCCTCGCCGGAACCTAATCGATGTATATACCCGCATTTCGAAACGCACATTTTTAATTAAATGTGCGTTTTTGTTTTTTATTACTACATTTGCACCGCAATTTGGTCTTTAAGTCCTGTGGACTAAAAAATTAAAAGGGAATCATGTGAAATTCATGAACAGTGCCCGCTGCTGTAAGTCTTAAAGGATGTTTTTATCACACACCACTGTTTGAAATAATAACGGGAAGGTTTAAAAACAAAGACGAGTCAGAAGACCTGCCAAATTGCATTTTGAAGCTTTCGGGGAAACAAAAGCCAGCAAAAAACAGAGTGTTCAGGCAACATGCTGTTTTTTATTTTTTCCCCGACTTATTGTAAAAAATGTACGGTTTAAAAACACATATTATTTTATTGCCAAACCTTTTTGGTTTGATAATATTATGCGTTGGTTTTCCCAATAAAATAAATGCCCAAAGTAGTGACACTAGTTCTCATCTCCTTAATGAAGTTGTGATCTTAGAAAATAAACAACAACTCCTTCAGGCTTCAAGAAAGGCAAATAGCATTGACAGCGTTACGCTGGCACGTTATCAAACTTCTTCGCTGACTGATTTATTATCCGGTCAAAGTGCCATTCATGTTAAATCATACGGCGCAGGAAACATTGCTTCAACGAGTATGCGCGGAGGTAATGCCAGTCAAACTGCTATTTTATGGAATGGATTAAATGTGAATAGCCCGGGTTTGGGAATGTATGATCTTAGCTTAGTACCAATAGCCCTATTTGATGATGTCGCGATAGAATATGGTGGCGGCAGTACCTTGTGGGGAAGCGGGGCTGTAGGGGGCGCTATCCATTTAAAAACCAAATCGTTATTTAACCAGGGTTTTCATACCAAACTAAGTGCGAGTATGGGTAGCTTCGGAACACAAAAAATAAATACCGGAGTACTTCTAAGTTATAAAAAAATAATTTCCAGCACAAAGATCTATTATAATTCATCGGCCAACAATTATCCTTATAAAGATACACTGGATAGGGATAACCCTGATAAAATCCTGATGAATGCTGATTATGTAATGAAAGGCTTGATGCAGGAAATTAATATCCTGGCTAATCCGTATCAAAAAATCAATTTAAGATTTTGGTATAATTACGCTTTCAGGAATTTACCCACGAATTATTTTACTACTAATGCACGAAACCAAACAGATGAGAACATAAAATTAAATGCTGACTGGAACTATGCTAAATATAGGTTTAAGTCAATTATTCGCGGTGCTTACTTTAAAGACGCAAATGAGTATAATGATAGTTTAAGAAAAACACACAGTAAAAATTATACTCACACAATCATTGCAGAAAATGATAATACCTACCAGTTAAGGCAGCATACTTTTAATGTCGGCGCCAATTTTACCTTGTACCAGTTACAATCCATTAATGAGGAAGATGATGGGATTACAAGCTACAGCAACCAATTACATAAACTGGCTTTCTTTGCAGCGTATAAACTGATGGCATTTAATTCCCGGTTAAATTATAATCTGTCTATTCGTAAAGAATTTACCAGCCTGACCGAAATACCTTTTACAGGAAACACTGGTATATACTACCAGCTATGGAAGAAACTTGCGGCGAAACTAAATGCTTCGTCATCCTACCGACAACCTACCCTTTATGATCTGTATTGGCAGCCGGGTGGTAACCCACATTTAAAACCTGAAGAAAGTTATGACATCGAAGGTGGTTTGGAATTTAAATGGGTGAAAAAATCTTTGTCCTTATTGATGGAGGGAACCTATTTTAACAGGCACACGAAAAACTGGATCACATGGTTACCGTCGGATAAAGGTTATGTCAGCCCAAAAAATATTGCTGAAGTATATAGCCGGGGGACAGAAACTAAAACGGAACTCAGCTATAAGAATAAAGAATTTTCAGCCAGGCTAATCTTCAATACATCCTATGTCTTATCTACTTATACCAAAAATGAACAGGAGAACGATAATTCAATCGGCAGGCAATTGATCTTTACACCTCGCTATACTGGGCAAGCCAGTATTTCAATTAATTACAAAAAGTTCAACCTCCTTTTTAATCAGGCCTATACGGGTTACCGTTTTACCTCCAGTGACAATACGAGCTGGCTTTATCCCTATTGCATCGCAAATTTAAAAGGCGGTTATCAATATGCATTCAGCAATGTAAGTATGGAAATCTTCGGAAGTATTAATAATCTCTTTAATAAGAATTATGTGGTGATAGCAAATAACCCTATGCCATTGAGGAACTACGAAATCGGACTTTCCATGAATTATCATAAACAAAAGAAAAAAACAGAAAATCAAATACCAACTAATTAACCACTAAAAACAAACATGAAAAAAACAATTACTAAACTGGCAATGGTACTATGCCTTGCAACAACCTTAACCTCACAGGCACAAACCGTGTCATTTGACACATTTACTTTATCCCCAAATTCTTACTACCAGGACAATGCGGGAACAGATTTCACCAGCAACGGGGCAACTTTCCAATACGGGTGGAACGCAGGGTGGAGTATGTGGGAGTCGGGTACTGCCTACACCAATAAAATGGATACAGTAGATGGAACATATACAAATCTTTATGGCTCTATTACTGGAACGGCTTTTAGCGGAACTAATTATGCGACAGTCCAAAGCGGAGCAAAAATAACCTTTACGAATAATACAACTGCGGTAAGCGGATTTTACATCACGAACACAACATATGCCTGGAAAGAAATAAAAAAAGGTGGTTTCGGAAGACGATTTGGTGACACAACCGGTACCGGGCAAGGCGCTACTTACGCCCAGGGAGAATACCCGGATTGGTTTAAATTATCTGTTATAGGCTTCAGGAATGATACTTCGCTGACAGATACCGTTCATTTCTTTTTAGCAGATTATACAGATACTGGAACAATAAACGATTACGCAATCAAGAATTGGCAATTTGTGAATTGTATTTCTTTGGGCCAGGTCGACAGCATTCAATTTTTAATGACATCTTCGGATAATAATGCATGGGGAATGAAAACCCCTGGATTCTTTTCCATGGATAATTTCACAATGGTAAGTACTGTGGGTCTTCATGAATTACAAAGTGCGTCAGGCATCTCTTTATTCCCTAATCCTGCAACCCAAAACGTATTTTTAAATTATGAATCCAATTCTTCGCAGGTAATAACAATTACCTTATCTGATATAACCGGAAAAGAACTGCTGAACAATCAGCTGCATACTTCCGTCGGAAAATACCAGCACGAATTAAACATCCAGGCTTTGGAAGCCGGTGTGTATTTTATGGAAGTAAACGATGGATCTTCATCCAAAAAAATCAAATTTATTAAATTGTAATACACTTATCACCATTGGTTATAAAAACCAATGGTGATTTATTCAAAAAAAATGAGATTATACATTAGCATACTGATTATTGTTCTTTTCAATTCCTGTGTGAAAGACAAACCACAGGATCCGAAAAAAACAGCCGTAACTGTAAACTCAGACTATAAAGTTTTGATTGTCAATGAAGGAAATTTTGGCTGGGGTTCGGGAACTATTTCATTATATGATCCAACATCGGGCGCCCTGGTTGATGATTATTACGGACAACAAAACAACGGTGGATCGCTTGGGAACGTTTGCCAGAGCATTACCAGGCATAACAGCAGTTACTACATTGTCGTGAATAACTCTAACAAAATAATGGTGGTGAATGCATCTGACTTTGTAAAAACCGGCACCATCAATGGTTTTAATTCTCCCCGTTACATATTACCTATTACTTATAACAAAGCGTATGTCAGCGATTTGTATGCAAACTCTATCCAGGTGGTGGATCTCAATACTAATACTATTTCCGGTTCTATAACCTGTATGAATGGAACTGAAGGAATGATCTTAATTTACAATAAAGCGTTTATCACCAATGGCAATTCTGAATATTGTTATGTGGTCAATACCGCTACAGATGTCATGATGGACAGTATCCATGTCGGCAAAGGGAGCTCCGGCATTTGCGTGGATAAAAATTCAAAGGTCTGGGTGTTAAGCAGTGGTAACAGCGCTTCCAGCCAGGCCGGGAAACTAAGCAGAATCAACCCGGTGACCGTGCAGATCGAACAAAGTTTGAATTTTAATTTAGGAGAAAGTCCCGGTAAATTATGTGTGAACAAAACACGTGACACCTTGTATTACCTGAACAACGGAATCTGTCAATTACAGATCACATCCAACAGTTTACCTTCAAATCCTTTGATTTACCAGGGATCGAAAATATACTATGGTTTAGGTGTGAACCCAAAAGACTATTCCATTTATGTTTCTGATGCGATTGATTATGTGCAGAAATCCAAAATTGAAATTTATAAACCCGATGGGACATTCATAACTAAATTTAATGCCGGCATTATTTCAAATAGCTTTATGTTTGAATAAGATTTAACCACATAGGCACATAGTTTTTTATAACTTTTAATTGAAGCGTCGCTTCAATTTCTATCCCTCACCTCCTACCTAATAATCTGTTTCTATGTGGTTAAAAAACTAAATAAAAAATAGCTACATTTAATTATTAAAAAAAATAGAGAATGAGTAGCAGATAGAAACACGGTTTTTCACATAGATTACTATGCTAAAAGCGAAGTGTCTTCTCATCTCTTTTTGTTAATCAATAACTATGTTCCTATGTGGTTTAAAATCCGTTCCCTCCAATTCATTTTTTAAATTATCTTTGCTTAAGTGCAAAGCCATTTACATATCATTTCGTTTGACATCCCCTACCCCGCTAATTATGGAGGAGCCATCGATGTCTTTCACAAAATCAGATGCCTGCAAGCACAAGGCATTAAAGTGATCCTACATTGCTTCGAATACGGCAACCGTAAACATGCGCGGGAACTGGAAAAAATCTGTGAGTGCGTTTATTATTACAAGCGGGACACTTCTCTTATCAATCATTTTTCTTCGTTACCCTTCAATGTGAAATCCAGGATCCATCCGGACCTAAAGAAAAATTTATTAAAAGATACCTATCCCATCCTGTTTGAAGTATTACATACCTGTTACTTACTAAATGATCCTGATTTAAAAGACCGGAAAAAATTATTCAGGCATAGTAACATTGAACATGAATATTTTTCGGAATTAGCCAATGGAGAAAAATCCCTTTTGAAAAAAATCTATCTGCAAAGAGAGGCTTCCAAATTAAAGCGATTTGAAAAGCAAATTGTTCATGCCGATTATATTTTATCTGTCTCTGAAACGGATTTGGTATATTTCAAAAACACCTATCCAAATACACCGAGTGTTTATTTACCCAGCTTTCATCCCTTCGATGACCTGCAAATTAAAACAGGACAAGGCGATTACATTTTATACCACGGAAACTTATCCATTTCAGAAAACTACAATGCCGCTCTCTGGCTCATCAAACATGTGTTCTCTAAAATAACCATACCGGTAATCATTGCCGGTTTAAATCCGCCCAAACATTTAATTGAAGCCATTCAGATCCATCAGCACATTACCCTAAAACCAAACTGTTCTGAGCCTGAGATGCAAGCTCTCATTACCAATGCGCACATTCATTGTTTATATACCGCACAGGCTACCGGTTTGAAATTGAAATTATTGAATGTATTATACTCAGGAAGATTTGTCATCGCTAACTCCAACATGTTAGCCGGTACTGATTTAAAAGAATCATGTGTCCTTGCAAACAATCCTCAGGAATACGTTGAAGCGATTGAGTCTTTATTTTCAGAAAAATTTACACAGGAGGAAACGGAAAAAAGAAAATCAATCATTGCCTCGATGAACAATTCTGAAAAAACAAAAAAACTTATTGCTCTACTTGCTTAATTCTGATTGCACTTCAGCAATTACCGATTTTGTATTTCCCACAAACACATTCTTTCCGACAAAAATTACCGGACGTTTCAAAAACGTATATTCTTCCAGAATATAATCTTTGTAATCTGATTCTGTGAGTGTTTTTGAGGCTAAACCCAACTCTTTATACTTTCGTGCAATGCGGCTAAACAAGGCTTCATAACTTCCAACTGCTTTTTTCATTTCTTCCAGTTGCGGGTCAGTTATTTTTTCTGTTTTGATGTCCTGGAAAACAAATCCTTTTTCTTTTAAGCCTAGTTCAGCGATGATGCGTTTACAGGTATCGCAAGTGGAGAGGTAATATATTTTATTCATAACTATCGTATTACTTAATGATCTAATTTGTAAAGTACATGTCACATCGAGCACGGCAAAAGTTCAGTGAACTTTTGAGCGAGGTCTAGCGCAGAGAGATGCTAAAAATAAGTTTTATTTGTTCTCGACTTCGCTCGAACTGACACTAATATGAAAACAAAAAGAGATGTACAAAAATACATCTCTTTTATCTCTTTAGTCTAATTGTCTTTTCAGTCTCTTATCCCAGCATTTTCAAAAACGCCACTTCCTTCTCCGTTAAGAATCGGTATTTGGCTCTTGGCAAATCTTTCTTGGTAATACCGGCAAAAGCTACCCTGTCCAGTTTAACCACCTCATAACCCAGGTGTTCAAACATACGACGCACGATACGGTTCTTTCCGCTATGGATCTCAACGCCCAACTCAAATTTTCCTGCTCCTACATATTCAACCGCATCCGGTTTAATAAAACCATCTGCTAATTCAACACCTTCACATAAGGTACGGTAATCTTCCGTTGTCATTTTTTTATCCAGGGTCACATGATACACTTTACGCACTTCAAATTTCGGATGCGTTAATTTCGCGGTCATATCACCATCATTGGTAAACAATAATAAACCGGTTGTATTTCTATCTAATCTTCCTACAGGATACAAACGCTCTTTACAGGCTTTGCGGATCAATTCCATTACCGTTTTACGCTCTTCCGGATCATCCATTGTCGTGATATAATCCTTGGGCTTATTTAAGATCAGGTATTTTTTAACTTCGTTTTTAATCGGCACACCGCCATAAGTAACCACATCCGTCGGGTTAACTTTGTAACCCATTTCTGTGACAATTTTTCCATTAACAGTAACCACTCCGGTTGCAATTAATACATCGGCTTCTCTTCTTGAACAAACGCCGGCGTTAGCCACATAACGGTTCAAACGGATGGCATCTTCCGATACATCTTTCTGATCTGAAGTTTTAGAAGGTCCTGCCTTTTTTGATTTCTCTACTACACGTTCCGATTTGGATAATTTAGGCTCGTAAGGCTTGTCAAAATCTCTTCTTTCAAAACTCTTGCTTGGCTTGTCCGAATCTTCTCTTTTCGTGTAAGAACGTTTTTCACCGTCACCATAACTCTTGCGTGGGCCTGCACTTTCATACTTCCCGTCTTCGCGTTTCACAAATGGCTTTCTATCGCCATCACCTGAACTTCTGCGTGGTCTTTCATCCGAACTATCTCTTTTTGTATATGAACGTTTTTCTCCATCTCCATAACTCTTACGCGGACCTGCACTTTCGTACTTGCCGTCTTCGCGTTTCACGAATGGTTTTCTTTCACCATCGCCTGAACTTCTGCGTGGCCTTTCTTCTGAACTATCTCTTTTCGTGTATGAACGTTTTTCTCCGTCACCATAACTCTTACGCGGACCTGCACTTTCGTATTTACCATCTTCACGTTTCACGAATGGTTTTCTTTCGCCATCACCTGAACTTCTGCGTGGTCTTTCTTCTGAACTATCTCTCTTTGTGTATGAACGCTTTTCTCCGTCGCCATAACTCTTACGCGGACCTGCACTTTCGTATTTACCATCTTCACGTTTCACGAATGGTTTTCTTTCGCCATCTCCTGAACTTCTGCGTGGTCTTTCTTCAGAGCTATCTCTTTTTGTATACGAACGTTTTTCACCGTCACCATAGCCTCCGCCTGGTTTCGATTTAAAACTTCCATCCAGTCTTTTTCCGTAGGTTCTTTTTTCTCCTGATTTTTCGGAATCGCCATAACTCTTGCGAGGTCTGCTTTCCGAACTGTCTCTTTTGGTATAGGAACGTTTTTCGGTTGAATCTCCATCTCTTTTCTTGAAAGAAGAACCTTCAGATCCTGATGATTTATATGCTCTTTTTGGTTTTTCTGAACTTGAAAATGATTTCCTTTTATTGAAATCGGATGAACCTCCTTTT
>JAJNBG010000048.1 GCA_021155905.1 Bacteroidota bacterium
ACAAGAAATATCACAGATGACTATGTCGAAAAAATACTGGAAAGGTTTACCTGAATTAAACAACAGCGAAGACTTTTTAAAAAGCAAAAACAATGAGTTTGCAGAGAGCTTACCAATGGAAGAATTCCTTACTGGTGATGATGCTAATTCTAAAGGTACAAGCCGCAGGGACTTCTTAAAAGTAATGGGCTTCTCTACAGCAGCTGTTGCTTTGGCAGCTTGCGAAACGCCTGTTAACAAATCTATTCCTTACGTAGTGAAACCTGAGGAGGTAACTCCTGGTGTAGCAAATTTTTATGCTTCCACATTTTATGATGGACATGATTATGCGTCTGTATTAGTTAAAACCCGTGAAGGACGTCCTATTAAAATTGAAGGAAATGATTTATCCAAAGTAAGTCATGGTGCAACCAGCGCCCGTGTTCAATCTTCTGTTTTAAGTTTATATGATGGCGCCCGTTTAAACGGTCCATTAGCTAAAGGAAACCCGACTACCTGGAAAAATGTAGATGAAGCGGTTGCTAAATCTTTAACTTCCGGAACAAATGTGATCTTGAGTTCAACAATCATTAGTCCTTCTACAAGAGCTGTCATTGCTGAATTTTTAGCAAAATACCCGAACTCAAAACATGTGACTTATGATGCAGTATCTTATTCTGCTTTAATTAAAGCCAATAAGAATGTATTCGGTAAATCAGTTGTTTCTTCTTACGATTTTTCTAAAGCAAAAACCATCGTAGGTATTGCCTGTGACTTCTTAGGAACATGGTTAAATCCTATCGAATTTGCTAATCAATACAGCAAAACCCGTAAAGTTAGCCGTGAGAACTTAGAAATGAGTAAACACTACCATTTCGAAGCTAACTTGTCATTAACGGGTGCTAACGCCGATGAGCGTTACATGGTGAAAGCTTCTGAATTTGGAAAAGTAATTGCCGCTTTATATAATGAAGTAGCAGGTTCTACTGGAAATGCAAAAGTTTCTGCAGCTAACATTTCAAATGCGGATGCAGTAAAAGCAATTTCAAAAGCAGCCAAGCAATTAATTGAAAATAAAGGAAAGTCAATTGTTGTTTGTGGTTTTAACGATGAAGGATGCCAGACTTTGGTAAACGGAATCAATAAAATGTTAGACAACTACGGTAAAACTGTAGATGTTGACATGCACTTTAATTTAAAACAAGGTAACGATAAAGATTTTATAGACTTAGTGGCAGATTTAAATGCTGGTAAAGTTGGAGTTTTAATGACTTATAACTGTAACCCGGTTTATACAGCTCCTGCATCTTTAAAATTTGATACAGCATACACAAAAGCAGCACTAAAAGTATCTTTCTCCCAGTCATTGGATGAGACATCTAAATTAGCTGATTTTGTTTGTCCTGACAATAACTACCTGGAGTCGTGGGGTGATGCAAATCCAAAACGCGGTCACTATTCTTTGCAGCAACCTACAATTCGCCAGATCTTTGCTGCTCCCCGTTATGAAGGAACACGCCAGGTTCAGGATACATTATTAAAATGGTCAGGTATCAAGGCTGATTATTTAACTTACTTACAAGGTTACTGGAACAATCACGTTTTCCCTCAACAGGGAAAATATCTGGATTTCTCTTCTTTCTGGGCACACACTTTACACGATGGTGTATTAAAAGTGTCTGTGATTAAAGATATGCCGGTTGCTCCAATGGCAAAAGATTCTACAGGAAAACCATTAATGGCCGGTGTTGCTGCGATCATCAATGACGTGGTTGCCGATACAACTAAAGCGGTTGCTCCTGCTGCTCACCATGCGGCTCCTGCTCATCACGAAACAGCAGCTGAACCGGTTTCTACTGTTGCAACTCCTGATTATAACAAAGCAGCATCAATGGCTACGGGAGCTAAAGGTGGTGCATTTGAACTGGTAGTCTATGAAAAAGTTGGTTTAGGAAATGGAAATCAAAGTAATAACCCATGGTTAATGGAATTACCTGATCCTATCTCTAAAGTAACATGGGATAACTACATTACCATGAACCCTGCAGATGTTGCAACTTTGGGTTTAAATGAAATGAAACGTCAGGACATCATCGGTTCAATCGTTGAATTGACTGTTAATGGAATGACTATTAAAGTTCCTGTGTACCCTCAGCCGGGTCAAACAGCAGGTACTATTGGTTTAGCAATCGGTTATGGCCGTACAGCAGAATCAATGAAAGTAGCTTTAGGTGTTGGTGTTAATGCTTATCCATTTTTAACGGTAGTTAATGATACTTTACAAAACGTAAGTTTATCCGCTTCGGTTAGCAAAACAGCCGGCGATCATAAGTTTGCTGCTACTCAGATTCACCACACCATCATGGGTCGTGAAGAATATTTATTACGCGAAGTTTCTTTAAACGAATATAAGTCAAAAGAAAAAGAAATCTGGAACCCTTCGGCTATGCTTCCAATGCATGGTGGTGGTAAAAAACATGTTGAAGAAATCGATCTTTGGGATGCACATCCACGCATGAACCACAAATGGGGAATGACAATTGACATGAACACCTGTATTGGCTGTGCTGCTTGTGTGGTAGCTTGTACTGCAGAAAATAATGTGGCCGTTGTTGGCAAAGACGAAGTAGCAATGACTCGTGATATGCACTGGTTGCGTATTGACCGTTACTATTCTTCTGACATGTCCAAAGAAAAAGCTCACGAAGAACATATTGGTTCAAAACAAATGTACCTGGATATGGAAAATCCTTCTTTGAATCCGAAGGTTACTTTCCAGCCAATGATGTGTCAGCACTGTAATCACGCTCCTTGCGAAACGGTTTGTCCTGTATTAGCAACCAGCCACAGTACAGAAGGATTGAACATGATGACTTATAACCGTTGTATTGGTACACGTTACTGTGCAAACAACTGTCCTTTTAAAGTTCGTCGTTTCAACTGGTTCAACTACAATGCAAACGATATGTTCACTGATATTAACCCGGCTCAACAGGATTTAGGACGTATGGTTCTGAACCCGGATGTAGTTGTACGTTCACGTGGGGTTATGGAAAAATGTTCAATGTGTGTTCAACGTTTACAAGCAGGTAAATTAGTTGCTAAAGCTGCTAAAATGCCTATCGTTGACGGAGCCATCAAAACAGCTTGTCAGCAGGCGTGTCCTACAAACGCCATTATGTTTGGTGATGTGAATGATGAAAAATCAGCAGTGAATACCTGGAGAAATGATGATAAAAACTATTACTTATTAGAAGAAGTGGGTGTTAAACCAACCGTATCTTACTTAGTAAAAGTTAGAAACCAGGAAGAGGCTATTCATCATGGAGAGCATGCTGCACCAACAGGTATCAGCCACGATGAAGAACACAAAGAAGAACACCATTCATAGTAAACTGTAAAAAAATTAATTTATAAATTCTGAATTAAAATAATATGCACGCAGAATCACAGATAAGGATACCCTTGATATTAGGTAACAAAACTTACCGAAACATCACCGATGATATTATTGCTCCTATTGAAGGTAAGGCAAACAGATTATGGTATGTTTTATTTACCATTTCCTCTTTGGCTTTTTTATGGGGTATAGGATGTTTATCTTACACTATTGGCGTCGGTATTGGAGCCTGGGGTTCTAATAACGGTGTTGACTGGGCGTGGGATATCACGAATTTCGTTTGGTGGATTGGTATCGGTCACGCGGGTACGTTAATCTCAGCGGTATTGTTATTGTTCCGTCAGAAATGGCGTATGGCGATTAACCGTTCAGCGGAGGCGATGACTATTTTCGCGGTATTGTGTGCGGCTATCTTCGTAACATTACACACGGGTCGTCCATGGTTAGATTATATGTTATTCCCGTTACCAAATCAATTTGGTTCTTTATGGCCTAACTTCAACTCACCATTATTATGGGACGTGTTCGCGGTATCAACTTATGCTACTGTATCAATCGTTTTCTGGTACATCGGTTTAATTCCTGATTTCGCAATGATCCGTGACCGTGTGGTTAAACCAAGAATGAAAAAAGCATATGCCTTATTGTCTTTTGGATGGGGTGGTTCTGTTCGTCACTGGTCCCGTTTCGAAGAAGTATCTTTAGTATTAGCAGGTTTATCAACACCATTAGTATTCTCCGTTCACTCTATTGTATCCTTTGACTTTGCTACTTCGATCGTTCCGGGCTGGCACACAACCATCTTCCCTCCTTATTTCGTATCAGGTGCGGTATTCTCAGGATTCGCGATGGTATTAACATTAATGATCATCGTTCGTAAAGTTTACAAATTGGAAGCTTATTTAACAATCAAACATATCGAATACATGAACATTGTAATCATTGTTACAGGTTCTATCGTAGGTGTGGCATACTTAACTGAGTTATTTGTTGCATGGTATTCAGGCGTTGAATGGGAACAATATGCGTTCTTAAACAGAGCTACCGGTCCTATGGCCTGGGCATACTGGATCATGATGACTTGTAACGTAATCTCCCCGCAATTATTCTGGTTCAAAAAATTACGTACCAGCATTGCTTTCACTTTCGTATTATCCATTGTGGTAAACATCGGTATGTGGTTTGAGCGTTTTGTAATTATCGTTCCAACTTTATGCCGTACTTATTTACCATCTACATGGAACTCTTACTCACCTTCATTCGTTGACGTTGGTATTTTCGTAGGTACTATTGGAATGTTCTTCACTTTATTCCTATTGTATTCACGTACTTTCCCGGTAATTGCACAGGCTGAATTAAAATCGATTTTAAAAGCATCCGGAGAAGAACACAAAAAATTAGCAGCGGATCACGCTCACCACTAACAGAACAAAGATTTAGAATTAAGATATTAGAAATAATAATATGGCAACTAAACAAATTATACACGGCATCTACTCAGACGAAGTTCCTTTATTGGACGCATGCGCAAAATTACGTGCTTCGGGAATTCGAATCAAAGATGTATTTACTCCATTTCCAGTTCACGGAATAGATCCGGTTGTAGGTGTACCTCGTACCCGTCTTGCAATTTGCGCATTTATTTATGGTGTAACCGGATTATCATTAGCAACTCTAATGATGTGGTACATGATGGTTCATGACTGGCCAAATGATATTGGTGGTAAACCAAATTGGAATTATTATTCGGCAATTCCTGCATTCATTCCTATTACTTTTGAAGCTACTGTATTTTGTGCGGCACATGGTTTAGCTCTAACGTATTTACTGCGTTGCTGGTTAGTACCGGGCGCTAAAGCAAAAAACCCGGATCCTCGTACAACCGACGATAAATTCATGATTTATTTAGAGTTAAATGACGAGCAATCTAAAAAAGCTGATGAGATTTTACGTTCTTCTGGCGCAGAGGAAGTAAACTACAAAGGAACTATTACAATTGAACCAAAATATTAATTAGATAAACTCAACGATATGAACTTATCATACAAAAATCTTAAACTGGTAGCTTGCGGAACTTTTGCAGTTATGCTGGTAGCGGGTTTTACATCATGTGGTAAAAAAGAACGGAACCCACATTATTAATGGCGACACGTTAGATAACGCTATGTTACCCGTTTCCGGAACTATTGCAAGAGGTTTCATTCCTTACGTGTATCCAAATACTGTTGAAGCCTATGAGCAGGCAGGTTTATACTTAAAAAATCCAATTGCTTTTTCTGAAGCAGTTGAGAAAGACGGAGAAGTATTGTATGGTAAATTCTGCGTTCACTGTCATGGTACTACCGGTGCAGGAGATGGAAAAGTAGGTGCAAAATTACCTGGTCCACCACCGGCATATAACGGAGCGTTGAAAAATTTACCGGAAGGGAAAATTTTCCATACCATCACTTATGGTAAAGGTTCTATGGGTCCTCACCAAAGTTTATTGACTCAGGAAGAGCGTTGGAAATTAGTGTACTATGTGCAGAAATTACAAGGACCAAAAACTGTTGCATCTGATAGCACTAAAGCGGCTGCTCCGGCAGATTCAACTAAAAAACATTAATTAAGAACGAATTTTTAAATACGACAGAATTTTTAAATATGAACACTGATAAATTAAATTTCGTAGTACCTGCTATCATTTGCATGTTTATGTTTGATAAGCAGCCGGATGATCACCATTATCATGCAACGCGTGCATGGGCGAACGTATTTGCCGGCTCATTCTTTTTCATGGCCATTGCTCTTGGTGCTGCATTCTTCCTTGGATTACAGTATGCCGCTGAAGCCGGCTGGGCAACAACTATTAAAAGAATTATTGAGGCTGTGTCATGGTATCTTCCAGTAGGTTTATCTTTTTTATTACTGATTTTTATTTTAGGTCAGTTACACATGAACACGATCTATCCATGGATGGCAGAAGGTATTGCTACTGAAGGGTCTGAAAATTATGACGCTGTCATTGCGGGTAAAATTGGGTACTTTGGAGTATTCTGGTGGGTTCGTACATTATTATATATGATTGCCTGGGTGATGTTCACCTGGAAATTACGTCAAAACTCTATCGACGCAGATGCTGTCGGACATGAAGAATCAAAAGGTTTCCACTGGAAAAATGTGAAATTAAGTGCTTGGTTCATGGTGGTTTTTGCGGTTACTTCTTCCACTTCTGCGTGGGACTGGTTAATGAGTATTGATACACACTGGTTCTCTACTATGATGGGTTGGTATATCTTCTCTGGAATGTGGGTAAGTGCGCTAATCACTGTAACAATCCTGGTTGTTTGGTTAAAAAAATTAGGTTACCTGGAATTTGTAACAGAAAGTACTGTACACGATATTGGTAAATGGATGTTCGCTATTTCTTTCTTATGGACATACTTATATTTCTCTCAATTCATGTTGATCTGGTATGCTGATATTCCTGAAGAGGTTGTTTATTTCCAGACACGTTGGGAATCATACAAAGCTTTAATGTGGACTGTATTATTTGTGAACTTTGCTTTCCCAATGATTATGTTAATGAGCCGTGATTCGAAAAGAAATTATTTCTTCTTAATATTTGTAGGTGTTATTATTTTCATCGGCCATTACTTAGACATCATCATGGTGGTAATGCCTGGAACTGTTGGTCACCACTGGACAGGAATCAGCTGGATGGAAGTTGGAAATTTCTTATTCTTCTTAGGAGTATTTATGTATGTAGTGTTAACGAATCTTTCTAAACGTCCATTATTGGTGAAAAACCACCCGTTCCTGGAAGAAAGTGCTCACCACTCATACTAATTAAACAAAGAACAAAACAAAGAATTATAAAAATTATTTGATGTGAAGAGTGAATGTAAATTCGCAAAATCACAAGACAACTAAAAAAATAAATATCGAGATATGAAATTGTTAATCTTAATCGGACTTGTACTTTTAATCATCGCTGTCCACCAATTAATGCGTGTTGTTGAATTATCACGCCAATTTAAGAAAGGTAACGAGTGGTCTGTAAAAGACAGTGATAACGCATTTAACGGTAAAGCCATGTTAGCTTTCGGTTTTGCATTTATTGGTTTTTTCTTTTGGCAAGCTGATCGTTGGAACGACAATGCTTTACCTGGAGCGGCTTCAGTTCATGGATTAAAGATTGATACGCTTTGGGATTATAACATGTACCTGGTTGTCTTTGTTTTCATTATTACAAATGCCGTTTTATTTTGGTTCTCTTATAAATACCGTGGAACTAAAGATACGAAAGCAACTTTCCTTGCTCATGACAACCGTTTAGAAATGCTTTGGACAATTGTTCCTGCTGTAGTATTAGCATTCATTATCATTTTTGGTTTAAAATACTGGAACGAAATTACTGACCGCTCAACAGATCCAAATAAAATCACCATTGAATTATACGCTAAACAATTTGACTGGAGCGCCCGCTATGCGGGTAAAGATAAAACCTTAGGAGAAACAGATTATCGCCAGATTGATGGTGGAAATTCTGTAGGTTTGGATACACTGGATTCAAAAGGTTTTGATGACATCATTGTAAAAGGTGAATTCCATATCCCTGTTAACAGAGAGATTGAATTTAAAATGCGTTCCCGTGATGTGATTCACTCAGCCTACATGCCGCATTTCCGTGCACAAATGAACTGTGTTCCGGGTATGATTACTGAATTCAGATTCACACCAAATAAAACAACTGCTGAAATGCGTAAAGATCCTTACGTGATTCAAATGATGGCCGGTATCAACGAAGCACGCGCGCTCAAAGGAGAAGAAGCGGTTGAGTTTGACTACCTGCTGTTATGTAACAAAATTTGCGGGGCTTCTCACTATAACATGCAAATGAATATCATTGTAGAAAGTGAAAAAGACTACAATGCCTGGTTAGCTAAACAAAAACAGGTTAAAACATTAGCTGCAAAAGGAAACTAAATAAAAAAATTGTTGTACTTAAAATAAAGCATATCATATGTCACACGAACATTCAGCAGATTTAACAGGACACTTAGGGCACCACGATCACGCACATGATCATGATGAGCATGAAGAAAGTTTTGTGAGTAAATACGTTTTCAGTATGGATCACAAGATGATCTCGCGTCAGTTTTTGATAACAGCAATTATTATGGCTGTTATCGCGATGACGATGTCTATCATTTTCCGTATGCAATTAGCATGGCCTGGAGAGAAATTCGGATTCATTAACGCTATGTTAGGAGATAAGTGGGGTAAAGACGGAATTGTGGATCCTAACATGTACCTGGCATTAGTAACTATCCATGGTACTATCATGGTATTCTTTGTATTAACAGGAGGATTAAGCGGAACCTTTGCTAACTTATTAATTCCGTACCAGGTAGGTGCGCGTGATATGGCATCAGGTTTCTTAAACATGTTGTCATACTGGTTCTTCTTTTTATCAAGTGTGATCATGTTATCTTCTTTATTTATTGAAGATGGTCCTGCATCAGGTGGGTGGACAATTTACCCTCCTTTATCTGCATTACCTGAAGCAATGCCGGGTTCAAGATTAGGTATGACTTTGTGGTTAATCTCTATGACTTTATTCGTGGTTTCTTCTTTATTAGGTGGTATCAATTACATCGTAACAGTAATCAACCTTCGTACTAAAGGAATGAAAATGACACGTATGCCTTTAACGATCTGGGCGATGTTAATTACAGCTATTTTAGGTGTATTGTCTTTCCCTGTTTTAGTTTCCTGTGTTGTTTTATTAATCTGCGACAGAAGTTTAGGAACTAGCTTTTACTTATCTGATATTTATATCGGTGGCCGTCCTTTAGATAACGTTGGTGGTAGCCCGGTATTATTTGAACACTTATTCTGGTTCTTAGGTCACCCGGAAGTATACATCGTATTATTACCGGCTTTAGGTATTACTTCTGAAATTATCTCTACAAACTCACGTAAACCGATCTTTGGTTACAGAGCGATGATTGGTTCCATGTTAGCGATTGGTTTCTTATCTTTCATTGTATGGGGTCACCATATGTTCTTAACCGGTATGAATCCGTTCTTAGGTTCAGTATTCGTATTTACTACTTTATTAATTGCAATTCCTTCAGCGGTGAAAGCGTTCAACTACATCACGACATTATGGAAAGGTAACATCCAGTACACTACGGCTATGTTGTTCTCTATCGGCCTGGTATCTTCTTTCGTTACAGGTGGTGTTACCGGTATCATTTTAGCTGATTCAACGTTAGATATTAACGTGCATGATACTTATTTCGTAGTAGCTCACTTCCACATTGTAATGGGATTATCTGCAATCTTCGGTATGTTTGCCGGAGTGTATCACTGGTTCCCTAAAATGTTCCTTCGCATGATGAACAAAAAATTAGGGTATTTGCATTTCTGGGTAACCTTTATCTGTGCCTATGGTGTTTTCTTCCCAATGCACTTCTTAGGTTTGGCAGGTGTTCCTCGTCGTTACTATACAAACAGTGCTTTCCCAATGTTTGATAATTTAGTAGATATTAATGAAATTGTAACAATATTTGCGATTATCGCAGCATTAGGACAACTTGTTTTCATCTTCAACTTCTTCTACAGTATTTTCCGTGGAGAAAAATCTCCTCAGAATCCTTGGAATTCCAACACATTAGAGTGGACTACGCCAATGGCGAATATTCACGGTAACTGGCCTGGCGCTTTACCTGTAGTTCACCGTTGGGCTTATGATTATAGCAAGCCAGGATCTCCCCATGACTTTATTCCTCAAACTGTTCCTTTAGCAGAAGGCGAACAGGACGGTGGTGGTGGACACTAAACAAATTGAAATAAAAAACTCCTACTGTATCAGTAGGAGTTTTTTTATAACTTAAAAATTAAAAGAAATAAAATTATGCCAGGGCCGCATTCTGGTAAAACCACATTTTAGCCACATCATTTTTAATAGCCTCATCTACGACTACACCGTTTGAATGCTCCGATGCACTGTAAGCTTTCTTCAATGTCATTGCGTAAGGATCAACCATAAGGTCCAGTGGCGTATCATTTACCTGATTGCTGATCAACCGAAACAATTCTGCCGCAACCTTTTCCAGAACCACCATATTTTCAGCTACCTTAAGCACCACTGTATCCGCTCCGTGTATCTCATCAATTCCTCTCTGAAAATCCTTAAGATAATCCAAATCCAACGGATCGATATAACGGTTTTCGAATATCGCTTTTTCATGGGGCAACCATTCTAAAAATAAATCCTGGACCGCTTTATTCAACCTTCCAAATTTCCTTCCTAAACTCTTCTCAGATACGAAGAGCTCCTTCAAGACTTTAAGATCTGTAAATCCTTTATTAGTAAATAACAAACATGGTACAGACCAATAAATGGCCCAATCCCAGAATATCTTAAATACCATGATCTGGGTGTTGCCCATCAACTTATATTTATCCTGGTAAATCGGCAGCCAGCTTTCAAACCACGACAAATGTGTTTGCTCATAAATTTGTGCTCTCACTGTTATATCTTCACCCTTATAATCGCGAAGAATCAGATCACTTAGCCATGTATTGTTTAAGGAAATGAAATCACTTCCGGGTGAATAAAAAGGATCTAGAAATGCCCCTGCCTCTCCGGTTACTGCCCAACGATCTGCAGAATAAATGCGTTTACTGTCATGTGCAAAATGTTTTAAGATCCTGAAATCTAAAATATCCTCTTTATTTGGGCAAACAAATTTGGCAGCCTGCGGTTCGTGCTTATGAATCCAGGCAACTGCCTTTTCGTAAGTATTGATCGTTTCAAATGGGTGAATGTCTTCATCTGCTACAATACCTATACTTGTATTCTTAGAGCCTAATGGAATCACCCATAACCAATATCCTTTGTCCATGAAATGGACAGTACTTAAATAACGCAGTTTCGGCGCTAAAAAGGTTTTCCATTCTTTATTATCGCTCCACTCATCAATATCTACTACACCCTTCACGCGAAACCAGGCAGCATTCACGTTATGTGGTGCTTCTTTTTGAAAGCCAAGTTTTTTCTTCAGCAAACTGATTCTGCTGGTTGCATCTACCAGCCACTTTGTTTTAATTTTTTTGTCCTCACGCTCATGCGCGTAGACAACTGTATGCAATTCTCCGTTCTCGCCAAAAACAACATCTTTAGCCCGCGCTGCTAACAAAAAATCCGTTCCTAATGATTTGGTGTATTTCTCCAAATAATTTTCAAATGTTCCTCTGTCTAACTGATGGCTTGGAACCGGCAATTTTAAACGCGGACCCAACTCAACCCTGTTTGACAATTCAGTTTTCTTCTCATCCGTAAAGAAAAAACGCAGACCATGTTTCGGCAATTCGAATTCTTCTAAATAATCTTTCAGGCCGAGTACTTCCCGGAAATAATGAGTAGCCAATTCAACCGTAGACTCCCCTACTTTATGTGCGGCTATAGCTGCTGCTTTATCCCTGCTTTCTAATACCAGGATTGAAATATCTGGGTTTGCCTGCTTGAGCTGAATGGAAAGCGTCAAACCCGCCAGGCCTCCGCCGGCAATAACTACATCGTATTCTTTTTGCATGATAATAAATTAGAAGAGATACACAAAAATACGAATTATTATAGCCCAAACCGGGGTTTAAAAACAAATTTAACTCTTAAATACTCTGTTTAATTATTAGTATTATTGTCGTCGTTTTTATCGCAAATGGTCAACAAAATATACCACTATTAAAACTCTGAGCATACATAGCGCCACAGCGGCAGACTTTAACTTAATTGTTCACTATATCAGTGAATTTGATTTGGATAATCGCGACCTTCAAATCCATCAGTTCCTCGTGGCGAAAGAAAATAATGAAATGGTTGGATTCGGAAGAATCAGAAAACATTATGGTTGCGACGAGTTTTGTTCATTAGGGGTAATTGAAAAAAAACGATTCAACGGCATCGCGAGAGCGCTCATTGAAGCCCGGATAAAAATTGCCACACAACCCATTTTCCTCGTGTGCATCATTCCTGATTATTTCAAAAAACTAGGTTTTAAAATTGTTACTCAATACCCGGCAGAGATTGCAGACAAATTAAATTATTGTAATGCGGAGCTGATGGTTCCGGAACCCTATGTGGTGATGAAGTTCGTTGGAAATAAGGTTTAGAGATTTTAATTTTCTAATTTTACAGCTTAATATAAATACATGAATTATATCATTTCAGGCATACAGCAGTTGGGCGTAGGTAATACAAACGTACACGAAACTTTTAAATGGTACAGGAAAGCGTTCGGAACCGACATTAAAATATTTGAAGAAGCTGCGATGGCGGAATTGATGCTGCCATATACTGCAAATATGCCTCACGCACGTCACGCTATTTTAGCGATTAGTATGAATGGAGGCGGTGGTTTTGAAATATGGCAATACACAAGCCGCCAGGCACAAAAAGCGGAATTTAAAATTCAGTTGGGTGACATCGGAATTTTTGCAGGAAAAATAAAATCCTATGATATTAAAAAATCGTACCATCATTTAAAAAATTTCGGGGCGACGATGTTGACTGAAATTACGGATGCTCCTGATGGTAGAAAACATTTTTACATCTATGATTTATGGGAAAATGTTTATGAAGTCATTGAAGAAAAAACTTCCTGGTACCAGCAAAAGGATTTCACAACAGGTGGTGTGTTAGGTGCAGTCATCGGCGTTAAAGACATTGACACATCAATCGGCTTATATAAAACCGTTTTGGGATTTGACAAAGTCATCAGCGATACAACTTCTGTGTTTAATGACTGGAATGGCGTTGAAGGCGCACAAAAAAAATTCAGAAGAGTTGTTTTAAGAAACAGCAAGCCCCGTGAAGGTAGTTTTGGCCCTCTCTTGGGTGATAATGAAATTGAATTGATCCAGGCATTTGATTACACTCCAAAAAAAATATTTGAGAACCGCTTATGGGGAGACTGTGGATTTATCCACTTATGTTTTGATATTAAAAACATGAAAGCCCTGGAAGAAGCGTGTGTAAAAGCGGGTCAGCCCTTTACAGTTGATGGTGGTGCAGGATTTGAAATGGGCGAAGCGGCAGGGCATTTTACTTATATTGAAGATGCTGATGGCACTCTAATTGAATTCGTTGAAACCAAAAAATTACCGGTGGTGAAAAAGATCGGTTGGTACCTTGATCTTCGCAAACGCGATCCTAAAAAAGCTCTTCCTAATTTTATTTTAAAAGCGCTACGGTTTAGTCGTGTGAAAGACTAAAAGTTGATTGTAGCGTAGGTCGTGCCGTGTCCTTTTAACTGAATAGGTAAAGAATAGTTTTTTCTTGTATCAGCTGAATCTACTCTCCATGTATTGTTTTTATTTCCAATAGTAGCGTTAACAACACAAAACACAGACTCGTTAACTGGGTTTGAGTTGGTATAGTAAGTATTATATACTGAAATAAAATCATCAATCCTAACATCCAAAATCTTCGCGTCAGGATGATTCGAAATAAGATTTAACTTAATATAGGACTGCTGGTACAGATATACTGTTTCCTCATTTTTTCCTTTTTCCAGATCAAAATAATCATATCTCGTATTTTGAAAATATCCGCCTGCTGCATAGACAAATAAAGCGTATCTATTTCCCCTGTCATATTTAAAATTAACGAGAACTTCTCCAAAGCACTTTAACCAAAACACTTGTATGATTTCTTTTACATGAAATCATTCCAAAAAGCATCAAAAAGGTAAGCCATTTCATGAAAGCTAAAATATCCAAATTATTTGTTGTTATACCATAAAAGTGGTACTTTTGTACATCCTTTAGAATTAATCTAATTAAGGATAACTTACAAGTAACTAACAATTAATTACTTACAAAAATGATAACAGTTAGCAATGCGGCAAAAGAGCACGCTACCAATTTAATAAAAGACGAAAACAAGCCAGCCGATACATTCATCCGCGTTGGTGTAGATGGCGGTGGCTGTTCCGGTCTAATGTACAATTTAGAATTCGACAATGTATTAAAAGAAGGTGATCAGCTATTTGAAGACAATGGTGTGAAAGTAGTGGTTGATCGTAAAAGCTTTTTATACTTAGTAGGAACGGAGTTAGACTATAGCGGAGGACTTAACGGAAAAGGATTTATTTTTAAAAACCCGAATGCCACGCGTTCCTGCGGTTGTGGAGAAAGTTTTAGTGTTTAAGAAGAGGGGTTTCTGAATTCTTATAAAATAAGAAACATGAAAACCGTGAACGAGATATAAAAAAATGGCAAACGAGATATTAGAAGAACATATACAGAACGAGTACAAATGGGGCTTTACCACAGATATTGCCGCAGATGAGGCTCCCAAGGGTCTAAATGAAGACATTATCAGGTTCATTTCTGCGAAGAAAAACGAACCGGAATGGATGCTGGAATTCCGTTTAAAGGCATTCCGCAACTGGCTAAATATGGTAGAACCACAATGGGCACACGTTCATTATCAAAAACCAAATTTCCAGGATATTATTTATTATTCTGCTCCTAAACCAAAGAAAGAATTAGCCAGTTTAGATGAAGTGGATCCTGAATTGCTAAAAACATTTGAAAAACTAGGGATTTCCATTGATGAGCAAAAGCGTTTAACGGGAGTGCAAAGTAATATTGCCGTTGATATTGTTTTTGACAGCGTGTCTGTAAAAACAACTTTTAAAGAAACACTGGCGGAAAAGGGAATTATTTTTTGTTCTTTTAGTGAAGCTGTTCAGGAACATCCTGAATTAGTAAAAAAATACATGGGAATGGCCGTGCCGCCAACAGACAATTTTTATGCGGCTTTAAACTCTGCCGTATTTACTGATGGTTCATTTTGTTACATTCCAAAAGGTGTTCGTTCGCCTATGGAACTGTCTACTTACTTCCGTATCAACGCCAGTGGTACCGGTCAGTTTGAACGCACGCTGATCATTGCCGATGAAGACTCTTACGTTTCTTATTTAGAAGGCTGTACAGCGCCTCAACGCGATGAGAACCAATTACACGCAGCAGTGGTGGAGATCATCACACACAAAAATGCGGAAGTAAAATACAGCACGGTGCAAAACTGGTATCCGGGAGATAAAGAAGGAAAAGGTGGTATTTTTAATTTTGTGACAAAACGCGGAATCTGCTTAGAAGATAATTCAAAGATCAGTTGGACCCAGGTAGAAACCGGCTCTGCGGTAACCTGGAAATATCCTTCCGTTATTTTAAAAGGAAATAATTCAGTCGGTGAATTTTATTCAGTGGCCGTTACTAATAACTATCAGCAGGCTGACACCGGAACAAAAATGATCCACATTGGAAAGAACACACGTTCTACTATTATATCTAAAGGTATTTCTGCAGGCTTTAGTAATAACAGTTACCGTGGATTAGTGCAGATAAAAAAAGGCGCAAGTAACGCCCGTAATTTTTCACAGTGTGATAGTTTATTAATGGGTGACAAGTGTGGCGCACATACTTTCCCTTATATTGAAATAAAAGATAAATCAGCAGTAGTTGAGCATGAAGCAACTACCAGCAAAATTGGTGAAGACCAATTATTCTATTGCAAACAACGTGGTATCGATAATGAAAAAGCCATTGGCCTGATCGTAAATGGGTACTGCAAGGAAGTTTTAAATAAATTACCGATGGAGTTTGCGGTAG
Source organism: Bacteroidota bacterium (assembly GCA_021155905.1). GTDB lineage: Bacteria > Bacteroidota > Bacteroidia > B-17B0 > Aurantibacillaceae > UBA4416. Next base: position 16,052 of record JAJNBG010000048.1, read on the forward strand.
AAGCACAAAAATTATTAGCCATTAGTTTAGAAGGATCCGTAGGATAAAATAAGAGTTATGATAAGTATTAAGAATTTACATGCCTCCATAGGCGAGAAAGAAATTTTAAGAGGAATAAATTTAGAAGTGAAAGCAGGCGAAGTGCATGCGATCATGGGTCCAAACGGATCCGGAAAATCCACTCTGTCCAGCGTGCTGGCCGGGCGTGAAGATTATGATGTAACAGAGGGCGAAGTAACATTCAACGGGAAAAACTTACTGGATTTGTCTCCGGAAGACAGAGCCCGTGAAGGTTTGTTTTTAGCGTTTCAATATCCTGTTGAAATTCCGGGAGTAAGTAATATTAATTTTTTGCGTACGGCTTTGAATGAGATCAGAGCCTATCACGGACAGGAAGAAATGCCTGCTAAAGATTTTTTAGCCTTGGTAAAAGACAAATCAAAATTGGTTGAACTGGATTCAAAATTAGCGAGTCGTAGTGTGAATGAAGGATTCAGTGGCGGAGAAAAAAAACGCAATGAGATTTTTCAAATGGCGATGTTGAACCCGAAATTAGCGATCCTGGATGAAACTGACAGTGGTTTGGATATTGACGCGTTGCGTATCGTCGCAAGCGGTGTAAACAAATTGAAATCAAAAGATAACGCTACCATTTTAATTACACATTACCAGCGCTTATTGGATTATATCGTTCCTGACTTTGTACACATTTTATATAAAGGCCGCATCGTAAAAAGCGGCGGAAAAGAATTAGCACTTGAATTGGAAGCAAAAGGCTATGATGAAATAAAAAAAGAATTTGAAATAGCCGATTAGTATGTCATTAATAGTAGATAATAAAAGTGCTGTCACACAAAATTTACTGGAACAGTTACAAAAAGGTTCCGGTAAAATTGCGTTCATACCCGACGCCGAAATCATTTCTGCCATCAGGCATTTAGAAAACAAAGGCATTCCTAATAATAAACACGAAGATTATAAGTATTGTAATATTGAAGCGGTTTTAAGAAAAGAATTTAAATCCGTTGAACAATCTTTTAATGAACTAACGAATGCGGACATTGCTCCGCTGAAGTTAGAGGAAGCCATCAACTTAGTGGTGGTGAACGGGAACTATAATGAATCGCTCAGCGAAAAAATAATTGTTAAAGGGTTAACAGTTAAATCACTGAAAGATATATCCTCTTCGCAAAAAACTTTATTGTCTTCCCAGGCAAAATCCGATACAGATGCGTTAATCGCTTTAAATACAGCCTTTTCAAATAACGGCTTGTTTTTAGACATGGAAAAAGGAAACGTTATTCCTATGCCCATTCATGTAATTTATGTGAATTCAGGCAATACGGAAATTGTTGTTAATACCCGTAACTTTATTCATATACAGGCAAATGCAGAAGTAACATTAGTGGAAAGCTTTTTTAACACAGGTTCTTCCAAAGTGTTTTCTAATTTTGTGAGCGAAAAATTTGTGGGAGAAAATGCAAAGCTAAACTGCTTTACTTTCCAAAACGAGGGGCCTCTATCCTATTCTGTCAACACAAACCAGGTTAAGGTCAATAAATATTCAACTTACAGTAATACCACAACCACACTGGGTGGTGAATTGGTTCGTAATAACCATAACGTAGAATTAGCTGCTTCAAACTGTGAAGTACATTTGAATGGCTTGTTTATTACAAAAGGTACTCAGCAAGTCGACAACCATACTTTGATTGATCACCAGATGCCAAACTGCGAAAGCAATGAGCTATACAAAGGCATTGCGAAGGATAAATCTGTTGGGACGTTCAACGGAAAAATATTTGTGAGAAAAGATGCGCAGAAAACAAATGCTTATCAAAGCAGTAAGAATATTTTGATGAGTGATGATGCTACGATTAATACAAAACCACAACTGGAAATTTACGCGGATGATGTGAAGTGTTCGCACGGCACATCAACAGGTAAGATTGATACTGAAGCGTTGTTTTATTTAAAAGCCCGCGGCATTGGTGAAGAAAGTGCCCGTAAGTTGTTATTACAAGCCTTTGCACAGGAATTGATTGATAAGATCGAAATTCCTTCTTTGCAGGAAAGAGTGCTACACTTGTTTGAAAAAACACTTTAATCTCATGGTGGCTGAGACTCTCGAAGGCGCCATGAAACAAAATACTATGTTCGACATCCATAAAATACGTAAAGATTTCCCGATTCTTTCAAGAACAGTAAACGGGAAGCCTCTGGTATATTTGGATAATGGCGCAACAGCACAAAAGCCTCAATCGGTAATCGATGTTTTAACACATTATTATACTCATCAAAATTCAAACATTCATCGTGGCGTTCATACCTTAAGTAGGGAAATTACCATTGCCTACGAAGAAGCCCGGAAAACAATTCAATTGCATATCAATGCTAAACAGCCGGGAGAAATTATTTTCACAAAGGGAACTACAGAATCCATCAATTTAGTAGCACATTGCTTTGGTAATTTAGCCGTTTCAGAAGGTGACGAAATCATTATCACTCAAATGGAACATCATAGCAATATTGTGCCATGGCAACAATTGTGTAAAGAAAAAAAAGCGATTCTAAAATACATTCCCATTAACGAGGCAGGCGAATTGGTCTTAGACGAACTACCCAAATTACTTTCTTCTAAAACTAAACTGGTGGCCTTTACTCATATTTCCAATACACTCGGAACCATTAATCCGGTGAAAGAAATGATAGCCACTATTCGTTCGCTTTCAAAAGCAGCCATTTTAATTGATGGTGCTCAGGCGGTACCGCACTTAAAACCCAATGTTCAGGATCTTGCTTGTGATTTTTATGTCTTCAGTGGCCATAAGTTATTTGGACCAACCGGTGTTGGTGTTTTATACGCCAAAGAAGAATGGCTGGCTAAATTTGGCCCCTATCAAACCGGCGGAGGAACGATTAAAACCGTGACGCTCGAAAAAACAGAATTTGCAGATGGCCCATTAAAATTCGAAGCCGGTACGCCGCACATTGAGGGTGGTATTGGATTAGCGGCCGCTATCGATTATGTGAACGCCATCGGTTTTGATGTCATTCAAAAACACGAAGAGGCATTAATGACTTATGCTGCTGAAAAGCTTTCTGCGATTGATAACATCCGGATTTATGGTTCATCCAAACATAAAACTTCTGTAATTGCCTTCAATGTGATTGGGATTCACCCCTTTGATGTTGGCACCTTATTAGATAAATATGGGATTGCCGTTCGCAGTGGGCATCATTGTACGCAACCGCTCTGTCAGTTCTACAATATCCCCGGAACCATTCGTGCCTCTTTCGCCTTTTATAATACCATGGAAGAAATTGACCTGTTTATAGAAGCCCTGAAAAAATCCATTAAATTGTTGAGTTAATTCATTTAGTGTAACATCGAATGACCAGTTATGATCTGGTAGTTGCCAGGTATCAAAGATTGTCTACCAATTATAAAGTTCAAAAAAGCATTTAATTAAAGTCGGTATATTTGGCCTACAGAATAAAATTTATGAAATTAATTTTTATAGCCGTTTTAAGTTCCATGTTGTTGTTTTCCTGTGGCATGCAGGACGATATCACCAGAAAAGATACGCCAACTTCTGGAAAGGTTAATTTATTTTATGATGAAGGATTAACGCTCCATATCAAAAATCAGATCTATACATTCCAGACAACGTATAAAAACGCCGATATTGTTTTACGTCCTTCCGATGAGAGAGAATGCATAGAAGCGTTATATAACGATAGTAGCAAGATTATTGCTATTTCCAGGCCATTAACGGAAAAAGAACTGCAACAATTTGCTGCTAAAAACATCTTTCCTCAGACCTCCACAGTAGCCGGTGATGCCATTGCTTTTATAGTTAGTAAAGAATTTGCCGACTCAACCATATCCCTTCCTGAATTAGCAGAACTATTAAAAGGAAATGACAGCACATTTATAAAGGGCAAACGTATTGGCCTTGTATTCGATAACCCGAATTCCGGGAGCACCCGTCAATTAAAAGATTCATTGATCCCAAAAAATATGTTTGGTGCAAACTGCAAAGCTTTAAATAATACGACTGAACTAGTGAATGCCGTTTCCTGCAATCCGTTAACAATTGGTGTATGCGATTACGCCTGGTTGAGCGATAAGGATGATAATACCACAAAAGAGTTTTTAAAGAAAGTTAAAATCTTAGCTGTTTCAAAAACAAATCAGGATAGGGCCTATATGCCGGATCAATCCAACATTGCAACCAAAGAATATCCCTTATGCCGGACTATCTGTATCATTCGAAGGTCTGCAGAATTCAGTCTCGGAAAAGGGATTGAAACCTTTATTGCCGGTGAAAAAGGGCAATTAATGTTCTTAAAACAAGGACTACCCCCAGACAGGCAGGAAGAAAGGCTTATTGAGGTGGATATGACTCCTTTAAAATGAATTGGATTTGTGTAATTAATTCCTTTTTTCAAAGATTAAAATAATGTTAAATTTGACCTCTTTACTGCAAAGCGTCAAAGACTGGCAGGCAAATTGAGTTTTAAATAATGTATTTTTATCATAACTAATAAAAACAATGAAAACTAAAATAATAGCATTTAGCACCGCAGTATTAGCATCCGGTTTTTCCTTTGCACAAACACTACAGGAAGCTATCACTAAATCAGAAAACGAACGTTACCAGGCAGCAGCTGCCGATTTCCGGTCTTTAATTTCAAGGGAAGCCGCTAAAGGCGATAACTATTTTTATTATGGAGAGAATTTCTTTAAAAAAGGAGACTTGGATTCAGCCAATATGTTTTACCAGAAAGGTGTGGAAGTAAATGCGACCTATCCTTTGAACTATGTTGGTTTAGGTAAGGTGTTATGGTACAAGGGTAATTCTGCTGACGCAAAGACTCAATTCTTTAAGGCTGCAACTCTAGGCGCTAATAAGAATACAGAAGTCATGCGTAAAACCGCTGAAGCTTATATCAACTCGGATAACAAAAATTTAGATGAAGCTATTACTTTATTAAACGCGGCTATTAAGATTGAACCGAAGAACGCAGAAAACTATTTGTTAATGGGAGATGCCTTGTTAGAAAAAAACCCAACAGAAGGCGGTCCTGCTATTAAACAGTACGATAAATTCACTGAATTAAATCCAAAATCACCGAAAGGAATATTACGTGCCGGTAAATTATACCAACGCGGTCGCAATTACCAGTTAGCGTTAGATCTTTATAAAAAAGCCGAAGCGATTGACCCAACCTTTGCCCCTGCCTACAGAGAAAAAGCGGAGCTTTACCATTTAGCCGGACAAAAATCTAATGCCGTAGAGAGTTATAAAAAATACCTCGAGTTAAATAACTCCGATGAAGCGCGTGAACGTTATGCGGCCTTTATCTTCAACAACAAACAGTATCCAGAGGCTATTTCGGAAATTGAAAAACTGCAAAATGCCGGTAATTCAAACTTATATCTTGACAGATATCTTGGTTATTCCTATGCTGAATTAGGAAATAAGACAGACACTGCTGCTTATAAAAAAGGGTTGAACGCCATCAATAAATTCTTCGATAAATCTTCTAAAGTATCAAACTTTAAATATGTAGGGACAGACTATAAGTACAAAGGTATTTTAATGTCGAAAACAGGACAGGATAGTTTAGGAGTAATTGAGATGGAGAAAGGCGCAGCCCTGGATCCTAAAATTGCCGGAGAGATTATCAATGAAGTAGCCAAAGCTTACATGAAGTCTAAAAAATATGGTAAAGCGATTGAAACCTACGAAAAGAAAATGGCGGGTGATCCTAAAAATTTAACTTCACAGGATTGGTATGAATTAGGCCGTGCTTACTATTATAATGGCGGAGCAAAACAACGCGAGAAAAAAGATGTCGAAGCAATCGAATCTTTTGTTAAAGCGGATACTTGTTTTTCAAAATTATCTCAGCTTAGCCCTACTTATGCTATCGCTTATTTCTGGAGAGGAAAAGCTAATGTACAGCAGGATTTGAAAGATGATAAAGGTTTGGCTAAGCCGCATTATGAAAAAGCGGTAAGTTTAGTGAAACCTGAAGAAAAAGCAAGTGTTAAACAAAACCTGATTGAAGCATATTTATATTTAGGATCACACTATGCGTTCTCTAAAGAGAAAGACTTAACCAAAGCAAAAGAATACTTTAATTTGGTAAAAGAATTGGATCCGGCGAATAAAGCTGCTAATGATTTCTTCAAAAGCCCTGCGGGGAAATAAAAAGAAACCATCTCAAAACAAAAGCCTCTGTGAATATCACAGAGGCTTTTTTCATTTAATCATACTACGCGTATGTCAATTCGAGCGAAGTCGAGAACTATACACATTCGATACTTTCTTCTCTGCAGCGTAAAACAAAAGATGCTGAATCAGTTCAGCGTGACTTATAAACCGTTATAATTGTTCTTGTCTTTTAGTCGCTTTGTATACCCTGTAAGATCGATAAACAGCATAGGCCAGGAATATAATTCCCAGTATGATCCTTTTGTTACCATAAGCTTTCTCATTCATAAGGTCGGTAAATAAAAAGACGATGGCCCCCGTAAACGTAAGCAGTATCATCAATCCGCTAAACACAAGATTAATTAATTCAGTTGGAGATTTTTTCATGGCGTTGATATATTGTCACGCTGAGCGGAGTCGAAGCGTAAAAAAAATCCCCTCTGCCGATAGGTAGAAGGGATTCTTAAAATAGTTATTTAATTATCTTAATTGGAAGTTGATCGGTAAGTTAAAGAATACAGATACCGCTCTACCGTTCTGTTTTCCAGGTTTCCAGTTTGGCATGGATTTCACAACACGAATCGCTTCTCTGTCACATTCTCCACATCCCGGTACACCTTTCAATACAGTCACATCAGTTATATTTCCGCTTCCGTTAACAACGAATTTCAAGAAACATTTTCCACTTAATCCGGCTTCTTTAGCCATTTGAGGGTACTGAATGTTTTTCTGAATATACTTCATCATTTCCATCGCTCCACCCGGGAATTCAGGCATCTCTTCAACTACAGTAAAAATTTCAGGCGCTTTCTCCTCAACCACACCGTTACCGTTTCCTTCTGTTGGAACAACAACCGCATCTCCATCACCCTCTTGGGTTACTGTACTTACGTTAGTTTCCGCCAGTTTTTCCTGTGGTGGTGGTGGATCCGTTTCAACTGCATCATCCTTAATTACAGGAGGCACAAACTTCACCGTTTCCAATACTGGTGGTGGTGGCGGTGGTGGCGGTGGTGGTGGTTCGTTTTTGTCGGCTGGTGGCGGCGTTAAATCAATAGTCGTCATATCCAGCACCGTTTCTTTCTCGATCTCATCACCTTTTAAACCTAATACAAACTTGGTTGCCATTCCTAGTGCTAACACACCAATCATGCATCCAAGGATCAGAGTAACGGTCCAATTGTACCTACGGCGTATCTGATACGCTCCGTAGTCCTGGTTGCGTCCTTCAAAAACGATATCGTTCCTGGAGTCGTCAACTACACTATTCCAATTTGCTGTCATCTTATTTTATTTTTTCTTGTAAAAGTGCGTATTCACTTGCCATCATTTCAACACCTAAAACACGCTTACCAACATTACAGATTTTTAATTCATCCAGCATGTCCACCGCATTTTTATATGTGGCCTGGTCATCTGTTTTAATTAACACTGTGATCGCTCTGTTATCAGCTGTTGCGTCAACTGCCATACGTTTAAAAGCTGTGTCCGCCAATTGTTTGTTTTTGTTTTTTTCTGATAAAGTTTTAATCTCTTCAACGGCCCACTTGTTTTGTTCCATTAACAATTTATGTAAGCCTTCCGGACTAAAATTAGTTTCTTTTAATTCGGTTGGAGGGGCTCCTTTTTCATTTCCAGCAGCATAAAACTGACCGGCATAATAAAAAATTTTATCATCCTTAGTCAATAAAAATGTCACACCGTTTTTTACTTCAGGTGGTGGTGGGCTTCCGGGAGGTGGTTCTGCCGGTAAGCTTAACTCCATACTTTTTGGTTTACTAAAGGTTGATGTTAAAACGAAGAACGTTAATAACAAGAACGCTAAATCTACCATTGGAGTCATATCCACGCGGGTACTCTGTTTCTTGGCGCGTTTCTTACCGCCTTTACCATGCCCGCCG
>JAJNBG010000016.1 GCA_021155905.1 Bacteroidota bacterium
TTTTTGCTTTGCAAATGCATAGGAACAGTTATCTTTGTTAGGAGCATTCGGTAGAAACAGCCTTGAGCCGCACTTCTGGTAGCTGCAAAACGTTATAGCCAATAGCTCGACAGAACATAAAACTGGAAACCATCATAGACACAAACGTATTTTAATATGAAACAATTCCTGACATTAAAGGCCTCACAGATTTTTGGAATCGGAATTGCATGCTTCGTATTATTCTTTTTAGAAATAATATTTATAAATGCACCTTTCCTTAATTTCGTACTTGAACTGACAATGTTGTTTGTTTTCTCCAGCTTTTTTTTTGGTTGGTATTACGCAGTTGGGACAGAAACATTTAAGTTAATTCCTAACAGCGACAAGGCAGCCTTAAAGAAATTTAAAATTTCATTGTCAATACTTGCGACAATAACATTACTTCTTATAATATACTATGCAACATCTTATTTTGACGATAGCTCCAGTGTACTAAGTAGTGACGACTCATTCTTAATATTTGCTCTTTTCTATTTAACTTATTTTATTTGTATAGTATATTGGACATCATTCATAGCAGAAAGCCTAAAGTCAGCGGAACTACAGCGACCAGCAATATTTTCAGAATACAGAATGGATATATTACTAATATGGTTCTTTATCATTGGGGTTTGGTACATTCAGCCAAGGGTAAACAAGCTATTTAATAAGTAAAAGTATGCAGACGTGTAAGCAACGCGTTAACTGGGTACTCGCTACTATGCTATAACAGCACCTACCAAAAATGCGGGCATTCAGTAAAGCATTTGCAAAAGCGGTAGACAATTAATTAATTTGCGATTTGCAAATGGCCAATAAACATTTAGCTTTGTTAGTAAGCTTTTCGGTAGAAAACGGTTTCAAAGCCGCACTTCTGGTAGCTGCAAAACGTTATAGCTAATTGCCGCGAACAAACAGACCGAAAATAATACATATACACAAGTTAGTGACAATTTTAGAAAAGCATAATGACAAGACTAATATCTGCAATATTCATTTTCAACCTCACATTTTGTTTCGGGCAAAGTAAGGACAATTATATAATCACAATAGACAAATATTCATTTTATCCGTATTATATATTCACCAACAAACCTATGGGGACATTATTACCTGGTGATGACAAAATAATTATTAAATATCCTGCACGCACAGATACAGTTGACTATTATAGCCCAGACGGCAACTCACGAAAAGACACACTAACGACAACACACTTTACTATCGACAGAATTATTGATACGCTTTGTGTTTCTAATATAGACACTTTTACTAATTCAGAAATTAAAATTCACTACTGTGGTAAAAACCTAAAAATTGAAAGAATTGCAGTAAAAATTTTATTCCCAGACGGTACTTTTTATTATACTAACTTTAAGTCTAACAAAATTTCATTTGACAAATCAATAGTTCGAGAAATAAAAAGGAACATTGATAATTCATATATTGTTTTACATACAATTTGGTTTATTGACCAAAGCGGCAATCGACAAGAAACCAGCGATGATATAGGCTGGAAAATAAAAAACTGCCACTAACAGCAAGAGAACGGTTTAAAAGCCGCACTTCTGGTAGCTGCAAAACATTAGCAGCAAGTGGCGCAACACAAATAATGAGAAAAATATCGTACATATTAAATTTCATTTTTATTCTGACACTGATAAGGTGCAATAATTATCAAACATCAAATTCTTCGCCTTACAAAAATTTTCAACTGCCTGATAAAACAATATACTCTGAAATAATTAGTGAAACAATAAAGCAAGACACCATAAATTTCGACAAGCGTTTTACAGAAAATAAACAGTTTAGTAATGAATTACTGAAAATCAGGCTCGTAGGATTAAATCCAAAAACTGACTCAATATATCTCCAAAAGGCTACAAACTTAGACTTTGAAACTAATATTAGTGAATTAAATTATTTCAACGGTCGTAGCTCCTTTCATCTTGATATAGATACACTGTATTTTGCATTTCAAAGTGATAATTCGAAACAAATAACTATTGACAGTAATATTGTTGACTTTGTAAATTTATCTTCAAGGTCAACTCGACAAAAGAACCAAAGCTACTATCAATTTTCCCTTCCATTGCTTAATAAAAAACTAAATGAAACTATTGTTATCTGTAGATATGTATGTGATGGCTGCGGATATATAGAAGTTTATCTACTGGAAAAAATAAATTCTAAGTGGGTTCTCCAGTACCAGCAGACAGTTGGACAAAACTAACTGCAGCTAAATGGCGGCAACTAAGCTATAACAGCACCTACCAAAAATGCGGGCATTCGTGGGGGCATTTGCAAAAGCGGTAGACAATTTATTTATTTTCGCTTTGCAAATGGCCAATAAACATTTAGCTTTGTTAGTAAGCTTTCGGTAGAAAACGGTTTCAAACCCGCACTTCTGGTAGCTGCAAAACGTTAGCGGTCATGTTAAAACAACAATACATTATATGAAAATTCTTTATGCAATACTTTTTATTATTTTGATAAAAAACACATTCTATTCTCAAAATGATTTTGGTGAATTTTCAAAAACAGAATTTAATGTAACATCCCATAACGATAGCGAAGACATGAATATGTTTAGCTATTTATTTGAAACTAAAAAACAACTAGTTGATTTTATAGATTTAAAAAAGGGTGATCTAGTAGCTGAAATTGGAGCTGGTGATGGCGTAAACATTGGAATACTATCTATGTTTTTTGATAGTATCAAATTTGTAGCTCAAGATATTGATGCAAAAACATTAAAAAACAAAACCTATAATAAAGTCATAAAAAAATACCAAAATTACAGTCATAAAACACAATCCAATACTAATACATTTGAACTAGTTATTGGCACTAAGAATACAACCAATCTACCAGACAACAAGTTTGACGTGCTTTTTATAATCAACTCATTTCATGATTTTGATAAGCAGGATGAAATGCTAGATGATATTTATAAAAAACTAAAACCAAACGGACGTTTTATTTTACTTGAAGGCTTTTCTTTTCCTAATGATACTCAAGTTTGTCCCGACTATGGCCCGCATGTATTACATACTCTCGATTTTGAACTGCCACGATTTGAAAAACATGGCTTTTACGCAAACAAAATGCGGTCTCCGAATTTAAAAGCGGTACATTATGGCAATGGACTTATTTTTGTTAAAGACAAAAAGCTAACGGAACAATTTTATGAAAATAAAAATGAAATTGATGGTCTAATTAAGCAAGCATTTAGACTTAAACAAAGCGCCATTGCTTCAGATTCAATTATTGCCAAACACATTACCGATTCGGTAAGTTCAAAAATAAATACCATTGTTTCTGTATATCACGAATTTGAAGTATGGATAAAAGACCTTGGATTTAGGCACTTGAAAAAATTAGAATACAAGGCGGGGCTTAATGTATTTAAAGCTAACACCATATTTTTTCCAGACTCATATCAAGCTTATTATTGGTTAGGTTTTGGTTATGAAAAAAACAAATTATATGACCTTGCAATAGAAAATTATGAAATCTCATTAAAACTAAATCCGAACAACAGCCTCTGCATTGAGAAAATTACATTAATTAATAAGTTAAAAAACACGAACCGCTAACAGCATCTACCAAAAATGAGGCCATTCGGCAAAAGCGGTAGACTCCCGATAGCTATCGGGATAATTAATTTTCGCTTTGCAAATGGCTGATAAACATTTAGCTTTGTTAGTAAGCTTCGGTAGAAAGCGGTTTCAAGGCCGAACTTCTGGTAGCTGCAATCCGCTAGCAGCAAGTGATGCGACAATACTCCAAGAACTACTTCACTCCAATTGGATAAGCTGTAGACAATACAAAATCCTAATAATTATACAAATCAACCATCCCTGAATACTTATCCGACATTGAAAGAGTATAACATAAACGCTAATTTAATATTGCACTTTTACTTAACCCATCAAATTAAACGACATGGACAACTTTGGAAGCTTAGAAGATCTAAAACGAGATCATAACGAACTAATTATAAAACATAAGGAACTTCTAAAATGTTCGGCTAGTTTATCCCTTGCGAACAAAGAATTAATCATTCAACATGCAGACAAGGACAAGCGGACAATTGAATTGTCCCTAGCAAACGATTCGCTTGAAAAATCGCAGACACAGCAAAAAGAACACATACAAGGTTTGAAAAAGATGTTGTTTATGATATCTCATAACATGAGGCAACCGATCGCTCACATTCTTGGGCTGTCAAATATAATTGAAAAGGAAAGTAAGTTGGCTCCAAATACAAAAGAGATGTTAGTTTTTATGAAACAAGCTGCTCTCTCTTTAGACAATCTTACCAAAGAATTGGCAGCATTTATCGAAGAAAAAAAAATAGATAGTGAAAATGTTGTCTAGCAACGAAAACACTGCGGGTTGAACAGATATCAACAGTGTGGCACTACCTTATGCTAACAGCAACTACCAGTCATGCGGGCAGATACTTCGACTTCACTCAGTACAGGCGTCAAAGCATTTGCAAAAGCGGTGCCTTCGACAGGCTCAGGCGCCAGTTTTTAATTTTTGCTTTGCAAATGCATAGGAACAGTTATCTTTGTTAGGAAGCATTCGGTAGAAAGTGCCTTGAGCTCGCAAACTGCAGCTGCAAAACGGTATGTGTCAGCAGTAGGTGAGAGCCGATAAACGTTGACATCAATGTTTAACTTTACAGACAAATACTATCTATCTCTGTAGTGAAAAATTCAAAATATAATAGTTACATCGTGTTGCCCTTACTAAACCCGGTCGACCTAAACGTAGAAAAAAACACTTACTGGCCATTTTACTCGATGTCTTCCGATTGCCTGGCTCTTGAGGCTTTTAAGTGAATTTGACGGCTAACAGCAAGAACTATACCTCTATTGTAAACTGGCAGAGAAGTTCCCGGTAATTGTTTTCGAACAGGAAGAAGTGAGTGGATCAATCGCAATCCTACAAGCCACTTTTCATTAAATACATAACCAGCACCAAGATTAAAAGTAAAGTCTTTATTACTAAAGGGATAAAGATCTGTTTGGAAAGGAAGCGCTCCTCTGTCCGAATATTCTCCGGTATTGATTAATGCTGCTAATGCGGGACCAAATTCAAAGTAACCCTTTTTCTTGTGATATTGAAAGAGGATTGGGACTTCAAAGTAAGATAGACGTAAAAAATAATCGCCATAATTACCCTGACGGGCTCCACCAGTTCCTTTGTCAATTCTAGTTAGCTCAGACTGCATAGTCCAATTTTTACTTATTTTTATCTGAACCCACATTCCACCCATCATGGCGGGTTTGGGATGAGTTTTTACGGGACAGCCTGTAATAGTGTGCATGCCTAAGCCTAATTTTAACCCAAATTTACCTTGAAGTTTAAATTTACTTTGAGACCAACCATTAAGGCAAATAATTGACATGACAAAAAAAATGAAAAGCTTTTTCATTGCTAATCAACGAAATTGCCTTATAAAAATTGTGCTAATAACAACGATTTCTATTTGCGAACATTTAAACATAAGCTAAAAATCATGTACGCCACCATGCTGCTAACCGCACCTATAAAAAATGCGGGCATTGGGCTTCGACATTTAGCTTTGTTATTAGCTATTCGGCAGAACGGTTTCAAACCCGCACTTCTTATAGCTGCCATCCGTTATAAGCCATTTCAGACAATGCAAAATCCTGATAGAATACAACCTAACATTACAAATTAGCTGAGCTTTAGAGGGACGACTAATTATCCACGGACGTATAAAAAATTGAAATATTCCTTTTCAGTCAAAGGGCTAAACAGGTAAATCGCGCCGAAAGAAATGTCGTGACAATGAAAAAACTTACACAGCTTCCGTCCTTTTTCGAATATACAATCTCTGTTATCTAGACAAAATTATTTTTCGGATACAAAATTTGTTGCCATCCCTTACCTTTAAGTAATAGATTCCATTTGAAAGTTTAGATAGGTTTAGCTTCATTTCATTTTTTCTCACAACTGACGCATCAAACTCATTCACAGAAATAACTTCCCCAAGTGTATTTATTAATTCTATACATACAGCGTTGCTTTGTTCAGAAATGTATTCAACATTGAAAACTCCGCTGGAAGGATTTGGAAATACGTTAAGTGCATTATCTTCAGCTGGCACCTTGTCAACTCCAGTACTGAAATCAACAGTAAACGTTGATGCAACTAAACATCCACTGAGATTATATACAGACAGTGTATATGTTCCAGGTGTAAGACCCGCAACATCTTCAGTAGTAACACCCATTGGATTCCAAAAGTAGAAAATCATTGCCCCACCGGGATTGGAGGTAGTAATATCTATGCTTCCATCGTTACATGTAGAACAACTTGCGTTGGTAACAATACTTGTAATAGTAAATGGAGTAATATTGGTAATTACCTGAACAATCGTGTCTTTACAGTTGTTGTTATCTGTTGCCACACAAGAGTATGTACCAGCAATTAATCCATTAATGTCTTGAGTTGTTATACCATTACTCCACAGGTATGAGTAGTTGGGACTTCCGCTTGTTACATCAATATTGATTGCTCCTGTTCCTTGATTACAGTTATCATTTGTAATGTTGTTGAGTGTTATAACCGGAACGCCTGTTGCACTTATTGACGCATTGAAAGCAGTTGAGCATCCCATTGCATCTGTAATGGTACATGAATAATTACCTGCACTCAAACCGGCAATGTCTTCGGTAGTAGCGCCTGTATTCCATACATATACGATGGGTGCGGCGCCTGTGGTAGTAAGATTAATAGAACCTAAATTTTGGCAAATAGAATTAATAACTACACTATTTGTAACTGCTAAGGTTCCTTGTTCATTAAGTATAAATGAATTCACTATATATCTGCAGCCGACAGCGTCGCTAACCGCACAAGAATAATTACCCGCACTTAAGCCGTTAAGGTCTTCTGTACTTGCTCCGTTGCTCCACGCAAACGTGTATGGCGTGGTTCCACCACTAACACTTATATCGACAACTCCCTGTCCATTTCCGCATACTTCATTTTGACTAGAAGAATTGACCGCAGAGAGCGTACCTGAAAGATCGAAAACCATAATGTTTGCGTGTGAAATAGAACATCCGCTTGCATCAGTAATTACAACTGAATACGTACCGGCCGATAATGAAGAAATATCTTCCGTAATTGCCCCGTTGCTCCATAAATACGTTACAGGAGTAACACCACCTGAGTAGCTGATGTTGATAGCACCCAGGTCATTGCCACACAATTCGTGAGTTACAGCTTGCGCATTATACACAAATGTACCGGAAAGATTCTGTACAGTGTATATACGAATCGTACTGCAACCATTATTGTCTCTAACTGTTACAGTATATGTTCCTCCATGAACTCCCGAAATATCCTGAGTAGTAGCGCCATTACTCCATGTGTATGTATAGGGCGCCGCGCCGCCTGTTATAGTTATGTTTACTCCGCCTGTATTATTACCGCAGGTTTCATTTGTAATAACAGCGTTGCTCATTGTTAATCCGTTGGATGAATTATTGATGCTGATAGAAGGCGTGTTAAACTCACAATTGGTGGCATCATGTATGGAGCAGGAATAAGTACCCATTGCCAGGCTATTCAAATCCTGCGTTGTAGCGCCATTTGACCAAAGATAAGTGTATGGAGCGGTTCCGCCTGTAGGCGTTAGGTTGATGTTACCGGTTTGATTACCACATGTTTCGTTGGCAGTGGTATAAGTAGCATTTAAGCCGGTTGTTTGATTGATTAAGGATGATGCTGCTGTTACCACACAACCAAACGCATCAGTTACCTGACAGCTGTATGTCCCTGCCATTAAACCCGTCAAATCTTCTGTGCTAGAGCCATTGCTCCAAGCGAATATGTATGGGGTGGTTCCACCTGAAATAGTCAGGTTAACAGAACCATTTGCATTACCACAAATTTCATTAGAGGGTAAAACACTGCTAATAGCAAGACTTCCGGCGCTATTGGTGATGATTGCGTTGGTAGACAAGCTACAACCGTTTACATCAGTAATAATGCAACTGTATGACCCCGCTGAAAGACCGGCAAGGTCTTGCGTAGTGCTACCGTTGTTCCAGGTGTATGTAACAGGAGCAGTGCCACCGCTTGTGTTTAGATCAATAGCACCCTGATGACTGTTGCAAAAATCGCCGGTTAGAATGACTGAGGTTATTGACAATGTTCCGGCCGCGTTTGATACTACAAGAGATCCAGTAGTAACTGAGCAGCCAACATTATCAGTAATAGTACAGGAATACGTGCCTGAACTTAAATTATTAATCGCTTGTGTGGTCTGAGAATTGCTCCACAAATAATAATAAGGCGTTGTTCCGCCCGTCATATCTACATTTAGACGACCACCATTATTTCCACATACTTCATCCAAAATATCCGTATCAAAAACAGCAAGGGTTCCGCTGTTGTTGGTTACGGTATATGCCGGCGTATAGAGTTTACAGCCGTTGCCTGCAGTAACTGTACAGGTATAAACACCTGCATGGATATTTATAAGGTCTTGCGTGGTCACCCCATTACTCCATAAGTAGGTGTATGGTGTAGTTCCACCGGTAATAGTAATATCAACAGAACCTGTTTGATTGTTGCAGGTTTCGTTCATAGCATTGCCATAGGTTTGTGCAAGCGTACTAGTATTATTGGTAATTGTATATGTTTTTGTAAGAGAACACCCGGATGCATCTGTAATATTTACAGAGTAAGTTCCTGCATATAAACCAATAAGATCTTCATTAGTTGAACTGTTACTCCACAGATAGGAATAAGGCAGGCTTCCACCGGATACGGTTTGATTAATGGCACCAGTCTGACTACCGCAAGTAGTGACTGTTAAGGTAGCGCTTGCTGCTAATGAACCTGTGTTGTTAGTAATAGTAAAAGATTGTGTAATAGCGCAGTTTTTAGAATCAGTTACCGTAAATGTATAGATGCCACCTGCAAGGCTGCTGATATCCTGTGTTACAGCACCGTTTGACCAGTTATACTGGAACGGTTGAAGCCCATTATTAATGGACACATCTATACTGCCGGTATGGTTTCCGCAAATTTCAGGAGTTACAATGGAATTACCGAAAGCCAGATCGCAAGTAATGTTACAACTCGACACTTCATTGATGAGGGAGAAACTGCCGGTAGCTGTACAGTTGTTTGCGTCTCTTATGGTTACGGAGTAGGTGCCGGCCTGCAGGTAATTAGGATCCTGCGCTATGGAGCCATTGCTCCATAAATAACTGTAAGCACCGGTTCCACCGCTAACACTGAGGTCTACGATTCCATTCTCGTTTCCACAAGTTTCATTTGTAACTGCAGATGTGAATAAAATTTGTGCGGGTTGTGCAATGGTGGCACTCATAACCCCAATACATCCAACTCCATCAGTAACATTTACAATGTATGTTCCAGCGGGTTTTGAACTAATGTCCTGCGTTGTGGCACCTGTATTCCAAGAGTAAATATATGGAGTAGTGCCTCCTGTTACTGTAAGATCTATAGCCCCCGTAGAGCCAGCACTACAAGCCACATTAGTTACCGTTTTCGAAAGGGCAAGTGTTCCATTATTAGATAACGGTATAGGATAGTTGTACAAGCAATTGTTGTTGTCTCTCACGCCAACTGTGTAGCTTCCTGCAGCCACATTATTTATATCCTGTGTGGTAGCGCCATTGCTCCACTGATAGGTGAAAGGCGTAGTTGTTCCGGTAACAGTAATATCAATAGAACCATTACTTGAGCCGCAGTTAGGCTTAACAACTGTATTGGTAAATGTAAGAGGTGATGGTTGTGTAACAGTAATTATTGAATCCGGTGGATCGGCTGTAAAACTAATGCTCCAGTCAAATACCCACCCATTATTGTTTGGGATGTTATCTGTAATTGTTAATGTCCAGTTTCCATTTAAAGGAGCCCCGATCAAACTGTTTAAAGAACCTGAAGGCGCGTATGAACCTGAGGGCAGGTATTTATCAGATTGTGTAGATCCATCACATATATTAATATATGTATAGGTATGACTATTTGCTTCACTCGCCATTGTGCCATAAGTTGGGTTGGTTGAGAAACAATATGCATAACCTATACCGGGAGAAGTATTAGTATTTCCGGCATCGGCAGGTCCATTAGCACATGGTTCTCCCATGTTACAAATGGCTCCAGCAGGTTGTGACTTTAAAATAACCTGTTGCCCATTGGGCGCTACTAATTTTATTTCTAACTCTCCTATCCTGGAGTGCTCCATGTTCATACAGATGGATTGCAATTGACTTACACTTTGCAAAGTTGCGCCGGCAGAAAAACCGCTTATAGGCAAGGAAGTAGAATAAGATTGCCCGGTTCCATCAGGAAGAAAAACGGGGCCACCTGTATATTGATTTCCAACAACAACATCTGCTGCCGCACAACCATAACCATCTGCAACCTTTATGTTATACGTTCCCGGTGATAAGCCCGTAATAGGATTGGTGGTATAAGTGCTGACTGCTCCTGTAGCTGCATCTGTTAAAAAATAAGAAAAAGGAGCACTGCCTCCGGTTGTTGTAAAATTAACTATTCCATTATTTGCATTAAAACAACTCACATTAGTAACTGCATTTTCATATTGTAAATTTAGATAATCATTAATGTATAATTTCACCGTATCCTTAGGAGCGCATGGGAACGGAGTATAAATGAGGTAAATGTTTTCCATACCTTCCGAAATGCCGTCGTTAACAGCATCAATGATAATGCTTGCAGATGTTTGCCCTGCAGGAATAATAAATAAAGAATCAATGTAACTGTAGTCAACCCCATTTACGGCGCTTCCGGCAATCTGAAAATTAATCTGTGTATTGGTTGCCTTTGCCGAATCGAGAGAAAACACAAAACGTGCCTGGGTGCATCCTTCTAAAGCAACTGAATCTGCTTTTATAGTTTGTGTAATGGCAGAGATATTGCCTTGTTTTAAACTTCCCGCTTCCAGAAAAACGCCCGAGTCAAGAGCTCCATCTCCGGCATCCGCAATAGCCAGACGCAGTGTGTAGGTTTGGCAGGGGATAAGGCCTGTTTTTTTTGCAACCAATACTTTGGTAAAGCCATCGTACTCAACATATTGCCCTCCGGTATTATTCACAAAGTACTGCCAGTAGGAGTTTGCATTAATGTTATCAATCGTAACGGGTGTAGTAGTGTTGGGAACAAGCGCAATATTTTCCCAACCGGTAATTCCCGGACCGCTGATGTAAAAGGCAAACACATCATTGAAGCCCGCATTCACATACTCCGGATATTCTTCCGAACCAAAAACATATTTAAATTCAACCGACTCAGATTGCACGTCAAATTGAAATTGTAATATACTGGCATCATTGGTTTGAATGCCGGCCACTGCACTTAACATAGCATCTCCGGCGCCGCCATTGTCCATAGATGTACTTGAAGAGATATTTGGTCCAACCACATTGGTACGCGAGCCATTGGTTAAAACCACTCCTGACTTTATTCCAAGATTTGTGACAGTTGCTCCGGTATTAAATTTACCATAACCGGAAGATGAACCTGTGAGCGTAGCGTTATACACAGTTATATTAGGTCCTGCCAGATATGATGCCAATTGCTGTGCAGTATAGCCTCCACTGGTATTTAACTGGGAAAATCCATTAAAACAAAATAATAGAATTGCAAAAAGAAAAAGTATGTGATTTTTCATTAAAACTGTTTTTAGTTTATTTAGTAAACACTTGGAAATTAAATTATGATTAACAATAAATCATTTACGCTAAAATATGACTTTTAATATTAAAAGTACTACCGTTAAAGCAGTTTTTAGCACAAATCATATTTAGACTAGTTTTATTTTGCCTTAATATGAAGAATGCATTTTCATAAAATTTAGTTCCCGAAAAGTCCGTACAAGACAGTTATTTTTGCTTTGCAAATACCCGGGAACAGCTATCTTTGTTAGGAGCATTCGGTAGAAAATGGTCTTGTGCCACAAACTGGTAGCTACAACAGGAGTAACAGAAAAATGTTAAAAATAACAGAATCCATTAAAACCAAAAGTTACTTTTTTCTGCTTTTATTCTCAATGTTTAATATTTTATGTTTTAGCAGGACAAATTTATTTAAAGAAAGAATATCTTTTTTCCAATCAAGGGCTCATGACGACCTGCGAGAAGCTTCTTTAGCCCGCACCGATAGTTCCCGACATTATTTTATAAATAAGGTCAGTATTTCTGTTGGACTTTTTAATTATTGGAACCTTTTGAACTTTGAAAAACACAATTATTCATTAGCTAATAGTTATCATTTAGCTTTAATATCTAATAAAAGGAAAATTGCTTTTAGACTTGGATCAATAACCGAAGGAGAATCATACTTTGGAAATCGGAACGGCGAATATGGATTTAGAAGCGGTTCATTTGGCTATATTGGTGTTGCCAAATGTTTTTATTTTAAGAGACTAAATTATAACATTGGTGTAGCAGGTTCTTCACTCAATATGATGTTTTACCCGGAAACATCCAGAGAAAGAATTGGTGGCGGCTTGCTTATGGATATTTCCTTTAACATTACAAAAAGATTTTTTGTTACGGCATATTATATAAACTCAATAAACCATTGCTCTCGTACAGAACTTGACAATTATTTAGGGTGCAGTTTTGGAATGAATTTCTATGAAGGCAGAACGAAAATTTGGTAAATGGTTGTGGCAACCGAATAGTAGGTAGCACCAGGGCATAACGGAAGCTACCAGCATGCGGATCACGCGAAGGGGACGTGACAGACTATCGAAGCATTTGTAAATTCAAGGTCGCGCCACGAAAGTTATTTTCCTTTTTGCAAATGGCCAAAAAGCAGTTAGCTGCTTACTTTAACACCGGTAAAATAATACTCGATGCATTGCCTATCTCATGAAATAATTTTATTTCAGACTTCACAAAATCTTTATCCTCGCAGTGGTAGATATCCACAAACTGTTGAGGATTGCGATCCGCTAATGGAAACCAGGTACTTTGAACCTGGATCATCAAACGGTGTCCTTTTCTGAAGGTATGGGCAACATCCGGCAATTCAAATTTCACCGTCGTTGTTTTATTGGGATCAAAGCCTTCCGGTTTTTCAAAACTATTTCTATAGCGTCCACGCATAATTTCTCCCCGCACCAACATTTCATATCCGTCCATTAAATAATTTTTGCCATTGCCTTTTCCATATTCCAATGTGTCATAGGTGAATCCATCCGGAAATACATCAATCACCTTTACCACAAAATCCGCATCGGTGGTGGAAATCGCGACTTTCAAATCCGCAATGAGTGTCCCGGCTAAAGTCAGATCATCTTCAAGAACACCGGTTTTAAAAGTAATCACGTCCGGCCTTCTGCTAGCAAAGCGCTGGTCATCGGTCATATACTCGCGGGTTCTATCGGTCAACACATCTTCTGTAAAAGGAACCGGTTTTGCAGGGTCGCTGATATACGAAGTAGACCCGTTTTGAACTGTTGGCTTACTAAATGACAAGGTTGAATTATCATGAAAATAAACCGGTGTGGGAACCATTTGTCTGGGAGGCCAGGTGTCGAGATTGCGCCATTTATTTTCACCCGTAAAAAAGATGGTGGCTTCAGCCAGTTTATCTAAAGTGCCTTTCCCGTTTAAATGGTAATTAAAAAACGGAATCTCAATATTGTCCTGGAAATATTTAGAAGTCTTGCTGCTGAACCGGACATTTCCTAAAAAACTTCCGTCGCTTTTGCTCCAGCCACCATGGAACCATGGTCCCATCACAATTTTATTGTTTGTGGAAGGACATTGCTTTTCAATCGCTTCGTATAAACGCCATGCACCATAACAATCTTCCGCATCAAATAATCCACCAACGGTTAGCATAGCGGGCCTGATATTCACACAACCCACACGCGCATCGCGGGCTTTCCACCAGGCATCATAATTTGGATGAACCATCAGATCTTTCCAGAATAGAATGCTATCCCCCATCAGTTTCGTGAAGTTTTTAATAGCGCCTGTTTCCAGATAAAATTTATAAATATCGTTCGTATAGAACTCAAACTCTTTTGGCCCTACCGTTGTTGGCTTAGGACGAGGCTGCCCAAAACCAGAATAAAAATTAAAAGCATCACATAACATCAATGCGCCGTTGTGATGAAAGTCATCACCCTTAAACCATTCCGTCACCGGAGCCTGAGGGCTTACCGCTTTTATTGCCGGATGCCCGCTTAAGGCAGCCATGGTAGAATAAAACCCGGGATACGACGTTCCAAATACACCCACATTGCCGTTATTGTTCGGAATGTTTTTTACCAACCAGTCCACTGCATCATAGGTATCACTTGCTTCGTCAATGTCTGTTTTCTTTTTCTTGTCAGGGTTAAAAGGGCGAATATCCATGAAGGTCCCTTCACTCATCCAGCGTCCGCGCACATCCTGGATGACGATGATATAACCTTCTTTTAAATACTCTCTCCAATGAAACTGCCATAAGCGTGGCTGATATTTATCTTCGCCATATGGCGCGCAGGAATAAGGCGTACGCGTCATTAAAAAAGGGTGTTTCTCCTTAGTGTCTTTGGGCGCATATACCGCTGTAAATAATTTTACCCCGTCACGCATGGAAATCGTGTATTCCTTTTTTGTGTAATTCTCTTTTACCCATTGTTCATTAATAGTTTGAGAAGTAATGGACAATTGAACGGCAAAGAAAAACGTAATGATGAAGCTGCGCATACTAAATATTTTTCCTTAAAAATAAGAAATTAATGTAACAGAGTCTTTTGTATACGGATTAATAATACTCTATATTTGAAATAAAAAACTATGAAACAAATTATCTCATTACTGGCATTATTTTTTTCCATCACCTTATTTTCACAAAATGGCGATGCGTTAATTGGCACTTACATGACTGATAAAAATGAAGGCATGGTAGAGATTACCAAAAAAGGTAATAAATATTATGGCGTCTTAACATGGACCAAAACTCCCGGGAAACTCGACGCCAACAATCCTGACAAAAACCAACAAGGTGATAAGCTGGCAGGAAAAGAGATCTTAAAGGATTTTGATTTCGACGGCAAAGATTTATGGCATAACGGAACAATTTATGATCCTAAGAACGGTAAGACCTATAGTTGCAAGATAACCCGTGATGAAAAAGGCAATCTGAATGTAAGAGGATTTATTGGTGTCTCTATGCTTGGAAGAACGGCCTTCTGGGTGAAGGTGAAGTAATTCGAAAAGAACTAATTAATAAAGGCTTTACAAATTGTAAAGCCTTTTTTGTTTTCTGTCAGATAGAACACGCTTCCCCTTACGCACCGTCTCGCTCAAAAGTTCACTGAACTTTTGCCGTGCTCGAAGCGACAAGCATTTTGACACAACCTTTTCCTAATAGTTCAGCAAATCCTCAATGGCTTTCTCCACCTTGTCGGCATTTGGTAACATGGTTTTTTCAAGTATTGAGTTTAAAGGGATGGCGGGTAAATTTTCAGCGCCGATCACTCTAACCGGTGCATCCAGTTTTTTGAAACAATTCTCTGAAATACGCGCTGCAATACTTTGAGAAAATCCATTAAACACAGGCTCTTCGGTTAACACAATACACTTTCCATGTTTAGAAGCGCTTTCAAATATGGCCTGCTCATCCACAGGTGCGATGGTTCTCAAGTCAATGATTTCCACCTGGCCTTCGAATTTTTTAGCCGCGCTCTTCGCCCAGTAAACACCCATACCGTATGTAATAACAGTTAAGGACTTCCCCTTTGAAATATTTTCTTCACTGGCTTCCTGAACAAGTCTTGCTTTCCCAAAAGGAACTACATAATCCTCATCCGGCTCAATGGTTTTAGCATCTTCTGTACCTTTAATTTTACTCCAGTACAAGCCTTTATGTTCCAGCATTATTACAGGATTCGGATCATAAAAGGCAGCTTTCATCAGTCCCTTCAGATCTGCTCCGGTACTTGGATAGGCAATTTTAATTCCTTTAATATTGGCCAATACACTTTCTACCGAACTGGAGTGATATGGTCCACCGCTGCCATAGGCACCAATCGGCACGCGAATGATACAGCTCACCGGCCATTTTCCATTACTTAAATAACACGAACGACTCACTTCTGTAAATAATTGATTTAAACCCGGCCAGATGTAGTCAGCAAACTGAACTTCCACAATTGGTTTCAATCCAACAGCGCTCATACCAACGGTACTGCCAATGATAAATGCTTCCTGGATCGGAGTATTGAATACACGATCATCCCCAAATGTTTGTGCCAACGTAGCTGCTTCGCGGAATACTCCTCCTAATCGTTTTCCTACATCCTGTCCGTATAATAACGCTTCGGGATGTTTTTCCATAATCTCGCGAATAGCAAATAAAGCGCTGTCCACCATAACGGTTTTCTCCTTACCGCTCGGTGTCCTGTTTCCTTTTTCTTCGGTGACAGGGGTCGGGGCAAAATCATGTAAAAATAAATCTTCCGGACGAGGATCTTCCTCTAATAAGGCTCTCTGGTATTCTGACTCCACAAAAGTAACCGCTTCTTCTTCCATTTTTTTTATTTCAGAAGCATCCACTCCTGCAATAATTAACTGGTTTCTTAAACGCGGCAATGGATCTCTTTTAGCAGCCTCTTCCAGGTCATGACGATACCATTCCTTTCGTACTCCGGAGGTATGGTGGTTCAGCAACGGCACCTTAGCATGGATGAGCATTGGGCGGCGTTCCTTCCGGATAATTTCCAGGCATTCATTAACGGTATTAAAAGACGTTATAAAGTCTGTACCATCGATGGTTCTTGTTTCAAGTCCTTTAAATCCTTTGGCATATTCCGTAATATCCTGTGAACGGATCTCAGCAGCATGCGCCGATATATCCCATTCATTATCCTGCACTAAATACAGGATCGGTAATTTTTTTAAAGTAGCCATCTGGAAAGCCTCTGCCACTTCACCTTCTGTACAGCTGGCATCTCCCAGTGAGCAAACAGATACCGGATTCATTCCTCCAAAATCTTTTTGCATTTTATTTAATTCCAGATACTGCAATCCCATGGCAATTCCGGTCGTAGGAATCGCCTGCATTCCGGTTGCACTACTCTGGTGAGGAATTTTTGGCATGTCATCCCGTTTTAAACTCGGGTGTGAATAATATGTTCTTCCCCCTGAAAACGGATCGTTACGCTTGGCTAATAACTGCAACATCAATTCAAAGGGACTCATTCCAATAGCCAATAAAATACTGTCATCGCGGTAATACGGACTCACAAAATCCTGGGGCAATAACTGAAGTCCCAATGCCAATTGGATAGCTTCATGTCCGCGCGATGTTGCATGTACATATTTTGCGGTAATTTCCTTATTGGCTTCATATAGCTCCGCCATACTTTTCGCAGTGCACATTAAAGTGTAAGCTTTTTTAAGCGTTTCAAGGGAGATTTTTTCTTTCACTGAAGTGGGTTCTAGTATTGTAGTGGCCATGTTAAAAATGATGTGCTTAAGAGTATTAAATATATAAAATATACTTTATTCAGCATAAAAAAACGTCCCACAAAATGGGACGTTTGTCTAATTTTTGAATAAATAACGGCTTTTTTATGCCGTTTTTATAGTTCCAAACCAGCATTTAACGCTTCGCTTAAGATAGAAAAGCCTTCTACACCGATGGATAACCGAACCAATGAATTGGTAATGCCACGTGCTTTCCTGTCTTCTTCAGGAATAACAGAATGGGTCATGCTTGCCGGGTGCTCAATGTAACTAATCACCGAACCTAAACTCACTGCCAATTCCATTGGTGTGTCGGGACGCGCAAAATAATTCATGAGTTTTACACCTGCTTCAAAACCACCTTTCAGGTCAAATGAAATCATTCCTCCTCCATTCCTCATTTGCTTTTTGCATATGTCGTATTGAGGATGATTTGGTAAGCCCGGATACCAGACGTGATCAATTTTAGGGTGCTTTGATAAAAACTCTGCCACCTGTAAAGCGGTTTTACACTGGTGCTCCATTCGGACGCCCATTTCCTGTATTGTTAAGCTATTCAGCCAGCTGTCAAACGGAGAAGGGGTTGGACCGAAATCTTTATAAACAGGGTAAACTTCTTTACTAAAAAATTCATATGGACCCAACGCGGCACCGGCAATGGAAGTGGAATGCCCGCTTACATATTTTGTCAAAGAATGAATCACTACATCGGCACCTAAACGAAATGGCTGTTGTAAATAAGGCGAACAAAATGTGTTGTCAACGATGAGCATAACTTCATGCGCTTCTGTAAATTTTGAAATCGCTTCAATATCACATAACTGTAAGGTAGGATTGTCGGGCGTTTCAATCAGTACTGCACACACATGAGGATGTGCATTCAGTGTATCTTCAATGTTTTTAGGATCGGTGGCATCCACAAAATAAACATCAATACCAAAACGCTTATGAAAGAAACGCATCAACGAATCGGTGCAGCCATAAACATTCCCCACAATGATCCCATCTCCTGGTTGAACAAATCCCAAAATTACCGTGGAGATAGCAGCCATGCCGGAAGAAAATACCAGTGAGGCAATCGTGGGTGTTTTCTCATCTGATTTTAGCGCGTTATCAATAATATGCTGACATTCCAGCTGAAATAGTACTTTTTCAAGATATTCTGTATTTGGATTTCCCAAGCGTGTGTAAATCCGGGCGTAGGGCTTTTCGCCTGTCGGTGAATTACCAATAAAACGGGAAGCTCCATCCGCTACGTCTTTAAATTTAAATGTAGACTTTTGGTGAATGTTCGGTAATCCCGTTCCTGCACAGATGGCGTTAAACTTATCCGCATTTAATTGCTTTTCGGAAGCCTTAGCATATTTATGCTTGCGTTTCATCCATTCTTCCCACCAGTAAAACCTGCCTTTCATTTTTGTTGTATTAAAAATTTAGACTAATATACTGCTATTTCAGAGCGGAAAATATGACTTTAGTTACATGATTCTTTTCATTTAATCAGTACCCCTTTTTTGTTGATGATGGGAATAGTTACATAGTTCGATTCCACGATCGTTTCCGGAAGGAAAATAAACTGTTTATCAAAAAGCTGCCCGTTCAACGAGAAACTCACCCAATATTCATTGCTTAAACCAAATACTTCTTTCTGAATCGGTTCTATCTGTATATAATCATGTTGTTTAATCACTTCGAAAAAATGACGTAAGGTGCTGGTCTTTTTTTTCTCTTCATTAATTACGCCATAGCCGGTAGACGTCACCAGGACGTTCGTAATATCAGCAAATTTCAAATTAATCAGGTACACGGCATATTCATCCAGCCCGGGATGTTCCTGAACCACCGCAACCGCTACATCTTCAACTTCCGGGAATATAATATCTTTTATCATTATTTATTTCATTGTGGAGAGGCAGATAACTGTCCTCCCCTACTCCCTCCAAAGGGGGATATTTTAAATCAGCTTAATTAAATAATTTTCCTTTTTTCCTTTGCTTACTAATAAATACCTGCCGCTTGTAAATGCATCGGTATTCAACACAGCATTCACATCCGTTGCTTTTGTTTTATTAATACTTACGGCATTTCCGGTGACCATTTTACGTGCCTCTGTTTTGCTTGGAAATACAGTTGCCTTGTCCACTAAAAGATCAACCAGGTTTATTCCATTGGCTACATCGGTTTTATTCACTTCAAAGGTATCAATACCGCCCAACATTTTTTCAAAAGCATCCGCATTTAAACCGGCAACATCTTCCGCTTTGGATTTAAATAAAAATTCAGCGGTTTCAATGGCCTGCAAATAATCAGCTTCATTATGCACACGAATGGTTATTTCTTTAGCTAATGCTTTTTGCAAATGACGTTCGTGCGGAGCAGCCGCATGCTTTACTTCCAGATCTTCGATCTCGGATTTAGAAAGTAACGTAAAGATCCGTACATATGTCTTAGCATCGTCATCGCTTACATTCAACCAGAACTGATAAAACTTATAAGGAGATGTTTTATCGCGATCCAACCAGATATTACCACCTTCTGACTTTCCGAATTTTGTGCCATCCGATTTTTTGATCAGCTGAGTTGTCAGCGCAAACGCTTCGCCGCTTGCTTTACGTCGGATAAATTCCGTACCGGTGGTAATATTTCCCCATTGGTCAGAACCACCCATCTGAACTTTACAATTCTTCTCTTTCCATAAATGGTAAAAGTCATAACCCTGGATCAACTGGTAACTAAACTCTGTAAACGACATTCCGGAATCACCATTGATGCGGTTCTTCACCGAATCTTTAGCCATCATATAGTTCACAGTAATATGTTTGCCGGCATCACGGATAAAATCGAGAAAAGAATAATTTTTAAACCAATCGTAATTATTTACTAACTCCGCGCCATTCGGCGTATCGTTGAAATCCAAAAATTTCTGCAGTTGATTTTTAATGCCTTCCACATTTTTATTTAATGTTTCAGTATCCAGTAAATTCCTCTCGGCCGATTTTCCGCTTGGGTCACCCACCATACCGGTAGCACCGCCCACCAAGGCCAGAGGTTTGTGGCCTGCCAGTTGAAAACGCAACAGGGTCATAATTTGTGCGAGACTCCCAACGTGTAAACTATCTGCTGTTGGATCAAAACCAATATAACCGGTAACGACCTCCTTGTTTAATAATTCCTCTGTACCCGGCATTACATCATGCAGAATACCGCGCCACTTTAATTCTTCAATAAAATTTGTTTTCATGCAGGTATTTATTCTTAAAATAATTGCGGGAGTGATCCAAACTGATCATTTTGCCTGCAAAAATCGAATATCAAAAATAGAAATAATTGTTGAGGAAATTTGCAACCTTCTTAATTTGTTTTACAAGGAGAATGGCATTACATTTATTTTATGAATATTTAAAAATTGATCTTCTATGAAAAAAAGTATTTGCCTTTCACTGTTCTTTTCTTGCATAATCCTTGCATCCTGTAGAAAAGAATCCCAACCTGTTTCCCCGTCTGTTCCTGATAATACTGAAGATCCTGTAACGCCCGGATATGATGGCGAAGTATACACGTTTAAAGAAGTGTACCTCGATAATGCAGGATGGCCGGTTTATAATGTCCATTCTGCTATTTTTTACGCAACAACTGTTACATCTCCAAGCGTTACATTGGCATCTGTTAATGCGGGTACAGTGAATATCAACGGAACGGTTTTGAAAAAATCTACTTCACTAGTGGGTCCTTATTACATAGATACGACCAATTCTGTTTCGAGCACAAATTACCTGATTTACGTTTCGGGCTCAAGCCAGTTTCCTGCCGGTACACTTCAATACGGACAAAACTATCCGACTTTTAATGATACCGCATTGATTCCCCAAACGGTACAACTGAGTACAGGTCTATCTATTCAATTCAATAACTGCCTGAATACAGATAGCGTATTTTTCAGTATAGATGATAATAACGGAGGTATTGTAGAAAAAAAATATGCCGTGGCAAACAACCAGGTTCATCTAATAATAAGCCCCGCAGAACTAAGCACGTTTACTCAAACCTCCAATGGTATCATTCGTGTGGATGTCGCTAAAATGACTACAACACCGGTTGGTGCAAAAAAATACCTGGTGACTCTTGAGAAAAGGTACAATAAACTGAACGTGCAATTTAACTAGCCTTAATAAAGTCTTTCATCAATTTACACATGGCGGGTACTGACTCCAGATTTAACGTATGGCCCGCATGCGGAATAACTTTAAACTCACAACCCGGAATGGCCTTAGCCACCTCATCGGCCATGTGCACCGGCAATAACAAATCTTTTTCGCCCTGGATCACGATCGTGGAAACAGAGATCTTTTTCAGCTCGGGCCTGTAATCTACTCGTTCCTTGGTCGCCCGCATTAATTTAAACAAGGCTTGTTTATCTTCATTAGCTTCCTGTCGAGCGGCCTTCATCATTTCAATCGGAATCAGTGGATTCAGGAAATAATTTTCGCTCAGCACGCTTGGCAACATAATATCCAGCATCAAGCCATAACCTCCAAATTCCAGTGCTCTCCACCACGATAATTCAATGGCATCGTAGTAAGGTGTTTTATGCGCAAAGGTGGAGATCAGGATTAATTTTGAGATCCGGTTACCGTGATTGATGGCTAAATGCTGCGCCACCAAACTACCATAAGAAAGGCCGGCAATGATTGCCTTATCAATTTTCAGAAAATCAAGTACACTGATCACGTCCCGCGCATGCACGTCAAACGTCCGCCATTCACCCAACTTATCGCTCTGGCCCTGGAAAATAAAATCAATCAAAATAATTTTATACTCTTCTTTAAAATGAGGAGTCGTTAATATCCAGGATGCGGTGGATTGTGATAATCCATTTAAAAAGACAATCGTCTCTTTCGCTTGTTGATTACCTTGTATTTCAAAGTAGATGTTTAAGTTGTCGGTGGTTTTACAAAACATAGTATGAAAATTATTTTTTTTAACATTATCACTACCCTCAACCTGGCACTTTTTGTCAGCTGGAAATTAATTCAGAGTTCAATAGCCAAAGTACAAAACCAAGATGCTGAATCATCCCGATAGCTATTCATGGTCAGCATGACTTGTATATCTTGATTTCTACAAAAACTTCAAGACCCCTTTTTCATCTTCGACTTTCAGTTCCACTTCTTTTCCAAAGTAGATTGCCAGGTTGCGATCAATATGTCCTGCGGGGAAATCAAAACATACCGGGTAATTATACTCCTTCACAGCATCTAAGATAATATCTTCCGGGAACTTTCCAAAAGGAATCGCATTATCCTTCATATCGGTCATGCCCCCAACAATTAGTCCATTTAGATTCTTTAATTTACCGGAGAGCTTTAATTGCATCATCATGCGATCGATGTGGTAAAGATACTCATCGAGATCTTCAATGAATAAAATTTTTCCTTTGGTGTCAATATCGTATGGCGTTCCTGATAAAGAATACAGTAAAGACAAATTCCCTCCTATCAACTGCCCTTTAGCCATTCCTTCCCTGTTAGAATAATTCTCTTCGGTTGCAATTTCTTTCAGATTTCCCAGCAAAGCATCCATCATGCTTTGGGTAGCCTCCGTGTTCTTCGTAAAATTCAGGGGCATAGTGGCATGCAGGGTGGCCACTCCGATATTGTGTATTGCGTTGTGAAATACAGTCACATCGCTATAGCCCACCATCCATTTAGGATGTTTTTTAAATTCTGTGAAGCTAATCTGTTCCAAAACTCTTACAGACCCGTAGCCGCCCCTGGCTATAATGATGGCTTTAATTTCCGGATCATTTAAGGCCCATTGCAAATCTTCGGTCCGTTGAGTATCTGTTCCCGCATATTGGTTACTTGATTCAAATAAGTTTTTGCCTAATGAAACCAAAAGGCCGTAACTTTCAAAAAAAGCTACGGCCGGTTGAATTTCCTCTTTACTTACTTTACGGGCTGTAGCAATGATAGCGACACGATCCCCTTTTTTTAGATAAGAAGGTACAATCATTATTTTTTCTTTTTCGTCACAACAGGTCTTTTCGCGACTACTTTTTTAGCAACTACCTTCTTTGCCGGTGCGGCTTTTTTTGGAGCTGCCTTTTTTACGGTTTTCTTCGCCGCTTTTTTTGGTGCCGACTTTTTAGAAGCTGCAGCTTTTGCCCTGGCATCCGCCTTTGCATGAAATTCAATATTTTTCAATTGTGCTTTGTACTTTGGAAAAACAGGCTCACCTTCAACGTGCACATGAAACCACAACTCACCGCTTTTTATTCGGTACAGGTTCATTTCGGCAATACCATATTTAGCAGCCAATTGTTTAAAGGTCAGTTTACGTTTCGGGTTCCAGATTTCCGTTTTAAGCTGCGTAACTTTTTTCTCATTCAATTTTTTCGAAGTAGCGCCGGTATAAACTTTACGGGCAGCAGCCGCTAAAACAAAAGGACTTTTTTTACTGTGTTCTACCTGTTCCTGCTTGGTGGCCCATTTTAAGTTAGAAGGGTCATTATTGGCTTTATTATGATCCAGGTGCAATACGTATTTATATTTTGGGCTTGGTTTCTTTAGAAAACTATAAGCTACGGCATGATGTGTAAACAAAGCTTTTGTTTTATCTTTCACATGTATGGTTACCATGGGAAAACCGCCATTCAAATGCTGCTTCAGGATATACTTTTCTTCCATACTCTTGTCATACGACGCTAAACGGGCTTTAGAAGACACGGCATACTTTTTACTTGTTGCATCTTTGATATGAGTCACCGGTTTCCATATTTCTTTGTCATTTACTGCCATAGGATTTGATTTTTAATGAATAAAGTTTATGTTATCTTTACGCAATTTTACAACATTTTAGTTATTTAATAAACACTATGTCAGCTACTTATAAACGTACACTTGTTACTTCCGCATTACCCTATGCCAATGGCCCGGTTCATATCGGACACCTCGCAGGGTGCTATTTGCCTTCCGACATTTTTGTAAGGTATAAAAGGAGCAAAGGCGAGGACGTTATATTTATCTGCGGCAGCGATGAACATGGGGTTCCTATTACCATCAAGGCTAAAAAAGAAGGTATTTCTCCGCAGGATGTGGTCGACAAATACCATAAAATGATGGGAGATTCCTTTAAAGAATTCGGAATTTCTTTTGATGTTTATTCGCGCACTTCCAATAAAATACACCACGAAACAGCTTCCGATTTTTTTAAGACACTGTATGACAAAGGCGTCTTTACAGAAGAGATGACCGAACAATATTATGATGCCGAAGCAAAGCAGTTTTTAGCTGACCGTTATATCACCGGAACCTGCCCTAAATGTGCGAACCCAAATGCTTATGGGGATCAGTGTGAAAAATGCGGATCCACGTTAAGTGCCACCGAATTAATTAATCCGAAATCGACTTTAAGCGGGAGCAAGCCTGTTTTAAAAGAAACCAAAAACTGGTTTTTGCCTTTAGACAAATTGCAGCCAAAAATCCAGGCTTATTTAGACCAGCACAAAGACTGGAAAGCGAATGTTTACGGACAATGCAAAAGCTGGCTGGATAGCGGCGACGGCCTGCAACCAAGAGCCATGACCCGCGACCTGGATTGGGGCGTGCCGGTTCCGGTAAAAGGAGCAGAGGGGAAAGTGTTATACGTGTGGTTTGATGCACCAATTGGTTATATTTCTGCGACGAAAGAACTAAAACCAAAAGACTGGGAATTATACTGGAAAGATAAAGAAACCCGTTTGATCCATTTTATCGGGAAAGACAATATTGTGTTTCACTGTATCATCTTCCCATCAATGCTCATGGAACATGGAGAATTCATTTTACCGGATAACGTTCCTGCCAATGAATTTTTAAACCTGGAAGGTGATAAAATTTCCACCTCACGAAACTGGGCTGTATGGCTGCACGAATACCTGATTGATTTTAAAGATAAGCAGGATGTGTTACGTTATACCTTGTGTTCAAATGCACCCGAAACAAAAGACAACGATTTTACCTGGGCCGATTTTCAAACTAAAAATAACAGTGAGCTAGTTGCTATCCTTGGCAACTTTGTAAATCGTACTTTGGTATTGACCCATAAATATTATAATGGGGCTGTTCCGTCGGCAGAAACCTATACCAAGGAAGACCTGTTGATTTTAGAACAACTGGCTGCTTTCCCGGACAAGATTTCGGCTGCCATTGAGCAATTCAAGTTCAGAGAAGCTTTAGCGGAGATGATGAATCTGGCGCGCCTGGGTAATAAATACCTGGCCGAAACGGAGCCCTGGAAATTAATTAAGACTGATGAGACACGTGTGAAAACCATCATGAACATTGCACTTCAGATCACCTGTAATTTAGCCATTGTAAGTGAGCCTTTTCTTCCGTTCACTTCCCGGAAATTATTTACCATGCTTAACATGCCAACCTTAAAATGGCATGCCGCTAAACAAACATCCAATATGGCATCAGGACACGTTATCAACAAGGACGAATTACTCTTTGCTAAAATTGAAGATCCGGAAATCCAGGCACAAATTGATAAACTGGCAGCCAGCAAGAGCGCCAATACAGTAACCGTTATTCCTCCGGCAAAACCGGAAACCAGCTTTGATGATTTTTCGAAAATGGATATCCGTACCGGAACTATTTTGGAGGCAGAGCGTGTTCCGAAAACCGACAAGTTACTAAAATTAAAAATTGATACCGGAATTGATACGCGCACTGTTGTGAGCGGCATTGCTGAATGGTACAAGCCGGAGGATATTATCGGGCAACAGGTGAGTATGTTAGTGAACCTGGCTCCCCGCAAGATCAAAGGAATTGAAAGCCAGGGAATGATTTTAATGGCCGCCAACAGCAAAGGAGAATTGAGTTTTATTGCCTCCACCAAACCGGATTTTAATAATGGTTCGGAGATTAAGTAATGTTTTTCTGCTAACATGTTTAATGTTACATGTTTCCGGTTTTTGTCAGGAAGATGATACACGGCCTCCAAAGGTGAACAACTTTAAAGAAGACTCTTCTTTTGCCGCCTTTAATCAATACCATGTGAGTGTTGCCAAAGCGCAAATCGTTTCGTTAAAAAAAGGTGCTTTATTGGTCCGCTTAAAAACAAATGCTAATACAATCCATCGCTTAAAAGCCGCTGGGAATATAGATTTAGCTACACAGGTAGAACGGGAAACTTACCTGAACAATAAAACAATCATGCGGGCTTATCGAAATGAATTTAATTTTTGCCCTGTGTACTTCTTTTTATCGGACGTTTCAGATTCAGTGAAACACCGGCATCTGGAAAATATTTTTGTGGATTCCAATCTGGTTGTAGACCCAGCCATCAATTGCAAGGCTACATTCTACCTGATTGCCGAACAGGGAACCATTTGTGAATCGTCTTTAGGATTGGTGAGTGAGGCTCAGGCAGCAACCGCTATCGAACGGGGGGCTGCCTCCAAGGAAGTGTCGATCGTCGTGAAAAACCGATACTTTAAGCAATTGCACAAACCATTTCCGTATTACCAGGCAGGGTATAGCCTTAAAAAATATGGAGACTATGTGAAGCGTTTTAATATGCTGCTCACTGATTTTTATACAAAAAACAGCAGCTATGTGATTCCTCCTGAAATTATGAAATATGTGTATTGATCCCGTTCTAATGTCGCAGGTCATTCAAAAGTCAATCAAAGCTCCTCAGATAGCTTTCACCTGGAGCTACAAACTAACAAAAAGGAATTAAATTAAAATTCTGCAATCACCGATTGAGATCCGGTTACTACATCCCCAATCTTCACTTTGAGTTTGGCGTCTAAAGGCAAATACAAATCAACCCGTGAACCAAATTTAATAAAACCCATTTCACCGCATTGGACTGCCTGGTCACCCTGTTTACTATACATCACAATTCGACGAGCTAAAGCCCCGGCAACCTGTCTGAATAAAATTGATTTGCCATTCACAGGATGTTTCACCACAATGGTGGTACGTTCGTTTTCTGTACTTGCTTTTGGTAATGAAGCGACCAAAAATTTACCGGCATGGTACTTTGCATAAGTCACTTCTCCTGCAATCGGGTAACGGTTTACGTGCACATTGATAGGCGACATAAAGATCGATACCTGGATGCGTTTATCTTTGAAATATTCCGGCTCTTCTACTTCCTCGATTACGACAACCTTACCATCCGCCGGGGCAATGATGGAATTGTCATGCAGCATGTGTTCACGTGTAGGATGCCTGAAAAACTGGATCACCACAATGAGTAAAAAGCCAGATAATAAATAAGCGAACCAATGAGCGATGGAAAATTCCGGGAACACCAATTTAGCGATGCTAATAATAATGGTGCTGAATAATATGGCAATTAATAATGTAGCGTATCCTTCTTTATGAAATTTCATATTTTAACTTATTATGGAAGTAAAAATAAGATATTTTTCAGTAAACGGGCAAACGGGCCGGACAAGGTTACTAAAAGGTAATTTTTAATAACCTTTTTGAAAACAATTCAAGAATTACCGGTTTCCCCTTCAGAAAGAAACTGAATTTTAAACATTAGTTTTCTACATCGTCCTTCCAATGTTTTGACTGTTGTTTTGAAAAACGAAGACCCAACATTAATTCATGCGTTCCGGTTGAATACTTTTTCAGATTGGTTGTCGTGAAATCATAAGAGTAACCGATCATTAAATAATTTTTATACATAAAGCCTAACAAAGCTGTGTAGGCGTCATTGTGCCTGTATCCTACCCCTAACCAAACTTGTTCCTGGTAGATAACCCGTGCTCCTACATCCAGTTTCACCGGCGCAGGGTTTGCGTATTTTACCATAAAAGAAGGCTCTACTTTAAAGTCCTCACCCACATCAAATTTATACGCGCCATTGATTAAAAAATGAGTTACCAGGGTTCCCTTATGATCTCCGTTTTCATATAACTTAATTGGACTTTGATACAATTGTGGTGCACTGAATCCAAGGTACCATTTTTCATTATGAACGTACAGACCTGCTCCAAAATCAGGAACAATTTTGGTCTGATACTGGGTCAACAGATTTTCATCTCCCGCATCATGCAAATGAAGTTTATGCCCGTCGATTCCCCATTGTTGAATGCCGGCACTGATTCCCAGTGACACACGTGTCTTTTCCGCCACTTTAATATGATAGGCATAAGCTAAACTGATTCCCACTCTCCTGGTTGGCCCTACAATGTCCGTGTAAATATGCGTGCCCAAACCCATGTGTCGGTTTTTCAAAGGACTGTGAAGGGTAAGCATATAGGTTCTGGGAGCATCGGTAATGCCCATCCATTGGTAGCGGTTATTGGAGCGAACATCAGCATAATTATCCTTGCCAGCCACTGCCGGATTAATAGCCATTTCATTGAGCATATATTGCGTATACTGTGGCAATTGCTGTGCCTGTATGCTTCCAACAAGCAACACGATAACCGTTATATATAAGATCTTTCTCATGTTATCTGAATATGGTTAATGGACTTGTATAAGCATCCGGATGTGACGGATGATTTAAATTAATGATGTAATAATACGTACCCACCGGCAGATCTTTTCCTTTGTATTGGCCGTTGAATGGTATTGTATATCCTTTGGAATAGAATAACTGCTCACCCCAACGATTATAGACTTCCACTTCACAATCAGGGAACTGGTCAATAAAATCAATTTGCCACACATCATTCTTGCCGTCACCGTTTGGAGAGAATCCATTTGGAATGATTACTTCAGGATAGATAAACACAGTTACGGTATCTGAATTCGAACAACCGTTTGAATCCACAACAGTCACAGTGTAAATAGTAGTCACCGTGGTTCCGGAAGTCGGATTAGAGTTTATCGGATTATCCAATGCATTAGAAGGCGTCCAGCTGAACGTACTGCCACTTGGACCTGTTGGGCTACCACCGATCTGTGCTGAAGAATATAAAGGAATGCTCACCATTGGCCCGGCATCTACTGCAGGCATTGCGTTTGAAGTCACTACAATTGAATCTCTATCAATACAGAATCCGGTACCATCGGTAGCAACCAACACAAAGGTATTGGTTCCTGTAGGAGGTGATACTGAAGTAATTAATGTACCGGCGACAACCGTATTGGAAGGTAAAGATAACCATTGGTAAGTGGTTCCCGGATCGCTGCTTGAATTGGAACCATTCAAAAATAAAGTCCCGTTCTGACAGAATAAGGTGTCGTTTCCTGCAACTGCATTCACGGTAATAATTGAATTAATGATAAATGCTGAATCAAGTATACAGCCGTTTGCATCAGTTACTGTTACCGTATACGGTCCTGACAATACATTAATCAGTGAAGAAGAATTCCCAGGTGTCCAAATGGTGGTGTAACCAGGTGTTCCTCCTGAAACGGTAGTTGTGATCGCGCCATCAGGAGCAGTACTACAGGTTGCATCCGTAATTGTAGCTGTTAATGTAATAGCCGAAGGATTTGACAAAGAGTAAGAATTAGTAGCAGGGCATCCATTCGCATCTTTCACGGTGATGGAATAATTGCCGGCACATAAACTATTGCTTGTTGCAGTATTGATGTTAGTAGGCGTCCATGTATAAGTATAAGGTAAGGCACCCCCTACAGGGATCACTGTAAGTGAACCATCGCAGGAATTGTTGCACAAAGGATCATCAAGATCAGGTATGCTGAATACGATGGATGGTAACGTATCCAGTGAGAAATTGCGAATCGCAGAACAACCGGCAGCATCCGTCACTTTTACTGAATAAGAACCGGCACATAAGGCACCTATCGCATTTGTCGTTGAAGCGTTAGACCATAATGTATTGAGTGGAGCTACACCTCCCGAAACAGTAATGGAAATACTACCATCACAAACTGAGGCACAGGAAATGTCTTTTTGAGTAGAAGTTATTACAGGGGCGCTAAAAGATTGAACGGTGAAAACCTGAGTTTGTGAGCAACTTCCGTCACTCACGGTTAAGGTATAAACTCCCGGTGTCAGGTTAGTTACAGTAGCTGTATTACCAGCCGCAGGTATCCATGCGTAAGAATAAGTACCCGAACCACCGCTTGCACTTGCTGTAATAGAACCGGTATTGGAAGAACAGGAAGATTGTGTTACCTGTGTTGATACGGTCATTGTTGTAGTGGCGCCAATTACCACGCTGGCCGTTCTTGAACAACCATTGGCATCTGTCATGTTACAAAAATAAGTACCAGCACATAAATTAGATTGAGATTGAGATGCTGAACCATTATGCACCCAACTATAGGTAATTGGAATCACACCGCCCACAGCTGTTACATTAGCTGTCCCATCACAGGTTCCACCACAGGTCACATCAGTGAATGTTACTGTCTCACCAATGATGCCGCTGGCACTATTGATAATTACCGTTGTTGTGTTTATACAGCCATTTCCATCAGTTATTCGCACGCCATATGCTCCGCCGCATAAATTAGTCGCTGTGTTACCTGTTTGGTTATTGGTCCATAGATAAGAATATCCCGGAGTTCCACCGACAGGATTTACAATTACCGATCCGTTACATTGGTCACAACCAGGAGGTGTAATGGCTGGTGTGAAAGTTACCTGTGAAGGAGAACCAACGGTTGCCGGAATCATGTTAAAGCAGCCATTCGCATCCATAACCTTCACAGAATAAGTTCCTGTACACAGGCCGGTAGCAATAGGTCCCATCTGACCCAAGCCATCCGTCCATTGGTAAGTGAATGGCGGTAAGCCTCCTGCCGCATTCGTAACAGTTAACACGCCATTACAATCCGTGAAACAATTATTATTGACCGCTAAAGTATTGGCTGTGATCGTAGTAACACTAGGAATATTATAATTAGCAACAAATAGACATCCCTGTGAATCGGTGATTGTAGCAGTTAAAGGGCCCGGGCATAAGTTGACCGCGGTAACAGTTGTTGAAACGTTTGGTGTCCACGAATATGTATAAGGCCCACCATTCCCCCCTGTCGGAGCTAATTGAATGGAACCATTACAATTCCCAAAACAGGCTGAAGGAGTAATGATCTCATGATCATCCACTGCGATGGGTTGTGTGATCACAAAGCTGGAATCCACAACACAATTATTAGCATCCATTAAAGAAATATTATAAGTTCCTGCTAAAATGCCATTAAGGTCTTCTGTGAAAACCGGGCCAGGTGTCCAGGTATAAGTATATCCTGTTCCTGGAGTGCCTCCTGAAACCGTTAGATCAATAGAGCCTGTTGGAACAGCATTACATAGTAGATCTGTCACTACTGCTGTTACTGTGATTGATGAGGGACCGGTTAATGTATAAGTTTGCTGGGCAGCACATGCATTGGC
The DNA here is from genome assembly GCA_021155905.1 of Bacteroidota bacterium. GTDB lineage: Bacteria > Bacteroidota > Bacteroidia > B-17B0 > Aurantibacillaceae > UBA4416. The sequence continues at coordinate 31,869 of JAJNBG010000016.1, forward strand.
ATCGTTCACAGTAAGTGAATAATTTCCGGAGCATAAGTTATTGGCAACAGAAGTGGTAGAAGTAGAAACAATCCAGCTAAAGGTATAAGGTAAAGTACCACCGCTTGGGACAGCAGTTACCATACCGTTACAATTATTGTTACAGGTCGGATTATCAACATCCGGCACACTGAATACAACCGATGGTATATTGGAAATGGAGAAATTTCGCACGGCTTGACATCCTGCTGCGTCCGTTATGGTATAAGTATATGGACCCGCACATAAACCATTGATGTTTTGCGTTGAAGCTCCATTAGACCATGCCGTTGTATAAGTCGGGGTTCCACCGGAAATAGTTAAAGCAATACTTCCGTTACATGTCCCACTACAGCCTTCATTCTGTGTTGTAAAAGTGACAGCCGGCGCATTAATGGCACTGATCGAATAAACCTGTGTTTGCGAACAGTTCCCGTCTGAAACAAGCAATGTATAAGTTCCGGGGGCAAGATTTGTCAGGGTGGCCGTGCTTCCCACAGGAAGCCATGTGTAGGTATAACTGCCTGTTCCGCCCGCAACACCAACCGTAATAGAACCGGTTGATGAAGTACATGATGACTGAGTAATTTGTGGAGTAAGAGTTAAAGAAGTAGTTGACCCGATCACTACACTTGCAGTCCGGGTACATCCGTTCGCATCGGTCATATTACAGAAATAAGTTCCGGCGCATAAGCCAACTTGCGTTTGACTGGTGGAAGATGTATGAAGCCAGCTGTATGAGATAGTTCCGGTGCCACCAATGGCTGTAACCGTAACTGTTCCGTCGCATACACCACTACAGGACATATCTTTAAAAGTAACAGTTTCCCCCGTTAAGCCCGTGGAGTTATTCACCACAACATTGGTGTTCGACTGACATCCATTGCCATCAGTCACCTGCACCATGTAAACTCCGGCACATAAATTTGTAGCGTTATTGCCGGTTTGGTTTGCCGCACTCCATACGTAGGTATAAGCAGGCGTTCCGCCAGTAGGGGTTAACGTCGCGGTTCCGTCACATAAACCACAATTCGGCTGCGTTACACCTGATGTGAAAGTTACCGGTGCCGGAGAAGTGATTGTTGCAGGAAATACATTGAAACATCCGTTTGCATCGGTAACGGTCACAGAATAATTTCCGTTACACAAACCCGTTGCCAGTGACGTAGTTTGACCGGAATTGTCTGTCCAGTTATATGAATAATTTGGCAATCCACCGGCAACATTGGTTACCAATAAGGTTCCGTTGCAATTCCCAAAGCACTGGTTGTTCGTCGCTACGGTATTGCTTGTTATAGTGGTGATACTTGGTAAAAAATAGGAAGCCACTAAGTTACACCCCAAGACGTCGGTGATGGTTGCGGTATGCACACCAGTACAAACATTGGTTATCGTTCCGGTTGTAGCTGTAACCGGAGACCATGCGTAAGCATAACCTCCATTTCCACCGGTGGGATTTAAAGCAATGATTCCATTGCAATTTCCAAGGCAGGATGCACTTATTAGATTTTCATTATCATCGATCAACTGAGGTTCAAGGATCGTAGTAGGCTGAAAAAAGAGACAATTATTAGAATCACGTAATTGTACTGTATAGGTTCCTGCACATAAGCCTGTGATTAGTGTATTTGTAGTTGCCGGGATCACCCAACTAATAGCATAAGGAGGCGTTCCGCCAAAAGGATTTGACACTGCAGCGGCGCCATTGCATTGGCCCATGCATGTTACATTGGTGGAGGTTATGGTAGCACCTCCCGGTCCGTTAGAGTCACTAACAGGAACGGATATCGTAGCCGAACAGGATGCCGCATCGGTTACAATAACCGTATAAACTCCGGCCGCTAAATTAGTGACGACAGAGCTTGTAGCCTGGCCGGCAGAAACCGGTGGCAACCAATTAAATGAATATGGAGCAACGCCCAAAGTCCCTACTGCGCTAATGGAACCATCACCAAAGCCACAGGTGGCAGGTGTTGTGGCCGGATTTATCCCGATGGAAGCTGGATTCGTTAAGCTAACGGTTTGAATGCTCTGGCAGGAATTCGCATCTGATACTGTAACCGTATAATTTCCTGCACATAAATTGGAAACAGTTTGAGTACTAAATGAAGGACTCATCCATGAATAATTAAACGGTGCTGTTCCCCCTATTGGTGTAGCAGATACCGCACCGTTACATCCACCGTTACAGGTAGGATTTGTAAACGATGTATTGGCAATCAAAGCAGGAGGATCGGTTAAAACAATGAATGCTCTGCCGGTGCACAAACTGTCGTCTGTTACCACCACAGTATAATTTCCTGCACACAGGCCGGTAGGATTTGCAACAGGGCTACCACTTGGTATCCAGTTGTAACTGTAATTCGGACTGCCACCGGTTACAGTGGTTGCCACACTACCGTTACAAGCTGCATTACACAAAGGATTACTGATAGTTGCTGTAACAACAATCGGCAATGGTTCGCTAATGCTGAATCCGGCAGAAACTCTGCATCCATTTGCATCCGTAACATTGCCGGTGTAAGAACCGACACAAAGTCCGTTAACGATCTGGGAGTTAGTTACAGGAGTGGTATTATAATTATAGGTATAAGGCAGGGTTCCACCACCTGCATTAATGATTGCAGAACCGTTGCATTGCCCATTACATTTTACATTAACAGAAGTGATCGTTGATGTTAAAGGAGTTGGCTCGCCGATCCTAACAGTATCAGTAATCACACAACCGTTGGCATCACTCACGCTAACCGTATAAACCCCGGCGCAAATATTAACGATGGTATCAATGTGAGCAGTTACAAAAGGAGCTGCTGCAGTCCACGTATAAGTATAAGGACTTGTTCCACCAGCCACTATGGCCCTGACACCACCGGTACATGAGGCATTACACAAAACGTCTTTTTTATTAAAATTAAGAGTTACAGCAGGCGGTTCAGTCACTACAAAAGTATTTGTGGTTGCACATGAATTAGCATCGGTAATATTCACGGTGTAATTTCCTGCACATAAATTAACAGGGTCTGGTCCTGATCCACCGCTTGGAATCCAGGTATAATTATAAGGTGCCGTGCCACCTGTAGGCGTTAAGTTAATAGATCCGCTGCAAGAGGCATTACAAGGGTCGTTAGCAACCACCCCATTCGTTAATAATTGTGAGGGTTCCGAAATACTGATCGTTTGATTCGTTACACAGGTGTTGACATCTATCACGACTGGAATAGTGATACCGGCACATAAACCCGAAAGTGTCGCTGTAGTTGCAGCGATCGTACTTCCATTCACACTAAAAGGTCCATTGCCGGCAATGGAAAGAGTAGCTGACCCGGTACATGAACCGAAACAGGCAATGGAATTAGAAGTTACCGTTACTGTTGGTCCGGTTGGGTTATTTAAGGTTGTGACAATAGTTTGTGTACATCCCAAAGCATCAGTGATATTTAATGAATAAGTGCCGGCAGCTAAATTTGTTCGGGGGTTTACCGTTGATGTTCCTGGCGACCACGTAATTGTATAAGGTGCTGTTCCTCCGCTTGGGAATGCTTCAATAATACCATCTGTTGATGTACAGGTGGAAGGATTAGTAAACGAGAAAGTGGAACTTAGTGAATTGGTTTGAGTAACAGTCACAACCTGTGACACTGGACAGTTATTGAAATCAGTTGCAGTTACTGTGTAATCTCCTGCACATAAACCTGATATAGCAGGAGTCGTTTGCCCTCCGGATTGCCAGTCATAAGTCATAGCACCAGTACCGCCGGTTGCCGTAGCGCTGGCAGTAGCATTGCAAAATCCATTACAACTAACATTCGTATGATTAACTGTCAATGTAATAGCAGGAGGATTAGTAAAACTGACTGTGTTCGTGCTGGAGCATCCGTTTGAATCCTCTACTCTCACAGTATGGGTCCCTGCACACAACCCAATTGCCGTGGCGACATTTTGGATAGGGGCCGCCGCGGCAGGTGTCCAGGTATAGGTATATCCTCCTGAACCTCCAAATGGATTAGCCGTTGCAATTCCCGTACATCCTCCGTTACAGGTTAATGTATTTCCGTTGGTTGTGATGACAGTAATCACTGTTGGAACAATTTGAACTGTTTGAGTGGTTGTACATCCTTTACTATCCGTTACAATAACGGTTTGAGGGCCAACACACAGATCGGTAGGACTAGGGATCATTTGCCCGCCCGACCATGAATAATTATATGGAGGTGTTCCTCCTATACCACTGGCTGTTGCGGCTCCAATACATACATTACAACTTGGCAGTACATTTCCAATAGAAGCTGTTAAAACCGTTGGCTGAGCCACACTAGCACCAATGGAAGCAATACAGCCGTTGGCATCGGTAACATTGACAATGTAATTACCAACACATAAACCGTTAGCAACCTGGGTTGACTGAACTGGCGTAGCATTCCAGCTATAAAAATAACCGGCGGTTCCTCCAGTTGGTGTTACAGAAACCGTTCCATCACAGGAGCCTGCACAACTAACTGTGCCGTTTGCAGGTGTTAAGGTAATAGCAGGAGGCGTTATGATTGAAACCGTTTGAGTTTTAATACATCCAAAAAAATCGGTTACAGTCGCTGTATAAACTCCCTGGCATAAACCAGAATTGATGTTTCCAATGGGCCCGTTATTCCAGTTGATCGTATAATTAGGCGTACCACCACTTACGGAAGCCGTTGCAATACCGTTACATTGTGCATCACAATTAGGGTTTGTCGGCACAATATTTACCGTTAAATCAGGAGGTGAGGTGATTGTCACACTACCTGAACCCGTGCATCCATTAAAATCTGTAACGGTTGCCGAATATACACCGGAGCATACATTGTTGAGTGAAGATCCGGTTGCTCCTGTACTCCAGGAAAAGGTAAAACCAGGCGTACCACCATTTACTACCGTAGAAATGATTGCATTACATTGATTAAAACAGGTATTTTGAGTAGGCGTTAAAGACAGTGTAACAGGATTCGGCTGAATCAGGTTCACCGTTTGTGTCCTCGTACAACCCGCAGCGTCTCTTACAACCACGGTGTAAGAACCGGCACATAAATTTAAATACGGTGGGTTAGAAGTAACCGGCGCTCCTGTGGATTGTAAGCTAAACGTATAAGGAGCTGTTCCACCCGCAGGGTTGGAATCAATCGACCCATTACACAGTCCATTACAGGTTGGGGAAACAGAGGTTGTATTGACTGAAATCACTGTAGGTTGAACAATCGTCACTGTGTTTGTTTCAAAACAACCTCGGAAATCGGTTACCCGAAGAGTGTAGGTTCCGGGACATAAATTAGTGATCAGGGATGTAGTTGGCGCCACGGGCGTCCAGCTATATGTGTATGGAGTGGTTCCTCCAGTCATGAGCCCGGTAGCCGTTCCATTACATAAACTATTACAGGTAACATCTGTATGACTCATAGTTAAAGTCGTAGCAGGCGGTTGCGTAATGGTAACAGAGTTTGTATAGGTACAGAAAGCAGCGTCAGTAATGGTATAGGAATATACCCCGGCACATAAATTGGACACCACAGAGCTGGTTGATGTATTCGGTGACCAGGCAAAAGTTCTGGGGGTTGTACCACCAGCTGGATTTAAATTAATGGCACCGATACATACTCCGGTACACGCCAGGTTTGTTTGTGTAGGAGTGGCTGTAAGAGTTGGTGGAGAGGTAATTGCCACGGTAATGGTTCTGACACAACTTCCATTATTAGTTACTGTAACAGTGTAAAGCCCTGCACATAAACCAGAGGCTGTTGAAGCAGTACCACCGTTTGGCGCCCAGGAATATGTAAATGTTCCCGGTATACCACCAGTAGCTGTTACAGTAGCCGAACCGTTACATAAAGAACCACAAACTAGGTTAGTTCTGTTGATTGTTAACGTAACAGCCGGAGGCTGAGTAATTGTTGCTGAAAAAGTTGCCGTACATGTTTTAGAATCCGTTACCGTCATGGTCACCACTCCGGGACATAAATTACTGATTGAAGATCCCGTTGATGTTGAAGGAGTTGATGTTGCAGAAACCCACGAATAAGTATACCCAGGTGTTCCTCCGGTTGGAGATACGTTACCCGAACCATTACAGGATCCGTTACAGGTAATGCTACTACTTGCGCCATTGGCAAATAATTGTGTTGGTTGAGATAAATTTGTCGAGAATGTTTCCACGCAACCGTTAGCATTTGTCGTTGTAACGGTATAAACTCCAAAACATAAATTTTTTAAAGTATCCGGGCCTGAAATATTTGTATGCGTAACTCCATTGCTCCAGGTGGCGCTAATAGGTGTCGCAGTCGGAAAATTGGGCCTTAACACTATTTTACCATTACAATCTCCAAAACAATTAGGCATAATGCTGGTAAATAAAATACTTGATGTTGGCGGTATCGCTACTCCAACTAAAACGCCTCCGTTTTCACCAATATTGTTTGTGATAGAAACAGGATAAGCCGATACACAACCACATATGCCTGTAATTGTATGGGTTGCTGCTGTGAGCCCACTAAGTGAAATATTAGGGGTGCCACATTGCGAATTTATAAAAATATCAAAGGGTGGGTCTGTACAACCCGACAAATTAAGCACAATTTTCCCATCACACGCACCTGGACAAGTTGGCAATACACCAAAAGCCCCAGGATTATTGCAAGGAGACAATGTCTTTAACACTACACCTCCTATGGAATTCAAATAATTTAAAGTCTTTGGAGATAATTTAGTTTTATCTGTTATAATTTTAGATTGGGAATTTAGGCTTGCACTCAAGGTTGTATTAGCCAGCATATTAAATATACTGGCTTGAATTGAAACCGTATTCAAATTAAAATTATAACCTTCAAACTTAATATTATCCACAAAAATTGTTGAATTTTTCAATGTGAAATTACCGGATAAGGAAAGTGATTTTGAAGTTGCAAACACACCTAATTCTACGTCTGACTCTGCATTTAAGAAAACATCGTTCGTTAACTTATTATGCGAGAATTGATATTTGACCGCGGTTTGTGGATTTAAATTGATTTTTCCGTTTAACTTTAAAAAGAAGTTAGGATTTAGATTGACATCGCCATTGACAGTCAAATCAACATTTGGAGAACCAATAACATCAATGTTAAAAAAAGTGTTTTCAGCTTTTATTGAATTAAAATCGAAACTATGTAATGCATGAATTGTAAAACTTTGGGCAGATGATGCGTTATCAAAAATAACAGTTGATCCTGAACTTGGAATTTTATTTGCAGAGCTTCCACCACTTGTTAATGACCAATGATTAGCATCATTCCAGTAACCGGAACCACCTACCCAATATAATGTTTGAGCATTTAAATAACCAGCAGTTAACAGAACTATAAAAAGTAGTAGTTTTCTCAACATAACAATTTTTAACTTTTACGAATTTAAAGCAGTTTGGGTTTCTAAATATAAGAAAATAACCCTAATATTAACAATCCAACTGTGTGAAACCTATTATTTATTGATTGAATAAAATATGAACGAACAACTTTTAAATACCTGGAAAACTCTTTCGTCTGAATTAGTCTATGAATCTCCATGGATAGCTGTTAACAAACATCAGACCATTAATCCCGCAGGCAACCCTGCGGTGTATAGCGTTGTGAACTTTAAAAATTTAGCAATTGGCATTCTTCCGTTAAGCGAAGATGGATATACCTGGTTAGTGGGCCAATGGCGGTATCCGCTAAATGCCTATAGCTGGGAGATTCCAGAGGGAGGGGGGCCATTGGGAGAAAAACCACTGGACACCGCTATCCGCGAGTTAAAAGAAGAAACAGGAATTGTCGCCAAACACTTTGAAGAGATTATGCAGATGCATTTAAGCAATTCTGTAAGTGATGAACATGCGTTTGTATTCCTGGCTACAGATTTAACATTTGAAGAAGCGGAACCGGAAGAAAGCGAGGACCTGAAAATCAAAAAACTTCATATTAACGAAGCCTTTGACATGGTTTTGAAAGGAGAAATTACAGACTCAATCAGTGTGGCTGCTATTTTTAAAGTGAAATATTTAATTGATCAGGGAGAAATAAAAATTACCAGGTAGTAATTTCCCAGGTTCCCTGAGAACGAAGAACCTGTTCCACAATATCACGGACGCATCCTTCTCCTCCATTGCGATTGGAGATATACAAACATATCTCCTTAATCTCTGTGGCAGAATTATAGGGACAGGTTGCTACCCCTACCCTTTTCATCACTTCATAATCGGGCAGATCATCGCCCATATAAAGGATTTCATCTTCATTCAAACTGTGCTCGTTGATGTAATCTTTATAGCATTGCAGTTTATCATGCTGTGATAAAAACACATCCTGTATGCCTAAACCATGCAATGCTTTTTTGATGATCTGACTGCTGCCGCCGGTGATCATTGCGATGCGGTAACCTTTCCTGACAGCTAATTGCAAAGCATAACCATCTTTTGAATTCATGTTTCTCAGAAACTCTCCATTCTCCATTAAAAAAACCTGCCCGTTGGTCAGAACTCCATCCACATCAAATAACAATGTTTTGATTCTCGGTAATTTTTGCTTGAAGTTTTCCATGGATCTATTTTGAATGTTGTGAAATTATTAAAGCTGATAATGTTTTATACACGTCGGTGAATTGCTTGTTGCTTTTTAACAGAGTTAAATGTTTTTTCATCACCGTATGATCATGACGCATGGCCGGCCCGGTTTGTGCATTTTTAGGATGAACTTTTTCAAGCTTCTGAAACGAATGCTGCATAATGGGTAACAAAAGCGCGGTGTCCTTTTTGCCAAGATTTTTTTCAATCAACTCATAGGCCGAAACATACAGAGCATTTGTAAAATTACACGCAAACACAGCTGCCAAATGGATCTGAAGCCTTTTTTGAGAATCTACTTTTTTTATAAGTCCAGAAACCTGGCTGCCCAATTGTATCAGGGCAGTAAGCGTTTTTTTTGAATTGCCTTCAATCAACACCGGTGTATTCTGCCAGTCAATTTCAGCACCAATGTAAAACGTTTGTAAAGGATAATATACTCCAATATTCGGAGAAGCAGGTTGAAGAATTTTCATATCCATACTTCCAGACGTATGAACAACAATTCCTTTTATGTTTACAGATGCAAGATTTTTCACAACCTCAACAATTGCATTATCCTTCACTGCGATGATATAGACGTCAGCCGAATGATTAATGGATGTATAATTTGTCGCGAGTTCACAGCCGAATTTTTTTGAAAATAATTTAGCTTCTTTTGAATTCCGGTGATTAAAAACCTGTATTAACCGGGTATTGCTTTTTGACTGGAAAGACTCCGCTATGTGATAAGCAACATTGCCCGTGCCAACAATAACTATTTTTAATTGCTTAACCAAGTACTAACCGAGTTGAGTTCTGTTTTTTCTTCTGCGCTCCATGATGGCCACCACTGTACCAATAATCATCACCAGGCAGCCGAGCCACAACACGTTAATGAAAGGAAACATATACGCTTCCAATACCACAAATTCTCTGGTATTGTTTACCTTTTCACTCATCTGGATTTCAATGCTTCCTTCCTGGGGATTAATCTTCCAGAAAATAAATTTCAATCCTAACTCATTCAATTCAAATTCATCTGGTAACACTGTATTATTTTTCAATATATATTTTGGCGTAGCCCGGTAAACTGTTCCATTAATATCTGTAGCTTTTAGTACGGCAGTGACAACCAGTAAACTATCATTTTTAGAATATTGTTCTTCCGTTAAATTAGTAGTGATGCTGTCGATTAAAATAATCGCATTGTCTGCAAAAATAGTATCGTGCATATGACCGACAAAATTGGTTGGCTCTTTATACGCATCCTTTTTCACTGCGCGGTTGTCCGATAAATCGGCATAAGTAATGTGTGTGTATATATCGCTGCCAAGAAAATGTTTAGTGTCGGGATTAGAGGCCTGACCCATGCGCGGATTGTCCTGCACCATTGGGCTCAGTTCGAACGCTTTGACTAGTTTACCATACTTATCTTTGGTGAAATAATCCATGTGAAAGAACACATCAATACCCTTATGTTCTTTACCCTTATATGTTACCAGGTAATTTCCCATTGGTAAAGTATCGCCTTTGGTAAGCACCAGACTTTTTTTAGCACTGAAATTTTCGCCCAAACTGGCCACATTTTTTTGAGAAGTATTTTGTGAAATCGTTTGCTTTTTAGATGTGGAAATCAAGGCTCCCAATAAAATCAACGCGAAGCCAATATGCGCTATGGAGGCGCCGGCATGACGGGTTTTACCTTTAAGGGTTCGCATCCAATAATCCAAATTGCAAAAAACAGCAAACAAAGCTGATATAAAAAGGATCGCATAAGAAATCAGGTTCCACTTGTCAATAGATTTTGCTAAAGAATACTCTTTCAAAAAGTATAGAGGAATCACCGCCGACAGCCCAAAAATCACTGCAAAAACGCCTGACCAGGTGATGTGCTTGATGAATCGTTTGGGATCCGTTTTTTGGTATTTGAAAAACTGCGTCACCGCTACCAATACCAGTGCAACGATAGCAAAAGGAACCATCCATAAATTATAATCGGCTACCTTAATCGGTGCTTTTTCAAGCGAAAATAATTTGTTCAGTACCGGAATAGATGTAAAGTAAGTAATAACCAGGGACGCTAATAAAAATACCAGGGAACCGACAAACATCCAGAACTCACGGGAATATAAACTTTCCTCTTCCTCCTCTTTCGGGAAGAATTTCATGTAGGAATAAATGGTAATCACGAAACTGATTCCCAGCCAGGTTAACAATAATATAATCTTGTATCCTATGACGATTCCTAAAAATAACATCATGAAAGACACCATGAGATAGGACACCCTGATCAATTTATCATGAATCAATAAGACAACACAAATCAACACAAAAGTCAAAACATAGACCACTAATTGTCCCTGCATTCCCAGATCTGTAAAGGCATGTACGGAGCTGTTCCCTAAAATCCCACTGCGCGTTAAGAACGTTGAATACAAAACTAATAAGAAAGAAGCGATGGCCATTAAATGCGTCATGAATAATGAGCCGCCTTTGTTTTTATTAATAATCATCACGTGTCCTGCTCCTACCATTACCAGCCAGGGAACCAACGAAGAATTTTCAACCGGATCCCATGCCCAGAAACCACCGAAACTCAATGCCTCGTATGCCCATGCGCCTCCCATTAAGATGCCGGTACCTAAAATCATGATGCTGAAGAATGTCCAGGTTAAAGCCGGCTTTTGCCATGTTGTAAAATCACGTTTCCACAATCCGGCGATGGCAAACACAAAAGGAACTAAGGTTGAAGAAAATCCTAAAAACAAAGTAGGAGGATGAATGGTCATCCAGTAATTCATTAATAAAGGATTTAAGCCGCGCCCGTCTATCTTAGTTGGAAAGCCGGGTATACTAAGGAAAGGCATGTTAGCGAAATCAGGATTTTCTCTCAGCAATAGAAACGGATTCGTTCCCAGTTTGTAATCACCAATAAAAATTCCCAATAACATGCTCGCAATAAACACCTGAACCAGTGCGAAAATGGCCATAGTTGGAGCTTCCCATTTAGCATCAATGGTTCTACGTAAAATATTTCCTAATACAACGTTCCAAAATGCCCATAACAAAAAACTCCCTTCCTGTCCTTCCCAGAAACAGGACATGATATACTGCATGGGCATTTCATTATTACTGTGCTGATATACATACGAATATTCGTAGTAATGGTTGAACAGCATAAAAAAGATAGTGGCAGCTATACCAATGATAGAGATGGAGTGAATAGAAAAAGCAACATTTGCAAATCTCTTCCATTCAGACGTTAACACTTCTTTGGAATAAAAATAATACCCAACTGCTGAAAGCACTGCTGCAATAAGAGATAAAATAACGAATCCGTTACCTATTTGCCCAACCCATAAATGCTCCCCGTAATTACTCATTCTTAAGTTCTATTTTTTATTTTTTTCATTCCAGGCCATTGGTTCCCATAATTCAAGTTTGTTTCCAGCGGGATCCATGATCCATGTAAAAACACCGTTTTCATGATATTCTGGGCCTTTTACAATTTCAATATTGCCCGCTTTTAATTGCGAAAGCATTTCTTCCATGTTATCAACACGGTAATTAATCATAAATGAAGATTCGCTCGGACTGAACCATTTAGTGTCAGCCGGCGCAGTGTGCCAGACCGTTATACCTTTGTCGTCAGCTTTATCATTTGGCCATTTGATGATGGCTCCACCCCATGCTTCCAAGTCTAAGCCTAAATGCTGTTTATACCATTCAGCCAATTCTTTTGGATTTTGTGTTTTAAAAAAAACGCCACCAATACCTGTAATTTTTGCCATGATTTTAAATTTTTATGGAAGTTATACCTGCGGCTTACCGTCGTTATATTTACTTGGACATTTCATCAAAATTTCATTGGCATGAAATTCTTCACCCTGCATTTTCCCTATTAAAACAATTTGTTCAGACTTTTGAAAATCCTGCGGTACACTTTTATGAAGGACCACTCTTTTCTCAACACCTTTATTGTCAAGCATCACAAACGAACATTCATCGGCATTGATCTTCGGATCATACTGAACAGGAACCGTTTTGTTTAATTTGCCAACCACGTGGTATTCGGTATCAGGGTTCGCAGATGCCTCCACGAAATCAGAATAAGAGGCGCTGCTTTGAAGGGACGTAAAAATAACGCCTATTGCCACTGCAATAACTATTATTCCTAATATGTGAATCTTTTTCATTTTGTTTTTTCTTTATAATCCTCCTGCCCCACAAAAGAGAGACAAAGAAAATAAGTTTTTATTTTTCGAGTTTCCGTAATTTAATATCCAGGTATACCAGGTAACCAATCAGGCACATGAAGATGATCGAGATTACTGTGATGACCACATAGATTTTTCCTTCGCTTCTGAAGGTATCTGCCATTTCAGGTGCAGTTTCCTGAGCCTTCCCTAAAAAAGGAATTACAATACTTAGCAGGAATAAAATTATTTTATTGTTCATTTTTCTTATGTGTTAAAAGTGCTATTCGTTTTTTAATATCCAGTATCCAAAGACTCAATAAAATCCAACCAATCACCGCCGGATAAAACACCATACGCATGTTGCTGTCCAGATCGTATTTTCCAAAAGCAGGATTTCCTCCGTTGCCCGGATGCAGAGAATCAGTTAACCTCGGCAAAATCATAATAAAAACAAACATCATCACAAAGGCGAAAATATTATACACGGCAGAAATACGAGCGCGTTTCTGTTCGTCATCAATCGAACTTCTTAAAATAAAATAAGCAAGGTAAATTAAAACCGCAATGGCCACTCCATTCAATTTAGGATCCTGGAATGTCCACCAGGTACCCCAGGTATATTTGGCCCACATACAACCGGTTAATAATCCGGGTATAGCAAAAAATAATCCTGTTTGCGCGGCCTGATCACTAATGATATCCGACCGTAAATCATTATTCGATAAATGTTTAATGGCATGAACCACAGAATAACCCATTAAAAATAACATGGCAAACCAGATCGGAACATGGTAATACACATTGCGAATCGTTTCATGTAAAATATTTAAATGCGGAACCGGGCCTAACATTCCCCACACCAAAGTGTAAAGAATAAGCAGCGCTGAGAGTATTTTCCACCATTTAATCATGTTGATTTTATTCTTTCCAAAGGTAATTAAATAAAAGGGTTGCCAATGCTACCACAACAAAATTTAGCATGACCAGAATCAGCAGGTATTTATAGCTTACGCTCCATGCCAATCCATCAATCGCATGCTTGCTTAACTTAACGGAAACCAGTAATAGAGGCATTAACACGGGGAAGCTTAAAATAGCCATCAGGCTGATATTGTTATTGGCTTTAGAGGCAATAGCACTCATCAGGCTTAATACACCTGAAAAAGCGGAAGAACTGAACATCAGCGTCAATAAAAACATCCCCAGATCCTGTACCAGGCTGCCAACAAACCAGGAATAAAAAAAGAAGGTCAGGAGGCTTAAAACCGCCATTAAAAGCATATTGTACATGATTTTGCTTAAAATAAACTGTCGCGGACTGTAATATAAATAATTGTAGAGGCCTTTTCCTTTTGTTTCCTGCATGAAGCTTTTACCGGACACATTCACGGCAATGAACATGAAAATAGTCCAGAAAAGGGCATTCCACACCGTTGGGTGAATGATCTTTTTAAAACATAAGGCCGAAATAAAAACCGTCGCGACGATATAAACTAAAATTCCGGCAAGAGTAGACTTTTGCCGGAATTCTAGTAAAAATTCTTTCTTAATAAGAGACGATAATAATTGAGTGGTCATTGGGGCGCAAATTTACGCCCAAATCACCTAAAATCCAATATTATCTTAACACCTGAACGAATCCATTATATTTTTTATCCTCAGGGACATCTAAAATATAAAAGTAAGTTCCGTCGTTTAAGCCTTCTGCTTTCCATTCGTTGGCATAATTTGAACTTGAAAACACTTTCCTGCCCCATCTGTCAAAAATTGTTAAAGATGAATTCGGATGGTATTCAATGTTCTTGATTTTGAATAAATCATTGACGCCATCTCCGTTTGGAGTGATGATATTACCAATCTCTATACCACAAGGAGGTAATACATAAATTAACTGCATATCAGAATCTGTGAAACCACAGCTATCTGTACTTGTTACCATTATGCTGTACACACCTTCGGTGCCAGGAGACGTTGTGTTTAACGTAGCCGAACTTGATATAGAATTGACATCAGGGAAAATTGTCCAGTTATAAGAGTAAGGCGCTTTTCCTCCGGTTACGATTGAATGTAATTCCAAATCAGTATCTGCACATACGGCCGCCGAATCCGGTATTACCACGCTGATATTGCTGGCAAAGTTGCTTACTACCACACTGGCTGTTGCAGGGCTGGCGCACACACCGTTCACCAAAACAACAAAGGTTTGTGTAACCGGCGTTGACGTGGTGTAGGTAGAATTAGTATTCGTTCCAACAGTTGGCAGCCATGTATAAGTAAATGGTTGAGCCGACGATGGAACGACGTTAGCCGATAAGGTAACTGTTCCATTTAAACACTTCACCTGATTAGCCATTGGCGCAATAGTGAGGGTTGTTAAGGCATTTACCATAACGCTTGCTGTAGTCATTGCTGTTGGAGCACTACAAGGCCCTTGGGCAATTAAAGTATAAGTGTTTAATCCGGGAACAGCAGAATTAAATGTTACTGATGTATTGGACGTAATTATACCTGCTCCGTTATTATACTGAATGGTATAAGTTGATAAGGAAGTGCCAGTTACATTCAAACTAATCGGGCTACCAATACACACCACGCTTTGAGTTGGCGCTAAAGTCGCACTGGTTATTCCCTGCATAACATTTACTGTTCCGTAAAAAGGAGTAAGTGGTCCGCTGCAGGGCCCTTCTGCCAACAATGTATATGTATGAGGTCCAAATACTGGTGAAGCCACCGATGCCGGAACAAAAGTAACCGAACTATTTGGAGGCGCAACCTGAGGGTTACCGTTTGCATCTACATAAGCAATGGTATACGATGCCACCGCGAATCCAGCCTGAGAACTCAAGGTAATTGGAGTGCCAGGACAAACCGTGCTTTGGGAAACTACAAGTGAACCTGTCGTCACACCTTGTTTAATAAATACTGAATCAACAAATGAAGTTACAGGTCCGTTACAAGGACCCTGGCCGGTTAATGTATAGGTTACGTATCCTAATGTAGGATTTGTCATAGCCATCGGCGTATACGTCACCGGTACTGTAGTGGAAGTGTGCGCTCCAGATGCATCAGAATAAGTCACTGTATAAGTAGCTAACACACCTGTATAGTTCAATGTGATTGGGCTGCCCGGGCAAAGCGTATCTGCACTCGCGGTAACTGTTGCCTGGGTTGTGCCTAAATAAACCTGTACAGAATCCACAAAATCAGTGATTGGGCCGCCGCAGGCTCCTTCTGCTGTTAAGGTATAAGTTTGATACCCGGCAGTTGTTAAAGTTGGAGTTACAGTCACGCTGTTTCCAACAACAGATGCTGTCCCTGTTGAAGTACCATATGTAATCGTATAGGTTGGTAAAATTGGGCCATTTGCTGAAACAACCAATGAAGTTCCGGGACAAACGCTGTCTTGCGAAAAGATTAAGTTACCTATGGTCACTCCCTGAATCACATGAATTGTATTGGTAAAAACCGTTAACGGTCCTCCACACTGACCCGTAGCTATTAACGTATACACATAAGCGCCGAGTGTAGCCGGAGCATTAAACGTTACCGGGCTAACCGTTGTTGTTTGCAGGCCGATATCATCCGTATACTGAATGGTATAAGTTTCCAGTGCACCCACTGCATTTAAAGTCAATGTCTGGCTTGGGCAAACTGAGTAATTAGATGCTGTCAGCGTTCCTTGTGTTGTTCCCTGAATAGCTTCCAAACAAATCATTGTATCCTTTGAGCAGTTACCAAGCGGATTCACCAAAGAAACCATATAACAGGTTATACCCGGAGTAGAAGGCAAATCGAACATGATAGAGTCATGTGCTGCAGAGATCACCACCCCTGTTGTTGGAGTAACCACTACGTTAAACTGAGAGCCGGATTGACTGGCGAAACAATTTCCGAACTTTATATCGGGACGATTATTTGTGGTGGTACCTGTTGTATTCCCGCAGGCCGGACTTGAATCCGAATTGAAATAAACACATTTGGTCGACCCTACATTTGTATAAGGCATAACAGGGTTCGACGTATAATATGTACTCGCCAAAGAAGTAGTCCTAGTATAACAGACATCAACAATCAGGTTACTGGTTCCATCCCAGATGTATGGCTGGCTAAAAGTTTGAGTATTGACTCCTACCGTAGGCGTTACATTTCCCAAAAAGACCTGGGTGAAACCGGTTGGTTCAAAAGTAGAGTTTAAAACCGTGCTGGTGGTGCATTTTAACTTAATGCTATAGTTTGGCAAGGTTCCAATGTACGTGGATGAACTACTGCTACCCGTTGTATTCAACGGTTGCATGGAATTTACCTGGAAAGAAATGCTGGATAATTTACCCGGAATGGCGCCTGCCGCTAATAATTCTGCAGCCGTATACAACATTTGGTGCCTTGCATTTTTGTCGTAATTTCCAAAAACAGATGGATAGCCAGTGTTCGTATTAGCCCCCGATGCAGAACCGACAGAAACTATGTTTGGAGTCGTACACAAACCTGTTCCTAAGCCACAGGCCTGACCCGAAGACTGACCAAAACCAATTCCTATTCTGGCGCTGTCCTGACTTACGCAATAGACAGAGCCACCCGAAATAGCATTCGAACTGGTGAGCGTATAATCAGGGGTTTCATTCATCACTACTGTGGTTGTGGCAACAGAAACGCAACCGAATTGATTGGTAACGGTAACCGTATATACACCGCCGGTGGCTGTAGTACTGGCTGTATTTGAAGACCCTAAAGTACCTGTTGTTGTAGCCCACAAATAGTTATGAGGTCCTTGCGAAGCAGGATTTAACGTATTCGTCGCTGTTAAAATGGTAGTAGAAGCGTTACCACTGCAAAAACTTAAATTCCCGCTGATATTGGCAACTGGTACCGGATTAATGTTAATATCGCCAATAATAGTTTTTTTACATTGACCCGAAGTCAACGTCACAAAGATTAATGAATCAGCCGCTACAACCGTTGTAAATGATGTGGCAGAAGTTACATTATTATTACTCCATAAATAACCATCCGGAACGCCTCCGCTCACGGTTACACTTGCACTCACAACGCCACCCGGACAAGCCCCAAGTGTTGGCGTCAATACAATTGAACCATTTAAATTATTCAAAGAGCCCTGATCAACATACACAACCAACTGTTGTCCGTTTGTTAATGCCGGCGTGCCATTATCTGTTGCAGCAATACTAATGATATGGTATCCTCCCGTTGCAATACTCCCATCGATAATAATATAAATATCGGTGCCGCCATTTGAATTGGTTAACGTGGAATAGGAAAACGCACTTCCCAAACTTGCAGCGGTTGCGGTTACGCTAACCGTTTGTCCGGCTTCAGGCCCAAGAAAAGTATTTTTAATAAAAATCGTATCATTACCGCAGACCCTTACGGTATCACAATGTCCTAACAAAACAGAAACAGGCTCAAAATTAGCCCCAGCCGGTGGACACAAATCAAAAAAGAATTTTTTGCCGTTCAGCCAGCTGATTCCATCGTTGTTACCCCCCGGGCCATCATAAGCTGCGCCCGGAACTCCGAAACGGCCCATTTGAAAAAAATCTGTACCATTACCTTCATTTGCTCCTACTGTTGCAGGACTTCCCGGCTGAGTAGCAGGGAATCCTACTGATCCTCCTGATGCATTACCTGTTGTCCATTGCATATTTCTATAATAAAATCCTACATTTTTACCCGGAGGTAAAATAGGATCCGATCCATTGGTCAAAACTAATTGAAATGTATTCAGTAACGCAGTATTAGTAAAACTGGCGACTGTAGATCCCTGATAATAAGGTAAGCTATCCCACGTGATAACAACATAAGTGGGCTGCACATCAACCATCACTTTCCCGTATTTAACGCCGGCTTTAGTTACATCCGCTGTGCCGTCTCCCCAAAAAGGTGCAATCATATTGACATTAGTAGAAGGGAACCCCGTTGAGGTAAACGCGATGGAATTCGTATTAAACTGAACGTTCCCATTATCAAAGACATTCATTGAAGTATACGTTACTCCATAAAAACAAAAACCAAACGGCAAACTTACCGAGCCCGTTTCATCATCATTCACATTTGTTCCGGAAGGTGTAGGAAAAGGCGAAGTACCAATCATTGGCGGGAAATCACAGGGTGTGAGTGTTGTCACCTTCTGGGCAGAAAGAAATGGCATAGTCTTATTCACCGAGACCAAATTCGAATTGTTGGCAACAATGCTGTAATTTGATAATTTTCCTGACGCCTTTAATATATCATATTGGTTACTTCCTGCAATTACAACAGGCTTTGCTTTTTTCTCATGGCCTTCTTTTTTATCATACGCGCTAACGTTGCCGGAAGCCTGAGAACTTAATTTTTTAGTTTGCGCTGAAAACAATAACGGCAAACTCAACAGACTAAATAATATAATTTTTTTCATTTCAATTGATAAAGTGTTTTCAAACATAGGTATTTAAATTATTTAAATCAATAATGTTTGTCTACTTTTAGTTTTACTATGAAGGTATTCTTTATTGTTGCCGCAATCCTTCTTCTGATTTTGATGTTCTACCGGTTTAAAAAACCGGTAGTGAAAACGTCATTGCATCAGCTTACGGCTACCACGTTAGAAGAAGGAATACTGGACTTTTCAACCCTTAGAGGAAAAAAAATACTCATTGTCAATACGGCCAGTAAGTGCGGATTTACCCATCAGTACGAAGACTTAGAGACACTATACCAGCGGTATAAAGACAAAAATTTTGTGATTGTTGGATTCCCATGCAACCAGTTTGGCGGACAGGAGCCGGGATCCAATGAAGAGATCAAAGAGTTTTGTATTAGAAACTATGGGGTTACGTTTCCCATGATGGAAAAAATAAATGTCAAAGGCGATAGCATTTCTCCCATTTATAAATGGCTCACCACTAAGTCAGAAAATGGTGTGGAAAGTAGTTCAGTGAAATGGAATTTTCAGAAATACCTGATTGACGAGAATGGATTTTTGGTTACTAATGTTTCTTCATTTAAAAGTCCCGGCTGTAAAAAAATAATTAACTGGATAGAAGGAAAGTAAGGCCATCCCCCTTCGGCGTCTGATAAACAAAGAAAAAGGAGTATAAAACGGAGGCGCAGATCATCCCATAATTACAGGGGTTATCATGACTTTTTTTTGTTTTTGCTACTAAATCTTACCTTAAAACCGTGGTAGAATTCGCCTGAACCGTTGGCATTATAATCACATCATTGATGTTCACATGAGCAGGACGGGAAGCGATCCAATAAATGGTTTCAGCTACATCTTCAGGCTTTAAAGGCACGATGCGGTCATACACTTTTTTTGCACGCTCTTCATCTCCTTCAAAACGCACCACGCTGAATTCTGTTTCCACCATACCCGGATTCACGGAAGATACCCTGATTCCATGATGTAACAAATCAATCCGCATACCTTTATTCAGCGCATCCACCGCGTGCTTAGTGGCACAATACACATTGCCATTCGCATACACTTCTTTTCCGGCAATAGATCCAATATTGATGATATGACCGTTTTTATTTTCTATTAATATTTTTGAAACGTGTTTGGATACATACAGCAAACCTTTGACATTGGTATCAATCATTTGCTCCCAGTGATTAAGTTGCCCATCCTGTATCGCCGATAAACCGGCCGCCAACCCGGCATTATTCACCAACACATCAATCCTTTTAAAATCCCCCGGAATGGAATGAATGGCTTTTTCTACCTGCTTTTCATCCCTCACATCAAAACACAGATCCAGCACCCTTACCTGATATTCTTTAGCAATCATGTCTTTCAATTCCATTAGTCGCTCCTGTCTTCTGCCGGTAATAATCACGTCATAACCATTTTTAGCGAATTCAATGGCTGTTGAACGGCCGATTCCTGATGTTGCTCCTGTAATTAATACTACCATAAGATATAAATCTAAAAAATTTAAATATAAAACATAAGTGGTGTATAAAACTACAACGGAGCAAAAAAAAATTATAAATAAATGAGTATATTTATACCACTCTTTTTGGAGGCAAATTAATAATGTTCTCAAATACTCGGCTGACAAACATCAGCCGGGCATTGACTAAATATATATACTATGGCATGTGGAAGTTGCTCAACAGGGCAGGATAAAAATGGCGGTATCCCCGCAGGATGTAATAATAACGGATCGTGTGGAACCGGCGGCGGTTGCAATAAATTAAATGTGTTCGACTGGTTAGGGAACATGACTTTACCCGACGGGCAAGCTCCCTGTGACGTGATGGAAATCCGTTTCAAAAATTCAAGAAAAGAATTTTACCGTAACGTCAATAATTTAACTTTAAATGTTGGGGATATTGTGGCAACTGAATCATCACCGGGGCATGATATCGGCGTTGTTTCGGTAACCGGTGAACTGGTGCGTCTTCAGTTAAAAAAGAAGAACGTCAAGTACGAAAGCGAAGACATCAAAAAAATATACCGCAAAGCCAAACAACAGGATATTGATAAATGGCGCGAAGCTCAGGCTCTGGAAGTTGAAACGATGTTCAAAGCAAGAACACTTGCCTTAAAACTTGGTTTGCAAATGAAGATCAGTGACGTGGAATACCAGGGCGATAAAAGTAAAGCCGTGTTTTATTACACTGCCGATGGCCGCGTGGATTTCAGGGAACTGATTAAAGTAATGGCTGATGAATTTAAAGTGCGGATTGAAATGCGCCAGATTGGGGCAAGACAGGAAGCCGCGCGTTTAGGTGCTATCGGATCCTGCGGGCGTGAATTGTGTTGTTCTACCTGGCTGAATGATTTCAGAACGGTATCTACTTCCGCGGCACGTTACCAGCAGCTATCACTGAACCCATTAAAATTAGCAGGACAGTGTGGTAAATTAAAATGCTGTTTGAATTACGAATTAGACAGTTACCTGGATGCTTTAAAAGAATTCCCGGATATTGATAACAGAAGACTTGCTACTGAAAAAGGATTTGCGTTCCATCAAAAGACTGATATTTTTAAACGCATTATCTGGTGGAGCTACACCAGCGAACCGGATGTATTTGTGCCCTTAACGATTGCCCGTACCAAAGAAATTTTTAAACTGAACGCCGACAATATTAAACCGGCTGATTTGTTAGAACCGAAACAATACAAAGAACTGGAAACAGTGAAACAACCGGATTATGAAAATGTGGTTGGACAGGATTCGTTAACGCGTTTTGATGACCGTAAGAAAAACAACCAGAACCGTCACAAAAACAACCAGAACCGTAAACCAAATCAGGGACCTAAGCCTTCCAATCCAAACCAGGGACCAAAGGCAGAAAAAACAGCAGCTCCGCAACATAAGTATCCAAACCCTAATCCAAATAAACCGGCTAACCCGAATAAGCCACAGCACACTAATAAGCCGGCTAATCAGAATCCGAATAAACCGCAGCACGCGAAACCAAATCCGAATCAAAACAAAGGACCGAATCCTAATCCAAATAAGGAAGCGAATCCAAATAAACCGCAGCAGCCAAATCCAAACAAACCTGCGAATCCAAATCATAAAAAACCGGTGCATAATCACAAACCAAAACCTAAACCAGATGGTACAGATAAAGCCTAATTTTTTCAGACTGAGTGCGATTGCATTCTTATTGATGTTACTTGTAAGCTGTAATAAGAATGTGGTATTCAGTGATTACACCAAACTTCCGGAAGAAGGCTGGAAAACAGATAACCGATTGAAATTTGAGGTAGACATCAAAGATAATAACGCTTTGCATAATGTGTTTTTAAATGTGCGCCATGCTGACTCTTATCCTTATGCCAATTTATTTGTGTTCTTAACTACCACTTATCCCGATGGAAAAACTTCCGTTGATACTTTGGAGTGCATTTTTGCTGATAAAAAAGGAAAATGGGTGGGCGATGGTGCCGGTGATTTATGGGACAATAAAATTCCATTGAAAAAGAATCTTCGCTTTCCTCAAACAGGCAAATACACCTTTAGCTTTGAGCAAGGTATGCGCAGCAATCCTTTGCCCCTCATTCTGGATTTTGGGATGACTATTGAAAAGGCTCAATAGGTTAATGCGAGCAGACGTAAAGCGTTTTCTTCGTTAAAAGCGTTTTCAAATCGGGGCTACGCAAGTCTGCAATCCGTTAATGAAAAATCGAATTAATATCCTGATCTTTTTTTAAACCAAGCTTCTGACGGATGGTGGATGCCAGTATATTAATGGCTACAGTGTTCTCTCCGCCTAAGGGAACAATCAGGTCGGCATAACGTTTGGTAGGCTCGATAAACTGTTCATGCATGGGCTTCACCGTTTCAATGTATCGTTCCAAAGTTTGTTCTACCGTTCTTCCGCGCTCGATATGGTCCCGTCTAATGACACGTAACAATCGCTCGTCTGATGGAGCATCTACAAAAACTTTCACGTTGCAAATGTTCCGGATGCGTTCATCTGAAAACAATAGAATGCCTTCTATCAGGATCACTTCTTTACTTTGAACCGGAATCGTAGTGGAATCCCTGGTACAAGTAATGTAGGAGTAAATTGGTTTCCGAATGCTATTGCCTTTTTTCAATTCATTGATGTGATCAAACAACAAATCAAATTCAATGGAATTAGGATGATCGAAATTGATGGATTTGCGCTCCTCCGGTGATATATGTGAATTGTCTTTGTAATAGGAGTCCTGCGAGAGAATCACCACGTGATCGGAAGGAAGTATTTCAAGTATCTTGTTAACCACGGTTGTCTTCCCTGAACCTGTTCCCCCGCATATACCAATAATTAACATCCAGTCTATAATTTTACATGGTAAAAGTAGTAAATTATTTAAAGCTTTGGTGAGATTTTAGCTTTTGAAAAAGGTCTAAACTCGCTATCTTTAAATAGTTTAAAATTAATATCAATTAACATGGATAATTCAAGAGTATACCGAATGTTGTTTTCCAGTGTCTACCCGTTATATATACAAAAAGCGGAGAAGAAGGGTCGGACCAAGGCCGAAGTGGATGAAATTATTTACTGGTTAACCGGTTACAATACAAAAACCCTGCAGCAGCAAATTGATCAAAAAAGTGATTTTGAAACATTTTTTGCCAGGGCACCACACATGAATCCAAATGTCTCTAAAATTACCGGTGTCATTTGCGGTTATCGTGTGGAGGAAATCGAAGACGCACTCATGCAAAAGGTTCGTTATTTAGATAAAATGATTGATGAACTTGCAAAGGGTAAGACCATGGAAAAGATTCTAAGAAAGTAACACAGTAAACTGAAGCTATCCTAATTCAACTGCTCCCAGAGCATGTCTTTCAGTTGCTGGATATTATAGCCGGTTTGAGACGAAAAGAAAATATAAGGGATTTTGAATTTGCCTTTCATTCGCTTATTCAAATCCTTCTCCAGTTCCATAATCAACTCGTCGTCAATCGTATCACATTTGGAAATACCAAGAATACGTTGTTTGTCGAGTAACTCCGGATTGTATTGTTTCAACTCGTTCAGTAGGATTTTATATTCCTCGTAAATATTATCACTTTGACAACTTACCAAAAACAATAATGAAGAATTCCGTTCAATGTGGCGCAGGAAACGAACGCCTAATCCCTTGCCCTCACTGGCCCCTTCAATAATTCCCGGAATATCTGCCATGACAAAACTTTTATAGTCACGGTAAGGCACAATACCTAAGTTAGGTGTTAACGTTGTAAAGGGATAATTTGCAATCTCCGGTTTTGCCGCAGAAACCACCGAGAGCAAAGTTGATTTACCTGCATTCGGGAAACCTACTAAACCAACATCGGCTAACACTTTTAATTCTAAAATTTTCCACTCTTCCTTTCCTTCTTCGCCGGGCTGTGAATAACGCGGTGTTTGGTTGGTCGGTGATTTGAAATGGGCATTGCCCCTTCCCCCCATTCCACCGGGAAGCAAAATAATTTCCTGTCCGTCCTCCGTTATCTCGCAAATAAATTCACCGGTTTCCAAATCACGGGCAATCGTTCCCAAAGGCACATCTAAAATTTCATCTTCGCCTTCCTTGCCTGATTTATGAGAAGAACCGCCATCTCCGCCACCTTTGGCAATGATGTGTTTCCTGTATTTTAAATGGATGAGTGTCCAGAATTGTTTGTTACCACGTAAAATGATATGTCCGCCACGTCCACCATCTCCACCATCTGGGCCACCAAAGGCCGTGAGCTTATCGCGGTGTAAATGTGTAGACCCCTTCCCGCCTTTGCCACTGCGGCAACAAATCCTTACGTAATCAACAAAATTAGTATCCACTCTTTTTAGTTATAAGTCATGAGTTTTAAGTTTTGAATGGCTTCAAAGCCAAACCCATCACATGTTATTTATTTCTTCTTCTTAATTACTTTCTTCGCCGCTTTCTTTTGAGCAACTTTCTTTACTGGTTTTTTAGCGGCCGCTTTTTTTGGAGCGACTTTCTTAACAGCCTTTTTCGGAACTGCTTTCTTAATCACCTTTTTTGGTGCCGCCTTTTTTACAGTCTTTTTAGGAGCCACTTTTTTAGCCGCTTTGTTTATCACCTTTTTAGCAACGGCTTTTTTAGCAATCACTTTTTTAACGGCTTTTTTTACCACTTTCTTTGGCGCAACTTTTTTAGCTGCCGTTTTCTTTACCGGCTTTTTAGCTGCAACCTTTTTTGCCGGTTTAGCAACTGCTTTTTTTGCAACAGATTTACTCACTTTTTTTGCCGGTTTTTTAGCTACGGTTTTTGCTTTAGCCGGAGCAGCCGAAGGTTTTGAAGTGGTGGTCACTACTTTTTTCACAGGAACATCCGCCTTCTTTAGTGTAGACTGAATAGACGCTCTTACTTCATTGATGTCATGTTTTAATTCTTCCGAAATTTCAGTAGCAACTTCAAAATCATTAATGGTCAGGTCTAAATGTTCAATATCATTTTCCAACATTGTCAGTTCAATTTCTGCCTGAACAAAAACAATACGGTCTGTTAATTGTTTAAAGATCGATTCAACAGATCCGATCCCGTTAATGGAATGAAACTTTGCCTGCTCTGAATAATATTTTTTAAGCGGTAAGGTTTTGTTATTGTACTCGTTCACACGGTTACGGATAATTTCCTCATTCTGATCATCAGGCCTTCCCGATTCTTTACCGCGTAACAACAAACGTTTCACCAATTCATCATTGTCCACCTCTAACGCCAACATGGCGCTGATAGCTGTTCCTTTTTTCTGCAACAAGTCATCCAGCGCGACAGCCTGCGCCTGCGTGCGTGGGAAACCATCAAAAATAAATCCATTTGCGTTAGGCGTTGCATCCAGTTTTGCCTCAATCATACCAATCACAATATCATCGCTCACTAATTCTCCACGGTCCATGATTTGCTTGGCTTCCATTCCAAGAGTCGTTCCTCTTGCGATTTCATTGCGCAAAATATCTCCGGTTGATAAATGCACCAAACCGTATTTTTCAATTAATTTTTCAGATTGTGTGCCTTTCCCGGCTCCCGGAGGTCCAAATAAAACGATGTTTAACATGTTGATCATTGTTGCTGTTTTTATGGTGTTATATTTTTATATCTGGTGTAATCTTATTTCTGTTCCAAAACATAAATCTCTTTCATGTTTCTTCCGAGGCCATCATAATCCAAACCGTAACCCACTACAAAATCATTTGGTATTTCCATGCCCACATAATCCACCGCGATTGTTTTCTTGTAAGCTTCCGGCTTCAATAAAAACGTAGCGACTTTAATTTGCTTCACTTCTTTTTTAGTCAGTAAAATCGATAATTTTTCGAGTGTAATTCCAGTGTCTACAATATCTTCCACCACCACAACGGTTCTTCCTTTTATCTCTTCCGTTAAGCCAATCATTTCCGTTACAGTACCTGTACTGCTTGTTCCATGATACGAAGCCAGTTTGATAAAAGAAATCTCACACGGAATCGTTACTTCTTTTAAAAGATCAGCTGCAAACATAAAAGAGCCGTTTAACACCACCAGGAATAATGGCATGTCATCAGCCAGGTCTGCGTTTATTTTTTTTGCCATTTGCTTTACGCTTTCTAATATTTTATCAGAAGTAATGTAGGGAACAAAAGTTTTATCTTTTAAAGTAACGTGTTGCATCAGGGGAGTTTTGTAAAAACACAAATATAACAGAAATTTGATTGAAAAAAGCCTTTACCACAATGTTTTAGGGCAAAATGCCGTCATTGATATAAGGGTTCCCTGTCAAAATTCTGCTACATTTGTCAGCGCTTGTGAAAACCTTAATTAAAAATTTACACCTTCGGGAAACAGTGGCTTTGTCGATACCATTGGTGTTAACCCAAATCGGGCATATCATCACAGGTATGGTGGATAATATTTTCTTAGGGCGACTGGGAAAAACCGAACAGGCCGCAGGAATTCTCTCCAATAATCTGTACGTCATTCTGCTGGTATTCAGCATTGGCATGAGCTATGTTTTAACACCTGCTGTTACCGATGCTCATGTCAATCAAAATGAAAAAGAAAAGGCAGCCCTGTTTAAAAACTCCCTGTTCATTAACATGATTGTGGCTGTATTGTTATTTATTGTCCTGTATTTTTCATCTCCGTTATTAGGCTATATGCAGCAACCGGAGGATGTGGTACACCTGGCGATCCCGTTTTTTGATGTCCTCATTTTTTCCATTATACCGATTGCTTTGTTTTTTGTGTGCAAGCAATATACCGAAGGCTTAAGCAATACAAAGGCTGCGATGTACATCAGCGTGGTTGGAAATATTCTGAATATTATTTTAAACTATCTATTGATATATGGTAAATGGGGCCTGCCTGAAATGGGCTACATGGGTTCCTGCTGGGCAACGTTCATTTCCCGTGTCGTTATGGGCCTGTCATTTTTAGTTTATGTCTTTAACCATTCATCGGTCAATTCGTTTGCAAAATATTACGGCGAAGTAAAACTGAATGCCCTGCATTTCTGGACCCTTTTAAAATCAGGACTGGCCTCTGCGCTGCAGTTTACATTTGAGGTGGCAGCCTTCGCCATTGCCGGTTTACTGGCAGGTGTTTTTGGAAAAGAGGAGATTGATGCGCATGGAATTGCGCTGAGCCTGGCTGCTTTTACCTATATGTTTGCAAGCGGCATCGGAAGTGCCACTACCATTCGCGTTGGAAATTACTATGCCATGAACGATCTTCCCAACTTAAAACTTGCGATCAAAATGTCTTATAAAGCAGTGATTGTCACCATGGGATTTATGGCAGCCGTGTTTGTTTGTTTCAATTTATTCTTACCTACTATTTTCAGTTCTGATAAGGAAATCATTTTAATTGCTTCCCGCTTGTTGCTGTTCGCGGCGTTGTTTCAGCTGTTTGACGGAACACAGGTAGTAGCCATCGGTGCCCTACGTGGACTGGAAGACTACAGGTATCCTACTTACATCGCCTTCATCGGGTACTGGATTATTTCTTTACCGCTTTGTTACGTGTTTGCGTTTCCATTAGGCTACGGCGTTTATGGCGTTTGGCTGGCACTGAGCCTGGGACTGGGCTTCGTAGCCATTGCCCTGACTATCCGGATCAGGAACCTCATCAGGCTGAAAACTATACTAGGATAAAGTATAGGCTCGCCAGCAGAAACAAACCGAATACCGTTAGAAGCCCGTTTACAGTTAAATGCTTGTTAACTTTGTAAACAAAAAGTCCAAGGCCCATGGCAAACACACAAATAACAAATACCGGGTAGGTGTAAATGTGCCAAAACGTTCGCTCATCATATGGCAGCTTTACTTTAAGGATCTTATTAAAAATAAAGTCACGGCCAATGTAAATGGTTTGCTTTTCCTGAGGCTCTATAAATAAGTCACTGGTTTTAACCGGAATAAATTCACCGGAGGCCGTTTTGATTTCCATCGAAGAAATAGACTGCTGCTGCGCATCCCGGTCAAAATCGTCATACGAACATTTTACGTAGGTAATAGCTGCGGTTTGCCATTGAGAAAAAACAAGGACACTTAACACGCAATAAGATAAGAAACCCGCTAAGACAACATTGGCGCGATTGAAAAACTTGTAGAAAGACGTGGCTTTAAAATCCTCCACCCGTTTAATTTCCTTTAATTCTTTGATCTTTTTAACGTAAAACAATTCTTCCGGCGATAAAGGAATTCGCGGCTTTCGCCCGGGCTTTTCATCCTTCGTTCCTTGCATCGATCAATTTATAAATTGATTTTTTTCTCCATTAAATAATTGTTTCTGTCCGGAGAATTTCTAAGAATCAGTTCTCCGATGAAGCCCGCCAAAAACAGCATGGTTCCAAGCACCATAGAGGTTAACGAAATATAAAAAGAAGGGCGTTGCGTTAACAAACGCGCGGGCATATGGTTCAACACATGGTACAATTTATCAATCCCCAGATAGATCGCTGCACAAAATCCAACCATAAACATTAAGGTGCCAATAAGGCCGAAAAAATGCATAGGACGTTTCCCGAATTTAGACAGGAACGTAATGGTGAGCAAATCTAAAAAACCATTAATGAAACGTTCCCAGCCAAATTTACTAACCCCGTATTTTCGGGCCTGGTGCTGAACGATTTTTTCACCGATATTATAGAAGCCTGCATTTTTCGCTAAAACCGGGATGAAGCGATGCATCTCGCCATACACTTCAATGCTCTTTACCACTTCTTTTCTATAGGCCTTTAAACCGCAATTCATATCATGCAGTTTAATACCGGATATTTTCCGGTTGGTCCAATTATATAATTTCGAAGGAATATTTTTCGTAATGGCGTTGTCAAAACGCTTTTGTTTCCAGCCGCTCACAAGGTCGTACTTACCGGAAATAACCATGTTATACAATTCAGGAATCTCGTCCGGAGAATCCTGTAAGTCAGCATCCATGGTTATTACTACATCTCCCTGTGCCGCCTCAAAACCAACGTGTAAGCCGGGAGATTTGCCGTAATTGCGCCTGAATTTAATGGCCCTCACGTTCAGGTGATTGGTTTTAGCAATGGCTTCAATCACTTCCCAGGACTTGTCTTTGCTGCCATCGTCAATAAACAGAATCTCATACGTGAAATTATTTTCATCCATCACACGTTTAATCCAGTCGTGAAGTTCCGGTAAAGATTCTTCTTCGTTAAATAAAGGGATAACAACTGAAATGTTCATAGGGTGTGATTAATGAAAGTCTAAATATAACTAAGTTATATTTTTTATCAAAATTACTCAAATAATGAAATAAATTTGATACTTTTGCGGCGGGTAAGTCTTTCACGACCAGCTCCTGTCAAATCCCCCAGGATGGGAACATAGCAAGGGTAGATGGTTGAGCGGTGCGATGAAAGTAGCTTACCCTTTCACAAATCTCATTAAACTTATTTGTGAATTTATCATTTCAGGTATACTTTGAAAACCCCGATCCATATTTTTTCCATCCGCTATTTTGAATGCAAATTGTCTGCTTGTTTTGGTAAGCAATTTTAAAACCGGTGAAGCTTTATTTATAAGACATAAAACAAGCGTTACGTACCAAAAGTTTCAGAAATATTAATATCTTTAATACATTCTAGATGCCTAATAGTATTTCCTATGAAAAAAATTTCAATTGTTTTAATGTTAGTTGTTTTATTTGCCTTTAACAGCTCAGCACAAATTTCAGGTAATTTTACAATTCCGGGCAGTTTCCCAAGCCTTGCTGCGGCAATCAATACGCTTAATATTGTGGGAGTTGCGGGGCCGGTTACAATTGATATCGCTGCAGGTTATACAGAAACCGCACCTAATGGAGGATTTAAACTTTTTAACCCACCGGGTGGCTCAACAACAAACCATGTTATATTTCAAAAAAGTGGTAGTGGTGCCAATCCTCTGATTACAGCGCATACCGGAACTGCAACGCCATCGTCTTTGGTTTGTGATGGTGTATGGTGGTTTATAGGTGCTGACAATGTTACAATAGATGGAATTGATATCATTGACCTTAATACCGCTAACCCAGCCACCATGGAATTTGGTTATGGCTTTTATAAAACAAATGTCGCACCGATAGACGGCTGCGAGAACAACACCATTAAAAACTGTACCATTACACTTAACAGAATAAATGGTGCAGCATCACCAAATATAAGTATCTATCCTTCCGGCTCAAGAGGCATCGACTTTTCTCCAAGCTATTACAGTAACAATACCCTGACTGCCGGTCTCTCTTCTATTAGCGGCGCAAACTCAAACAACAAGATCTATTCGAACGTCATACAGAACTGCCATGTGGGTATTTCCCTAATAGCAAGCAGCACATCGTATCCTGATGAGAATAATGATGTTGGCGGCTTACTTGCTGTTGCAGGAAATACGGTAATTAATTTCGGAGGCGGTACCGGTAGTGACGCCTATGGTATTGATGCGTACAAACAATCAGCACTGAATATTTCCAATAATTATATTGATAACAACAATGGATCAGGTACTAATCCATTAACTAAATTGACGGCTATATCTATTGGATCAGTTTCTGTCACCAATAACATTGATGTGAATAACAATACCATTAAATTGTCTTCAACCGCCACAAGTTCCTTATCAATGCGAGGTATTGACTGTTTTGCAGGAAGCAATACGACTACCGTGAATATCAATAATAATTTTTTTCCAAGCTACAATTTCCCGAATTCAAGCGGGATGATGCAGGTTTCCCTTATATCGGCAAGCGCCAACAATTCCTCTATCCGTATAAAAAACCTTAATATAATGTCTAACGTCCTACAGAATGTCAATGTACCGCTTGCATACTCCTGTGCAATGTTGAATGCTT
Source organism: Bacteroidota bacterium (assembly GCA_021155905.1). Classification (GTDB taxonomy): domain Bacteria; phylum Bacteroidota; class Bacteroidia; order B-17B0; family Aurantibacillaceae; genus UBA4416. Next base: position 63,451 of record JAJNBG010000016.1, read on the forward strand.
CCTATTCATCCACGGCTAGTATCAGTTCAAATACAATCACCAATATTTTATGTAATGGCGGCAATGTAACAGGCATTTCCGGCTATTACCTTTCATATAATTCACACATCTCCGATAATTTAATTGATGGGATTACGATGGGTAATATAGATGGCATAAAAACCTATTATGGGGCCGCAAGTGTTATAAACAATACCATTACCAACGTGTATGGACAGAATTTAAACGGAATAGAGTGTGGGGCATATAGCGCAGGAATGATCATAGAAGGAAATGTTTTAAAGAACATGGGTTCCTATACCAGTTTTGGAACCAACTTTAAAGGAATCATAGTTACAGACTGTCCTTCTATGACTGTAAGAGCTAATACGATCTATTCTATAACAAGCACAGGGACAAGCACAGTGACAACACGAAATAATTTAACGGCAATGACCTTTAGTGCCAGCTCCGACTTAACCATTACCGGCAATAAGGTTCACTCACTTTCTTCTACAGGCACAGGTACGTTGCAGGGCATTGTAATGATGGGGTCCAACGGCAGCGTCAGCAATAATATTTTCGGGGAATTTAGTATGCCTTATTCAGAACAACCCGTTGGCATAAGTGCGGTTGCAACGTATACGGGTTCACCTTTTCCCTCAATTCTCAATATTGCCTATAATACGTTTAACTTGAGTAATGCTACGAACAATGGTGCGAATTCAGGAAGCTCGGTGCTCAATTTTTTAAATACCAGTACTTCTTTTACACTTAGCAATAATATTTTCATGAATACGTCGGTGTCCACAGGTACTGCTATTACAAGTATCATTCGCAGAACCACTACTTCTTTAGCAAACTACGCTACCTCCTCCGACCGGAATCTGTATTATACAGGGCCCACTGCCGGCACAATTTATTATGATGGGGTTAATAATTATAATACGCTTTTTTCGTATAAATCAGCCGTTGCGCCAAGAGATGTAAACGCAATAACGGAAAATCCGCCATTTATAACAACAAGTGGCTCATTGTCAAATACGTTTGATATAGATCCTACTGTACAAACGCAGATAGAAAGTGGAGGCGTTCCAATTGCCGGTATAACTACGGATTACGCCGGCAATATCAGAAGTACAACCACTCCTGACATAGGCGCCTGGGAAGGCAATTTTACACAAGGGGATGTTTACGCACCTGTAATACTTTCGTCTGGTTTTATTACCCCACCATGTAATACAACAAGCCGAACCATGACTGTCTCGATTAAAGATACATCTGGGGTAGCTACAGGTTCTTTTGCGCCGCGCTTATATTATAGAATTAATTTTGGACTTTATTCGAGCGTTCAGGGAAGCCTTACGGCCGGGACTTTTTCAAGTGGCGTATGGACATTTAACCCGACTTATTCGGCTAGTTTATTGGATGTGATATACTATTTTCTTGTTATACAGGATCAGTCTGCGGCCGGTAATTTAAATGTGACGCCGTCTACAGGCTCTTCTGTAATGGATGTTAATAATGTTGTAATACCTCCAGTACCTGCGTATAATTATACACTCGAAACATATCCTACCATCAGTGTAAACAGCGGCACTATGTGCTCGGGGCAAAATTTTACAATAACACCAACCGGTGCAGTTAATTATATCTATTCCAGTGGTACCGCAATAGTCAGTCCTTCTGCCAGCACAATATATACTGTAACGGGTTCAAGCGCCGAAGGCTGCCCGGCTACCAATACGGTAACAGCCAATGTAACAGTTTTAATTTCTCCAATCATCAGTATTAATAGTGGAAGCATCTGCGCCGGTCAATCGTTTACGCTAATGCCATCAGGATCTTCTTCATACACTTATTCCGGCGGATCACATATTGTTTCCCCAGCCTCTACAACATCTTACTCCATAGCAGGCACCGATCCTAATGGTTGCGTGTCTAATACTGCCACATCAACCATAACGGTTAATGTTGCAGGCATTAGCGCAAATGCAAGCAGTAATTCCATATGCAACGGAGCTTCGGTAACTTTAAATGGTAATGGTGCGTCTTCATATAGCTGGTCGGATGGAGTAACTAATAATGTTCCCTTCTCTCCTACTTCAACACATATCTATACAGTATCTGCCACGGCGCCAAATGGCTGCAGCGGTTCTGCAACGCTACAGGTTATTGTATACCCTATGCCTACTTTAACTACAACAGCGTCAACCGATAGTATCTGTGTGGGCGAATCGGCTACTTTATCTGTGAGCGGGGCTACAAGCTACGTGTGGTATCCTGGAGCATACAATGGATCTGTGATTTCGCCCGCACCATCTGTATCAACAATTTATACAGTTACAGGCCAAAGTAACGGTTGTTCAGAAACAGCGACTGTATCTTTAGTTGTTAGTTCTTGTGTCGGAATTCATGAAAAGGAAGCAAACCATAATTTACGGATCTATCCAAATCCCACAACCGGTGTTATTAATTTTGAAGTTAATGGGTTACAATCTTATAATGTGAAAGTATTTAATTCTTTATCCCAATTGATTTATTCTTCTAAAATAAATGTTAGTCAAGCTGCAATAGAACTAAATATACCAAAAGGTATCTATTTTATTAAAGTATATGATGAAAACAGATTAGTAACCCATAAGAAAATCGTTCTTATTAATTAATGGGTTTTAATTTTTAAGTTGTGTCTTAGCTTGTTTGAATGCTATCAGGCAGAGGCGATGATTTAACCATCGAACCCTTTAAATTGGCATACTTTTACAAGTGCAAAATACAGATCTGCATTTAAACTTAATTTAAATAAGAAATGCACTAAGGTAAAGCCTAGTTACTTACTTAAATACAAATTCCGCTCACTGTAAATGTTTTGGAAGTATTCATCCTGTAAGCTATCAATAAAGTAAATTGCCTCACCGGTTGATTTCATTTCCGGTCCTAATTCTTTCTGAATTTCCGGGAACTTTTCATAACTAAAGACAGGAATTTTAATTGCATAACCTTTTCTTTTCGGCTCGAATTTAAAATCTTTCACCTTAGCGCCTAACATCACTTTGGTGGCGTAGTTCACATAAGGCTCATCGTATGCTTTTGCAATAAAAGGCACTGTCCGGGAAGCCCTCGGATTTGCTTCAATGATGTAAACTATTTCATCTTTAATAGCGAACTGGATGTTTAACAACCCAACTGTTTTTAAAGCAACCGCAATAGTTTTAGTATGCTGTTCCATTTGTTTCAACACATTTTCAGACAGGTCAAATGTTGGAAGTACCGCGTAACTATCTCCACTATGAATTCCTGCCGGCTCTATGTGTTCCATCATTCCAATAATGTACACATCTTTTCCATCACAGATCGCATCGGCTTCCGCTTCAATGGCTCCCTGGAGGAAATGATCCAGTAACACTTTATTATCAGGTAAATCATTTAATAATTTAACCACGTGCTGCTCCAGTTCTTCTTCGTTGATTACAATCTTCATCGACTGACCACCCAACACATAACTCGGGCGCACGAGTAAAGGGAAACCCAGTTCTTTAGACAAGGTGATCGCTTCTTCTGCGTCGTTGATGACACCAAATTTTGGATAAGGAATATTATTTTCTTTTAATAAGGTAGAAAAACTTCCCCTGTCCTCTGCCAGATCCAATGATTTGAAATCTGTTCCTATAATCTTAATTCCGTAGCGTTCCAGTTTTTCCGCCAGTTTTAAAGCGGTTTGCCCTCCCAACTGTACAATCACCCCTTCCGGTTTTTCATGAAGGATGATATCGTAAATATGTTCCCAGAACACCGGTTCGAAATATAATTTATCAGCCGTGCTGAAATCAGTACTAACGGTCTCCGGGTTACAATTGATCATAATCGTTTCATAACCCATTTCTTTGGCTGCTAACACACCATGGACGCAGCTGTAATCAAACTCAATACCCTGGCCAATACGGTTCGGGCCGGAACCTAAAATAACAACTTTCTTTTGCTCCGTCCTGATACTTTCATTTTCATCTTCAAAGGTTGAATAATAATAGGGCGTTTTCGCTTCAAACTCCGCCGCGCAGGTATCTACCATTTTAAAGACACGGTTAATATTAAACTCTTTTCGCTTATTATACACTTCACTTTCTAAACAACGCATCAAATGCGCTAACTGCCTGTCAGCATAACCCATTTGTTTCGCTTCATAAAGCAAGTCTCTTGAAATATCCTGTAATCTGTATTTTGACACTTCATTCTCCAAAGCAATCATTTGTTCAATCTGCTCCAGGAACCACATGTCAATACGAGTCAATTTTTGAATGGTTTTGATCGAGATTCCCAATTTCATAGAATCATAAATCATAAACAAACGGTTCCAGCTCGGACGCTCTAATCCAGCTAACAATTCGGCCTGGTTCGTATTCTCTTTGCCATCCGCGCCTAAACCATTTCGTTTAATCTCTAAACTCTGACAGGCTTTTTGTAATGCCTCCTGGAAAGATCTTCCAATGGCCATCACTTCACCAACAGATTTCATCTGGAAACCTAACTCACGGTTACAGCCTTTGAACTTATCGAAGTTCCAGCGAGGAATTTTCACGATCACATAATCCAAAGTAGGTTCAAAATAAGCAGACGTTGATTTGGTGATCTGGTTAATCAATTCATCCAGGGTATAACCAATGGCTAACTTACTCGCAATACGGGCAATCGGGTAACCGGTGGCTTTACTGGCCAATGCTGATGAACGGGATACACGCGGATTAATTTCAATAGCAATGATTTCTTCTTTTTCATCATCGCTCACGGCAAACTGAACATTACAACCGCCGGAGAAATTACCAATGCTGCGCATCATTCTGATTGCCATGGTACGCATTTTCTGGTACGTGGTATCACTCAGTGTTTGGGCCGGTGCAACCGTAATACTATCGCCTGTGTGCACGCCCATCGGATCAAAATTCTCAATAGAGCAAATAATCGCTACGTTATCATTTTTATCACGCAGTAATTCCAGTTCATATTCTTTCCAGCCCAATACCGCTTTATCAATCAATACTTCATGAATGGGAGATGTCTGCAAACCACGGTTCAGTAAATGATCGTAGTCTTCTTTTTTGTAAACCACGGAGCCACCGCTTCCACCAAGTGTAAAAGAGGGACGAATAACCAAAGGGAAACCAAATTCCTGGGCAATCGATTTACCTTCTAAAAATGACTTTGCTATTTTTGATGGAGCCATAGCTACACCAATTTCATTCATTCTGATTCTAAACAAATCTCTATCTTCAGTAACTTTGATGGCGTTGATATCCACGCCAATCATTTTCACATTATATTTTTTCCAGATTCCTAAATCATCACACTTCAAAGCTAAGTTCAAGGCTGTTTGTCCACCCATCGTTGGCAATACCGCATCGATCTGGCGCTCTTCCAGAATCTTAACAATGGATTTAACTTCCAACGGCAATAGGTAAATGTGATCAGCCGTTACTTTATCGGTCATGATCGTCGCCGGATTCGAGTTGATCAGCGTTACTTCAATACCTTCTTCACGAAGACTTTTCGCAGACTGAGAACCAGAGTAATCAAACTCACATGCCTGTCCAATAATAATAGGACCTGAACCAATAATTAAAACGGATTTTATAGATGTATCTTTCATATTTTAAATTGAGTTCTTTATTTTGAACATAAAATAATGTCACAAAAAAACAAACTTGGTAAAGATAGTGCTTTGATAGACTTATAGCCGATTAAGATTTTAACATTTAATTAATAAAGTGTAGTTTTATTTTAATTTGTAAGTTTGAGTATTGATTCCTGCCCGACATATTGGATTATCTTTTTTGATTTTTTTAAGCGTATTCGTCACAGCCCAGGATGATTATGCACTTCCGGCACCTCGTGACTTTTCAAAGAATCCCGCAAAAACAGCCGGCTTCATTGAATTAGGCGGTAACGCAGGGCTTTATTCCCTAAATATCGACCGCATTTATTACTTTAAAGAAAAGCTCAAATTAAGCGCCCGACTTGGTTTTGCGCCCCATTTTAATGCGATCTACGTGGAGCAAATCTACGTGTTGGAAAATAATTTTATCCTGTTTAAAAATCCGCATCACCTGGAATTAGGACTTGGCGCTACCATACAACGGCGATACAATGAAAGGCCGAATGAAGTCGACACTTATTTCTGGGAAAACATTCTATTCAGCGTCTGGCGTTGCGGGTACCGCTACCAAAAACAGGAAGACGGTTTCTTTTTAAGGGCCGGATTAACGCCCGTGATAATGAGCCACGATGCCCTTGGCTTTCACGGTGATTACTTTCAGTTCTGGGCCGGCATCAGTATCGGCTTAAGCTTCTAGTTGGTATCTGCGTTAACAGATTAATGTGTTTTTATTAATGACACCCAATACTTCTCCTTTCAGTTCCTTGCCAATAAACCCTGAATTTTTATTAGAAGACACTACGTGCGATTTTTCGAAAACATATTTTTTTTCCGGGTTAAACAGGGTCAGGTTTGCCTCCACTCCTTCTCTAACCTGAACCTCTTTCAAGCCTAAGACAGAACGAGGATTCTTAGTGAGCGTATTCACCATTTGTTCCAATGATACTTTTTTATCCAGAGCCTTATTTAAAACGCCGAAACAACTTTCCAGTCCCACCATGCCGTTATCGGCATGATCAAACTCAAGGTCTTTGCTTTCGATGTCCTGGGGATTGTGATCACTCACGATGACATCTATGGTTCCGTCTGCCACAGCTTTTTTCAATGCTTCAATATCATCTTTGGTTCTCAATGGCGGGTTGACTTTAAAATTTGTATCAAATCCTTCTACAGCAGTATCGTCCAGTAATAAATTATATGCAGCGACGCCACAGGTAATATTTAATTTCCTGGCTTTTGCTTTCCGGATCAACTCGGCACTTCCTTTGGTGCTGATGGTTGGGATATGCATTCTTCCTCCGGTATACTCAAGGATCTGAATATTACGCTGCAACATGATTTCTTCAGCAAGGGCCGGCATGCCTTTCAATCCCAAACGTGTGGAGGTTATACCTTCATTCATTAAGCCGTCATGGGAAATTGTTTTATCGTCGCAATGTGTGATAATAAAACTATTGATGTTTTTGGAATATTGAAGCGCTCTTAAAATCAACCCTGCATCTTTGGTTGCTTTCTTATAATCACTAAATCCAACGGCGCCGGACAACTGCATATCATACATTTCCGAAAGGTCCTTTCCTTCCTGATTATGACTTAATGTGCCTACCGGATGCACATCCACCGTATTTGACCTGGACTTATTTACCACGTAATCAATCTGCGCTTTATTATGCAAGGGAGGATTGGTCCCGCTCATCACAGCCACGCCAGTGAATCCACCTTTCGCTGCAGCACGCAAACCATTTTCTAAAGTCTCCTTATGTTCATTGCCAGGATCACAAAAATTCACCTGCATGTCTAACCAACCGGCAGATACATGTAAATCCAAACCTTCAATTACCTTTACGCCTTTTTCAGCCTGGATGGATTTTTTAATTTGGACGATGATTCCTTTTTCAATCAGAATATCGACAACCTTGCCGTGATGGCTACTGGTCGTATCTATAAGTGTGGCTTGCTTTATTAATACGTTCATTTTTTTATTTAAATAATCTTATAATTATTATTTCAGCGGCTAAAAAGACTAAGGCTAAAATTAAAAACAATTTCCACAATTTTTTGCCGTCGTTAACTTCTTGCAGTGCATTTGTTAATGTTTTTTCACCGGGCGCGATAATCGTGATATTTTTTAACGCCATTTCATTCATTTGCTTTTGCAAATCTTCAGTTGTCATAAAATTCATATCCGATTCCTTCCGGTTATAATTAAAAGCGAGGTCTTTCACCGGGGCTTCATTTTCTATCACTTCATAATGCCCTGCTTCTGTTATTTGATTCTGCGTAAACAAAGTGGTTGCATTGTTAACCACACGGTGTTCCGGAATCACATCCAGTTTTTTGGTTGCTGCAGTACCTGGCCCGATTGCTGCCGGCGTGTTTGAAGTTGCTGAAATATGATCTTTGATAATGTGTAACGGTTTGTCAGAGAAATTAGAAGCTGTGTTCAAAACAATGGCTTCATTAACCGCGGTTTTGTAATAAACCGGGGAAGGCTTCAAACTCAGGATGGCCATCTTAATCAAAGTAGGAACAAAAATCGCATGCTTCAATAAATTAGAACCGGTTTCATCCGAAGGAATTGCAAACAGGTAAATTTTTCCATTGCCCAAAGGATTTAAGGATACAAGAAACTGCCCGTTTTGCAACAATACCAATGCCTGGGAATTGCTGTTGGTAGTTTTTGAAAACTCAAAATGTTCAAATACTTTTGGCAGATCCATGCGTTGATCAATCTTATCAAACACGCCTTCATACAATCCCTGTTCAAAATTAATGCCCGCAGTTTTTGTATTGACCGAATCCAGTCTCAGGATCTGAGGCAATTGCAGATTTTGGAAAGCGGTATTATAAGAGTCAATGTCTGATTTTTTAGAAGGAAAAATTACAATGCTGCCGCCAGCCGACACAAATTTCTGGAGTTCAGAAGTAAGGCCTGAAGTTAAAGTGCTCAACTCATTCAATACAATAATGTTTGTTTTTGAAAAAACACTGTAGTCGATCGATGCTTCATTATTCTCCTGGTAAACAAATAAACTATCGTCCTGCATTAATGACCTGAAATTTCCGGCCGTCCTGGTTTCTTTCCCATTGATGACTAGGGTGCGAATGGTCGTCTGAGCATTAAAGCTAAAATAAAAATCATCGTCGTAAGTGATTGGATAATCCTCAATTTTCAAAACACCTTTATTGACACCTTTGGTTTTTATGGTGAATGAAATGCTGACGTCCTTTTTATTACCGGCTGCCACATCGTATGACCCCAGCGAAACCTGTGCGTTATTAATGAATAATTTAAGCGTTCCATTCTCTATATCTTTTGTGCTCTTGTTGACTATGATCGCGTGAATGATTTGTTGTGTCTCGTACTGCTGAACCGGGGACTCAAACCAAACGCTGTCAATGTAAACATTACTAACTTCAGAGGATGCAATGGGAATAAAATTGATGGCAATCGTTGTATCCACAACTGCTTTCTGAATATCTGTACTGTTCTTTTGAAAATCGCTTAGGACATAGACCCGTTTATTTTTGGACGTACTATTTTTTAAAAAATCCTGCTGGCGTTTCAATACGTCATTTAAAGATCGGGAAGCCGAGGATATTTTTACTTCGTTTAACTGTTCAATAAATTCTTCTTTGGAGACAAAACGTTGGTGTCGGCCTTCAAAATCATTGGTCAACAATTGCAATTTATCACTGGCGTTAAATGTATTGGCTATTTCATTGGCGTATTCTTTAGCGTTTTCCAAAAGAGTGCCTTTCTTATTGGTACTCTCCATACTGAAGGAATTGTCAATGTAAATGCTGACAGCTTTCTCTCCTGCAATTGATTTTGTTTTACCCGGGATAAAGGGTTGCGCAAAGGCAAACACCAGGCAAGTGATAGCTAAAATCCGCATCGCCAGGATCAGCCATTCTTTTAATTTGGACTTACTATCACTTTCCTGCTTTAATTCTTTTAGGAACTGAACGTTTGTAAAATATACTTTTTTGTATTTTCTGAAATTGAAAAGATGAATAATAATTGGAATGGCGATTGCGGCAAGTCCGATTAAAAATGTAGGAAACAAAAAATTCATCAATGGTAAAAATACATTTTTTTAGCATATATGTTAATGATGTGCCAGATTGATAAATTATGGTCACACAACTGCTTTTAAAGATTTGATGTCTTTTTTCAACACTAATTCTCAAAAAAGTTAGCTTTTTTTCTTGCACCCCCCCTTTTTTTGATATATTTTTGTCAAAAAATTGACAATTTTCAGTTACACCCCCCTATAAAAATCAAAAAATATGAGCACAAGACGCATTTTAGCCATGCAGGATGTTGTAAAAAGAACCCCGGTTGAGTTCAACAACAACAATCAACAAGTTTCACAGTATTATGGGTCCAATGTATTCGGATTGGATGCCATGCGTGAGTTTCTTTCAGAAGAAGCCTTCAATAGCATTCAAAACTCCATGCACCAGGGAACTATTGTGGAACGTAAAATGGCTGATCAGGTGGCTGCCTGCATGAAAGCATGGGCGCAAAGTAAGGGTGTAACACACTTTACACACTGGTTCCAGCCCTTATCAGGCGCAACTGCTGAAAAACATGACGGTTTTTTTGAACCTATAGAAGGTGGACGTGCCATCGAACGTTTCAGTGGAAATGCTTTGGTTCAGCAGGAACCGGATGCTTCTTCCTTTCCAAACGGAGGAATCCGTAACACCTTTGAAGCCCGTGGTTACACAGCCTGGGACCCGACTTCTCCGGCTTTTATCTGGGGAGAAACCTTATGTATTCCTACTATCTTTATTTCTTATACCGGTGAATCATTAGACTTTAAAACGCCTTTATTAAAATCACTCCACGCCGTTGATAAAGCGGCGACCGATGTTTGCCAGTATTTTGATAAAAACGTGACGAAGGTTATTGCCACCTTAGGATGGGAACAGGAATATTTTTTAGTAGATTCTGCTTTATACAATATCCGTTATGACATTCAGCAAACGGGACGTACTTTATTCGGACATGCTGCCGCTAAAGGCCAACAGCTGGAAGACCATTACTGGGGTTCTATCCCCGAAAGAGTTTCGGCTTACATGCGTGACTTTGAATATGAGGCTCATTTATTAGGAATTCCGGTTCGTACCCGTCACAATGAAGTAGCGCCTGCTCAATTTGAATGTGCGCCGGTATTCGAAGAGACGAATTTAGCTGTTGACCATAATTTACTGTTAATGGACGTAATGGAAAAAGTAGCCATTCGCCATAATTTCCGTGTGCTAATGCATGAAAAACCTTATGCCGGCGTAAACGGAAGCGGAAAACATAACAACTGGAGCTTAGCCACCAATACCGGGAAAAATTTATTGTCTCCGGGTAAAACACCAAAAACCAATTTACAGTTCCTGACATTCTTCGTCAATACAGTAAAAGCGGTTTACGAACATGCTGATTTATTGCGTGCGTCTATCGCTTCTGCGAATAACGATCATCGATTAGGTGCGAACGAAGCTCCTCCGGCAATCATGTCGGTTTTCCTTGGAGAACAATTATCCAAAGTATTGGATGAATTGGAGAAATCGATTCATAGCGGGAAAATGAGTCCGGAAGAAAAAACAGCCCTGAAAATGAATATCGGAAGGATTCCGGACATTTTATTGGACAATACTGACCGGAACAGAACTTCTCCATTTGCCTTCACCGGTAATAAATTTGAATTCAGAGCAGTGGGTTCCAGCGCTAACTGCGGCGGACCAATGACTGTTTTAAATGCGATCATGGCTGAACAACTGGTGACTTTCAAAAAAGACGTAGATGCTTTGATTAATAAAAAAGTAGAAAAGGATGAAGCCATTTTCCAGGTATTAAAAAAATACATCATTGAGAGTAAAAAAATTCGTTTCGAAGGAAACGGATATGGCGACGCCTGGAAAGCAGAAGCAAAAAAACGTGGGTTGAATAATATTCCAACCACACCGGGTGCTTTAGAAGCAATGATTTCCAAAAAGACGTTGGCCATGTATGAAACGCAGGGCATTTTAAGCCATCGCGAACAGGAAGCCCGTTATGAAATTGCTTTGGAAACCTACACCAAAAAGATCCAGATTGAATCCCGTATCATTGCCGATATGGTAAGTAACCAGATTATTCCGGCAGCTTTAAATTATCAAAAAACGCTGGTGGAAAATGTACGTGGCATGAAAGAAATCCTGTCTCCGGCGGAATTTAAAGTAGTTGCCAAGAGTCAACTGGAATTGATTAAAGAGATTTCCGAAAAGGTGACCATCATTAAAACGGAAGCAGAATTAATGACCGAAGAACGCAAAAAAGCAAACAACCTGGATAATGCAAAAAAACAGGCCCATGCCTACTGCGAAAAAGTAAAGCCATATTTTGAATCCATGCGTTATAATGTGGACAAATTGGAAGGTATTGTGGACGATGCCACCTGGCCTTTACCAAAATACCGGGAAATGCTATATTTAAGATAAAACCACAAAAAACGCCGATGAAATTGGCGTTTTTTGTCAATAAATTTTTGAAGTTTTAAAATAATATATATATTAGCACCTTACAAAGTTTAATTTACCTATGAAAAACTTAAAAAAACTAGCACTAACCACTATCGCTATCATGGCGTTTGTATTTTCTGTAAGCGCTCAGAAAAACTATTTAAAAGATGCTGATGTTGCCTATGAAAATCATCAGTATTTTAATGCGATTGAGCTTTACAAGCAGGCTTATACAAAGGTGAAAAAAGCAGATGCTAAAGCAAGAATATTATTCAGAACTGCTGATGCATATCAGCAAATCAACGATTTAAAAGGTGCTGAAACATATTATAGTAAGGCTATCAAGGCAAAATACCCTGATCCGATTGCAATTTTAAACCTGGCTGATGTTTTAAAGGCTCAGCAAAGATATGAAGAGGCAATTGTAGAATATAACAACTACAAAAAAGAAATGCCTTCTGATCCACGTGGCGAAAACGGAGTTAAATCCTGTGAATTAGCCAAACAATGGAAAGATGCTAAAAACACTCCTGAAACCCGTTTAAAAGTTGAAAACATGGCGTTGATCAACTCTAAAGAGTCAGATTTCAGTCCTTCTTATGCAGATAAAAAATTCAATACTTTAATTTTCACTTCTACCCGCCAGGGCGCTACCGGAGCAATTGATGTCACAACCGGTCAGAATCACTCGGATTTATACGAAGCTAAATTAGACAAAAACGGAAAATGGAGCACTCCTGCGCCATTAGCAAGTACTATCGTTTCTAAAATGAATGAGGCATCTGTTTCTGTTTCTAAAAAAGGTGACATGATGTTTATGACACGTTGCCCTGAAGGAAAGAACAAACAATTAAAATGTCAGTTATACTTTTGTAAAAAACAAGGTCCATCATGGGCAGAGCCTGAATTATTACCTTTTTGTGTAGATTCAATCGCTTTTGCGCATCCTGCGATTTCTCCAAACGGTAAAGTATTGTACTTCACGTCTAAATTAGCCGGTGGATACGGTGGAAAAGATATCTGGCTGAGTACTTATGATGATAAAGGAAAAACCTGGGGACAACCAGTAAATGCTGGTCCTTCCATCAATACTCAGGGCGATGAAATGTATCCGTATATGGCAGATGATGATAAGACATTATATTTCTCATCTAACTACCATTTAGGTATGGGTGGATTGGATTTGTTTAAAGCTGAAAAAGGAACTGATGGAAAATTCACTAAATCTCCTGAGAATTTGAAATCTCCAATGAACTCTGCAGGTGATGACTTCGGTATTATTTTCGAAGGTAAAAAAATGAAGGGTTATTTCACTTCTAACCGTGAAGGTGGTAAAGGAAGCGATGATATCTATTCTTTCATCTTACCTCCTTTGAATTTCAACCTGACCGGAACAGTGGTAAGTGCTGAAAATAATGAGCCAGTAATGAATGCTTTAATTCACTTAAAAGGTTCAAGCGGAGACATGTATGAATTCAAAACTCTTGCTGACGGTAAATACAACTTCAAATTAAAAGAAAATACTTCTTACGAAGTAACAGTTGCTACCGATAAAAGTACTACTTCACAAACCTTTAAATTAGGCTTCCTTGCTAACAAGGACATGGGTAAATTAACCACTGTGGATGAAAACGAATCAAAGGATTTCGTGAAAGACTTTGCTCTAACTCCTGTTAAAGCTGAGATTCGTTTCCCTGCTGTACAATACGACTTAGGAAAAGCTACTTTACGTCCGGAGTCTAGAGATTCATTAAATTTCTTATACCAGACTTTAATAGACAATCCTTCAATTGTAATCGAATTACAAGCTCACACGGATAGTCGTGGTAATAATAAAGCCAACCAGAAATTATCTGAAGAACGTGCTAAATCCTGTGTGGACTATTTAAATCTTGAGAAAAAAATCCCATTAGAGCGTTTAAAATCCAAAGGTTGGGGTGAAGAAAAGTTGTTAATCAAAGACGTGGTAATTAATAAAGCTAAAACGAAAGAAGAGAAGGAAGCTTTACACCAGAAAAACCGTCGTACGGTATTCCGTATTGTAAACTGGGATTATGTTGATCCAAATGCACCGAAATCTGACAAGCCAATTTACAAGCCTCAGGTAAAAGGTGAAGAGAATTCTGAAGAAGTAGAATAATCTGATTCATATTTAACGAAAGCCCTTTCAGAATCTGAAAGGGCTTTTTTGTTATAAGATTATCGCAATTTATGTTAATTGCAAAATACTATTGGTAAATACCTTAATTTTGTTTTATAAAAAATCGAAAAACAGTGCGTGATATAGTTTGGACAGTCATATTAGTCTGGGTTGTTTGGAAAATCTATGATGCGTTTTCCTCCAAAGCAAAAATTCAAAATGCAACTTCAGGAAATTCACAGAACAGAAGAGAAGGCGAAGTAAAAATTGATAAAAATGTCAATTCAAAAAGCCGTTTTAATTCTAATGATGGCGAATACGTGGATTACGAAGAAATTAAATGAAAGTATTTTTCCTTCATATTATTTTGCTTTTTTTATTAAGCGGTTCAGGTTATTCTCAGGAAAATACCCCTTTGCCACCATCCACACCACCACCGACACAATATCCTGTTGCTCCCAAAGAGTTCAGTAGTTTTAAAGAACGGCTCTTTTTTGGTGGTAACGTAGGTGCCTGGTTTGGCTCAACAACCTATATCAATTTATCTCCTTTGGTAGGCTGTAAAATCACTAAACAATTTTCGTTGGGCGCAGGATTTACTTATAATTACTACAGCCAAACCTACATGGGTCAAAAATACACATCTACCATTTACGGCAGTAATACATTTGCCCGATACCTGATCCTTGAAAACGTTTTTGCGCAAATTGGATGGGACCGACTCAGCGTTTCTGACTATACATCCATCATACCTAATAGCAGAGTCTGGATCGACAATATTTTAGTAGGTGGAGGATTCCGGCAGCCATTCTCAGAAAGGGGCAGTTTTGTTGCCGCTATCTTTTATAATATCAATCAAACACCTTTAACGCCCTATCCAAATCCGATTATCCAGGTCGGATTTAATATCGGATTATAAGTATATAAATCAAAAATTTTTGTCATTTTTGTACTTTATTACTCTAGCGTTTGTTCCGGTTGTTACCGGAAAGTATACAAACAATTGTGGTTAACTGCCCAGGTGTTGGAATGGTATACAAGTACGCTTGAGGTGCGTATGTCGCAAGACGTGGGAGTTCGAGTCTCCTCCTGGGTACAGCTCCAAAAAGAGGAAACTTTTTTTGGAGTTTTTTTTATTTATGCAAGCGAGAACAAAAGTTTTATTTGCAAATACTCCTAGAATTTATCAGCCAATCCGCATCCTATAGACGAAAGTAAAAAGACAAACATTTTTTTATGCAATAAGAAAAACACATTTAGCGATGACAAACACAAAGCAGGAACACGCAGGTAGTGCTTTGACGATTTTATGATGAGGCAGGGTTTCAATGGATGTACCTTTGTAGTAAATAAAACCATTGTACTATGAAAACATTAAGAAACAAGTTTTGGGCGCTGCTTTTGATCACATCAGTCGCTTTTTTAAGCTGTAAAAAAGAAGATCGTTTTTCGCCTTACGCGAAGTCCAGTAGCAAAATCGCAGATGAGAATACTGTGAGTCGAAATGACTGGAAAATAACCACATTCCAGGTGGGAGAAATGTCTGAGGTAAACCTTTTCAAAGAATACATTTTTAAATTCAAAGGTGGAGAAATTCAGGCCTTAACAAACAATAGTTCAGAAACCGGTAAATGGATTATTGGGCGAAAAGGTGAAATGATAACCATACATTTTGACTCCAGTCCATTGAGTAAATTAAACAGGGAGTGGAATATTCTGAGTAAAACAGACTATGACATTAAGCTGGAACAGGTAAACAGAAAAGGTGAAACGGTATCATTGAGTTTTCAACGTTTCAAGAGAGTAGATCTCCCTACACAAACAGAAGTTCCTACCGATCCTGAAACTCCTACTTTTGAATAAAGCGCAGAAGCAGTCAATTTTACAAAGCTCCAAAAAAGTTCGATTTTTTGGAGCTTTGTTCGTTTAAAAAGAATATATCCAAAATCATAAATATTTGCAATCCCCCTTTTGCATTATTTAAGAGCTCTGTTAAGTCTAATACCCATTTATTCCTTAAATTTAAGTACATCAGGTTTACTCGTTGGCACCGTCAATATAAACCTAATGTCAGAAAAAATTATGTGGCTGAAAAAAAAACCATCCGAACTGAGAGTTGTGATCATTTTATTAATGATTGTAGCCATGATCTCTGTCACCGGAATACTGTCATATCGAAAGCTCTCCTTCATTGCTAAAAGCGTAAGCGCTACAGTTAACGACAATAGTCGCAACTCCTTAATTTTACGCAGAGTGCTGATTGATATCGAAGAAGCAGAAAATAGTGTACGGTCGTATAATCTGACCTCTAACGCGGATTATTTAACTTCCTTTTATACTTCAGTCGTTTCTCTTGAAAGGAAATTTAATGAATTGGAAAAAGAAACCTTATCAGGTCCAAGAGAAAGTAGAATCATTGACAGCGTTATGTTTTTGTCAGAAAATCGCCTAATACTGCTTAAAAAACAGCTATATACTGATGACGAAAATATTATTACCGACGAACTAAATGCGATATCCGCAAAAATTGATGAGGCCTATAAAAAGTCAAATGAGGTGACACCTCCTGGTACTAAAATCCAGACCAGTTCCGCCACTGTAAAAAAAGAAAGCATTTTCAGCAAACTGTTCGGAACTAAAAATAAAAGATTACGGCCAACGGTACAACAATACGACAGCGTCCCGGCGCAACAGCTAATTGATACCAATAAATTACAGTCAGTCAGGATTCGCGGGGAATTAAAAAGTGCTGTGAAACAGGTTAAAATTAAACAACAGGTTAAACTAGCTGAAAGAAAGAACGCGGAATTATTGTTAACCAGCGAAGGCAAACTCATCATGGATCAAATCCGTTCCCTGTCAAAAGAATTAGAATACCTTGAAGAATTGGCGGCACATCAGAAAATTAGAAACGCTAATAAAGATGTAGATACTATTAAAATTTTAGCCATCATCATTTCTTCTGTTATCTCTTTACTTTTGCTAATCGTTAGCTACCTGATCATTAAATATGTTGGCAAAAAAAGAGAATACGAACATGCGCTAATCCAGGCAAAACAAAACGCCGAAGATCTTGCAAAAACCAAGGAAGCATTCCTGGCAAATATGAGCCACGAAATTAAAACGCCACTCAATGCTATTTATGGCTTTACGGAACAGGTGCTTAAAAGCAAATTAGAGATTGAGCAATACGAGCAGTTAAACATAGTCAAAGAATCCGCTGATCACCTTATACGATTGATCAGTGATATTCTTGATTATTCTAAAATACAATCAGGCAAACTTCAGGTGGAGAATGTCAATTTTGACCTGAAAAGGGAACTGGAAAATATCCAAACACTCTTCACACATCAGAGTACAAATAAAAACCTCGAATTGCTTTTTAAAATTGATACAGATGTTCCGGACTCCATTAATGGAAGTTTAACCAAATTGAAACAGGTCATGTATAACCTGATTGGCAATGCAATAAAATTTACTGAAAAAGGAACTGTTTCAGTTACAGTGAAAAAAAATGAACGTGACTCTGGCTCCTTCCTTCATATTATAGTGAAAGATACGGGTATAGGCATTGCGGCTGATAAGATATCAAAGTTATTCAACGAATATGAGCAACTTCATAAAGATACCCATAGCAAGTTTGGTGGAACTGGCCTGGGCCTGGTAATAACCAAAAAAATACTGGAACAAATGGGTGGCAGTATCGAAGTGAAAAGTATAGAACACAAAGGCACTGAAGTTGCGATACAATTCCCCTATAACGAATTTGAACTTTCAACTACCGGTGAAGCTCATAGTATCCCCGAGCATCACATCTCAAACATACTGAATGGCAAACATATATTAATTGTGGACGACGAAGGTTTTAACCGGCTCCTGTTAAAAGCTATACTTGCGAAATTTGATACAACAATTACCGAAGCCCTTAACGGAAATGAAGCGATCGCTTTAATCAAGGACTATTCTTTTGATATAGTATTAATGGATATTCGCATGCCTGAAAAATCCGGCATTGACGCGTGTATCGAAATAAGGGAATTCAATAAAGAACTCATTATCCTGGCGTCTACGGCAATTATCAATAAAGAAAAGACTGATGAATGTATCAGGGCTGGTTTTAATGGGTTTGTATTTAAACCGTTTACCGAAAGAGATCTTTTAGAGAATTTATATGCGTTTTTAAATGGTTCGGCTAAACCAGAACCTGAAGTTAGAACACCGCGGGAAGGAAATAAATTAAGTTTCGATGAACTTTCGTCTGTTGCCAATGGTGATGAAGTCTTTAAAAAAGAGATGATCAGGATTTTTCATGCCTCAATAAATACCGGGTTAAAAAGTATAAGCGAATTGAGTAAGGAGGAGAAATGGCAGGAAATAGCTGAAGTTGCGCATAAAATTCTCCCATCCTGCAAGCATTTTGAGGCCACCGATTTGTATAACTGCTTAAAATACTTTGAAAGCTTTAAAGACGCTGGCCCTGTGCCTAATCAGTTAGCTAAAAAATTACAACAACTTAAAGCAAATGTCGAAGCGGTTAATTTAGAATTACAGGTATATTTGTAAAGATTAATTAAGAAATGAGTTATGGCCATAAAAGCATTTACAGTTTTTGTTCTGGAAGACGATGAATGGTACAACAAACTTTTAGCACATACCATTTCCTTAAATCCTGATTACCAGGTAAAAAGTTTTTTCTCCGCGAAAGATTTATTTAAAAGCATCCATGAAAAACCGGAAGTAGTGACCCTTGATTACAGGCTCCCGGATACTACTGGAGAAGAGGTTCTTGAAAAAATTAAACAACTTAGTCCTGATACAGAAGTCATTGTTATTTCAGAACAGGATAATATTGCAACAGCACTTAATTTATTAAAAAGCGGTGCCTACGATTACCTGGTTAAAGAAAAAAACATCAAAGACCGGTTACTGGCAATCATTAATAATGTTCAGAAAAACATTAAGCTTCAGTCACGGATTACGGTTCTTGAAAAGGAGCTGCAGAAAAAACATGATTTTTCGCAGTCTCTGATTGGCACCAGCCCTGCGATGGAAAATGTGTCCAGGTTAATTGTAAAAGCTTTGGGCATTAATCTTACAGTGACTATAACAGGCGAAACAGGTACCGGTAAAGAGGTAGTTGCCAAAGTGATTCATTACAATTCTTATCGAAAAAATAAACCGTTTGTAGCGGTTAATGTCGCTGCCATTCCGAGCGAGCTAATCGAAAGCGAATTATTTGGTCACGAAAAAGGATCGTTTACCGGAGCTTCTGCACGTCGCATAGGTAAATTTGAAGAAGCAACCGGCGGTACCTTATTTTTAGATGAAATAGGTGAAATGGAACTAAGTCTGCAGGCAAAATTATTGCGTGTACTGCAGGAGAAAGAAATAACGCGGATTGGAAATAACGTACCGGTTAAAATTGATTGCCGGATCATCGTTGCCACTCATCGTAATTTAAAAGAAGAAGTGAAAAACGGTAGGTTTCGCGAGGATCTCTATTTCAGGTTATACGGCTTGATGATTGACATCCCTCCTTTAAGGGAAAGAGGAAAAGATATCCTCGTACTTGCGAAATATTTTATGGATGCTTTTTGCAAAGAAAATCAACTCCCGTCCAAAACATTAAATGATGATGCGCAACATAAATTACTGAGATATCATTTTCCGGGCAATGTTCGTGAATTAAAGTCTACTATTGAACTCGCTGTAGTTATGAGCAACTCTGACCAGATTGCAGCAGAGCATATCAATTTATCTTCGCCTGATGTTATTTCTGAAACTATGTCGGATGAAATGACTATGAAAGAATATGAACTACGCATCATTAAAAATTACCTCAATAAATATGACGGTAATATGAAACTGGTAGCGCAAAAACTGGATATCGGATTATCTACCCTGTACCGCATATTGAAAGATGATGCTGAAAAAGCATAATTTCTTTTCGGATTTCTTCCACTCAAAATTCCCATTTTAAGAAATCATTTTCTAAAAAAAGAAAATTGAAATTCTTGCTTACTATGTAATAGCCTGTTTTTTAACAAGTTGTCGTTTGGCACCGCAATTGAAAAGCCTTTATGAATTTAATAGGCGAAGCGTGAGAACAACACAACATATATACAAACTGGTAATTTTACTGAATATTATCTTGTGTCTAAAATTGTCGGCCCAGGAAAAAACGCAATCAGGAACCGGTTATGAATACAGCAATACTATTGGTGTAAGACTTGGTGAAACTTCCGGTATCAGTTACAAACACATTTTTGATAAAGGAAATGCTTTTGAAGGGATCATCAGTTTCTGGCCATACACCGTAGGGGCAACCGGCTTATACGAAAAGCACTTACAAACACTTGTGCCTGGTTTGAGATGGTATTTCGGGGGCGGTGGTCATTTTAATATCGGAGGATACAGAAGAACATACTACCGGTATCACGGAGATTATAATACTGCCTATACCTATCATTCAAACGCTTTTGCAGCAGGTGTGGACGGGATAATCGGGGTTGAATATAAATTTAAATGGATACCTCTTGCTCTGAGTACAGACATAAAGCCTTATACAGAGATCAATAACTATGGAACAGTTAATATGGCAATCGATCCTGGAATAGGTGTAAAATTCACTTATTAAATGTTCTTTAAAGTATTAACCACTAAAAAAAATGAAAATGAAAACTCTTACTAAACTCGTTACTTCAGCAGTATTATTGGCTGGTCTGATTACAATAATACCAGGCTGTAAAAAAGATAATCCTCAGGGTTACATGACAGTAAAAATGACCGATGCACCAGCAGAATATAAAGAAGTAAACGTTGAAATCATTGGTTTAAGTATTCACACTGCTACCAAAGGATGGTTAAATGTTCATGTTAACAAGGGCATTTACAATTTACTTGACTTAAGAAATAACGTGACGGTGGTTTTAGCTGACAAGTCTATACTTCCGGTAGGCAAAGCT
This sequence comes from Bacteroidota bacterium, assembly GCA_021155905.1. Lineage (GTDB taxonomy): Bacteria > Bacteroidota > Bacteroidia > B-17B0 > Aurantibacillaceae > UBA4416. Next base: position 84,686 of record JAJNBG010000016.1, read on the forward strand.
ACGCAGATCCGTTTGCAACTGGGAACTCACAATTCGATTCTGGTAGATGAAATGCCTGTAGAACTTAAAGTTCCCAGCGGGGAAGAAAGTGGATTGAAGATTAATATAAATGAAACAATAGAAAACGGCCAGCAAAATACTATCATTCTTGATTTCGACGCCAAGGAATCTATTGTTGAAGGAACTCAAGGCAATTACATTTTAAAACCAGTCATCAGAGTAAAATCGAGTGAGTCTGTATCAGTAGGGCCCTTGTAACCATAATCAATCGTTTAAAACAACTCAAAAAAATAACCTATAAACCAATAATTATGAAAGCTAGTAAAAAAATAACCAGTATCTTTTTAGGGCTATCTGCTCTAACCATGTTAAACTCTTGTGAAGAGACAATTCCAAAGGCACAATATGACAGTGAAGTTGCAAGCCTTAATAGCCATATAAATTCTGATGAAAGAATGAGAGATTCCCTGGAAGGAGTTTATATTGCCACATTAGATGAAATTGATAACAATCTGGATAAGATTCGGGATAAAGAAGGAATCATCATTATGGGGCCAAAAAACAATTCCGATTTAAGATCTTCCAAAAAAGAAAGAATTGTCAATAATATTAGCATGATCAATTCTTTATTGGAGGAAAATAAAGAAAAGCTGGCAAAACTGGAAAAAAGTTTAGCTTCCTATAAAAAAGGTAAAAAAGAATTAGTCCGATCCATTAACCTGGCGAAGGAAAGAATGGTGCTGTTGGAGGATGAAATTGCAGAATTAAAAACAGTACTGGCTCAAAACGAATTTAAAATTTCGGATTTGAATAAGCAGTTGGATGAGAAAAATAGTCAGTTGGCATCTTTGTCGGAGAAAAACACCACTCTTGATAAAAATCTCAATAGAGTATATTTTACTGAAGGAACTTTTAAAGAACTGAAAGGTAAAAACATTGTAACAAAGGAGGGTGGATTATTAGGAGTAGGCAGAGTGGCGACTTTACAACAGAACTTGGATAAATCCAAGTTTACTGAACTGAGTCAAAAAGAAACTACGTCCATTGTCTTAAATGGAAAGAAACCTAAACTGATAACAAAACACCCGGTTAGTTCATATACTGTAAGCACAACAGGAGATGATATGGCTCAATTAACAATTAAGGACCCGGAAAGTTTTTGGAGTTACTCAAAATATCTGGTGGTAGAGGTCAAATAAACCTCCTGTTAGAGGCAGGCAATACGATCAGGTAAATTAAAAAAAACTGAAGACTATGAGTAAAGTGCTAAACTTAATAGTCTTCAGTTTATTTTCTTAATACAAAAAATGTTCTAAACAATAAAAACAGCAATCATGAAACATTATCCACACTTTAAAATTGTTATCCTGGAGGATAACGATTTTTACAACAGGCTGATGACGAAACATCTTAAAAACCACATCGCCCGAAGCGCCTTGCTAAAAAGATTTACGTTTGATATTACGTCGTTCACATCTTACAACGATTGCATTCGAAACTTTGATAATGAAACGGATATTGTCTTAACCGACTACTATCTCAATGACGGTTATTCTGCCTTGCATCTTTTGGATTTGATTAAAAACAGGGGGATCGAGTGTAAGGTGATTGTATTGTCCCAGATTCAGAATATAACAACGTCTATTTGCACATTACTGGAGGGGGCTTATGAGTTTATTCCTAAAACTAAAACAGCCTTTGGGAAAAGCTGGGAAATGATAGAAGATATTATTGACCAGAAACTCCATAAACGACATGGTAAATTCCACTTAAGCTGATTTTTATAATCAGCATTATGACGATTTTTTGTTTCGGGCAGTATCTTTTGTAACAAACAGGATTATACTAACATAATTCTGTTTAAAACATCGCTTATGATTTAATTTACCCGCCTCTTTCTAAAGTAACTTCGTGTAATTAAAATCCAAGCGCTATGATGTCATTCATTCTTCAAATAACAAATACGGTAGCTGCTGCAGTTGCTGATACTGTACAAGATGCAGTTACCGGTATCCAAACCGTTCCTGAATTGCCCCCTAATGAAATATCCCTTTTTGAAATTGTTTCAAAAGGAGGTGTCATTATGGTACCATTGGCGATTTTATTACTAATGAGCATCTACGTTATGGCTGAACGCTTTTTAATAATTTCGAAAGCCTCCAAGAGTAATGCAGCTTTACTTTCGAGTATTAAAGAAATGATCAATAGTGGTAATTTAGCCAATGCACGCAGCCTGTGTAAAAGCATGAATACCCCTGAATCAATGATGTTGGAACAGGGAATTTCCCGTATTGGCCAAAGCATGACTGAAATTCGTGAAGCAATGGATAAATCAGCTTCTTCTGAATTATCACGTCTCGAAAAGAATATGAGCGTGTTAAATATTACCGGCCGAATTGCCCCTATGTTTGGATTTATCGGGACCATTATCGGTGTAATCAAAATTTTTTATGATATATCAGTGGCCAAAACAGTTGAAATAGAAGTTATTTCGTCTGGTTTATACCAAAAGATGATCACTTCATGCGGTGGCTTAGTGGTTGGTGTTATTGCATTCGTTGGATACCATTGGTTAAATGCCCGTATCGATAAATTATCACATCGTATGGAAGAAACTCAAATTGCTTTCTTAGATATTCTAAACGAACCGTCTAAATAAGATATAAATTTGAGTTATGAGTTTCATGACATTAACTCATCTCTTACCATTCATCACTTATAACTACTAAAAAATGGGATTACGTAAAAAAGCACATAGAGATGCGGAAGTAAGCACTGAATCATTAAATGATATCATGTTCTTCCTGTTATTGTTTTTCCTGATACTTTCCACAATGGTTAGTCCCAACGCCATTAAAGTAAATCTGCCGAGCTCCAAGCCTACTAAACCTGTTGACAATAATAAAAAACCAATTCACCTGGATGTTTCCAATAACAGACACTATTTTGTAGAGGGAAGGGAAATTGATTACTCAGTTTTGGAATCAACTTTAGTGGCAGAAATTAATGGAAATCCGGAGCCCACTGTTGTTTTGCAAATGGATAAGGATCTCAGCATACAGGATGCAGTAGACGTTATGATCATCGTTGACAAATTAAAATGCAAAATGGTTTGGGCAACAAAACCATCTAACGGTAAATAGCCATGATCTTATCAAGAGAAGAAGAAAATAAAAACAGGATCATATCGGCAATGATTTCACTGGCGATATTCATTCTGCTCCTGCTTTTCTTAATATTCTATATTGTGGTAACACCTAACCCACCCTTCCCGGTGTCAGAAGGCGGCGGTGGAGGTATTGAATTCAATATCGGTAATTTAATTGAAGGTACCGGAAATGTAGAAAATAACGGAATTGGAGATGCCGTTCAGGTAGTGGAAAGCACCGAAGTAACCCCACCCTCTAATCAGGAAAACAGTGCTCAGGACCTTGTAACTTCTGATCAGGGCGAAGACATCGATATTAAGAAATCTGAAACCAATAATACCAATACCAGTCAAACAGTCGTTATCCCTGTAAAACCAAAAGTAAAAACTACCGCTGAAATCCTGGCCGAAAAATTTAACAAGAACAAAGGCAACAAGGGCGGCGGCGATGGCAACAGCGGACACGAAGGAAATGACGGCAGGCCTGATGGAAATCCTAATACCAATGGACAGGGCGGAACCGGCGGCGGCGAAGGTGGTGGCGATGGACCCGGGAAAGGTCCCGGTAAAGGTCCGGGCAATGGCGGCTATGGGTTTAGCCTTGCAGGACGAGCGGTAGTTTCTCCTCCTCCTTTATCCAAAGATACTAAAGAGGAAGGAAAAGTAGTCGTAGAAATTACAGTAGATAAAAATGGGAAAGTGATAAAGGCAGATCCGAACGGACGGGGTACAACCACGAGCAGTCCAATGTTAAAAGCAAAAGCCAGGCAAGCGGCTTTGGCAACTACTTTTAACGTGAGCGGGGAATTTGAAGAACAAAAAGGAACAATCACGATCATCTTTAGCTTTTAGCCTATGTCTTTTTTTTATAGTCATAAATCCTTTATCATGAAAGATGTATGACTTACCAGCAAACGCTCGATTATCTATTCTCAAAATTACCCATGTATCAGCGCATAGGGGCTGCAGCGTATAAAGCTAATTTAGATAACACAGTTGCCATATGCAATGCACTTGGAAATCCTGAGAAAAAAATAAAATGTGTACATGTTGCCGGAACTAACGGTAAGGGTTCCTCCTCACACATGCTGGCAGCCATTTTACAACAGGCCGGGTATAAAACAGGTCTGTACACCTCTCCACATTTAGTTGATTTCAGGGAACGAATCAGGATTAACGGGAAGATGATTCCCAAAGCCGAAGTCGTAAAGTTTGTGGAAGACTATAAAAATGTTTTTGAGAAAATTGAACCCTCCTTTTTTGAATGGACAGTTGGACTGGCTCTCCATTATTTTTCACAACATGAAATTGATGTGGTGATCATGGAAGTTGGATTGGGCGGCAGACTGGATTCGACAAATGTCATCACTCCTGTTTGTTCACTCATTACCAATATTGGAATGGACCATGTGAATTTATTAGGCGATACTTTACCGAAAATTGCTACAGAGAAAGCAGGCATCATCAAGGGCAGAGTTCCGGTAGTGATCAGTCAGACTCAATTGGAAGTGATCTCCGTTTTTAACGATACCGCAAAAAATTTAAAAGCACCGGTTGAGTTTGCCGACAAAAACTACAAAGTGCTGTCAACGATTCATAAAGACGAACTATTTTCTGTTGAGCTCCTTCATAAAAAAACAAACACTAAACACGTGTATGAGCTTGACCTGCAAGGAAGCTATCAGGTAAAAAACCTCATGGGTGTTTTAACTACTATTGAAATACTGACACAAAAAGGATTTATCATCGAAGAAAAAGACATTACAGTTGCCTTAAAGAACGTCCAGAAAATAACAGGACTTCAGGGGCGCTGGCAAATCATTAGTTCAAAACCCCTGGTGATAGCCGATACAGGGCATAACGAAGACGGAATTAAAGAAGTGCTTGAAAACCTGAAACGCTACGAGTTCAAAACGCTGCATTTTGTATTAGGAGTAGTAAATGATAAAGACATCACAAAAATATTAAAGCTTCTTCCAAAGAATGCCATTTATTATTTTTGTAAAGCCGGAATTCCCAGAGCTCTGGACGAAAACGAATTAAGTGCTCAGGCCCAAAAAATTGGACTGGAGGGAAAAAAATTCAAAACCGTTCAGGAAGCAGTCGATAAAGCGAAGAAGCAAGCCAGGGTAAATGATCTGGTGTTTATCGGAGGAAGTACCTTTACGGTTGCAGATGCATTACTTGAAACAAATTAGAAAAACTGATCTTCCGGCAATCAGGCCCAGACCTTAGTACCTTCACTGCAATTTTTGCAGATGTCAATTTCTTCGCGTGAGTTCAAAATAGACTGTCTGAAACTTTGATACTTTACAGACTTCCAGAGTTTTTTAAACGTCTGTGTTTTCAAATCTCCTAATGGATGCTTCGCATCTTTATCAAAACAACAAGGCACTACTACCCCATCCCAGGTCACCACGCAGCTGCTCCACATTCTCCAGCATTGGTCCAGCAATTTATTTTTAATCGAATAAGTGCCATCCTTATTTTTTTTATACCGGCTGTATTTTATATTCTCAGGAATCAGCGGATTACCGTTTTCAAAATCATACACCTGTGCCGTTTTAAACACCACTTCATTTACTTCTAAATCCTTCGCTAATTTTTTAACATCTTCCAACTGATGCTCGTTTGGTTTTACTACCAAAAACTGGAAAACAAGATATGGTGTTGTGCTTTTTAAATCCTTTTTTGCCTGCACGATATGTTTAGTTCCTTCCATGACTTTTTGAAGGCTTCCCCCGACTCTGTATTGTTCATAAGTATCCTGGGAAGTTCCATCAATAGAAATAATCAAACGGTCCAGCTTACTTTCCACTGTTTTCCTTGCCTGTTCTTTAGTGAGGTAATGCGCGTTAGTAGAAGTGGACGTGTAAATTCCTTTCTCCGACGCATATTTTACCATATCTAAAAAATTAGGATTCAGGTAAGGCTCTCCCTGAAAATAAAAGGTAAGATAAATCAATTCCTGATAAACCTCATCAATCGTTTTTTTAAAAAAAGCGGGTTCCAGCATTCCGGTGGGTCGGGTAAATTGTCGCAAGCCACTTGGACATTCCGGACAACGCAGATTGCAACTGGTCGTGGGTTCAATCGCCATGCTAATAGGAAACCCTTTTGAAAAAGATGTCTTACGCATTCTGGAAATATGGTAGCTCATCCATACCTTAAACGCATTGACTAATTTTCTGAAGCTGATTTTTCGGGCTAACTGTATGTGATTGGATAAAGACACGTATTCAAAGATAAAGATTATAATTTATTATTAAATTTAGCCAGGCATTTAACCGAATCAATTATGACCAATTTTTTTAATACTCTTGAATTTGCCAAACAGTTGGATTCCAGGGATTCTTTGCATTCTTACAGAAATAAATTTCATATTCCTCAGCACAACGGCGCTGACATGGTCTATTTTACTGGTAATTCGCTGGGATTACAACCAAAAACCACTAAAGATTATATTCAGCAGGAACTGGATGACTGGGCAAGATTTGGTGTGGAAGGCCATTTTTTAGCTAAAAATCCCTGGTTGAGCTACCATGAAATTTTAACAAATAAAACAGCTAAACTGGTTGGGGCATTGCCTTCCGAAGTGGTGATGATGAACCAATTGACGGTTAATCTGCATTTATTGATGGTTTCATTTTATCGCCCGACCAAACAACGGTATAAAATTTTATGCGAGGCAAAAGCTTTTCCAAGCGATCAATATGCTTTACAGTCCCAGGTAAAATTTCATGGGTTGAAAGTAGAAGATGCGCTCATTGAAATTGCACCTCGTGAAGGAGAATATGAAGTAAGACATGAAGATATTTATAAAGCCATTGAAGACAATAAAGATTCCTTGGCACTGATCATGATCGGCGGCGTGAATTACTTTAGCGGACAGGTATTTGATATGAAAGCCATTGTGGAAGCCGGTCATAAAGCCGGAGCTATAGTAGGCTTTGATTTAGCGCATGGTGCCGGAAATTTAAAACTTGAACTGCATGACTGGAACGTTGATTTCGCGGCATGGTGTTCCTATAAATATTTAAACGCCGGACCGGGAAGTGTAGCAGGGGCATTTGTCCATGAAAGACACCATAAAAATACAGATCTGCCATTATTCGCAGGCTGGTGGGGACATGATAAATCCACGCGTTTTAAAATGGACAGGGAGTTTGTTCCAATTGAGAGCGTAGAACGCTGGCAGTTAAGTAATGCTCCTATTCTTTCCATGGCAGCGTATAAGGCTTCGCTGGATATCTTTGATGAAGTGGGCATGGATAAACTGAATGAAAAAAGTAAAGTATTGACTGCTTATCTCGAATTCATTGTCGGAGAAATCAATCAACAAAAAAATAACTGCCTCGAAATCATTACGCCAAAGGCAAACCGGGGTTGCCAGATCAGCATTGTAGCTCACGGTCAAGGAAAAGCGTTGTATGACAAGTTAATTGAAAATGGAGTGATCCCTGACTGGAGAGAACCTAACGTGATTCGCTGTGCACCGGTGCCCATGTATAACTCCTTTGAGGACATCTATCGCTTTGGACAGATTTTACAAAAGCTGTTATAAGTAAAAAATTAAAAACATGCTGAAAGCCTTTCTGATATTTTCCGGGTTCTTCATGATGTCGTTTATGCAAACAGATAAACAACCTTTGAAATATATCGCTTTCGGTGATTCTTATACCATCGGTACAGGAACCACAAACAAGCATGAGCAGTGGCCTACTATTCTTGGCAAACATTTAACCGAAGCCGGCATTAAAACAGAATTGGTTTCTAATCCATCCCGAAATGGATATAGCACACAAAATGTCATTGATCAGGAATTGCCATTGCTCAGGAATCAGACTATTGACTTTGCCACTTTACTAATCGGCGTGAATGATTGGGTACGCCAAGTGAACGCAGCGACTTACCATAAAAATCTGAATTACATTATTGATGAAATTCAGAAAAAACTGAGTAATAAAAAACACTTCATCCTGATTACCATTCCGGATTTTGGAGTGACGCCACAGGGTAAATTGTATGGTAGTGGCAGGGACATTTCTAAGGGAATCTCCGAGTTCAATGACATTATCAAAGCAGAAGCAAAAAAAAGGGGGTTGATTTGTGTGGATATTTTTCCGCTTTCAAAAAGTATGGCAGATCACCAGGAATTGGTAGCAGAAGATGGCCTTCATCCGTCGGCTAAAGAATATGCCTTATGGGAAAAAATGATTTTTCCTGAAGCAAAAAAGCTGCTGGCACCCTGAAAGATATAATTTAATTATCCCCGCAATAATGCTTAAATTTGCCGCTGATTATGGCAGAAAATAACCCCGAAGAACTTTCCATGCAAATGTCTTTTATGCAGCACCTGGATGCATTAAGATGGCATCTGGTGCGCAGTGCTATAGCGATTTTTATTTTTGCCGTGGCATTATTCTGCTTCAACAATTTTTTATTTGACACGGTAATTTTTGGGCCTTTAAAACAGGATTTTATTTCTTACCGCGCATTATGTTCTTTAGGTTATAAAATCGGAGCAGGTGATGTGATGTGTATGACCGTAAAAGATCCGCACTTACAAACTCTTTCTGCTTCCGAACAGTTTTTCACACACATGTGGATCGCTTTATTAGGCGGTATCATCCTGGCCTTTCCATATGTGCTTTATGAGCTTTGGAAGTTTATCAGGCCTGCTTTAAAAAGTTCAGAATCACAACCGGCTAAATGGTTCGTGATCATTGCTTCCCTTTTATTTTTAATAGGAATTTTCTTCGGCTATTTTTTATTGTTCCCGATGTCCTACAATTTCCTGATTAATTATCAATTGTCGGATAGCGGTATTGTGCAAACCAATAATACCCTGGATGATTATATTTCATTGATCTCAACCATGGTTTTGGTTTCAGGAATTGTATTTGAGTTACCCGTACTGGTTTATTTCTTAACGCGACTTGGCCTCTTAACACCTGAATTCATGCGGAAGTATCGCAAATACGCAGTCGTGGTGATTTTAATCGCCGCAGCTGTTATTACACCCTCACCGGATGTGACTTCCCAAATGATCGTGGCTGTACCGATGTATTTACTTTACGAAATCAGTATTTTCGTGAGTGCTTATGTGATCAAAAAAAATAAATTAAATTAATATGTCAAACCGGGTTAAAGAATTCAACGACTACCGCGCTAAGATGAACGAGGTTATTTTAGGAAAGGATAACTTAGTGATCAAGCGTTTATTTAATTTAGACACGCAAACGTATTCCGAAGGTGCGTTAAACGTTAAAACCAAGGAGATGTTGGGCTTAGTGGCCAGTATGGTTTTGCGTTGCGATGATTGCATCAAATACCATTTGGAAAAATGTTTTGAACAAGGCTGCACCACAGAAGAAGTCTATGAAATTTTTGCCGTGGCCAACATTGTTGGCGGAACCATTGTGATCCCGCATACACGTCGTGGCGCTGAGTTCTGGGAAGAGTTACAGAAAAACTAATTTTTGTAACTTTTTTTAACGTCTGCGTTATTTATGCAGATGAAGATTCAAAAATATATCCTACCTGTTTTTGTCAGCTCCAATTTAATTGGACAAAATCCTTCTGAGCTGTTCCCTGAAACAAGATTTGGATTCACGCATTCTACTTCCACCAGCATGTGTTTTCAATCGAACCTCCTTAAGCCTGAATTAAGTAATGAATATCCAAAACCCAACAGCAACAAAAAGATCACCGAAACCCAGTACGGTTTTGGAATCGGTTTATTTTTATGGATGCCTTTAAACGACGGGATTGTTTTTAAACCAAAAATAGAGGGTGTGTTTTCCAATACCTGCACCAGACAAAATCAACATGTTTTTGCGACTTCTTTTGATCTGAACATATCTCACGGCTTTGTGATTGCCTTAAAAAAACCGGATGAAAACGGCGTGATTTATATGGCGAGGAACATGAGTTGTTACCTCACCAGCAAGCAACCTTATTTAGTGATTGGCCCTAAAATTAATTTAAAAAAATACGATAAAGGTTACCTGAACAAAGGATTTGAAAATGAAATGGCATTCGGTTTTTTTATCGGTTACGGTATTAACTATATCTTCCAGGGGAAAAATTTTGCGCCCGAAATTTGTTACCACTTAGGTTCAACCTCACAAAATCAAATCAATGATGTTAACAAGCGGACACACACCATCACCTTCTCTCTCAATTTCTTTTAAACTTAATTGATCGTGATGCTCACATTACTGCTGTTAGCCGATAAGTCAGGTGGTACAGGAGTGGAGCCAAATTTACAACGGTTGTTATCCGGTACACGGTCTATTAATTTATTATAAGGATCAAGCCCTGCCGATACCGGTTCCTGGTCAACAATAAACTCAAAGGTTTTGGTTGGCTTATCCATTTTCACTTTTTTGAAGACCATTTCCTTATCCGTTTTTTTGCCTTTCACTTCCTGTTGATTGAAAATTCCAATATCCATCCAGTCGTTCACAGGAACCTCTTTACTCTTGCCAACACTATCCGCTTTAAATTTTGTAGAACCTACAGTCAACGTCACTTTATATTTACCGTCCGCCTGCTTCACCGACTTCAAATCCTTCACGTAATTTTCATACACAGTAATATCTTCAAACAAATCTTTGATCACATACTGCATACTGTCAGGAGTGGATAATTTCATATTCGCCACAAACTCCTTTGCGTTGGTATAAGGGGCACTCTGGAATCCAACCTGTTTAATGTAGCGTTTCAAAGCCGAATTAACAGAGTCTTCACCTATATAGTCCCTTAAGGCATACATGATCAGGCAGCCTTTATTATAATGAATGTATTGTTGATTCTCCGCCAGCATGATCGGCAATTCTTTTTTCTTCTCGGTCGCTCTTCCTAACAAATATTTATTTAAGGCGTCTTTTAGAAATTTATGCATCGCTTCTTTGCCATACTCTTTTTCCATGACCATCATGGCACTGTATTCCGCCATTGATTCACTCATCAAGGTTGATCCCTGTACGTCTGCACCAATCACCTGGTGGGCCCACCACTGGTGGCCAACTTCATGGGCGGTGACATAAAACGGATAATCAATACTCAAAGGATCATTTTCATCCACGTCAGCAATAAAGCCAATGCTTTCTGAATACGGAATCGTGTTTGGAAACGATTGGGCAAAGGAGGCATAACGCGGGAATTCCAAAATGCGTACCTGGCGATGCTGATAAGGACTAAATGCCTTTTCATAGTAAGCCAGTGACTTTTTAATGGAATTAATCATACGATCCAGGTTGTACTCATGACCTTTGTGATAATACACTTCGATATTGATGTCTCTGTATTTATCCCTTTTTACTTCATAACGCGCAGAAAGGAATGAATAAAAATTAAGAATCGGGCAGTCCATTTTATAATGGAAGTAGCGTCGGTTGCCTTTTGAATATTCTTTGATCAGATAACCAGGCGCCACGGCAATCTGATCAGGCACTGTACTCACAATGCACTCAAAATTGATCCAGTCGGCATCTTTGCTGATGTATGTATTTGCATAGGAGGCAGTATCGTTGATGTTGGCCATACGCTGTTTAACAGGAAGACTATATTTTTTACGTGCTTCATTTTCTCCCAACTCGTACGCTTCATAATAACCAATGTTAGGCAACAGAGAATTATTAATAAATGATCCGTTATACACGACGTCTGATTTTTCATCATTGCTAAACCAGGACTTCTGAAAATAATCAATGGTAAAATCCAGTTTGATAGAATCGCCGGACTGCAGAGGAGAGGTCAGTTTGAATGCACGAACAAAAAAATCTTTATCATTGATAAACTCTTTATTTGGAACCGACAAGCTGATGGTTTTCACATCGACGTTCAAATTATTATTTATAATAATGGTATCAATGGCACGCTTGTTCTTATTTTTTAAATAGAAATGCCCTTTGAATTTTGCGCCCAGTTCATTCGGGAAGAGATCTACTTCCACATAACTTGACACCACACGTGGTTGTGGAGTCTTCTGAAAATGTTTATAGGTCTGTTCAAATTTTGCCTGCCATTTTTCCTCTTCGGTATTGGACATCATTTTATTAGCTATTTTGATGTTATAATAAATCAAAGAGCCTATGCCAATAAACACAATCGCTGAAAAAACGGCTGCTATCCTGAATTGCTTATGAGAATCAAATCTTGAAAATTTAAACCGGGCTTTTAATCCTTTTTCTTTTCCTCTTAAATAAAAGCGGATAGCAAACACAAATAAAAGAATAATCACCGCTACCCAATATAATTTGAATAAATAGAATATGGGAGTTGTGTGCCCATAGCCATTCATGTCACTGTATGGAAGCATTGGTCCACTCGAATTAAAATTATACAAAGGATTGTCCCATTGTGCCTGGGAAAAAATAATGCGCGACAGGAAAGCGATGATAAACGAAATAACAAATCCCACGTATTTATTGCTCACCATAAACTGGATCACGAAACAAAGTGCCGCTACCAAAGAAAGATTAATAAAGGTTCTTCCATACAGACTTACCAGGTATTGATCCAACTCAAATTTATAATAGCTTTTGAGCGATTGAATGATGACTCCTGTTAAAATAGCGCCCAGTAAACCAATGGCCACAGAAACCATTAAGCCTAAATACTTTCCTATCACCAGCGTGGAAGATTTAATAGGAGAAGCGCCTACCAGTTCATCTACTTTAAATTGCTTCTCATTGAAAATCAGATTTCCCGAATAAAAGATAATCAGGATGGATAACATGAACTGAAACATCGAGCCTGTCTGGCTCACGATGTTGTACGTAACAGGGTAAACTTCCGTGCCGAAAATCAGTGAACTGAAACTACTGGTAATATATGCCAGTACACCGCCCAACACGAGCATAATGATGAAAAAATAACTCTTAATGATACGCTTGTATTCAAAGCGGGCAATAAAAGCCAGTTGGCTCCGGAATGCTTTTCCGGAAGCACTGATGGTTACCTTTGGCAATTCGCCCACATGTTGTATAGCGGGAGTTTGCGGAGAAAGGCTTTCTTCTTTTTTACGGAAGGAGAATACTTTGGAAGGATTTAAAAACTGGGAAAAACTAAATCGTACGTAACTGAATGCCATGATCATTAAGGCGAGCGCCAACCACACCAGGCGGTTATACAAAAGGTAATCCGTGAGTGACAATAAGCGTTCGTTCTGTTCGGCCGGTGTCCAGTATTGTGTTACTTTTCCCAACGCTTTATTACCATAGGGATCCAGCATCGCAGCTAACTCCTGGTAATCGATATCCGCTAAAACAGAATTGGCTGCCAGGTCGAATAAAAAGAAAATCACGGTGAATAAATAAGCGATGGTCGTGTTTCGTAGAAAAGTGGTTAAAGAAAAATAGATAGTTCCAAATAGCAATGTGTTAGGAACAACGAAATATAAAAAGGGCTGTATGTAATTATATAAATGAATAGGACCAATGGTTGGCTGCTCCATTCCAATTATACTACCGACTAATAAACCAAAGAGTTGGCCGCTGAACACGAAAAGCGCAATCACCAGTACACCAAAAAATCGCCCGAAAAAATAAGCCGCTTTTGTAATCGGCTTTGTAAAAAATAAGGAATGGGAATTAAATTCGAAATCACGCTGAATAGCGGTAGCCATGATGGCAATAATGATCATATTATGGATCAGCGCCAGGATGTTTTGATTGAAGGCCAGGTACAAACTGGCGTTTGCTACGGCACTGTTCAGATAAGTATTGCTGTCGCTGGAACCTAAAGGAATAACTCCTGACGCAGCTAAAGACAGGAATAAATAGAACGCAAAATAAATAGCAAAAAACACATACGTGGATGGTTTTTTAAAAGCGTATTTTAATTCGAAACGAAATATTTCTAAAAACATAAGTTTTGTTTATTGATTAGTATTGTGCTTAAGTGACGATATGAGCTACCTAGAAAAAGCTCTCTATGTATCCGGGAATTTTTTAACTAAAGAATATTTGAAAAATACACATCTTCCAGGTCTGGCTCTACCACTGAGAAAGCTGCATCCGGCATCACATCACTCTTCACGTGAATCAGGACTTTTCCATCCACCACTTTCGCCGAAATAACTTTGTATTTATCCTTATAGGTATTCAGTTCGTTTTTATCGATCGCCAGTTTCCAGACTGTATTACGCATTTGTTCTATGGTATCACTTGGTTTTCCATCCAGCAACACCTGTCCGCGGTTCATGATCACCATGCGCGGGCATAAATTTTTAATATCCTCTACGATGTGGGTAGATAAAATCACGATGATGTTTTCTCCAAGGTCACTCAGGATATTATGAAAGCGGTTTCTTTCCGCAGGATCCAGCCCCGCCGTCGGCTCATCCACAATAATTAATTTCGGACTGCCCAGCAACGCCTGGGCAATACCAAAACGCTGGCGCATACCGCCTGAATATTCGCTCAGGTTACGTTTGCGGGCATCGTATAAATTGGTTTGATGCAACAAAGCATCGCATATTTCTTTACGCTCGGATTTATTATTAATTCCTTTCAGTACCGCAAAATGATGCAGCATATCCACAGCATTCACCTTTGGATAAAACCCAAAGTCCTGCGGCAGGTATCCCAACACCTTTCTTAACTCTTCTTTTTGTTTGATCACATCAATGTCGCCCAGCATAATGGTTCCTGTATCAGGATCCTGCAGAGTAGCAATGGTTCTCATTAATGTGGATTTGCCGGCTCCGTTTGGACCAAGCAGACCGAACATTCCCGGGGCAATGGTTAAATTGACATCTGTTAAAGCTTTTAAGCCGTTGGCATAAGTTTTAGAAACATTGGAAATAGTTAATTGCATAAAAAAATGGTTTTACCAAATGTAAAACCATTTTTAACTAATAAACGCTATTTGACAAATTTATATTACCACTTACACTAAAAAAGGAAAACCCTGCTTAATGAATGCGGTGAAGATTCAACCCTTTTGGTGGCTTAATGATCATCGGGAATTTTTCAATTTTCACTGAACTACTATCTAATCCAAAAGCTTTCGCTTCACTTAAGCTGTATTTCTTCAGGAAGAAGTACACATTTAAAACCATTTTCTCAAAGAAAGGAAGGTCGTTCTCATATGAAAGGAACTTTTCCAATACCACGAATTTAAAATCTCCAATGATATTATTTTTGTTCAGGGATTCATAACGACTGGTAATATCCACTTCTTTTGCCTTCACCAAATCTTCCACTACTCTTCTGAACATTAAATTCACTCTTGGCGCTACTTTAAATCCTAATTTAAAATCTACACGGATAATGTCCTCGTCTGCTATATGAGTTACCTTATAATCCATACGGTAAGGCTCATCCATAACGTCTACATGTACAAACCAGTAGATATCCGCTTTTTTCGGACGTTTTTGCAGAATCGAATAAATCACTTTAGACTCAATGGTTAAAGGATCGTTCGCACTGGTCATATATACCAGGTGAGTCGCATATTTTTGAATGGAAGGATCTGAACTTAAATCACACAACATCTGTGTATAGGTCGTTAAAGGAACCACATCCGTGTATCGCTGCCTGATTAATTTAGCTATGTACCAACACGCCATAACACCTGCCAATACTAAAGCAATCATTAACGTGATATAACCGCCTTTCGGGAACTTCTCCAGCAAGGCAACCAGGAAAGCCGTTTCAACGATGATGTACAATACAATAAATGAATAGATAAATATTTTCGGGTATTTTTTGATGCGCATAAAAAAGCCCAGCAAACGGGAAGACATGATCATTCCTAAAATAATGGTTAAACCGTAAGCCGCTTCCATGTTTTTGGCTTCTTTAAAAAACAACACAACGGCTACGCAACCAAAATACAATAACCAATTGATGGAAGGAATGTACATCTGGCCTTTAGCATCGGAAGGATATTTAATTCCAACTTTTGGCCAGAAATTTAAACGCATGGCTTCATTGATCAATGTAAACGAACCGCTGATTAAGGCCTGTGAAGCAACTACTGTTGCTACCGTTGCGATACCAATTCCCACAGGCAAAAACCATTCGGGCATGATGGCGTAGAAAGGATTTTTGCCATCCAGTGTTTTACCGTCCATAGAAATCAGCCAGGCTGTTTGTCCCATATAATTCAGCACCAGCATTGTTTTCACAAAAATCCAGGAGATACGAATGTTGCTTCTGCCGCAATGCCCCATATCCGAATACAATGCTTCTGCTCCGGTTGTACAAAGAAACACAGAACCTAATAACCAGAAAGCTCCGGGGTGATTGATTAATAAATTGATGCCATAATACGGATTCAATGCTTTCAGTACCGTAAAGTTCTGGCATAAGCCCATGAACCCTACAACTCCCAGTGTGATGAACCAGGTCAACATCACGGGACCGAAAAACTTCCCGATGAATTTAGTGCCGAATTGCTGGATAAAAAATAAGAAAGTGATGATTGCAATAACGATAGGAATGGTATGTAAATCTGCAAAGCGGGGAATCAGTCTTAAACCCTCTACGGCAGAAGCAACTGAAATTGGAGGTGTGATAATTCCTTCACCCAATATACAGCAACCGCCGATAATTGCGGGGAACACCAGCCATTTTACTTTCGCCTTTTTGACAAGCGTGTAAAGCGAAAAAATTCCTCCCTCACCTTTATTATCGGCACGCAAGGTAAATACCACATATTTGATGGTTGTTTGTAAAGTGATGGTCCAGACCACCAAAGACATGGCTCCGATGATCACATCGGCATGAATAGTTTTCGTTCCAACAATGGCACTCATTACATACAGGGGGGAAGTACCGATATCACCATAAATAATCCCGAGAGTAACTAATAAACCTGCGGCAGTAATTTTACTTATTTGACCATGATGGTGAGTGCTCATTTCAATTAGGTTAGTTTAGAGAGGTAAAATTACTACTATTCCTTACGTTTGATTGTTTTTTAGACGAATAAATATAAAATAAAGACTTGCAAAAATTTGACTTTTTCGTTCTAAAACTGTTTACTTGCAAAAAGGCAATTTAAACAACCGCTTTTAAATATATTGATTATCTTTATTTACTGTTTTTAACCCAATCCATAATGAAATTCTTTCGTTATATCATCTTTCTTTTGCTTTCAGTAACATTTGTTTCTGCACAAACATCCAGAACCTATTTTAGTCACAGCAAACAGGCAACCGTTAACCTTAGCCAAATCAAACAGGATTTCAGTCCCACGCTTTTAGTTCGTGAAATGCCAAAACCGGGCTCTAAAAAAATAGTGTATTATAATTATCCGGCGTCCAGGCAGAATCAAAAATTAAGCAATACACAAACCACACTGACTAACCTGAACCTGGGAACTAATTTTTTTGCAAATCCATATGCCAACAGTACGCCAACCGATAATGACGTAGCCATTTCAGATTCCGGAATTATTGTCTCTGTGATAAATACAAACATTGTTGTATTTAATACAAACACATCTGTTGCCACGCCTCCAAAATCTTTAGCGGCATTTACTGCACCTGTTAACAGCAAGCACCAGGAATTTGACCCGAAGGTGATGTATGACCCTAAAGCGGATAAATTTGTCATTATGTGCCCGGTAGGTTTTGTGGATTCAACCAGTAAAATCATTGTAGGATTTTCACAAACGAATGATCCGAATGGTAACTGGAATTTATACACACTACCCGGTAATCCTTTAAACAACAACTTATGGTCGGATTATCCGATGATTTCGATGACAGAAAAAGAATTGTTTTTAAGCATTAACTTATTATACAATGATAGTTCATGGCAAACAGGCTTTGTGGAAACAATCATCTGGCAAATGAAAAAAGACAGCGGTTATGCCGGCCTGCCTTTGGGTTCCTACCTTCACAGCAATATAAAATTCAACGGTAAAGCCATTCGTAATCTATGTCCTGCGAAAGGCGGCAGTAAATTATATTCGCCAAACATGTATTTCGTGTCGAACCGGAACCTGGCTTCACAAAACGATACTGTGTTTTTAGTGGAAGTAACCGATACCATCGGAGCTCCAACGAACACGATATTAACCCAGGCACTGATTACCAATCAGCCTTATTATTTTCCTCCAAGCGGAAGACAAACGGTTACCACGCAGAGCCTCGCGACAAATGATGCCCGGAACCTGGGTGCGTTTTACGAGAACAACAAAATTCAATACGTACATAACACCAAAAATCCACTTAACAACCATGTTACCGTTTATTACGGGGTCATCGATAATCCGCAGAACGCTTCGCCAACCGTGACAGGCTACATCATTAACAATGACACCGTGGATTTCGCCTACCCAAACATTTCCTATGCAGGTTTAAATAACACGGATCATACGGCCATCATCTCCTTTGATCATTCTTCCAATAAGCTGCTCCCGGGAATCTCCGCTATTAAAGCAGACGCAACCGGCAACTTTTCGAATGTGTTGAGAATTAAAAACGGAACGGCCTATGTGAATGTATTATCCGATAACCTGGAACGCTGGGGAGATTATTCCGGCTCACAGCGCCGTTACAATAAACCGGGAGAAGTATGGATGAGCGGCTATTATGGCTATAACGTCAACAACATCACAAATAAAAATAAGCACGGGGCATGGGTAGCTCAATTGGCGATTGATCCGGGCTTAATCACCGGCATCAAGACAGTAGCGGAAAATAACGAGGCACCTGTATTGTTATTTCCAAATCCTGCCCTCGAAACTTTCTCAGTGGACCTTCATTTATCACAACCGGAATATTTAAGTTTTGAGTTACTGGACGTACACGGAAAATTAGTAGAGCTTCTTTTAAGAGATTGGGTGAAAACAAAAGACAATACCTTTCATTTTAGTTTAAGGGATGTGAGCAATGGTGTGTATTTTCTGAAAATTACCGGCAACCAAACCAATCTCACTAAAAAAATTATAAAACAATAAGCGCCTTTATATGATCAAACAACGTTACTATCTAATACTGATTCTTTGCCTGGCTTTTTCAAGCCATGTTAACGCGACTCATAACCGTGCAGGTGAAATTACATACAAATGGATCGGGCCAGGAGCTCATACCTACCAGATCAAAGTTACCACCTATACTAATATTGGAGGAACCAACCTAGCGGACCGTTGTGAGGACACGGTTTATTTTGGTGATGGAACAAAAGCAGTTGTGTTAAGAAGTAACGGCTCCTGCGGTGGCTCCTGTAGTCCTGCTTGCGAAGGTGTGCCACTACCCGGCGGCTACATTAAATTAAATGAATACGTGACGACTCACACCTATCCTGGTCCCGGCAACTATAAAATAAGCATGGAAGATCCGAACCGGAATGCAGGAATAATTAACATCCCTAATTCAGTGAACCAGGTGTTTTACATTGAATCCTTTCTTGTGATTCCGGCATTCGGATCCGGAAAAAACAGTTCAGCTGTTCTTACTTTTCCGCCTATCGATAACGGATGCGTGGGTAAATGTTTTTCACATAATCCCGGCGCCTATGATATAGATGGCGACAGTCTTTCATATGAGCTAACAACCTGTAAGGGGCATTTGGGCGTCACCTGTCCGGGCTACAGCTATCCTGCAACGGGAGGGGGAACTTTTCAAATTAACCCAAGTAATGGAATATTGTCATGGTGCACGCCTCAGGCCCAGGGAGAATATAACATGGCTATAATTATCAGAGAATGGCGGAAAGATGATAATGGAATTTATTTTTTAATAGGCTATGTTGAAAGAGACATGCAGGTTGACGTAGGGAGTTGTTTCAACATGTCACCTCAGATCCAGTTAAATAATCAGACGGATTACCCTGTTGCCGGTGCAGTTGTAACGAGAACAGTAACTGCAAATGATCCTGATGCGGACGTTCTCACCATGGAAGCAAATGGTGCCCCATTTGCAGTAACACCTGCCGCAAATTTTTCATCTCCTGTTGGTTTGACCCCTGTTAATGGTCTTTTTTCGTGGCAAACAACTATTGCTCATGTCCGGCGAATGCCTCACCAGGTAACCGTAAAAGTAACAGACAATGATCCAACCATTAAATTGGTTGACTTTAAAACATTTTATGTGAAGGTTATCCCAACTGCACCGATAGACCTTACGACTTTTCCCTCTTATCAACACATACTTTTAAAATGGCAAAAACCAATCAGCTATACACTTTCCGGAGCAAATCCTTTCTTACGGTATAACATTTACAAAAGTGACAGCGTTTATAACTGGCTTTATGCAGCTCACGAAACCACTCCGCCTCCTTACACGGGCTTCGACTACATTGGGTCAAGTACTAATAACATAAGCGATACAACTTTCACCGACTACAATGATGGCAATGCATTTGTAGAGGGACAGAATTATGGCTATGCTGTTATAGCCGAGTACAAGGACGGAGCTACCAGTCACATATCCAATATATCCGTGACTCAAATTTATGTGGGCATTAATGAACATACGTTATCAAACGCAGATGTGCAGACGTTTCCAAACCCTGCCGGTGAAGAATTGATGATTGTATTTAATCAACCTGAGCCTGAATGGTTAACTATGGAATTAACTGACATCACCGGCCGGACTATCAAAACATTAACATCTCTGGAAAATGTAACTAAACAAAATACAATTCAATTAAATTTAAAAAGCGTTAACCCGGGAATTTATTTCCTGAAAATTACCGGCAACCGTCAATCATCGATTACGAAAAAAATTATAAAACAATAAACATATTTACTATGCTTAAGTTTCGTTATTACCTATTTGCATTTTTTTGTGTGCTATTTTTCACACAGGCAAAAGCCACCCATAACCGTGCAGGGGAGATTACCTTTAAATGGATTGGCCCCGGTAAGTATACTTACCAGATTAAAGTAACCACCTACACCAACATTGGAGGATCCAATTTAGCAGACCGTTGTGAGGATACCGTTTATTTTGGTGACGGATCAAGAGCTGTTGTACTAAGAAGTAACGGTCCATGCAATGGTTCCTGCAGTCCTGCCTGTGAAGGCTTTACTTTAACATCAGCTATTAAAGTAAATGAATATGTCACCGTGCATACTTATCCGGGTCCGGGCAATTACCGTATCAGCATGGAAGATCCAAACCGGAATGCGGGCGTGATCAATATTCCCAATTCGGTGAACCAGGTGTTTTACATTGAGTCCTATTTAGTCATTCCTTTTTTCGGAAACGGCAAAAACACATCACCCGACCTGACCTTTCCACCTATTGATAATGCCTGTGTAGGGCAATGTTTTGAACATAACCCCGGCGCCTATGATGTGGACGGCGACAGTCTTTCCTATGACCTCACTACCAGCAGAGGGCATTTAGGAGTCACCTGCCCGGGGTATAGTTATCCGAACACAGGAGGCGGAACCTATAATGTGAATGCGACTACAGGAACTCTCACCTGGTGTACTCCCCAAATGCAGGGAGAATATAACCTGGCCATGATCATCAAAGAGTGGCGAAAAAACGATGATGGCGATTATTTTCTGATCGGTTATATCCTCCGGGATTTGCAGGTGGATGTCGGTACCTGTTTCAATCAACAGCCCAGTATCAAAAAAATGAAGGACACCTGCATTCTGGCAGGTAGCATCATTACCAAAACCATTACTGCCACGGATTCTAATGGTGATGTGCTTACTCTCGAAGCCGATGGAGGTCCCTTTAATGTTCCTGCACCGGCGGCCTCGTTCTTTTCTTCTCCAACTTCGAGTGTCGTTTCAGGCACCTTTAACTGGCAAACCGCCTGTGTTCATATCCGTAAAGCACCCTACCAGGTGACTGTCAAAGTAAAAGATAATGGTACCGGCATCAAGCTCGTGGATTTTGAAACTTTTAATATACGAATCATACCACCGCCACCGTTATCCCTCACCGCTGTACCCCAGGGAACCAGTTTTAAAATAACCTGGCGCAAACCAGTTTGTCACCTGACCTCCGGCAATAAAATTGAAAAATATTGTGTGTACAGAAAAGAAAACTGTACGGCATGGACCCCTTCAATCTGCGAAGTCGGGGTTCCGGCTTCCAGCGGTTATACACGAATCGGTTGTACCACTAATTTAAATGACACCACCTTCATTGACTCCAATAACGGGAACGGATTGATTCATGGTACAAAATATAATTACGTAGTAGTGGCTGTTTATACCGACGGCAGCGAGAGTTATGCTTCCAACCAAACCGATTGTATGTATTTAAAACGTGACGTACCGATTTTAGTGAAAGTAGACATCAAAACAACCGATGCCACTACAGGATCTATTGACATTGGCTGGATAAAACCATTGCGGGGCCCTGACGATTTGGATACCAGTGCTGTTCCAGGCCCTTATGAATTCCGCCTGGTACACCATAATGGTTTTACGGGAACGTTTACTACTGTGTATTCCGTTACAAAACCTAATTATAGTTCATTAAACCAACTTTCTGATACGACCTTTACGCACACTGGAAATTCAGCATCGCCGCTAAATACAGAGAGCATTGCCCATACTTATAAAATAGAGTTTTATGCTAACGGACAATTTATCGGGAATGGACAGAAAGCATCTTCTGTATTTTTAGCCTTGACACCAAGTGACAACAAGCTAACGTTAAGCTGGCAGCATCAGACTCCGTGGACAAATTATCAATATTACATTTGGCGCAAAGCCCCTTCGGAAATAGTTTTTACTTTAAAAGACAGTACTTCACTCAAAACCTATACCGACGATAGTTTGGTGAACGGCGCCTTGTATTGTTATAAGGTCCAGTCCAAAGGGCAGTATTCCGATTCAACCATCGTACGGCCGCTTCTGAATTTTTCACAGGAAGTCTGCGGGAAACCTAAAGATTCCACGCCTCCCTGTCCTCCAACATTAGAAATTGTTTCAGATTGTAAAATACCAACACTGGTGTTGCAGTGGAACAATCCAAATCATTTCTGTTCCGACGACGCTGTAAAATATAATATCTATTTCGCTGAAACCGAAACGGCTGATCTGTTTCTTCAGGATTCGATTAAGGTCATGAGTGATACTTTACTGGCCTTCGATAATTTAATTTCTATCGCCGGTTGCTATGCCATCACGGCCGTGGATTCTTTTGGAAATGAGAGTGCGCAAAGCGCAAAGATCTGCGTGGACAACTGTCCTGAGTATGAATTACCGAATGTCATTACGGTGAACGGCGATGGCGTCAATGATTTCTTTAAGCCGATTAAAAATAAGTTCATTAAAGACATTGATCTCAAAGTGTATAACCGTTGGGGCAACCTGGTGTTTGAAACGACCGATCCGGCCATTATGTGGGATGGCAAAAGTATACAGATGAAACAGCCGGTCACTGAAGGCACCTATTTTTATGTCTGCACAGTGAACGA
The DNA here is from genome assembly GCA_021155905.1 of Bacteroidota bacterium. Taxonomy (GTDB): domain Bacteria; phylum Bacteroidota; class Bacteroidia; order B-17B0; family Aurantibacillaceae; genus UBA4416. The sequence continues at coordinate 108,197 of JAJNBG010000016.1, forward strand.
GATACGGGTCAGCGGGATTGTGCCGCGGGATTTGAAAGGGTTTTTGCAGATCTTTCTTAAATAGTTTTTGAGAACGTATTGTGTTTAAACGGACCACCTTCATATTTACGATCTTAGTCGCCTATATCGTTCTGCAGTTTTTATGGTGGGAGATTTTACTGGTGAGGCAATCAGATACGATTATTGCTCTGAAACAAAATATTGCAGCATTATCTTCCAGTGATGACTCTATCATTATCCGGGATATTGCCGATCTGCAGAATAAAAAAACCATCCGCCTGTATATGATCGTGGGTGAAGGAACCGTTTTTTTAATCATTCTATTATTCGGTGTGTTCCAGGTGAGAAAGTCTATCCGGAAAGAAAAGGAACTCGCTGCGCAAAAAAATAATTTCATTTTGAGCGTGTCGCATGAATTAAAAACACCCATTGCTGCCACCAAATTACAATTGCAAACTTTATTGAAGCATGATCTCGAAAGGGACAAACAAAAAGAATTGTTGAATAATGCTCTTAATGAAACCAGCCGCCTGCATAAACTGGTAGACAATGTGCTCATGGCTAACCAGATTGAAAATAAAAACCTTAGCACACAGAAAGAAAACCTTAACCTCAGTGCCCTGGTGGAAGATACGGTGAAACGTTATTTCTCAGAACAGCTGGAACATAAAACGATTACGCTAAACATCGAACCGAACATTACTTATTTTGGTGACAAAGAATTATTGCCCTCCATCGTTATCAACCTCATTGAGAACGCTATTAAATATTCTTTCGAGGCTGTTTGCATTGCGGTGGTCCTGAAATTAGTCAACCAAAAACCTTTGCTGGAAATAAAAGACACTGGTTGTGGTATCCCAGACGCGGAGAAAGAAACCATCTTTCATAAATTTTACCGCAGCGGCAGTGAACATACCCGCAAGACCAAAGGTACCGGCATTGGCTTGTACATTGTGAAGAGTATTTGCGATCTGCACGGCATTCAAATCAAGGCCCTGGATCATAATCCGCAGGGCAGTATTTTTCAGTTACAGTTTTAGGAGGATCAGAGTTCTCGCAGAGCGACGCAGAAGTTGGCGCAGAGACGCGCAGATCGATAATTGTTCGGCAGCACTCCGCGAATTTCAGCGTTAAAATCTGCGGAACTCTGCGCGAAATGATCTAGCGCATATTGCTAAGAAAGACATTTCATGATAAAATATGTATTTTTATCCGCATCAAATTCAACGTATGTTCAGACTATTCATTATTTTATTCTCCCTGTTCCTCTTTGCCTGCAACACAAGTGTTGAACAGAAAAAGCAAAACGAAACAGCGACAAACACGTCTTTATCTTACGCCAAACGTTTCGCTGTCAAAAAATATGCAAACTATACAGTACTGGAATTACTGGGAAATAAAAACGACGCAGAGGTTACCGCCAGTTTTGTATTGTACCGGAAGGAGAAACCTGTTTACACAAAAGATGCGTACTACATTAAAACTCCCGTGAGCCGCGTGGCATGCATGAGTTCTATTTATACAACGATGCTGGCAGAGCTGCATTGCGAGCAGTTCATCGTGGCTATCGACAATGTGGACTATTATACCAATCCTTACATTCAGCAAAAGGTGACGGAAAACAAAGTCATAGAATTATCCAAAGGACCCCAGATCGAAATCGAAAAAACCATTGCCCTGAAACCGGACCTCTTCCTGACCTTCGGCATGGGTAATCCCAAAACAGACATCGATCAGAAACTCCTGCAGTCAGGATTACCCGTTGCGATCAGTATTGACCATTTAGAAGAGACACCTTTGGCAAGAGCCGAGTGGATCAAATTCTTTGCCTGCTTTTTTAATAAAGAAGCCATGGCAGATTCATTATTCACGGCCACGGCCAAACGCTATAATGACCTGAAAATGATTGCACAACAAAACACACACAAGCCAACCGTACTCACCGAAATAAAATACGGCGATGCCTGGTATGTACCTTCCGGAAAAAGCTATATGGCCAACCTGATCAACGACGCCGGTGGTAATTATTTCTGGAAAGATGATCAGAAAGTGGGAAGCACACCTCTGCCTTTTGAGAAGGTATATGCCAAAGCCAAAGACTGTGATTTCTGGATCAACCAGTATAACGTGAACACGAGGAAAGAACTCATCAGTTACGATGAACGTTATGGTTTATTTAAAGCCTTCAAAGAAGGAAATCTCTATAATAACAACAAGGTCCAAAACTCCGGAGGCTACAGTAATTACTGGGAGACCGGGATTACACATCCGGATGATGTGTTAGCGGACCTCATTAAGATCTTTGCTCCGGCTTTTATGCCGCAGCATGAGTTTGTTTATTATAAAAAGATACAGTAATGATTTTTTCTGATCCTTTTGCAAAAGGATCCAAAAGCTTATTCTTCTTTTCTTTTTGCGTGAATCCAGAACTAACTTTTTGTCTTGATACAGTATTTCATTTATTTCTTATGTTACTTTTTTTCTTAGTCAAGGGCAATTGTGTGGTAGGCAATTGAGCCAGTCTATGCGCAGAGTAAACAAAAAAGACATCCCGATAGCTATCGGGACAAAACGATGTCTCCGCGCTCTTTTCTAAGTTTCGCCACCAAAAGATGACGATACTTTTGCGAAAAGTATCCAAAAGCTTCTTTATCTTACTTTTTTCCTTGATGAAAAAAGTAACAAAAAAATCAAGAACGAACGCCAACTCCAATCTTTTTGGGGCGCACAGCGCAAGTACTCCCAAAAAAATTGGCAGCGTACTTCCTGGCTCTTCGCTAAAAATGTTTGCCAAACATTTTTTAACGCTCAGCCCTGCACCGTTCGTTCACGTCCCCGCGCTATTCCACTGATGTTCTATTTAATTTATATGTGCTCAAAACTAAAAATGGACAAATCGGGCCGGAGTTTATAAGAGAGGTGTGCTATAAAACTCTGATAGCATGGCGCTAGCAACTCTCTGCATACGTTGGTAATAGTGCGGTTGGTTTTGGCGAAAGAGTGCGAACCGCCATTTTTTTACTCCGTTTTCAGGGCCGCCCTGCGCGCAAAAAATGGCGGTTGGTCTTTCGCCTTGAATTTTTGTTTCTTTTTGTTCAAGCAAAAAGAAAAGGAAGGACGCTTTTGGATACTTTTCGCAAAAGTATCAGCAGTTTAATTCAGAATAAGAAAAGAAATGTAAATTTGAAAGATTGACTAAACAACGCTTCATAGCAACCACAATATATTTAATGCTGCTTATAGTAGCATTAATCACCTGCGACCTATGCTTTGGGAGCGTAAACTTATTTTCACTGGATCGGTCAGATCCTTTGTTTCAAACCATCCTTTATGATATACGCCTGCCTAAAACCTTAACGGCCGTTGTAGCAGGATCAGGGTTGGCGTTATGTGGTTTGTTGATGCAGAGTTTATTTCGCAACCCATTGGCCGGGCCTTATGTATTGGGCGTGAGCAGCGGCGCCAGTTTATTTGTGGCAGTAGCAACTATGCTCATCAGCTCCGTGAATATCTCCGGGTTTTATTTCATGGGAAAAAGTATTGTGACCCTGTTCTCCATTGGCGGTGCATTTTTTGTGACTCTGATTATTTTAATGGTGTCACGGAAAAACAAAAATAACGTGACGCTTTTACTGGTGGGTTTAATGGTGGGACAGGTATTAGGGGCCTTACAGGGACTTATTGAATTTATGAGCAGTGCTGATAATTTAAAAACATTTATCTTATGGGGCATGGGCAGCGTCGGCAGCACCACACTTACCGATGTGTGGTTCATGGTTCCCGTATTTTTTGCGGCTGTGATCGCGGGTTTCTTTTTGATAAGATCATTGAATGCTATTTTACTGAATGAACAATACGCGCAGAACCTGGGCGTGAATGTGAACCGTTTACGGGTTACTATCATCATCATCACCGCCATGCTGGTGGGTGTGATCACGGCATTTTGTGGACCTATAGCTTTTGTAGGTATTTCTGTCCCTATTGCTTCACGCTTGTTTTTTAAGACGTCCCATCATTTGCACCAGATGGTGTTTTGTTTGCTGCTGGGAGCCTGCGTGGTTCTCGCGGCCGATGTCATCTGCCAGTTAGTAAGTAACCAACTGATGCTGCCGATCAATACGGTTACCACCATCATTGGTTCACCGGTGGTGATTTATTTATTATTCAAATCCAAACTGAGTGTAGGATGATAGCGGTTAAGCAACTGGAAATAGGTTACAGAAAAGGGAAACATCCCGTGAGCGTGTTTAGTAACATGAACATGAGCCTGGATGCCGGCGACCTCGTTGGCTTAATGGGCGATAACGGTATTGGTAAATCCACCTTCATTAAAACCCTCACAGGAAATTTAACGCCACTCTCCGGGGAGATTACCTTAAATGGCAAAAGCATTACACAGTATTCTGCACAGGAACTGGCGACACAACTCTCGGTAGTGGTGACCGAAAAGATTGGCGGATTTAATTTAAGCGTGTGGGATGTGGTGGCCGCGGGCCGAACACCCTACATTAATATCTTCGGGAAATTAAGCGAAGACGATGAAGCGATAGTCATTAAAGCTTTGAAGCAACTGAACCTGTTGCCTTTAAAAGATAAGCTCATAGATGAGCTCAGCGACGGGCAGCGCCAAAAGGTGATGATCGCCAAATCACTGGCTCAGCAAACATCGGTCATTGTTTTGGATGAGCCAACAGCCTTCCTCGATCACAGTTCCCGTCACCATTTATTTTCTGTCCTCAAGCAACTCTGCACCGAACAGGGCAAGCTCATCATCGTTTCTTCCCACGACCTGGAACTCATGAAAACCTACATCAACCGCTCCGTGACTATGGCGGAGGGGAATCGGTTGGAGGTTTTGTAAGATTTCATTTCTTAAGTTTTTGTTTTCCAAAGGATTTATTAACTTGCTTTCAAATGATAGATTATTCTGAAGTATATATTTATTCTGATCAGCCCACTGCATGTCCCATTTGTGGAGTAAGGACAGAAATACTTTCCGATCTATCACATACAATAGAAGAAACGCAGATCCACAAATGCCTCTCGAACAATTGCAATTATGAATTCATATTGCAATCCGAAAATACATTCATTTATGCTTAATGTTACCTGCGCTATTATTCTGAAGGATAACAAAATCCTAGTGGCTCAAAGAAGCGAAACCATGAAACTTCCTTTAAAATGGGAATTCCCAGGAGGCAAGGTTGAAGAAAATGAAACTGAAGAAAATTGTCTACTAAGAGAAATTAAGGAAGAATTAAATCTCGACATTCAGATCTTAAAAAGACTTGAAACTAAGCGCTTTGATTATGACACATTTTCAATAAATCTTATACCTTTTATTTCACAGTATTTGACAGGCGAACTTGTATTATCAGAGCATAAAGCTGTTAAGTGGCTTTCAAAAGAAGAATTATTCCCACTAGACTGGGCCGCTGCAGATATACCTGTATTAGAAGAATTTTTAAAGTACAAGCTATGATGCAAATTGGGCTCTATGAACAACTTGTAAATAAATTGATTTTGTCTAAACTGAATGATTTGGACAGAAATACTTTTTTTATAAAAGAAACTGAAATTGACAAAGCCGAAGCTTCAAAAATACTATCACAATACTTAATGTCTGTGATTAAGGTTGCGCTAAATTTAATCTCTGGAGATGATAGCATAGAAAAACAAATCGAACTCTCCAACAAAATTATTTTACTATTAAAAACTGAATTAAAAGACGAGGACTTTGATGAAGATATTATAGAAGCGGAGGGCAAACTTCTTTCGGCTATTTTTCCAAAACTTGATGCACGTTTCTCAAATTTTGAAAATCATCTTAAAACAATCATTCCATACACCAGGTTATCTCAAAGCGAATTATTTACTGGAAACAATGCTGGCATTTCTTTAGAAAGTGAACTAAAGAAAGAAATACTCTCCTCTGATAAAATTTATTTTCTTGTGTCCTTTATTAAGTGGTCAGGGATAAGAATTTTTGAAAAAGAACTGAGTGAATTTACTCAAAAAGGTGGGCAGTTAAAGGTTATTACAACCTCCTATATGGGCGCAACCGAATTGAAAGCAGTAGAATATTTATCTAAATTGAAAAATACTGAAATTAAAATTTCATACAATACAGATAATGAAAGATTGCATGCAAAATCATATTTGTTTTTCAGAAACACTGGATTTCACACAGGATACATTGGATCATCTAATATGTCTCGATCAGCATTAACCAATGGTCTAGAATGGAATCTCAAAATAACAACCAAAGAAGTAGGACACATTATAGATAAGTTTCAAAAAACATTTGAGACTTATTGGCTTGATAAGGAATTTGAGCTGTTTAATATCGACATTGATGCTGAAAAATTAAGGTTAGCCTTACAAAAAGAAAAATCGTTCGACAGCGCCAAGGGCATAACATTTTTTGATATTAATCCCTTTCCTTTTCAACAAGAAGTATTAGAAAAACTAGAGGTAGAAAGAAAGGTGCATGGCCGTTTTAGAAACCTTATAGTAGCTGCAACTGGCACAGGAAAAACCGTTATATCAGCCTTTGACTTTAAAATCTTTAGAAAATCGAATCCGAGTGCTAAACTTTTATTCGTCGCTCATAGAAAAGAGATTTTGCAACAAGCGCAAACTACCTTTCAGGGGATTTTAAAGGACAATAATTTTGGTCAATTATGGGTGGATGGCCAAGAACCTAGTAATTATGATTGTGTTTTTGCTTCAGTACAAACATTAAATAATAGGATTAAATCTTTGAATTTTTCAGATTCCTTTTATGATTATATAATTATTGATGAGGCTCATCATATTCCAGCGGCTAGTTATAGGGATTTTATTGATTTATTTAATCCCAAAATATTACTTGGTTTAACCGCTACCCCAGAAAGAATGGATGGAGGAGATATCCTTAAGGATTTTTCAAATACTATTGCAGCTGAAATTAGATTACCAGAAGCAATGAATAGAAAATTGCTTTGCCCTTTTCAATATTTTGGGATAACAGATAGTGTCGATTTGTCAAATGCAGAATGGAAAAACGGCAAATACGTTCCTAGTGAACTCACAAAACTATACACTAAGAACGATAAGAGAGTTGCAGAGATCCTTGCAAATTTGAATAAGTATCTTACTGATATTTATAATGTAAGGGCGCTTGGGTTTTGTGTTTCGCAGGAGCACGCACAATACATGGCAGAAAAATTCACGTTAGTTGGATTAAAAGCCGATTACTTGGTAAGTTCTAGAAACGAACTAAGAGATGAGCTAAGAAAAAAGTTTTCAAATAAGGAGATCAATTATCTTTTTGTGGTAGATATATTCAATGAAGGTGTGGACATTCCAGACATAGACACTATTTTGTTTCTAAGACCAACGGAAAGTCTAACCGTTTTTTTACAGCAACTTGGACGGGGACTAAGACTTTCTGAAAACAAAGAGTGTTTAACTGTTTTAGATTTTGTTGGGAATTCAAGGCCGGAATATGATTTTGAGAAAAAATACAGAGCATTAGTTGGAAAAACAAATACCATAATACAAAAAGAGATTGAGGATGACTTTCCGCATTTACCATTAGGTTGTTCTATCATATTAGAGGAAAAAGCAAAGCAATTTATTCTAGAGAATATTCAAAAAGCAACTTCGATTAACGTAAATCAATTAATAAATAAAATAAGAAATTTTCAGCACCAAACGACTTTACCACTCACTCTTAAAAATTTTATTGAATTCTATCAAATACCTCTTCAAACGATTTACAAAAAACATAACTGGAAGCAGCTATGTAAATTGGCGGGCCAAATTGGTGATTATTCATCTCAAAATGAAAATGAAATACATCGGGCAATAAGTAAGAAATGGCTTTCAAGTGCTTCAACTAGTTATTTTAAATTCATTTTATCTTTAGCTAAAGAAAACTTCAATGTTTCAGTAAATGAACTAAACAATGAAGAAAAAACAATGTGTTTAATGCTTCATTATGATATTTGGCAAAACTCAGGAACTAAAACCCTTGAATCAAGTATCAAAGCTATAGGTGAAAATAAAGAACTAGTAAACGAAATTATAGAAGTACTTGAGATTTTAATCGACAAAATAGATTTCTTAGAAACCGAAGTGGACCTTCCATACACACAACCATTAAAACTTCACAGCCGATATACAAGAGACCAGATTTTAGCTGCTTTTGGTTTCCATACATATGAAAAGAAAAGTGAAATAAGAGAGGGCGTTGCATTTTCAAAAGAAAAAAATACCGAGCTACTCTTCATTACACTAAATAAATCCGAAAAAGACTTCTCGCCAACTACCTTATATGAAGATTTTGCAATTAGTGAAACATTATTCCATTGGCAAACACAAAATTCAGTAAGACCTGAAAAAGGGAAAGGATTGTCGTACATTAATCATATCCGAGAACAAAGACGGATTTTACTTTTCGTAAGGGAGCGCAATGAAGATGAATATGGTAATACAATGGGTTCAGTTTTCCTAGGTGAAGGGGAACTAATTGAATCCTCTGGTTCTAAACCAATGAGTATTAAATGGGAATTAAAAGAACCGATGCCGCCCTACTTTTGGAAGGATTCAGCAAAGATGGCAATAGGATAATCCTCATGCATTGCGCAGTTCTTCAAATCAATAGATACCAATCTCTTTCAATACTTATATATCCACCCTTAGGTACTTGTATAGTCTACCTTTAGCGAATACGCATCTAACCTCAGTTGAATATACACTTACCCAATGGTATATACATACTTTATCTTCGGTTGGTAGGCATATTACCTTTGGTGAGTATCCATCTACAATTTGGTAACTATGCATCTAAGCCCGGGCGTGTTGGCATATACCTATCGATACCAGTATATTTACACGAGGATAGGTAGGCACCTTACCATGGGTACATGTTCATTTACCCTTCGGTGGGTTGGCATGTTACCCTCAGTGAGTGGTCACATTATCCCGGGAAGCTATGCATATTACCCCGGGTAGGTGTGCTGTTACCGTTGTGCAAAATGATTTTTTTTATTCCTCAACTGTTAAAATACATTTTTCATTCCTCCCTGTTTCAAAAATATTTTTTTCTCAAACATCCATCATTTACAGGAAACAGAAAATTTTTGCATGTGCTTAACATTTTTTTGGAGCCTGTTAAATTGCATTTTGGCACAGGCCTTGGAAAGCCCTTGGTAACGAGCGAAAGCAGAGGGCATAAAAATAAAATATAAAAGCGCTTCGACTCCGCTCAGCGTGACAAGTAAAATAAATTAATAAAAATGTTTAACCCTTAGAAGAATGAAATTATGGAACCGCCTTTTTAAAAATGCAAAACAAAACCGGGTTTGGTTTTACAGCGCAGAGGTCTTCTTGTCTTTTCCCTCTCAAAAAAAGTAAAGCTCTTAAACAGTTTATAAAATAATTTTAAAAAAACAGAAATAATGAATAGTTCAAAATACCTTCCAACCACTGATGCCGATAAGGTGATCTGGTTGAACAACTTCACTTCGAAGTTAGCCGTACATGCCACTGTTTTAGGCGTCACAACCGCTGAGCTTAGCTCGGTACAAAAAGATAACAGCATGTTCCAGTACATCATTAACATGATCGAATCGCACAGGCAATACCTCGCCAACCTCACCGGTTACAAGAACATGCTGAAACGCGCCGTGGGACAACAACACATCGGTGGGATTCCTGCCCTGCCGGTATTAGCCACCGCTCCTGCTGCCGTTACAGAAGGCATCTTCGACCGGATTTCCAAACTAGTGATTCGCATCAAAGCAAGTCTCACCTACTCCGATAACATCGGTTCTGATTTAGGTGTTATTGCTCCTGCTGCTCCGGCCATCGATGTCAATACCATGAAACCAGTGATCACAGTTAAAATGGAAGTGGGAAGGCCCCACCTGAAATGGGTGAAAGGTTATTCTGATGCCATCGACCTTTACGCCGATCATAACGATGGTAATGGCTTTACACTTGTAGGCCGTTTGATGAAGAACGAATATATGGATACCACGCCGGTAGCTTCGCCTAAGGTCTTCGATGAATGGCAGTACAAAGCAATCTATGTGATCGCTGATACACAGGTTGGTTTGTACAGTAGTATTGTGAATGTGGATGTTAAGAAAATGTAGTTTCGACTCCGCTCAACTACCACCCTTTTCTTCTTCCTTGATAAGAACCCTCTGTCTGAAAACAGAGGGTTCTTTCTTTTTTATAGTTTTCTTTTCGAACTTACTTAGTCACTTTTTGCAGCCAAAAAGTAACCAAAAAGCTTATGATTTTGTGATAGGCAATTTTTGGGTTCCACTATCGTTCCACCAAAACCGCTGATAAAAGCAACCCGCTTGCGCGTGCCTTCCCTTCGTTGCTTTTACAGCTATTGCTGCACAAAATCATAGTTCCACACCTGATGTTCATCATGTCCTCGTGAGATATAAATGTGCTATAAAACTCCGATCAATGCATACCTCGCGATGACGAATGCTAGCATGAGGGATGCAAGCGGAAATCCTTTTGCCGGACACTGAGCGGAGTCGATTGCGGCAAAAGATTGCAGAGACAGCCCGACCCCGCGGCCTGTTTTGCGGGGGGCATGCGCAAATGTTCTTTAATCACGTCCACTTCTCGAGACGATTCTCCCATCGTCGAATCACTCGAAGTGACAAGCCAAAAAAGAAACGCCCCAATTTCTTGAGGCGTCAGATCAGCAATGCTATCACTGATGGGGTACAATAAAAACCTATTTCTTCACGCGCTCTACATAAGTAGCAGTGCGTGTATCTACTTTCACTAAATCTCCTTCGTTACAGAATAAAGGAACACTTACTTTTGCGCCTGAATCTAAAGTTGCAGGTTTCAACGTATTGGTAGCTGTATCTCCTTTAACGCCGGGTTCTGCATAAGCAATTTCGCAAACCACAAAAGTTGGTGCTTCTGCCAGAATTACCTGGTCACCTTCAAAAGAAATTTTCACTTCCATTTCTTCCTTTAAGAACTGGAAACTATCTCCAAATAACTTTACAGGAACATACACCTGTTCAAATGTTTCTTTGTCCATACACACGGCAAATTCACCTTCCTGGTAAATGTATTGCATGTTCTTAAATTCCACACGCACCACATCAACACCTTCCCCGCTTCTGAAACGGTTCTCTGTTTGTTTTCCATTAATTAAGTTACGCATCTTAGCCTGGTAAAACGCACGTAAATTACCGGGCGTACGGTGTTGCCATTCTGTAATAATTACTAATTCGTTATTAAAACGGATGATCGATCCTACGTTGATATCTCCTGTATCTGCCATTTGTTGTATTTTTTATCGTTACTATTTATCTTAATTTAATTATGCTTCCAGTTCGTGAACCACACCCATGGCACTGAATTTTTCAATTCGCGCGTTGATGCGTTGGTCGGGAGTTTGTGCTTTTAATGTCGCGAGGTGTTTTAATATTTCTGCTTTCACAGTTGCAAACATCGTCTGTTGGTCGTTGTGTGCCCCGCCTAATGGTTCTTTGATGATGCCATCGATCAATCCGTTTTTGCTCATATCATTAGCCGTTAATTTCAACGCTTCAGCGGCTGTCTCCTTGAAACTCCAGCTGCGCCATAAAATAGACGAACAGGATTCGGGAGAAATTACAGAATACCAGGTATTTTCCAGCATCAAAACTTTATCACCGATACCAATTCCTAAGGCACCGCCACTGGCTCCTTCGCCAATGATGATACAAATAACAGGAACTTTTAACTGCGCCATCTCTAATAAATTACGGGCAATGGCTTCACCTTGTCCGCGTTCTTCAGCTTCCAGTCCGGGATAAGCACCGGGAGTATCAATAAAAGTGACAATCGGTTTATTGAATTTCTCGGCCATTTTCATCAAACGTAAAGCTTTACGATACCCTTCCGGGTTGGCCATTCCAAAACGACGAATCTGGCGCATCTTGGTGTTGATGCCTTTTTGCTGACCAATGAACATTACGGTTTGCCCGTCGATATCGCCGAATCCACCAACCATTGCTTTATCATCGCCTACAGTACGGTCGCCATGCAACTCAATAAACGAGCTATTGGAAACGTGTTCAATGTAGGCCAAAGTATAAGGTCTTTCCGGGTGACGGCTTACCTGCACCCGTTGCCAGGCTGTTAAATTTGAAAAAATCTCTACGCGCTTGTCATGGATCTTTGCTTCCAGTTCAGCGATCCCTTTACTCATATCAACTTTACTTTTTTCAGCAATCCCTTTCAGCTTCTCTAATTCTTCCTCCAGCTCTTGGATCGGCTTTTCAAAATCAAGATAAATCATGGTTCTTTGGTAATTAGTTAGGGGGCAAAGATACTAAAAAATTGAAAAATCAATGCTTGTAAGTTACTGATTGTCAATGGTGATTTATAGAACAAAACCACATAGGCACATAGAATGGTGGAAGGGGTGTGCTAAAGATCGTTGGGGGAAGAAAACAGAGAATAGTTAAGGCGGATCTATCCGCCATCTATGAGTTCTCACTTATCTGTTTTGAGCAACCTAAACTACTTTCAAAAACTATGTGCCTATGTGGTTAAACGTTCTCCCAAAAATTAATAGTTTTGTGTGATGATTTGTTTCCCCAACGCTAAAATAAATTTAGGACTACACGTAACTGAAAAACGGGAAGACGGTTTTCATAATATTGAGACTGTTTTTTACCCGGTTGGATGGAACGATGCGTTGGAGGTAATTGAGGCAAAAGAGTCAAAGCAGGATTTCAATTTGCACTTAAGCGGCCTGCCCGTGTCGGGAAATGTTTCTGACAATTTACTATACAAAGCCTACGAACTCATTCAGCAAACCAAATCGCTTCCTTCCCTGGACGTATACCTGCATAAAGTATTGCCCATGGGAGCAGGCCTTGGTGGCGGAAGCGCGGACGCCGCGTTTTTTATTAATTTATTGAACGAACAATTTGATCTGAAATTCACAGAAACCGAACGCATGGACATAGCACGTCAACTCGGAAGTGATTGTGCCTTCTTCATTAAAAATAAACCGGTGCTGGCCACTCAAAAAGGAGATGTATTTACTGATCTTGAATTAGATCTCAGTCATTTGTACATTGCCATTATTTATCCCAACATTCACAGCAACACCAGAGAGGCTTACAGTTTGGTAAAACCTCAGCAGCCTTCACGTTCCTTATTAGAAATTATTCAACAACCTATTTCTACCTGGAAGAACGAACTGACAAATGATTTTGAAAAATCTATTTTCAGTTTATACCCTATCGTTGAAAAAACAAAACAGGATCTTTATGATAATGGTGCAATCTATGCTTCTATGAGTGGTAGTGGCAGTGCGGTGTTTGGCCTCTTTGAACAAGAGCCCATCCTTAAACAGTTCAATTCTTTTCCGCTCTGGTGTGGTAAGATGATGTGACACTTTTGCAAAAGTATCCAAAAGCGTTTCTTTCTTTTCTTTTTCCTTGATGAAAAAGAAACAAAAAATCAAGAACGAACGCCAACTCCAATCTTTTTAGGGGCGCACAGCGCGAGGACTCCCTAAAAAATTGTAGTTCGCACCGTTCGTTCACGTCCCCGCGCCATTCCAAATAAGGTTCTACGTAGTTTATAACACTCATAACTCTAAAGCAAAACATCCAAACGTTTTTTAGCACATCTATATCTTACAGGAAATGTAAAACTTCCGACCCAAGGTGTAAAATGGCCTATTAAAATTTAGCGTATAAATCAAGTGGCATCAAAAGCGAGGGCGGGCGGGTAGATGGTTTGGGCTGTTCGCGAAGCGCTTTCAAAGCAGGGCTGAGCGTAAAGAAAATGTTTAGTAAACATTTTTAGCGAAAGAGCCAGCAAGCGCGGAGGTGATGCCGCGCAGATTTTAGCTAAATTTTAATAAGCCTTGATCTTTTTGTTAACTTTTTGTATCAAGACAAAAAGTTAGTTCTAAAAAAGAAAAATATATTTTAGAGAAAAACAACATAAACGGATCCTGACTGCCTCGAAGTGACAAATTTTATATAAAAAAAGTCCCGATCAAAAGATTGGGACTTTTCAAATAATAAAGAAGAACCTTAGTTCTTAACTACCTTATTGGTTTTCAAAACCTCACCCTGTTTGTTTTTTACCGTAACAGTATAAATACCATTGGCAAATTTTGAAATATCGAACTCTGCATGGGTGTTGATGTTTTGGTGCAATACCATTTTACCGGTAATGTCCATCACCTCCACAATAGCCTGGTCGTTTTGGTATAAGTAAATGTTCAGTGCATCTGATGTTGGATTAGGCCCAACAAAAACCAAAGGTGTTTCGCTATTCAATTCACCGGCACTAAGAGCAATGTCTTTAACATTCGCCCCTGTTTTATTCAGAATCCAGTTGTTCGGATCCACACCAATACCCGTCACCGTTCCTGTTAAGGGTAGAGTGTAATTTTCGATATTCTGTCCGTGGAACAATCTCACAATCGTATCCGGTTTGGCCGTTCTTGAAATGCGGTAATCAACCGGCGTCATAAATAAAGGGACTGAGCTTGGAAATGAAGTGGTTTGTGTAGACTTTAAATAAAAAATATTATTAGACTGATTCCATGAAACAGCAAAAGTCGGGTAACCCTGTCCGTAATACCATTGATTAAAAAACTGTGTTAAATTAATGCCCGTGAACGTCTGAAAATAATTTTTAAACTCAATCACACTCACGGTGCTTCCTCCATAAGTGTTTTGAAATCCACGTACTGCCTGAAAAAACATCGAGTCATTATTAATCACATAACGCAATGTATGAATCACAGCGCTTCCTTTATCATAGGTTAACCTTGAACTAAAAATCCTGCCCGAATTCATGGTATCGGCATTCGTAAAATAACAGCTGCCACCGGGCTGTGACATCACATTCGTATGCACATCCAACATTTTCTGAGTGGGAGTTGTGCCCGTTCCGGTCATGTACTGGTGACTTAAATACTCTGCATAACTGGCCCATCCTTCATTAATGAAAATATCCTTCCAGGCGGCACAGGTTACATGATCGCCCCACCATTGATGCCCAAGTTCGTGAGCATCCAGTTCAAAATCAAAAAAGCCTAAAGTGGTCATCGTCTGATGTTCCATTCCACCTCCTAATGGCGCCATACAATGCCCGTATTTCTCTTTATGAAACGGATACATGCCGAATAACTTTGATTGCAATTCCAGCGTAGGAACAATTTTATTCAAAGCTGTTTTCTGTGAGTTCCATGCCGTATTACTAATAGCGTTATCGTAAATAAAATTCTGAATGTAAATAGAATCATTCACCAGGTACTGTGGTTTTGCATACAAAATATATGGTTTGTACTTAGCCGTAGACACAGAGATCAAATAATAATCAATAGGGTATTTCGATTTCCATTCGTAACGTTTCTTATTACCAATAGTGACTATGTTTTTTAATAAACCGTTTGAACCTACCATGTTTGCTGAATCCGTCGTCGCATAAACCCAGGAAGAATCGATTTTATCTCTCAGGTCCTGTTTACATGGAAACCATTCATAAGCTACAAAGCTTTCGCTCAGGCTCCAGGTAACTTCGTTTCCCCACGAGGGCGAAGTGTCCATGTTGTAGCCATTGCCAATAGCGGCACCACCACCGGAAGGACAGGTTCCTTTATAATAAACAATAGCATCCACTAACTGGTTTTGTGCGATGGGAGTTCCGGCAGTTGCTAACACTAAACTATCCCTGCGCACAAAATTTCGTTTGGCGCCATTTACATATATCGAATCGATGGTGTGATTAGTATGTAGTACAAAAGCGAATGAATCCAGTGCAGGCGCAGTTACTTTGGCAATAGTCCTTACGTTTCCGCTGATGAATAAAGAAGCGCGCTCTACATTGATATTCAAATGATAGAATTTCAGGTCATAACTGTTTTCGGCAGGAATTGCGCTAACAGAAGACTGCTTCTGAACTGCAGCATTAGACGCTATCGTTTTATTAAAGCGCTTGGCTTTATGTTCCGCACAATAATGTGTCTGAGCACTAATTGCCAGGCAGGAAAACATAGCAACAAATAGTATTAATTTTTTCATAGAAACGGTAGATTTAGTGGTCGTATTTTACAATTATAAAATATAGGATAACTAAGCTAAACTATTAAAATGTTAAACACAACGACTTTAGTCGAAAACTATACAAACGGTAATTTATATCCATAAAATTGTGTAACCTTTGTTCAATTATGAAATATTTCTGGATTTTTATATTAAGTATCTTGTTCAACGGACTGCTAGTGAATAAGGGATTGGCGCAATCTGATACGTTACGTTTGTACCAGGCCTATCCTTCCTTTTCCAATTCCGAAAAAGCAGAATGGACATCCTTTGAAAACAACTGGAATTATTTTGATTATAGCGCAATTCAAAAAAAATTAAAAGTCTCTAAACTTAATTGCAGGAACTGCGAAAGCCTGTATGCCGATGTATATGTTCAGATAGATTCACTTGGGAAATTCTCCGTCATTCATTTTCTAAGAGGGAAAAAATGCGGGGTATGGTGTGAAGAAGAGCTGTTCATTAATTTATTTGAAAATTCATTGAAACGACACCAGTTAAATTCATTGAAAAACAAAGAATTTATTGTAAGATTTGGTCATATTTTAAAGTGTTAAATTGCTGAAAGCTGTTAACTTTGCAGCGTTAAATTATGATAACCTATAATCCAAAAGACTGGTTCACCCTCATTATTCAGTTTCACAAAAGTGATACGTTCAGGCAACTGTTCTTTTCGCTTATATGCGTTGGGATATATGCAGCTATTATTGTGTTTTTAGAGACACATTATTTTCCGATCATTACTAAGAACGCAACCGTGATGCATTCTATCCTCGGTTTTGTGTTATCGATGTTACTGGTATTCCGGACTAATTCGGCATATGACCGTTGGTGGGAAGGAAGAAAGATCTGGGGAAGCGCAGTGAATAATTCAAGAAATCTTGCCCTGAAATTATCTGCCATCATTACCGATCAAAAAAACAGACAGGAACTAAAACACCTGATCGTTAATCACATTTTTAGTTTTAAAAATCATTTGAGGGGAAAAGAAATTGCCGAAGAATTTACGCCTACAGATTCTATGAGCTTAAGTGACTTTTCGGGAGCGAACCATAAACCCAACCGGGTAGCAAAAGCGTTATACGCGAAGATCAATGAACTCTATGCCGCTAAACAGTTAACCGCCGAACACCTGATCATCCTGAATGACGAGTTAAAATCTTTTACAGATAACTGTGGCGCCTGCGAGCGAATCAAAAATACTCCAATCCCCTACTCCTATAATATCTTTTTAAAGAAGATGATTTTTTTGTACGTGATTTCTTTGCCCATCTTTTTTTCTACGGAATTCGGGTACATTACTGTAGCTATTTCGGTAATCGTACTGTATGTGTTTGCAAGCATCGAGTTAATTGCTGAAGAAATTGAAGATCCTTTTGGTGAAGATGATAATGATCTTCCCTTAAATGACATTTGCAACAGAATTAAAACAAACCTCGACGAAATTTTAAATTAATATGTACAAAAACGACTTAATACTAAGAGCAGCTAAAGGTGAAAAAGTAGAACGCGTTCCCATCTGGCTGATGCGCCAGGCAGGAAGAATTCTTCCCGAATACAAAGCGACACGCGCCCGTGCTAAAAATTTTATTGAGTTCGTTAAAAACCCTGAACTCGCCGCAGAAGTTACCATTCAGCCGGTAGATATTTTAGGTGTTGACGCCGCAATTATTTTCTCTGATATTTTAGTTATTCCCGAAGCGATGGGTCTACCATACCAGATGATTGAAGCGAAAGGTCCCAATTTTGAAAAAACCATCAAGGTTAAACAAGACATTGACGATTTGAGAATTGCTGAAGCAGGTGATTTGGACTATGTGATGCAGGCGATTAAACTCGCTAAAAAAGATCTAAATAATCGAGTGCCACTAATTGGATTTGCAGGCGCCCCATGGACATTGATGGCATATATGGTGGAAGGGAGCGGCAGCAAAACTTTCAGTCAGGCAAAAAAATTCATGTACCAACAACCAGAACTCGCTCATCAGTTATTAGAAAAAATTACACAAAGCACCATTAATTATTTAAAGGGACAGGTAGCAGCCGGTGCCGATATGATCCAGCTCTTCGACAGCTGGGCGGGTGTATTGGGCCGTGATCAATACCTGGAATTTTCTTTAAAATACATTTCAAAAATATGTGATGCCATTGAACCATTGGTTCCGGTAACTGTGTTCGCCAAAGATGCGCACTTTGCTTTAGCTGATATGGCAAAACTAAACTGCAATACCATCGGCCTCGACTGGACCATCGATCCACAGGATGCCCGCATCATCATCGGCCACGAAAAAACTTTACAAGGCAATGCCGATCCATGCATGTTGTATGCCGATGAAAAAACCATTGAAGCTACGGCGCGTAAAATGGTATCCGCTTTTGGAAAACAACGGTACATTGCCAATTTAGGGCACGGCTTGTATCCTGATTTGGACAAAAACAAAGTGAAGTTTTTTATTGATTGCGTGAAAGGATTGTAGTTTTTCAAACTACATTAGGCACTAGTTTTAGAGAAACACCTGATAAACCAATTGATACTTTTGCGAAAAGTATCCAAAAGCTTATTCTTATGTTCTTTTTCCTTGATGAAAAAGAACCAAAAAATCAAGAACGAACGCCAACTCCAATCTTTTTCGGGACGCACAGCGCAAAAACTCCCGAAAAAATTGTAGTTCGCACCGTTCGTTCACTTCCCCGCGCCATCTAAAGTCAGGGCTTTATCATTCTATTGTAAGATATAGACGTGCTATAAAACACCGATAACATGGCGTTAGCAAACCTCTCTTATAAAATTTCGACTGGAAAGCGCGCGGGCCAGTCAAAACGCGGCGCGGACGAGCTGTGAATTTTGATTTTTTAGTTGAGCCTAAAAGAGCTTTAGTCCTCTTTTGGTAGCGAAACTTAAAAATCAAAAGAGCGCGGGGATATCGTTTTGACTTGACTTTTTTGTTACTTTTTTCGTCAAGGAAAAAAGTAAGTAAAAGATTATCTAGATATTAATATTACATCTTCTCCAATTGATGATTGGTCAACTTACAATTCACCCATTCACCATCCAGCGTGGCATTGTATTTTTTATAAAACTCAATCGCCGGTGTGTTCCAATCGAGGACCTGCCATTCCATACGGCGAACCTTTAGTTCTTTGCTCACCAGCACTACTTTATCGAATAACAATTTTCCTAAGCCTTGGCCTCTTTTAGATTCGGTGACAATGATGTCTTCCAGGAACAAACATTTTCCTTTCCATGTACTGTACTTAAAATAGTACAAAGCCATCCCCACGATCACATCATTTTCAAGGGCTACAAAAAAATCGAATTGTTTGTCGGCACCAAATCCCCAAGCGGTCATTTCATCTATAGTCACTTCCACTTCATCCGGCGCTTTTTCGTACGCCGCTAATTCTTTAACCAGTTTCAAAGCCTGTGGAATATCAGTTTCGGTTCCTTTTCTAATGTGTATCATTTTTATTTAGAATACAATTCCTTTAATACTACTTTTTGTAAAATGCGTTTGATCATCAATTCTGATAATATCTGTTGCAACGGAGTTCCTGGGTCTTTTTGAGAAGCCTGTTTGATTTGCAATTCGGTGATGTCAATACGATACAATAAATTTTTGAGCGCATTGCCTATCTCCAGTTTAACAATAGAATTGAAAAAAACCTCTTTCAAATGATCCAGGTCATTGGATTCAATCGCGGGCATAAAATCAATTACACCTGCCAGTTCAAAATCCCTGTGAACCTGTGCTTTGAATTTTTCAAACAGTCCGGGTTTTTCCAGGCTATGTAAAATATCAGGCGTCATTTATTTATTCAGCAATAATCGCTCTACGGGTTTCTTATTGACAATGTGTGATTCTATGATCTCTTTCACGTCCTCTTTTTGAACACCGACATAAAATACCCCATCCGGATAAATCGCAATGGTAGGACCAAAATCACAAATTCCCAGGCAACCGCTTTTATTGGCACGGGTTTTTAATCCAATATTCAAATCCTTCAACTGCTTTTTAAATTCGGCAACCAGTTCTAATCCGTGAACTTCGCCGCAACTTAATTTCTCGGTGCCGGTTCTTTGATTGTTACATACCAAAACATGCACATCGTAAATAGCTTTCAATGTCATAATTATCTTATCTTTAAACAAAGTTACATTTAATTTGTAATTATAATTATGGCAGTTGTATTAATCACCGGAGGTACAGGTTTGGTTCTAACCGAAAAACTTCTTTCACTGGGGCATGAGGTCAGAATTCTGTCAAGGAGTCCTTTGCCAGGAAACCTGGTAAAATCTTTCTATTGGAACATTGAAAAGAAGGAGATTGATGAAAAAGCGTTTGAGGGTTTAGATCACATCGTACATCTTGCCGGAACCGGAATCGCTGACGAACGCTGGACACCCTCACGCAAAAAAGAAATTATTGATTCACGGGTGAGGAGTATGAAACTTTTGACGTCGATCGTTCACAAAAAAAAGACTCATTTAAAATCCTTTGTAGGTGCCGGCGCCATTGGATTCTACGGCATGAATACCACAGAAAAAATATACCTGGAAACGGATTACGGAGGAAACGATTTCTTAAGTGATGTTTGTCTCCAATGGGAAAATGCTTATCATAAAATTCAAGAGTATTCGGACAAGACCTGTATCGTCAGAACTGCCGTGGTTTTAAGCAGACAGGGAGGCGCTTTGCAAAAACTCATTCCCTTATTTAAATCCGGTTTAGGTTCTGCTTTGGGCAGCGGTAAACAATACATGCCCTGGGTACATATTAATGACCTCGTATCAGTGTATATGAAAACGCTTTTCGATCCTGAATACGTCGGGATTTATAATGCAGTTTCGTCTGAGCATATTACCAATACTGATTTCTCCAGGCAATTGGCAAGAGTCCTGGAAAAGCCCTTTTTTATGCCTGCTGTTCCCGGTTTTGCATTGAAAGTTATTCTTGGAAAAATGGCAGACATGCTGCTGACAGGCTCGCGGATAAGCAATCAAAAGCTAATAGATGGCGGATTTCGTTTTGAATTTCCGGGACTCATGAATGCTTTAGAAGAAGTTATTTCCGAAAAATAATTCCTGATTTTATTATCCTTTTAACACAATAATTCTGCGAAAATAGTGTTATCTTAGCCATAGATTTTTATAGACTTATTATGTGCGGAATTGTAGGATATATTGGAAACCGTGATGCGTTTCCCATTTTAATTAAAGGTTTACAACGTTTAGAATACCGTGGTTATGACAGTGCCGGCGTGGCAATGATTTCGCCTGAAGGTTCCATGAACGTTTACAAGAAAAAAGGAAAGGTTTCGGACCTTCTGGAATTCAGTAAAGACAAAGATAAATCCGGTAATATCGGAATTGGTCATACCCGTTGGGCTACCCATGGAGAACCAAATGATATCAATTCACACCCTCATTATTCTCAAACCAGAGACCTGGTAATCATCCATAACGGGATCATCGAAAACTATGCATCCATCAAGGAAGGCTTGCAGAAACGCGGTCATGTTTTTATGTCGCAGACGGATACCGAAGTATTAATTCATTTAATTGAAGATATTCGTCAGCATGAGCCGGGAATGAAATTAAGTTATGCCGTAATGGCTGCTTTAAAACAGGTGAATGGCGCATATGCGATTGTGATATTGGACAAAAACGATCCGGATACTCTGATCGCTGCAAAAAAAGGAAGTCCAATGGTTATTGGTATCGGAAAAGATGAATATTTCATCGCTTCTGATGCTTCGCCAATTGTTGAGTACACTAAAAATGTAGTCTATATAGAAGACGAGCATGTGGCAATTATCCGTCGTAATGATGAGCTGAGAATAAGAACCATCAGGGATAAGGAAATTACTCCATACGTTCAGGAACTGGAAATGGAACTAGAAGCCATTGAAAAAGGCGGATATGATCACTTCATGATGAAAGAAATTTATGAGCAGCCGCGTTCTATTTTTGATAGTATGCGTGGGCGATTAAATTCTGAAACCGGTCATTTAAAAATGGGTGGAATTGAAGAGCATGAAGGGAAATTCATTAATGCAAAACGTATCATTGTCATCGCCTGCGGAACATCCTGGCATGCGGGAATGGTAGCAGAATATTTATTTGAAGAATACGCGAGGATTCCGGTTGAAGTAGAATATGCTTCTGAATTCAGATACAGAAACCCGATTATTTATCCGGATGATATCGTGATCGCCATTTCACAAAGTGGTGAAACAGCGGATACTTTAGCAGCTATTGAACTGGCTAAATCCAAAGGAGCAACCATCTTTGGTGTATGTAATGTAGTTGGTTCATCCATCGCCCGTGCTACGCATGCAGGATCCTATACTCACGCAGGCCCTGAAATTGGCGTGGCTTCTACCAAAGCATTTACCGCTCAGGTAACAGTGTTAACGTTAATGGCTCTTCATGTAGCGAAAGCAAAAGGAGCGATACCGGAAAGTCGTTACCGTCAGTTATTGTATGAAATGGAAACTATTCCTGCAAAAGTGGAGGAAGTTCTAAAACTAAATGATATCATTAAAAAAATTGCCTTTGAATACAAGGATGCTGCAAATGCATTATACTTAGGCAGAGGTTACACTTTCCCTGTAGCTTTAGAAGGCGCTTTAAAATTAAAAGAGATCTCTTATATTCATGCGGAAGGTTATCCGGCCGCTGAAATGAAACACGGCCCGATTGCGTTAATCGATGATGCCATGCCTGTATTTGTAATCGCGACCAAAGGTCCTAACTACGAAAAAGTAGTAAGTAATATACAGGAAGTAAAAGCCCGTAAAGGAAGGATCATTGCGATTGTAACTGCCGGAGATAAAGATGTGAAAGAGATGGCAGAACACGTGATTGAAATTCCGGAGACGGATGAATCATTAGTGCCTTTAGTGTCCGTTATTCCATGGCAATTATTATCCTACCATATTGCGGTAATGCGTGGTTGTAATGTAGATCAACCTAGAAACCTGGCTAAGAGTGTGACGGTAGAATAAAATACATTACTTAATAAAAAAAGGAGCTATTTAAAATAGCTCCTTTTTTATTTTTTCTTACTGCTATACGCTGCATACACGGCATCCAGTTCTTCATACCATGCATCTCCGTATTTCCGAATCAACGGTTCCTTCAGGAATTTAAACACAGGCACATTCAATTGCTGACCGCATTCACACGCAGGTTTGCAAATGTGCCACGAATGATAATTCACTGCATCATATTCTTTGTATTCCTGGATACGGATCGGATATAAATGACAGGAAATTGGTTTCTTCCAGTCTATTTTTCCATCCAGGTAAGCTTGCTCAATCGCACATTTTGCTACATTTTTTTCATCAAAGAAAACAAAAGCACATTCCGCACCTTCACTCACTAATGTCGTCGTATAATCGCCATCCTCATCCAGTACATAATTGCCTTGTTTTTCTACAGCGGCAATTCCCTTGGCATTCATATATGGTTTAACGTCCGGATAAACTTTGTCCAGCAGTTTCAGTTCTTTTTTATCCAGCGGCGCACCACTGTCACCGGAAACACAGCATTCGCCTTTACAGGCACTTAAATCGCAAACAAATTTTTTGTCAAAAATATCTTCGGAAATCAGGGTATGATTAATCGCTATCATCCCGCAAAAGTACGACAAAAACAGAGCGTTTCCATGGCAGTTCATCGATTATCAGAGATTTCTATTGCCAAAAACTATTAAAAAATTATCTTTGAGTATGAAAAAAGTACTCGTGGTTTATTATTCTCAAACCGGTCAGGCTAAATCAGCCATGGATTCAGTTTTAAAACCATTTGAGGAAAATAAAAATTACCAGTTGGATTATCTGTTAGTAAAGCCAAAAAAATCTTTTCCTTATCCCTGGAGCTACACGCAGTTTTTTGATGTATTCCCGGAAACTGTTCAGGGAATTGCCTGCGAATTAGAACCTATATCAATTAACCCGACTAATAATTACGATCTGATCGTAATTGCTTACCAACCTTGGTTTTTAAGTATTTGTGTTCCAATCAACAGTTTCTTACAAACGCCGGAGGCAAATTTACTAATGAAGGATAAACCTGTAGTCACTATTATCAATTGCAGAAATATGTGGTTAGGCGCTCAGGAAAAAATGAAGAAACGCTTATTGAACCTGGATGCAAAGCTCGTGGGCAATATTACATTTGTTGACCGCTCTGCAAACCTGGTAAGCCTCATCACTGTATTGGCGTTTGTGTTAAAAGGAACCAAAGAGAAGTTTATGGGTATTTTTCCAAAATACGGTGTTACGGAAAAAGACCTGGCCCACGCACCTGTATTTGGAAAAATCATCATGGAGAATTTAGAAAATGGCCAGCTTCAAAATATTCAACCACAACTTAATCAACAGGGAGCACTTGACATCAGGGGAAATTTACTCTTGATGGAAGGAAGAGGAAGAGCCTTGTTTCCATTATATGCAAACTATATTTCAAAAAAAGGTACGCAGGGAAGCGAACAAAGAAAAACACGGGTCCGGATATTTGGAATTGTTCTACCAACCGCTATTCTGATTTTGTCGCCTGTTATCACCATACTTTCCAGGTTAGCCCCTTTATTGGCAAAAAAGAAATTCAGTAAAGAAATAGCTTATTATTCTCAAAATTCGTTAAGAGAATAACAAGGCCAGTATAAAAGGAATGTTTTTTGCTTAACTTTAGTATATAAAATTTCAAAGCATGAAAAAATTACTTTACCTATCTGTTGCGCTATCCGGTTTATTTATGGCATCGTGTGCAAGCGACAAAAAAGATGATCCAAACGCACCTGAACCAACTACCGATCCGAGAGACAAATTTGTTGCATACTGGAATGTGAATGAGAACAGCGCAACAGCCGGAACAAATACACACACCGTAAATATTATTAAATCCACAACAAATTCAAGCGAAGTTCTCATTAATAATTTTTCAGGCTTATCCGTTTCGGCAAGAGCCACTATCAATAACAGTATATTGACCATACCCTATCAGCAGATTGGAAGTATTGGCTTTACCAAAGGATCAGGTACGTTAACCAATGCAACCAACATCTCCATGAGTTACACAACGACCATCAGTACGAGTCGTGACAGTTGTACAGCAACATACACCAAACAATAATCCATTTTTAAGGAGAAACATACCACTTATAAAACAAATTCAACCACATCTCAATCGGGTGTGGTTTTTTGTTTTAAGTGATCCTACTTTTACATCAGCAAACACATCTTAAGCGCGACAAAGAGAAGTTTGAAAACAAACAAGTATAAACCCTCTAAAAAAAATGTTATGAATATCTTAGGAAACAATGCCAATAAACTCAATGAGGTCATTTTCGAAAACAGGAACAAGAATTACGGAGCTTACGCTATCCGTTCCGCCTACAATGATTCAATAACAAAATCCATCCTCTGCCTGGTCAGTTTGGTGTCTTTATTATTTGGATCAGTAATCATCCGTAATAAAATCAATGCGACATCCGGAATCGAATCACCACTATTAGTTGATGATGGATTAATTAAGCCCTTGATTTATACAACAACTCTTGTTGATTTGAAACCTCCGGTAGTTGAACCAAACCAAAACACAGGTGCAACCGCTCCAAAAGGAGCCATCGGAACTGTTATAAACGACAACGCCGTTGAAACAAATTCAGTGAACTTTGATAACCCGGTAAGTGGTGTTGGAACCGAAACCGCAACAGGCGTATCGCCCGTTGGACCGGAAACGTCAACGGTAACATCTATACATATTGAAAGTACTCCTGCCGTGGCAACTATAGAAACGGTAGTTGTAGCTGAAGAAATGCCTGAGTTTGAAGGAGGTGTTGCCGGTTTAATGAGATATGTGAGTCAAAACATTGTTTATCCTCCTCTTGCAAGAGAAATAGGAAAAGAAGGAACGGTATATGTATCTTTTGTCGTGAATGAAATCGGCAATGTGGAAAGTGTGAAGGTGATGCGCGGTATCGGTTACGGTTGTGACGAAGAAGTAATGAGGGTCGTTGGAAAAATGCCACGATGGAAAAATGTCGGAAAAAATGCCGGGCACCCGGTGAAAGTCCGATTCAATATTCCTGTTTCATTTAAGTTACGATAATCATTGCTCTATAAAACAAAACCCCTACTCGTCATCAACGGGTAGGGGTTTTTACTTTTTCTCTTATTAACTAAGCATCTGGTTTTTGTTTCTCAACAATTTTCTTTGCAGAGTCTAACATTTTCTGAACAGCTTCTTTACTTAAAGGAGTTCCGTCAGCAGGAACAATGTCTTCGAATACATAAGTGTTAGCCCCAACCTTCTGAATAGAATAAAAATGGTATTCAGGTTTGGTGATCTCACTTTCCCACATAATGGTTAATGGTTCTTCAACGACAAATGATTTGAAAATATTCACATCGTTTGATTTAATATCACTTTTTCTTAATTCAATATCTCCCGGATCTTCTGTAATAGATAACTGAAACGTTTTGCCAACTTTAATCTCCAACGCACCCCAGCTTTGTTCAGTTACTTCCAACTTGGATGCAGTTGTGTCAGGCACGAAAATAGAAAACTGTTTTCCGTATTTGCTCAAATCCAACGCAAGCATTCCGGCAGGTGCTTCAATGTTTTGTTTGGTTTCATTTCCACCGCAAGATGTTATAACTAATGCGAGCGTAAATGCAGATAATAGTGTAATTAATTTTTTCATGTTAAGTTTTTATTGTTACAACAAATATAAGGCAAAGGCGTGTGTTACAAAAATATAAATGCCACTATTTTGTAGTGGCATTTATTAAGGTAGTACTTAGAAACAGTGTTAAACAAAAAACCCCGCTAATGCGGGGCTTTTATTACTTCTTCTTAGCTGCTGCTTTTTTTGGAGCTGCTTTCTTAGCTGCTTTTTTCGGAGCTGCTTTTTTAACTGCTTTCTTAGCTGCTTTTTTTGGAGCTGCTTTTTTAACTGCTTTTTTAGCTGCTTTTTTTGGAGCCGCTTTTTTTGCAGCTTTCTTAGGTGCTGCTTTTTTTGTTGTTGCCATGGTTTTTTGTTTTTAAGATTTTTGT
>JAJNBG010000017.1 GCA_021155905.1 Bacteroidota bacterium
AGCAAAAATCGAAGAGCAAGCAAAACATACTGCTGATTCTATCTCTGCAGCTTTATCTGCTAGCTTAGAAGGTGCAATGAATGAGGCTACAGCTGATACAACAGCTCCTGCTGCAACTACTGAAACAGCTGCTCCAGCTGCAGAAGCTCACACAGGACACTAAGAATTTGTGTTTAGTTAGTTAGGAAAGGTCCACGTATCATAGATACGTGGGCTTTTTATTTTCCTATACCTCATAGAAATCCCAATCTCTGCGTTATTTAAAAAATTTATCTGCTTCATTTACGATAGTAAACTCATTGATAAATTTTTTAAAACCTTGATCCTGGGATTTTTATGAAGTATACTTTTAAGTAGTTTTGAGAAAAAATTTAGATTATAAACCATCTAATTTTTTATCTTTACATTAGCCTATCAATTAGTCATTTACTTATGAAAAAAACATATATCATTTTATCCCTTACATTATTAACTCTATTGGTAGTTAATTGTAAACCTGCAGCAGAAGACCGGTTTAAAATGCATGAAAATGCAAAACGTATTTCAGATTCTATCGGACGCGTAATTGATGCCGCGATGGCTGAAGTTGCTATCCAGCCACAAGTAAAGGCAGATACCACAAGCAAAGCAAAATAATTTCTGATTTTTAAAAATCAACCTTCACGTAAAACAGCGGTAAGAATCCCAATTGGTAATTTTTTATTAGTGGATCGGCATTAATATCAGCCGGATCAGGCGCGTAACTTAAGGCTAATACATTTTTGGTGTTCATTAAATTTACCAGGTCAAGCGCAATTTCATAAGCTGCGTGCTTCCCGTTGATTTTATAAGCGATCCGGAGATCCAATCGATTATATGGATCAAACTGTAAAGTGTTCACTCTGTTATTATCCGCTACTACATCCATCACTGCGTTACTGGCAGCTACATCAACCGGCGAATAACGCTTGCCACCACCATAGGTGAATTTAGTAGATACGTTAATAGAATTCTTTTTTGACTTTCCAACCTCATATTCGACTCCTGCCAATAAATTCATCATGTATTGCCCGTTAAAATCTGTATCAAATGTTTTACCGTTGCTGGCAGTATATTTACTGTCAAACAAGCTGGCCGAGTATAAAAAGAAATAATGCTTGCTGAATATTTTCTCCAAAGTGAATTCCAGTCCGTAATTATAACCGGTTCCTTTATTTTCCATGGTATAAATAGGGAAAAACCGGTTAAAGCTGGCGCCACGATTCAACAAAGAAACACCTGAAGGAACGGCGTATACCGGAACATCCCATAAGTACTGGTAATAAGCTTCGACCTTGGTTCTAAAGAATTTCGAGATTTGCAAGTCATACCCTAAAACAGCATGCTGACTTTTGCTAAATCCTAAATTTTTATTATCCAAAACTTTTCCCGGATTAGAATACACTTTCCCATCTCTCACTAAACTGTCAGGTGAAGCAAAATACAAATAGGTCGGCTGCATCTGGCTATGCATACCATAAGCTAAGCTTAAAGACTGATTTGGTTTGAACTGATATCTCAGGCTTGCTCTTGGTTCCACCACTCCGCTATTTGTCAACGTTAAATACTGGCCAAAGACTCCCAAATTTGTACTCCACTTTTCATTGAATTTATGGACAAAGGCAAGGTAAGGCTGCAATAAATAAAAATCCGCTTTTGCATTGATCCGTGTTTTATAGGGCTTGTCATTGATTGCCTGTGCCATGGTATCATAACGGGAATTGATTTTAACCTGGTCGTAAAAATCCACATGAAAAGCATTAGCAAAAAAACCAACTTTAAAACTGTTCTTCGCATTGACTTTATGTTTGATGTGCCAGGACAAAGTAGATTTGGTTTCCATGAAATCATAGGCTAAGATCTGAGGCAATGTATCATTGGGTTTAAAATCTTTATCCCTTAACACCAGGTAATGGTCTACATTCAGTCCCTGTCCACTATATGCCAGGGATGTTTTCATGTAGGTTCGGCTATTGAACGAATAGGCATGATTTAAAATAACGACTCCCATCCCGGAAGAAAAGTACTGATCGCGGTTCAGGTCACCATACAACTCTTTCGGTCTTTCGGTTTGCGTACTTAAAATAATTTTAATGGTACTCAATCCTCCGATTCCGCTTAAGGAAAAAATGCCCGCCTTTTTTGTCGGGAAATTAAAACGGAATGCTCCATCCTGGTATTGCGGTACTGCACTTGTTCCAAGCTTGATATTTAGTCCTGACAGTAATTTTAATGTTGAATAACGATAATTAAAATAATAACTGCTCCCACTCTTTTTACTGATTGGACCCTCCAACGACAATTCTGTTCCCAACAAACCAAACTGGAACGTACGCTCATGCTTCTGGTTATTTCCATTCCGCATTTTCAGATCAAACACACCTCCTAAAGCATTTCCATAATTAGCCGGGAAAGCTCCTGTATAAAATTCTGAATTGGCTAAATATTTATTATTGATGATGGCTGTTGGTCCGCCGGCTGAACCGGCCACGGCAAAGTGATTGGGATTTGGAATATCAATTTCCTCTAAACGCCATAATAAGCCGGAAGGAGAGTTTCCTCGCACGACAATATCATTGCGACTGTCATTGGTTCCCTGCACACCTGCAAAATTAGAAGCCATTCGTGCCGGATCCTGTCTTGATCCCGGATAGCGTTCTGTTTCCTCAATGCTGAATGTTTTTACATTCACTGCCTGCATGTCAGTCACAATATCCTTTTGTTCTTCCGCGTTCACCACCACTTCTTCCATTTGAACCAAAGATTCTTCCAGTTCAATGGCCAGGAAAGTTTCTTTGCCTGAGGATACAATAATGTCATTTAAAGGAATTGTATTATAACCAAACAGAGAAACAATAAAAGAACGACGCCCCACAGCAATGCCTTCCAGCTTAAAATTACCATTGGCATCTGTTGTCGTTACAAATCTTTTAGTACTATCATTTTTTAAGCGAATCACCACTCCCGGTAAACCTGCTGATGATACTTTATCGGTGACTTGTCCTCTTACGGTTTGAGTATAGGAGACTTGTGAAGAGAGATTGATGGAAAATAATAACGCTGAAATAAAAAGTATAATTATTCTAATCATAGTTTAAAAATACTCATTTTTAGAAAATAACCACAACTTTTACTGAATCACCAAAGAGTCCTGGTAGACCCTGTATAAACGGTCATTCTGCCAATATACGGTTTTGATTAATGTATCCGGAAATTGTTTTTCAATCGTATTAAATGTTTGCGACTGGTATTGTTTTAATGCGTGTTTTTCGTAGTAGAAAATATCTCCATTCACCACCATAAACTCTTTCAGTTTTTTTAAAGGAATAGTTTTGTAAAAAGTACCGTAAATATCAAACACCAAAATACCTTCATCCGGACTATTGATATAGATGTAATTATTTTGTTCAAGCATGAAATCAGGCTTTATATCAACATCAAGGATCCGTTTTAAATTCCCTGTTTTCACCAACGACTTAAATTCTGAGTCAAAACGGGAGAGCTCGTTATTTTGTTTGTCGTATATCCAAAAACCATTATTGGAAGATGAGCAAACAAGAGACGCTTGCTCGTATCCCAGCTTCTCCAAAGAAATCATATCGCTTGATTGGGTTAATTGATTGTCCAAAAATAAAAGTTGCTGAAAATCCTTGTAATACACCAGGATTTTTAAAGGATTCATGGCATCTACAAAATCAATTCTGCCATAACGTTTGGTGCTGAATTTTTTTTGTAAAACACCTGCCGCGTTATACTTTACAATTTCATTTTCGGTGATGATATACGTATTTCCAAAACCATCAATTTCAACATGAGAGTTTTGCTCAGGAAATTTAATGTGAATTTCCGGTTCCGTTGTTTGAACCATAAATGAACAACAAATAAGAAAACAGATAAATATAATACCGTTGAATCTCAAACTATTTATTTAACGCTAAGTTAATTTAAATTGCGATTTATCTAAAAATAAAAAAGCCTCCTGTTTTTCGACAGAAGGCTTTAAACTATTTATACTATTACACTAAAGAAATATCAAACTGCACCAGGTCAACAAATTCCTGAACGCGGTCATCTACATCTTTTTGAGATAATCCGATTAAGCGCTCAGTACCAAATTTCTCAACCGTGAAGCTAGCCATTGCTGAACCAAAAATAATGGCACGTTTCATATTTTCAAAGCTTACATCCTTTGTTTTGGCTAAATAACCAATAAAACCACCGGCAAAACTATCTCCTGCTCCTGTTGGATCGAAAACATCTTCCAATGGCAATGCAGGCGCAAAAAACACTTCTTCTTTATTGAATAATAAAGCGCCGTGCTCCCCTTTTTTAATCACCAATACTTTTGGCCCCATGGCTAAGATCTTCTGAGCCGCTTTCACTAAGGAATATTCTCCGGATAATTGCCTGGCTTCAGAATCATTGATAGTTAACACATCAATTCCCTTTAAGGTTTCCAATAATTCAGGCATGGCGATATCCATCCAGAAGTTCATGGTATCCAAAACGATCAGTTTAGGACGCTTTGATAATTGAGATAACACTTTTTGCTGTACGGCAGGCATCAAATTACCCAACATTAAAAAATCGCAATTTTTATATGCTTCAGGAACAATCGGGTCAAATTCAGCTAATACATTTAACTGGGTATCCAACGTATCACGGGAATTCATATCATTATGGTAGCGGCCGCTCCAGAAAAACGACTTTTCACCTTGCTTTATTTGCAAACCTTCCAGATTAACTCCTTGACCTTTAAGGGTATTCATAAAGTCCTGCGGAAAATCGTCACCTACAACGGATACTAAATTAATTTTATTTGTAAAATAAGAAGACGCTAAAGCTATATAACTAGCGGCACCACCAACAATTTTATCGGTTTTACCGAAAGGAGTTTCTATAGCATCAAACGCTACCGTACCTACAACTAAAAGACTCATATTAAAAAGATTTAAAAATTTTGACAAATATATTGTTTATTTACAAAATAGATATTAAATTTGCCCTCCTTTATAAGGAAAACGATTCCCTCTTAGCTCAGCTGGTTAGAGCACATGACTGTTAATCATGGGGTCCCTGGTTCGAGCCCAGGAGAGGGAGCAAAGCCACCAATGTCGGGTGGCTTTTTTGTTTTATACGAGCTCATTTAACGCCCTAACTCAATAATCAGGTAAAAGCCGGGTAAAACACAGCCCGTAATATATTGCTTTAAACAAGAGTATCGTTCATCAATCTTCAGGAAACAAATCTTTTAAAATAAATTTAAAATCATCCTGGGCACGATACATAATTTGTACATCTTCCGGATGCTGCCAGTTGATTTCCTTTAAGAATAGAATTAAATCGTCGATGTCCAAATAGTTATACGCCCCTAAAAGCAATTCTGCTTCAAGCATTTTAGTGCCGCCATACCATTTCTTCGGCAGACGGAAATCATCCACTGAAACTATATCCAGATTGTTTTCCCGAATTTTATATTGATTTATTTCATTTAGTATATCATTCCTGTTTTCCGAACAGGAAAAATGTATGATAAGATTAGTGACACTGCTCATATAGATTTATTTTCCTGAAGCGGTTGTGAAAATTTCCAATTGCACATATAATTAAATCTGCTTTCAAAATAAAATTCCGAAATTATTTCCTTAAGGGTATTCAGCAATAATTTTTTCTTATAATACCTGAATAGCTCTAACTCAGGCAGTATTTCACATTTTATAATACTATCTATATTAGTTTGCATTTGATAACCCTGTAAGTTTTATTTCTGTAAGCTCAATCGATCTAAACGAATTAGCAAAGGGGTATCTTAAAACAAAAGAGAGTCTAAGACTCTCTTTTGTTTTTAATCTTTTTTTGGGTAGTAAGTTTCGTACCATACATTACCATCAATCACATCCTCTAAATCTGTATATAATACATCTGCAATTTTTCGTAAAATACTTTCAACTTTATGTATTTCAAATTCACCATAAATCCTGGTATCAAAATCACTATTTTTAGAAGCTAAAAAATTATTCAGAGCAATCATATCGCCTAAGCTAGAGTATGGATTTCGAACAATTGACAAACTGAATGTGTACTTTATTTCACCGTCGATACTACCTTTCGTATAACTAATATCAATAATTCTTTTTTTAATTTCATTAGTATATTCCAACTTTCCATACTCTAGGAAAACAGCACTATCAATAACACAGAACTTAGGAACATACAAATAATCATTCTCCAAAAAACTGAATGTTTTCAGTAGCAGCTCTTGAGCTAATTCCATTTCCTTACTTTTTTTCACCATAAACTGCTTCTTTTTCCATATTATAGAAAGTACTATTTGTTCCTCCTCCTGCATCAAGAATGTCATAACCTTCTTTCTTTACATTCTCAATCCAAGTCTTATTCTCCTTGAATACTTGTGTTCCCTTAACTACATTATCTGGAATTATTTTCCCTTCATATTGCTTTAGTAAGGCGTTCCATTCTTCATTGGCAGCTTTTGTAGGCGTAAAAGTAAGAGCATTTTTAAGGCCTCCTG
Source organism: Bacteroidota bacterium (assembly GCA_021155905.1). Classification (GTDB taxonomy): domain Bacteria; phylum Bacteroidota; class Bacteroidia; order B-17B0; family Aurantibacillaceae; genus UBA4416. The sequence continues at coordinate 6,551 of JAJNBG010000017.1, forward strand.
CAACTTTATTAACCATACCCATTCCTTGACCTATTACGGCTGTCATTCCCCCTTTTGCTCCTTTTACGAATTTAAAATTCTCAACTCCAGAGGCTTTAAGCCAGCTTCCCACATCAGCAATTGGAGTTTTGAATAATCCCTTAAAATATTTCCCTATTTCACCACCAGGACCTGCTGTAGGAAATGGGTCATCCGGACCATCATATACAAGGTTTGCTAACAATGATGTCCCTTCCATTACCATTTGTTGCCCGTGGGGAGTATTAATATAAGTAATACCTTGAACGGCCCAATATGGAATAGTAATAATGGCTGCTCCAATAACAGTCCCTGCAACTTGTGCAATAGCCATGTTTTTTGTTTGAGCTTTAACATACTTTACTGGATCTTCACCATTTTTCTTTGCAATTTCACCCATATAATAATAATGAAGTTGCATACCCATAGGATCAAATGGTTCCGCTCCATCCATATCAGTAAATCTAATAGGACTGTTTCCAGCAAATTGATATGGTGAAAAAAATGGATAGTCTTTTGTCAACGGGTCTACTGATAAAAACTTACCTAAAGCTGGATTATAGATTCGAAGTCCGTAGTCTTGAGTACCGTTGCCTGTTCCAACAGATTCTTTATCATTCTCTTTCCCATTAAACCCATATCTGTAGCTAGCAAAGCTAAATCCTCTGTTATATTGTTTAACACCAAATGCCGAGTAATCTGAAGTACTTGTAATATCGGCCTGGTAATAATCCGTTAGATTGTCCGCGTCTTCATCAACAGGGATTTTTTTATCAGTTATTACCCCCACTACATTCCCCAAATGATTAACCTGTTCAAATTGTTTATTACCTGTATAATGTACCAGCACGCTGCCATTGGAAGCCATCAACGCGTCGATCATTTGTTTATCCGGCGTATTCATGCCTATTCTTGAATTAGCATACAAATGCTGTTCTTCCAACATAAAGCTAACAGACGGTGCACCACCCCCTGTTGAGGCTATGTTCTTTTGCTCATAAACGCTCATTACGTTGCCTTGCGCATCGCGCAGGTAATAAGTAATACGCTTTAAATTATTGCCATTGTCCGATACATATTTTGCTACACGATTTCCTGCAACATCGTAATCAAAGACAAGGTTATCTTTGGTGCTACCTGATGTTCGCGTGATGCTTTTTATTTTCCCGTATACGGTCCATTCTATCTTATCAACTTGCTCCGCTATATCTTTCACTAGGTTACCGATCTCATCATACACATAGTTGTTATTGATGTTTACGGTAAGGTTATTAGCATTAAATATCCCAACGCTGTCTATATCATCCGATTTTAATGACGTATAACCCGGATGGTCGCTTACATGGTATAAGCGGTTTTGTATAAGCTGGCCTGCGCCATTATTTTCCTTGTTGTATTTATATTTTAAGGCCTCAAATTCATTTCCGTTTTCGTCGCGGCGATTTTGGTTTAAAATGTTTCCGTTAGCATCATAGGTAAACGTATTGCCGTACATGTTGCTAACAAGTTGGCCTGTATTTTCCCATACGTTATTCCCCATATCTATATTATTAAACGAAACAGCTTTTTTCAACCGGTTCAGTTGATCATACTTATAGGCATTCCCTAAAGGTTTCGGCAACTGCGCCTTAGGAATACCTGCCAAAGTTGAATCCAAATTCACAATACTTGTTACCATGCTGCCAATGTTCCCATTGTACAAATCGTAACGATTAGTCTTTAACGTAGAAGTTATTGGTGCGTTCGCTTCAAAACGGTCCGGCACCTGGCTCCAGCGTTGTACATTAATTGCCCGGTAATCGCCCTGGTAATAATTCAGTGTATAGCCATAAGCATCCTGTGCTACCTCTTTATGAATATTCGCATTCGAGGGATTGTATGTACCACCGGCAAGTGCGTCCTGTCCCATGTCGCGTGTTTTGTCAAGGGCGTTGCTGTTCACGCCTTTTACCCATCCCTGTAAGGTGTAAGCGTAATCCACGCCCTGTACCTTGTCATTCCCATATTCTACACGTGCCAGCGGCCCGTGTGCGTAGTAAAAGTATTTGGCGTCACGCTGCCAGAGAGGATTTTCTGGCACCGTGCTAGCGTTGATATTCAGGTTCTCCTGATCATAGCTACTGGTATACACCTCCGTAATGCGGTTATCGCTGTCATATCTATAAAAATGGTAAAAGGCATCGGGCTGCCCATCCTGGTAACGCGCGGCGTTCACTTTGCCCGAAATGAGATCATATTCATAATTCATGCGTTTAAAGCGTTGCGGCAATAACTTGCTGGTTGGGCTAATGGCGTATGCCTCGTCATATAGTTTTTTATTGTCCTGCACAATCGATTTGACATTGCCATGAATATCGTAAGTATAATGTGTCGCATGTTGGTAAGTCTGGTCATTACCATCAAACACATCTTCGTAACTGATGCTCGCCACACGCTTGCGCAAGTTATCCTGCGCAATCGGCAGTCCGCTTATGATATTTTCATCGTAATAGGTTTTGGTTACTTCCCTGCGCGCACCGGTATTATCAGTTACCCATGCCAGTAGTTTAGCATCATCAATGGCTTTTAAATTTAGTAGGCCATTAATATTAGTACCAAATATGTTTTTCATATAGGCAGTTATAGCGCTGTTCTCATATTTTTCTCCCACCTCTACAATGCGACCCAAAGCATCATACAGTGTATAACTAAAGGCGCCTTTTTGCCCCGTGGTGGTATTAATTATTTTATTGAATTGTTTGGTGTTTTGGCTAATAACCATACGGCCCAACTTATCATACCAGAAGCGCGTGCTGTAGAGCCCGCTTTCGTCATTAAACAAAAGGGCATGGCGCTTATAGGTCGTCGCGGTGTTCTTAAAGCTTCCTGCTAAAAAGCCCTGCGTGCGTGTGCCAAAAGCGATAGCTTTAAAATGAACGTCAGTGGCGTTGCGGCCAAGGTATGTTTCCTGGCATAAACTGAACCATACTATTTTGTCTGTAAATAAGCCCGGGGACAAGGAGCTCTCAATATTAGCCGCAAGAATACATTTGATGGCTTTACCACTATTTCCTACAGCATACCCAACACGGTCATCGTGAAAATACACGTCGTTGAAAATATCCGTGGTTGCTATTCCCAATGATTGTTTCACAAAGGCAGCACCAAAAGGTTTATAATAAATATTGCCCGCAGTTCCCACGGCCATAAAACCATTATTTTTGAAGACATGTACCGCGTTAAATTGATATAGAGTAGCACCCGTAGGGTTGCCAAGGCTAGCAATCACATAGGAACTTCCGCTTGCAGTAACTGATAAAGCAAACGCTTTTGAGCCAACGATCACACCGTAACCGCTTTGGTTAAAATTAATGTCATTGAAATTAACAGTTGCCGGTACTCCGGTCGGTGTACTAAGATTAACAGGAATCGAGTTGTTGTTCACCAAAGCAACGTATTTACCGGCTCCGATAATAAGAGCCTTATTGGCACCGGTACTATACACTTTAGAAACCAAAGGCAGGCTCGATTTAGGAAGCACTACCTGCCAGTTACCACCGGCATTGTTGGTATGACGTAATACGTAACCACTATCCACCACATATCCGTTATTGTTATCATAAAAATGAACCGCTTTTAACGGATGTGTATAAATCTCATTGATATTCATACTAAAGGCGCCATTGTACATCATCACACCACTGTTTTTTCCAACGGCAATTGCCATGGCTGCACCTGGTACCAATGCCGCACCATTTAATGCACCGTTAGGACAAACATTAGGGTTAACAGCCATAGACGGCACTGTATTATAACTTCCCACAAAAATGATTTTGCCTGCCTGTGTCGTAACAATTCCACCCTGTGTAGCCGGATCAATGGCCACGTCGGTTAAATTATCCGAAATCAAAGTATTCACCGGTGTCACCACAGGATTAGCCGTAACAGCATTAGTCATGGCATATAGCTTACCACCATTCGCAGCAATTAAACCGGCTTGTGTGTTATCCGTTTTAAGAGCATTCAGTTTCTGAGAAGTTCCGGTGTTTGCTAACTGCCAGTTTGAGCCGGCGTTTGTCGTGTACCATTGTGTTCCATCATTACCTACAGCAACGATATTACCGGCAGTACTAACAGCAATGTCATTCAAAGGCAAAGGTTTAACTTTATCGGTCACCGTTGTCCAGTTTATGTTTGTGTTTGCTGCAGTTACACCAGAACCATGGAGAAGCGTACCATTAGCACCAGCTATTAATAACTCACCGCCTGTATTATTCATATCAATCGAGTGAATGGTTTGGGTTGTGCCAGGCGAAGTCATTGCCAGTGCATTTACCGTTGTACCACTGTAAATAACAGAGTACACCCTTTTACTTGTATTGTCGTATGCATAAAACTCGGGAGTGTTATTTCCATTCGCGCAGGTAATATCCGTAAAATTAGTTCCGGCTACGTTAATAGCGGTATAAACCGGCGTAGTATTATAAGCCCTGTAAAACTGGTAAAGAATACCGTTATTACCAAGCATAATACCCTGTACAATAGGGCTTGCGCCAGTTGACACAGCGATGAGTCCTTTTTTAAAGCCTCCGGTTACCGCCGTATTAAAGGTTGTCCAGCTAGGTGATGAAACCATGGCATCGTACGTAAAATATACATTTGATGTATTACTCACAACCAAGGAAGGCAATTTAGAAGTGACAAACACTGCGTCCGCGCTGCTAAAATCATCTGTAGTAGTACCAATGCTGCCATTGATGTTGATCATACCAAAAGGTGGGGCAGTCATTACAATTTTTGCAACCAATCCGTTCTCACCCGCTGCAATAGCTTTGCCTACTGCATAGGATTGAATGGTAGTATAGTAATTGCCGGGCGCACTCAACAGAGCCCAGGTATTTCCTCCATCAAAAGTTTTGTAAACAGCTGCTTTTCCAGGTAATACCTCAATTAAGGCTACCCCGTTAGAAGCATCTTTAAAGTATATATCTTCGAACTTATAAGGCTGGTTAGTCGCCACTAATGTCCACGCGCTGGTTGGAGCTGTAGAACGTAATAATGTTCCGTCATAACCAACTGCATATGCTATACCGGTAGATATGTACTGCACACGTTTCAGGTCATTGGCTGCAAAATTATTCTGCGCAGTCCAGGCCAAACCATTCGTACTCGTATATATTTTACCTATGCCCTGGTTGGTTACACTGGCAAAATATTTTGAACCATCAAACGTTAAGCCTGTTATTGTGTCTTTATCCACGAAGCCGGTAGCGGCAGCGTAGGTCAAGCCTCCATCGGTTGTTTTATAGACACCGCCGTTTACACCTACAGGTTTGATACCGCCAATAATACCTGTGGTAGCACTTGTAAAGTAAAGATCAGTAAGTTGACCAAAATACTGTGTAGACGCATTATACAGGGTCGTCAATACATCCCACGACATACCGCCATCAAGTGTTTTAAATACCAATCCGTAATTGGATACTGCATAACCCACAGAGGATGTTACCATTTGTATTTTTTGCATATCGCCGCCCGCAAGGCCTTTGACACGTGCCCAGTTCTGGCCGCCATCATTGGTGGTATATACATACCCCCTGTTCACAACATCACTACCAATGGTACGTTTCAAATAACCGGTTAAATAACCTTTACTGGACGTAACATACTGCACACTGTTAATCACAAGGTCAGCATCAAGTCCGTTCGGCAAAGTGCTTTCACAGATATCCATTTTATCATGATCCGGCATATCCTGTCTTACCAGTTGGTTAAGACTGTTATATTCATAGGTCGTAGCCATACGGTGCTCCGTAAAAATAGTTTGCGTATTGGTCAATCGTCCCTGTTGCACTTTAATTTCATCAGCCGAAGTTGGTGAATTGATATTCAGAAACTTGATACCTTCCGGCGGAATAGTTTTAACTAAATTACCGGCCTGGTCGTAATAATATAACGTAAAATGAAACTCTTTGTCCGTATAATTATATTCAAAACTCTCAAATGGCTTTAAGCAATGCGCATTGTATCTGGAGATGATTGACGTCATCGTGCTATCCCTGTATTGATTAAATTGGTTAATCGCATTTTGGGTAGCAACGGCAATCAGCTGAACCACACACGGACTCTGCGTGTGAGGTACAGACGGAAACTCAAATGCAACGGATGGTGGTGTACGTGTACATGGCACAGGGGTACAGGAATTTGGAAGAGAAAGAATCGTTTTTAACTCTTCATCTGTATATTGATAACCATTAAGCAAAGCAGTAAGACCGGCAATGAATTTCTCTGCGCAGTTACAATATTTTGCAGAAAATTCTTCCCAGGAATAAATTGGAATAACGGGATACTTCTTGTTACCGTATTTGATCGCAAGATCATTATATGTTGTTACGATGGATCTGTAATCTCTATACAAAATTTTACAGGAGTCGGTAACAGGAGGATAAACTGTATGCGAGCAACCACTATAGTGATCAATATCTACAGGAGGAGCAACCTCTTTCGAATATTTGGCCATGTATATGTAGCCGTTAAGGTAATTAATATAGTCAATGACGCAATCGCAGTATCCTGCTGCTGCAAAGGATTCAAATGTAGGGTAAAGACCAGCGTTAAGCATTATGCCAGAACCCTGGGCGTATGGCGAGTCATTATACTGTTTTATTTTTTCGAGAAAAATAATATAATTACGATGACAAAATTTTGGATTGATATCTGTCTGTGGATTCGAACAATCCTTTATAGATTCCAATGCCGGTGGACAGGAAGTAGAAGCGTTTGCAAGGCCGTTTATGTAATTACTAAACAAGGTTAAACCCTGAAGGGTGCAACATAAATTATTTTTTTCAATAACATCATATCCGTAAAGAGGATGCATGATATTCGCTTCCTTACATGCCTTCTGCAAGATTTCATCGGATGAGAACTCCTTGTAAACGCTTACATAATGTTCATACAGCGCTTTGCAGGAATCAGGCGAAGGAGTCGTACCCGGGTTAATACTGAAATACTGATAAATGGTTTTAGGGGTAGTATTTCCTATAGGATACTCCTTAAGATAATTAATATATTCAAACACAACATCACATAATTTATTCGCATAAAAAGAACTGTCAGTTATTGGATATAGTAGAGAGGAGCCGGCATTCGCAGCTCTGCCGTTATAAGCATTTATTGATTTAGCGTAACGGTCGTACTCCTTTGTACAATTTGTAAAGTTACCATATTTATAGACGAACTTATTAATCTCAAGGTAAGATGTACTGTCGATCGTTGCATCAAAATTTTTCACAAACTTGATATACTCATCAGCATTTGCATATCCCTTTTCAGAAAAAGACATATATGACATCGGTTTCACGTGACTGACGTTTAACGTATCCCATCCATTATCCAGGTTTAATGAATCAAGCGCCGTTTTATACTGTTTGTAAACGGTTATCGCCGGATCAAAATAAGCTTTGCCATGTAAAACATCTATGCTGTCTTTTGTTCCGTTACCGGTCGCAGCAGGTTCATCACACACAGTGCAATTTTTCAGAGGAAAACAGCTTTTCCCCCATACCGTATCTTTTACTACAGAACCGTTATGCAGGTATGTTCCAATGAAATAAAAGTCATGATAATTCTGATTCGCGTCAAACGGAGGAATGCCTGTTAAACTACTAACTGCAGTAAGTTCACTGAAATTAACCGGTTGTGCATTAGGGTGATGCAGGTTATGATATAATTCAAACTGGCATGCATTATTTGTTTTGAATTTTAACGTATCGAAACTGGTAGTTGTTCCATTATCATAATCGTAAGTGCTACTCGTTGAAGTCAAGGTATTGGTGAAGTAACTCTGCAGCAACGATGTAAAATTCATTTGTGTGAACAAGTTAATATTTCCGGTAAAAGGTTTGGCCGTCAAACATTCATTTAATAATTTTTCAAGATCAGCTCTTACCTTGTGCTCTGTTAACTGACAGTCCGGATTCTCAGGGAAACCGCATTCACCCATGCTCATTCCCTTTGTTACAGTAGGTGTTATTTTTTCGGCTTTTCCTTCCAGTGTGGCAATTTTAACGCCATTGATATCCATCCCATCCATTTTAAACAGGTTGTTGTAATTACTGCGAATGTTGGAATAACTAACAATATTGGGTGCCGCCGATGATGGGGTTATACTGATGGTTGTGAAAACCAACTTTGTTCCGGAATTTGCGTTGTCATATATTTCAACCACATTTGAAGATGCCGCGTTCCAGATGATATTGTTATTTGGCAATCCTAAAGCGTTTTTGACAGTCGCGCTTATCACTGGCGCAACGGTTGTATTGGCACTGATATTATAATTTGTTTGTGTAGCTAATCCATTGGCAAGCATCACATTAGCAAGATTCATAACGTCAACAGCGAATTGATTTGGCTGGCATTGTGGTTCAAACTGGCAACCGTGAATGTCGATACAGCTGCTTCCCATAATAGTCGCAGTCGCAAGCGTATTACTTCCGGTAAGGTATGTCGCAACAATCTTAAAATAATCGAGTCCCCCAGAGGTGTGATCATAGCTTAAACTTTGAAATGATTGAAGGCTGGTGAAGCTGGTGATCGGTGAACCTGTTATATCCAGTGTTACAGTACATTGGTTAAGGTTGGTATTCGGATTGATAATATTTGCCGTTAAAAGGTTCCCGGCAGTAGAAACAACTTTCCATTTATAATTAATGAAAACTGAAGGTGAGTTGCCACCGTTTACAGCGTTATACAGATCAGGATTAAACGCAGAAATTGTATTTAACTGCACTTGAGCGGCCGGATAAAAATAATGGCCCTGTACCATTGTATTTAGAAAACCCTGTAACTGGAATGCCATAGGGCACTGACCTGTTTGCTGATACACCTGGTAAGCTACGTTAGATGTGCTTAATCCTGAATTGGCAGGATCAATAAATCTTTTTTGATGAGTTTGAGAATTTGTAAAATTATAGTAACTATAAAAGGAACACGGTTGAGAAAAATCATATGAAGGCGAATTAAACGGAGTACCATACATTCCGGCACTGAACGGGCTATAGCTGCTATTGCCAATGCAGGCATTACATCCTCCTAAAAAGTCTGAACTAATCATGGACGTATTTAATGAGTTGGCGATGTGCTTTGCGAAAAAGTTCATCCGGTTAAACTGAAGTTTACGCTTTTCGGAGATATAGAAATTCTTATAAGTTTCCCATTCCTTATTCCTGATACTGTCATTCTTAAATGTCGCATTAGGTACACTTGCTGCATAAAAGTTGGAACCAAAATCTATGCATTGTGGTGTAGGTGTCGAATAAAAATTATTTCCACAGCGGGAAACGTATGCGGCAATCTGTTCCATTGTATAAGGGACGCCGTTTATCGTTTGATAATTATTAATTTTATTTTGCATTTGAGCAACCAGAGGGTCATGATCATATACATATGGAAAAGTTGTATAACTGTAATTAAACGGCCCCTTAAATTCCTCATAACCCACCGGGTTTGTCAGGATCGGATCGTATGTATGTGGTGGGCCAGAAGAAATGAACCAATTGTTAATTTTCTTAGTTCCGGGTATTATAAATTTATTGTTTGTTGCCGTTACAAAATCGGAAGAAACCATCAATAAGCTATCAAATTGCTCTGAACTTCTGTTATCAGAACCCATTTTTCTACTTTGGTCTTTGCAGGCAATATAATACGCATACTCAGGATGATACATCACTAAGGACTTCGCAAAGTAAGTGTTCCAAATTGGCACAAAATCATTCAAATACGTTAAATTTTCCGGATAAGTATAATACTGTCCCGTGATATTATCCAAAAATACCAAAGCCGTGTTGTCTACATTCGGCGACCAACCACTTGGGTTTAGTGCGGTTGAAAATACGTTCACTTTTTTTCTGACACCATTATCATCCAGGTAGGAATGATGAATAACCCCATTCATTACCAAACGAGGTTGTTTCCAATGAGCCTGTGAAGTGGTCATGTTGGCAGTCAGCATATTGCTTGTATTAAAAACAGAATGGGTCTGACCACCGGCCGTAATAGTTCCCTGCTGGTTGTCTATTTTACCATAAATTCCTCCCGGACTAACATCGATCAGCATCATCTCAAAAGCGTTCTGGCAAATTGTACGATCACGGCAAGGCTCAAGACACTTATCCATTAAGAAATCGTACTGAATATCGCTACCTTTTCCTGATGATACAAAATCGTCTTTTGTTCCGAGCGCTGCAGCGCAAGCGGAACATGAGCCGTAACACGAAGACGTGTCTACGCTTGCCACCGCATCATGAATAAACTGATTTCGCGTTTTAAAACATGAATTATAAACAGAGTCAAGATAATTCTTTACATAAAAATCACGGGCGTCTTTGTTTATCGTTAAGATTTTGCTTACGGTATAAACTCCCGGTGTAAACTGAAAATTCAGGTTTTCGGTTATATTTGTTTTCGATGGAGCAATACAATTCATGGTAAATCCATCAGGACTCGGGCTTAAATGACCAACACGTTTATTAACCGGATTGGAAGTCCCACCTTGTGGTGTCACAATTGCGCCACATTCATCTGTTACTTTTATTTCCAGGTCATAAATACAGCTAATGCAATAATTCTGACGAAGGCATGGATCCTTCAATGTGTCAATTTTTAAATTATACGTAAAATTATAGGAGCTATTATAGCTTACAGATAACTGCGTACTGAATTCAATCCCATCCTGTAGCGGAGTAATTTTATTAGATAAGCTGTTTCCGGCGGCATTCTTATTAAATGCATCCACTGTAAAAGGCACAGCAGCAGCACCAGCGCTTGCCAATGGCTCCATAATAATATTACCCGACGCATCCGTCGGTGGGTTGCCGGCAAGAGAGGTCGCAATGGTTTTACCTTCCTGGTTCATATAGGAAATGCTGGCTTGTCCGTTGGCATCGATTACCGTATTCTTTTTATAGTGCGCAGCATCTCCAACTTCAGAACCAAATAAGCGGTCAAGCTGAATTTGATTTGGTTGCGCATAAATGTATTTTGTTTCATGTTTAGTTCCTAGCTGGAATGATTGTCCAACACCGGATTGAGAGCGTATTCTGCCGGTATTGTCCGGTGTATATTCTATCTGTGAAAATGGATACATCTCTGCATTTGGCACAAAAGCCTGGTATCCTGTTTTATCAGGATTATAACCGGAATAGTAACGGGAAGATCCTGATAAGGTATCCATTTTCCCCGTAGCTGATAAACAAGGTGCAGTGCCGTCAATATCAAAATCAAATCGGGAATATTCTTTTCCTGCCATGTTCTGATTATAGTCGGGATAAAATTTAAGAGCCGGCTCTACATACGTTGTCGTACAATTGGGAAAAATAACAGGTGTAGGCAAAACATTAATAGCGGGTCTTCCCTGAAAATCATAAATGGTTTCCCCTACTATGACATTTTTATCGGAGTTCACCTTGGTCACCGACTGCCGGTTATGCAGACTTCCATCAAAATAACTGATGACTTCTTTCTTCTTGCCTTCCTCGGCAAAGGTTGCCGAGTATTGCCAGTTCTTCGATTTTTCATGCTCTTGTTGATTATAGTATACAGCAGCAGAAGGCATACTCGCTAATCCGATTACATCCAATGATGTCCAGTCGCTATAAATATATTTATCAGGGTTTAAATAATCTCTGCCAACGGCCCTCACACGAAACGCAATATATCCTTTCTCATAAGTTAAACTAATGCGGTAACTCTGTTCGGCCCCATCTGTCGTAATCCTCGTGGAATTTGATTTAAAATTTGCAGACAAAGCATTCATTGGGATAAACGATGTTGACGTTAATCCATAATTGTTCACATAGGTCCATTCCAATTGGTATTCCTCCGCTCCGATGATTGTTGACCAGTTAACCTGTAATTCATCGACATTATTACCCGCATCACAATCCGTATTTAATTCGTCTATACTTGAAATAGTTGGATGTGTTCCTGCAAACTGATAGTACCGTGTAATATAAATATTTGACTCAAGAAAAACATATTCAGGCAAGGTGGTAGTATAAACACCATTAATGAATATACTGTCAATTATCATTTTAACCTTGTAACCATCCACATCTTTAAAAATGGATTGATCAATTGTTTGGCGACTATAACGGTTATCTGAGGTTACAGTCAGGTTGGCAATTTGGGTAGGCATTGGATTGCCGTTTACATCCCATCTAAGAATTCTTATTTTGGTTCTAACACTTGTTGGCGAGGCCAAAAAGGTTTTATTGTCTTTATCAAGATTTAAAATTACCAGGTTGCGGACATTATAATCTGCAATTCCTGAAGCAATAGGTGTTGGCTCAAAAGTTTCCGCTTCCGCTGAAGGCGTGCCAATAGTCACTACGTTGGTTGCAGTACTTTTTAGAATTCCTGATTGCGGATGAACTTCTGATCCATACAATACGGTAGTAGCTACTAATAAGCAACCAGTGATAAAGTGTTTGATGTAATTCGCCATAAAATTAAAATATCGTTGTTATACTATTTTTTCTCTGAAAATCGGTAATCCTTAAGTTCAAAATTTTTATACTTGTTATTCAATACTATTTTTTTTCCTTCTTCTCTTAAATATTTTTTTTCTGAAAAATCGTTTTCATAATTGAAACTAACATTGGTTTGATAATTATTAAACGAAACCTCCAACCTCGGTTTTCCTTTAACAATGCTGCCTGACGGTGTTTCATCTTTTAATTCTTTACTGTAATAATATTTCATCAATACCAACAATCCCTTACTATTAATCTTAAATTCATAGGCGCTATACAAAGCATTAGGCTTAAAATCAATCCGATAAATTATTTCACCGGTATTGGTTTTTTGTTTTTTAATGGATTTTGCATTATCCAACAGGGTTGAAAAATCTTTTGTATTAACAGGAGACTGATCAATAGCTATTTTATTATTCAAAACAATAAAGCGACTGATGGTATCTATAGATAGCTTCATTTTTTCATTTTGGATCGTGTTTACACCCATTACAAGGGTGTGAAAGTTATTATTGTTCCTTTTGTAAAAACCACTAAATTCATCATGGGCGGTTGCTGAATTATGATCTGAATAAGAAGCGTAATTAATATCAACTTTGTAATTGAGATTTTTTAAAAACCATTCAGAATATTTTTGTGAAACAGTCATGACCTCCTCCTTGGAAGCAATCTCCCATGCGCCTGTGTTTTTTTCCTGGGTAAAAGAAAAAAATACTGTGCTAAGAATAAGTATATAGATTGATGTCAGCTTCCTCATATTACTTGCTTGAATTATCTCTGCTTTCCTTAATAGTCATAATGCCTTTTTCTGTTTCCTTTTTCACGCGAATCAGTTTACCTTCCTCGTCATATTCATATAAGGTAGCATAGTTACGTTCATCTAATTCTGCCATCAACCTCATAGTTACCGGATCATATACATATGATTTCATTGAGCCGTCCATTGGAAATACCCGGATATCATCAAAATAACAATCACCGCCAGGCGACGTACAATTCAGTTCAATGGAAATATCCGAGGCTGTTGCGGGGATCGTAAACTCTCCTTCAATCCGCTGCCAACCATCAATTATAGCGCCCGTAGGAAGGAATGACGGGGAAGTAAAAGATGCTGAAGGACATTGAACAACAACATTCGGATAGGTGTAGGATGTTTTTGTTAAAGGAGCATTACCTTCTTTCACCCATGCGCTAATAATATATTTTTTTGTAGGAATAGGAGCAAAAGACCCTATGCAATCAATACATGGTGGTGGTGGGGGCGGCGGAAGACATGAGTCAACTGTCATAATTGCGGTAACCGTATTTGCAATACAGCTGCTATCTGAAACTGTAACCGATAAACTGTAAGTGCCTGGTGTAGAAAATGTGTGACACCAGGAACAACCCGTAACGGTTGGGCTTCCGTCTCCAAAGTTCCAAATAAAATTTTGCTGGTTTTGCGCGGTGCAAATCCGGGGATGAGATACATAACAAATTTCCTGATTTGCGCAGGCGGTTGGATGATATCCTTCAAAAATAAAAGATGGGACACATGGAGGGCGGCAATCACCAATAGTGATTACAATAGTATCCGATGATGCTGTACAATTATTGTTCGTGGGATTTGCAGTTACAATTACTGAATAAGTTCCCGAAAGAGGGTATGCATAAACAACATGATTAGTTCCCGTTGTGTTCAGGATAGTTCCATTCCCAAAATTCCATGTGTAATTTAACTGAGGACAGGAAACATATATATAAAAGCTATCGCCCGCGCAAATATTTTCTGCACTGGTCTCTGATTTTAAATTAAAATTGAAATTAGAACAACAGGGTGACGTTGTGGAAGTAACCACTACGATCGCCGAGCTAAATTCAGACGTATTACCTAAAGTGTCTGTTGCTGTAGCAATAAGAGTATCTCCGGCAGTTAAACTTGCTAGATTTATATTCCATTGACCTGAGGAATTAGCAGCAACCGATCCTAAAAACTGAAGTGCATCAACACCGCCTGAATTTGTTTTAAACAATTCAATAAAATCCTTGTTTGCTGAAGATCCATTAACAAGTGTAGAACCTGATGAATAAACAGCCTGATAGGTTGGAGGTTGATGACAGTAATTACCATAACAACCTTTTCCCTGATCCAAATTTATATTTCTCGAATTATTAATAAACACGTTTCCTGATATTCTATTATAATTCCCCCCGACACGAATTGGTGTTGTATAGTAATTTACAGGTTGATTAGCATTATAAAAATAATTTGGTTCTCCGGCATTCAGACCTCCGATCAAATTTGAATCTCCTTGAAAATTATTATCCGCATTTATAAGATTTCCATCTTTCACGGAATAGTAAGAATTTAAATTAAATGTATTATCAGTACCTATTATATTCCCCTGTACAACACTTTTACTTGCACCCGAAAACCTAATCCCATAATGATTAACACTATGCAAAATATTGTGAATAATTTTCACCTTTTCAACGCGGGACAGAAAAATGCCATAATCATCACTTTCGTAAATTTTCAAATTTCTTATTTCGCTGGAAGACGCATCTGCTATAACTGATTCCCAGGGATAATTTTTGTATAAAGAAAATATGTAGGAAATGATTCCTGTAGTAGTATCTCCTTTAATTGCAATTTTGTGTGTAACACCGGAAGTTCCATTGGCCGGTTGCGTATTTCCGTCTATTATAACAACGTCAGAGATAGGGGGCAAATTTGACTGAAGCTGAATTACAATAGGAGGCGTCATTGAAATGGAAAAATCAATATAATCCAATCCCGGATTAGCATTTGCTTGTTCTATTGCCCACCGCAGGGTTCCGGGAGGAGGATTAAGCGGATTAGTGGGGTCGGTATTAGAATCGACTACAAAATGTGTCTGCGCCGTTAATTTCATCACCAGACAAAATATAAAAATTGAAACTATTTTAAATGATCTCATATTCATGGATTAAAAGAATAAAACAATTTGTTCGAAACTACTTTCTTCAGGATTTGGCGCCAAAAGCATTGAGACAATTCCTATTAACAGTTTTGTTTTATTCATTGTATTAGTTTAATATTTTAGTTAGAAACTGTTTTTGTTGCTGCACAATTTGATCCATCAGTTACGGTTATTTCAATCTGATAGCTTGTACCAAGAATCTGAAAGCTTCCGTTACTATTAGGTGTAATTTGTGGATTACCCGAAAGAATGTTCCATGATACAGATGCCGCCCCAGTTGCATTGGAAATGGTTAAATTCACCAGGTTTACTGCAAGTTCAGTCTTGTTAATGGCAAGCTGGCATTCTGAAGTATTAACACAGTTTTCGGCAATTTGCCTGGCCATCTTTTTGGTGGTGCCACCGGGAACCTTTAAGCTGTATTTGCCCGTATGAGATTCATTAGACGCCGGTGTTATACCGGTGAATTTAAAATGATCATCCAGGCATGGGTTATAGGCATAATCTTCAAATCCATCAAAGCCCTGCTCCTTATATTGGGAGTTCGCTGCCACCGAAAGTGCCATAGACTGATTATATCCAAAAGTGGCTGATGAATACCTGCTAAGCGCATCACGATTTTCCAGTTCTACGCCGAAAGGTGTAAATTCTGTTATTTCAGATACATAGGTCCAGTCTTTTGCATCCATCTGCCATGTGCCACCCACCAGTTTATAATAAGGAGTATAGGAAGTAAACATACCGTCTTTTCTGATGTTGGTATTGGTATTATAATTACTCTGGTTACGGCCGGTTAAATGCGTATGCGATTTGAACGGCGCCCAGTTTCCTTTTGTTCCTAATACATATGGATTTGTCGTAGGCGGCAAAGGGCTGCCTGCGCTTGCTATACAGTTACAATATGTTTTTCGTTTATTTGAAAACTCAACTGCTCCGGCATGCAATACATTTTGGTAAACATTACTGTTTAAAGAATTTATAGGGTTACTAAGCGTCGTAATGGTTGCCATATCCGTAATCATTGTGTTTCGCTTTCCGGAACGAATTACTTTGATGGGTGATGAAACATTAACAGGTGCGCCGGTTTTATCGATGGCCTCAATAGTGTTAGCAGTAACTTTGGTTACCCAGCCTATCCTGCGATTAACAGGATTGCCGGGAATTGCCAACTCATCTCCTTCTCTGAAATAAACCGCAGCACCTCCCACATTGGCTACGCCTGACACAAAGGTTGCATCCATTTCAAAACCTATATTCTGGTATGCCGGACCCATGTTGTCATAATACCACCATGCAGGATATTTAAATGAATACACTGTATCATTAAAGTTAGTAGTTGTTTCAGTTAGCAATACACCTCCCGTTTCTGCATCAAAAGCCAGGTTTCTAGTCGAAACCGTTGAGCCCAGATCCGTAGCAATGGTTTCTTCTAAAATACCAAAACGTTGAATCACTTTTGTGGTGGTTGCAGAACGGAACCGTACAGTTTGTTTTGCAAAGGATGGCCACATGGATGGGATTACACCCGGAACCGGGCCCATCGGGATCACATCAATATTGACACCCAACGATATATTATTTGTTGTTGTTTTATCTTCCCTGAAATCCGCCACCATATCAAATAATTCACCAATCTTTTTAGTAGCAATCGTTCCATTCTTATCAATTGTTGTGCATTTGTTTGAAACTTTAAAATTCCCTAAATGAGTTTCTTGTTTGTATCGATACTCTATAGAAGAAATTTTTGTTGTTTGTCCTTCCTGATATACGGTCTGTCCCTTTGGTTTTCCGTGCATGTCATTCAACTCAACGACGAATCCCTGGGCTGCCGTAAGATAATCCCTTACATCTATTTTCAATAAAGAACGTATGCTCCATGGATCATCTTTACCACGCACCGCATTCACGTCACTCCTGTTGGTTACTATTGGGAAATCCTTTGCTGTATAGAATTCATGCACCACTTTTCCTGTAGCGTGTCTCGTAACGTTTGAGTAATTGAGATTCTTAACAGTAACTTTGCTATAGCCGATGGAAGGTGATGGAAAAAAAGATTCTCCCATAGGTTCTTCCTGGTAAAACTGGTCATCAGGAACCATTAATTTTTCAATATTATAGGGTAAAGGCTGTCTGAAAGGGTTTTCGTCTCCGCCTAACTGTGGTTCATAGGTTGCAACACCCGAAGATGTACCATCATCCAATGTGTAACTATATTTTTGTCCATAAGTTGCATTATCAGACGTCGTGCCTCCAATCATCGAGCCCCACTCATCAATCATTTCAATTTGTTTCACGCGTGCCCCACCTCCTAATTTTTTCTTATTAGGGTTCATTAATCTCACCCATGATTTATTTGTGACAAATTGTTTACCGACATTATAGGTACTGTAAAGCGCATCATTAGGCCCTTGAATCGCGTCTTTAATGTTCTTAGTAAAACTAGAATTTATTAAGGCGTCCAGTATTTGAAGTCCTAAGCCATTACCATTTTCTATACCTGCCGCCTCAGAAATATCGCTGGTAGTGCCAGACGTAAAGGCTTTTTTGGATAAATAAAGTCTTGCGTACTGAATAGATGTTTTAATGATTGGATTAACCGTTGCCCCACCACCGTTATCTTTTAATTTCACAGATTTAAATCCTATCCAGCCAAGGCCGGTCATTGCGTCAGTGCCACATTTACCAGGATCGATTTCGCCATAACCTGAAACATACTCCAGGTTATCATAAGCAAATACGTGACGAATATTTACAAGGAAACGAAAATATAGATTACTGATTCCATTAGTATACTTATGTATATCCGTGATGTAATTATTGTTATGGTCCTTTTCCAATTTAAAATAAAACTTGTCCGTTCCACCACTGGCAAATGACTTTAAACCATTTAAGTTATCTGAATTACTGTCTACGTTTACAATCTTAAACATCTCCATAGCCTGCCTGTTTTGCACATAAGCATAATCATCAGATTCATAAGATACTTTGATTGTTCCTCCCGAAGGTAATTGAATCTTTTCAAGAGACCATGCTGACGCATTCTGGTTAGCAATTGCGCGATCCTGTTCAGCGTAGGGATAGTCTGAAGGAGATATTTGTCCGCCGACAAAGGAGCCAACATCAGACGGACGAACACCAATACTTGTTGCCTGATTTAATTTAAAATTACCCCAACGGTCATAGCCTTTTAAATTATAATTTGGGTTAAAACCATAACTGAACTGGTATGGACTTAACCTTGCTTTATTTGAATTCTGATAAGTGTAATATATTTTTTTTAGCGTTAGTTTCCCTTTTGTGCCCACACCACTAGTTACATTTGGTATTCCCTTGCACAAAGAATAATCATACTCGAAATGAACCCTTTTGATTGGCAGAGCAGTTGTCCCATTAATTTTCAAATCAGATTTTGAATATAAACTGATACTATCCAGTTTCATCATTTTTTCAGAGTCCGAAGCACTGTAACCTCCGTTTTCGTTTTTTACGCCAACAGCATCTTCACGTAGCGATTTGTGGAAAACAGCCACGTAATTTTTTGTAATAACGGAATCCAAATACCAAAGCTCCTTTTCTCCATAAATATAATTTGCCTTATCATCCTGCAAGTCAGATTTTAAACCTTCTGTAAAAGAAGCTTTCTCAAATGGTGTACGCCATTTATAATTATTTATTTTCTTATAAGCAAAGCGTGTATAGCTCCCAAAGTCACCATCACTTGGTCCTCGCGTAGCATCCGCATCAATATAATCGGGAGATAAAACCGATGTTAAGAGGTATGAATGGGCGTAACCCGGAGTTGTTGTCCTGGAAAAAAAATTATCTATTCCTAATCCATTTCCTGTTGAATTATCAACTCCCGAAGCGTACCCAATTAATCCTTTACTTGCTTCGTCCGTGCCATTATTTGACAAATTACTACTCGCAGTTGCCGGATTAGTACTTCCTACCGAAAAAGTTGCTTCCCTCTGAAGTGTGTTATATGCAGCTATTCCAAAAACGTATCTTGCACCGTCCGTTGCCAATGTTGTTACTTCTGCGATATGATGCCCGGGTGCAGCGTAAGTGTTTGCTATCGGTTTAATGGCAAAATCATTGTACTCGCTTCTTTTCACGAAGTACATATTTTGTGTTCTTTTATCTCTCTTCTTGCGTTTTATTTGTCCTATACTATTCAGTACAGGCTCGTATTTATCACTGACATCCATTGGCGGAGCCAGTGGGCTATCACCGCCTGCGGCAGCGAAAAAGGAATCATCCGACTCCACTGTTTTTTCATTGGCTTCTTTGAAGTAAACATTTTCAAAATCACTTCCCTTGCTTTTTCCAGTAAAGCGAAGGTCATCTAATGAATAATTATTTCCCCTCCATTTTCCCGAGTTTCCGCTAACATCAGTAACGCTAATATTTGTACCCACGTGTACCCAACCACCAAAACCTAATTCTATGGTTAAACTGGCATCATCATTTGTAGTAAATGCTGAAGGATCAGATACGTTTCCGATATCGCTCCTGAAAGGACGGTAGCTACCACCAATACCCTGCCCCATCACAGCATAGGTATCAAACGTATAATTGGTTAAAGGAAGGCAAGCCATATTTTCATTAAATGGCCCGTCTTTTTCACGGTTAAAATCCATCAAAGCTTTGTCATTGTCCTGGCCGTTTTCAGAATATAAATATCCATAGGCAGGGTTTGAGAGATTATTCTGAGCTAAAGACTGAGACGAGTAAAAACCCGATACACCAATTTTACCATGTATTCCCCAAAGCTCTCCTCCTAATGTAAACTTCCCGGAAAGTCCATAATTTTTCATGGAATTTGTAATCGAGGGATTATAGGTTGCAGTTCCATAATCAAAAGTAGCTCCTGCTATCTGTCCACCCATAGAAGCAGAACCTTTTTTGCCGGTTAGCTCTTGAACTTCTGAAGTAACTCCGTTTTCATCAGTTTTGCTTACGGCTTTAGTTTCAGATCCCTTAACCTGCATGGTTACCGCTGCATTGATCGTCAATTGTTTTAAACCACCTCTCGAGTTAAAAGCAGTACCTATGTTAACACCGATACTCGTTGCTGTATTATCTGTTTTACCGATTCTGGCACTAAATCCAGCCGATGGCTGTATTGTTAAACCATCGTCACTGCTTGAGTTAAGTCCCAAACCTGCATTCAATCCGCCACCTGCTGCGTTACCACAACTTAGTGACAAGTTGATGCCCTGTGTGATAGAAGGGCCAGTGTAATTATTAAAATTAAACCCAAATGAAAAGCCAAGATTGACACTACCGGTATTTCCATTACTACCTTCATAACCATAAAGTTCAAGCTGCAATTCCGCTGCGACCCCCCAGGTTTTGTTTGGTTTCATGCTGATCTCTTTTTGTATGGCATCGCCTGAAAAATCATCCGGTAAACCTCGCATGTTACGGTTGATTACTCCCGGGTTAATGTTCCAGCCAAGACCTACCCAACTCGCCTCCTGATCCATTCCCACTCCTGAATGGTAAGCAATGTTAATAGGATAACCTTCCACGTCCATTAAAGGCAAATTGTAATTAAAATCTCCCGAAAAAACATCCACCATATCGGAGGTCCCGATTGGCTCAAAGGATTGAACCTCTGGCTGACTAGGGCCTCCCGTTAACGCTAATAATTGGGTCGGATAAGACACTTCAAAGATCAGTAAAAATGCCAGAAAGAGAGAAGTTGATCTTCTCATAGCATTTCTTAATTTAAGTTTTATTCTTCTATTTAATTTCATACACCTGAGAGGTTAGGTAAATCAATAAGTTGTTTTTGTTTGTAATTATATTTTATATAGCCTTTATTAAATAAACGATCGTTATAGACTACCGTAAATTCAGATTCAGGATTAAACTTTTTGTTATCAAAAGCGAGCATAACGGTAGCAAAAGGGGCAACTTCATAAATCCTTTCAAAATGAAACATACCGGGCATTAAAGTGTCGTTACCCTGCACTAAAAAAATATCCTTTTGCATTTCGAATGCCATATAATTTATTCTTTCGTTGTACTGTTGAGGCGAACTCAAATTGTATTTTAATAACTCTCCCTGTCCCCCTTTTAATTCAATCCTTAAATTAAAATAAGTCATGCCTTCATAATGTGCCAGCGTTTCATCAAATTTGCTTTTTGTGAGATTATCATTCTTCAATTCCATATAAGCCAGGCATTCCTTAGGCATATATGAAAGATGGTAATTCATTTCTGAAATCTCTTTTATTTTTGACAAACCATTTTCTTTATCTCCAACCCATTTTACAAATTCTTCAACTGGTAATACTTCGTGAGTATTACTTAACGAGAGGTGTTGCGTATTTTTTTCCAAATCATTATCCGCCGTATCTCTTCGGCAACTTTCCAAAAAAAACATCAGCAAGAAAAAAAGTATGTAGTTAAACTTATTCAATGCCTTTGTACTTTTTATTTATGAAAACTATTATTTCTTCTGACTTGTCAAGCTTTGAATTAGCATACATTAATGTTCCGGTTCCATCGGCACCCATTATAACATCATAGTTATTTTTTTTGCCATACTCAATAATATATTGAGTCATTTGCTCCAGGATCTGCTTATCATATTGAGTACTTAAAGCAACATTATCCTCCTGCATCTGATTTTTTCTTTTAAAAAACTCTTCCCGTCTTGTGTCAAACTCATACATTAACCCCTTGTTAGTCTTATTTTCTTTAAGTTTATTTGCGAGCAACTGAAGGCTAAAGCCAAGACTATCAATGATTCGTTTTCTTCCTGCTTCGACTCCTTTATATTTCTCCTGGAGTTCTTTTTTCATTTCGAACTTATTGAAAACAACAGGTATATCAATGTAAACTACCTTCGTAGTAAAATAAGTATGATAAATGAATAAACCCAGCGTTACAAGGCAAACTACCGCAATTACATTAATTGTATTTTTAAGCATAAATTATGGGAGATAAAATTTTAATAAATAAACATCTTTCTTTTCATTTTTCACATGCATGATGTAAAATCCAGGTTTAATATTTTGTGTATTAAGATCAAGTATGAAACGGTTATCACCGATAACCTTTACTTTTAGTGGTGTTTCATTTGAACTACCGTTTTCATCTTTTGAAACACTAACAGGGTATTCTTTTCCATCATCACTTTTAATAATAACCGACATACTACCCTGCGAACTATACTCTTCATTAAATTTAAAATAAACCTTTCCATTAGTTGCAGTGTAGAAACTTGCATCAACTCTTTGTTTAAGCGCTACATATTTTATCTCTTTTTCTTCCGGTTTTTTTCGGACAATAAATTCCCATGCTTCCGTTTTGTTTGTAACAACGCCGTTTGCCATTTTTTGGACCTGCCAGGCATAATGCCCACCAGGGATCAACTCTTTCGCGTCATACGGGTATTGCAGCGAATGTGTTGTTAAATAATTTTCACCCATCACAGGAGTGTTGATTGTTACGGCCGCTTCTGCACTTTGATCATTTTTTATTTCACTTACAAGCATCCTGTAATACTCGCCCTGAGAAAGCACACTAAATGGCTCGCTGTGCGACCATGTAAGCATAGGAGTTGATGTTTCAATGGTGTCTTTATCAGCAGGATAGACCAAATAAAGATATTGATTAAAGTTTGACTCAATTTCATCGCAGAACTCGTCCAGAGCCTCAGAACCAGATGTTTGAATTACAGTAATACAAACCTTAAATGTGCCGCTGGGAAGGGCGCGGGTTGTTTTAATATAATTAACCTGTTGCCCGGATGCGTATTCTGTAGCAGCTATCGTTCGGGAGCCATCAAATGGAGAATTCAATCCTTGTTTAAGATTAAATGGATTTGACTTTACGGTAATTAACAACTCATTATTAAAATTATAAAACTTTGATATCAGTTGGACCTGCTGCGCGTTCCCATTATTCATGATCGATGCAGCTATTAACCCGTCAGGAGTAATATTATATGGCATAAGCTGAATATTAACGACTGAAACCTGCGCTTTTATCATGATCGCAAATAATGCGAGCATCAGGGTAAAGATTGATTTATTTTTTATTTTCATATCTAAAAGTTTAATACTAATCGTGTGCTGCAATAATATGGGAAATTGTTTATTTTCCATGTTGCGAAACTGTTATAATAATCTCCAATAAGAATTTTTTCTATTTCTGCGTCCCAGAACAGATTTTTAATGACTCTGATCTTTGCCTTTAACATAAAGCCAGATTGCGGCTCCAAACCTTTCCTGTATGCCATTTTGTATCCGATTGTTATACTATTGGCGTTTTTTGAAATGTAGCCAATATCAATAACAGAGAGATAGGTGTTGTTCCCTAAAGAATCTGTTAAGCTGTTCTTAAACCAGGATACATTTGTTCCTGTTTTAAACCCGGATTTAAAAGACAATTGATGAGTATAAGTAGCGTTCTCAAAATTAATGTTTGTTGAATCTCCTGTTATTAAATAACGGCTATATAATGCGTTGAATTGTAAATTGACTTTTTTGAGTTTCGGAGTATAGGTTAATATGATAGTTGAGATATGGTTTTTATCACGAATTGTAAGTTGTTCACTTTTCAAAACTCTTAATAAGGGCGCGTAGATCAGACGAACATTAAATTGCCTGGTGATCTTAAAATTCAACGTATTGCTTAGTGTCTGTAAGGTGTTTTTATAATTATATAAACGCAGCAGATTATCCTCTTCGCGCCTGTAAGCAACAGTATATTTGATTTTATTGGTAATTGGCTGCTCAGCCTTGATCTCAAAACGAAGATTATCAGAACGCAAAAACCCAATGCCGTAGCTTTTGAAAAATGGATCTACCCACCTGGTACTGAAAGTCAGTTTTGTTTTACTCTTTTTGATGCCCGCGTTAATGCGTGTCATCATAGCGTATGATCTATAACCGGAAAAGATTTCATTTACTGATTTTCTTATCTGCTCCATACTAAAATCTTCCTCTTTTACTGAAGATTTTCCAACAACGAAATCAACGCTTAATTGCTCGGAAAATCTATACCGGGCATCCAACTCTAAAACCAGGTTACTTTCGGTTGTAGAACTGACTGAGTTAAATTCTAAAGAATTAGTTTGTAAATAATTTGATTTACCTTTTCCTAATAAAAATCCTCCGTATAAATGTGTGTTTTCTTTCGAACCAAATCCGCCTTTCATGCTAAGGATTTTCCTGCCGCCGGATAGGTTACCAAAATCAAAATAATTGTAAAGATTCCGTGTATTTTGAATTGTACCCTGAAGTGTATTCGTATTCATCAGGCTGTTAATGGTCGTTCCGTATGTAAAAGCTAAAAAATTGTTGTTTTTTGAATACTCTATGTTAATGCCTTGAATAGGAATATTGCTAGCGAGAAATGTGGAATAGTTAGGGTAGCAAAGGCCTATTTCAAATTTTTTAATATTACTAAGGAACTGCTGCTGCTTTGTCAGGTAAGGATTATTAATTCCAGTGGCATTATTTTGCAGATCTTTTATTTGCTCCAATTGTTGTTTGACAGAATAGATCGCATCACTAATACTGTCATATTTTGTCTGGTACCTTGCAACTTCATTTGCGATGGAGTCTTTTTTTTCTAAATAACCAGTGCTATTCTTCACGCTATCCGTATAGTGAGAACTGTACCCGGAAATAACACTTGTATCCGGTAATGATTTATTAACAGGTATGTCAGTAGTAGGCTCAATAGAATCAAATGGCGAGGCACTTTTATTTGGCTTACTCAAACTATCGGCAGAAGGAAGTTTATAGTCTGGATTTTGGTTTAAAAATTTTAAATATTCTAAGTTTTGAGCCGTTTTTTGTTGTTCCGAAAGTAACTTTCCCAATTGCTCTTTTGAACCCAACTCCTTTGTGCTTAAATTTTGAGAGAGCTGATCTTTATATCGGTCTGCATCATAACTGAGCCTGAAATAATTATTTAATCCTATAACATTTTTTACATTAGTGTAGTAGTAGGTTAGCTCCAAGGGCAATCTCATTAAAAGAAACGAGACATTACCTTCTGATTTAAAGCCACCTGACGGATAATTATCACCAGATACAAACGGCAAGACACCGTACTCATAACCAATAGAGATTGAACCATGAGGCTGAACAGACTTTAGTCGCGATTTCAGGTGATTTTTTACCGCTGGTTTTATTTCCTTTAGCTTCATTTTATTCTCAGATAGTAATGTGTCACCTTTAGTATACAAACTCTTGGCAATGCCCTTCTCTTCGTGTTTAAGCTCAGGAAGTGCCTTTTTTTTCGTGTACTCCTCAGTATCTTTAAAACGTTTCGAATTATTGTCCTGTCTCTTTTTAAAAAGAACAGTCTCGTTATGAATCAATTTGATAGAATCCTTAGGAACCACCTGGGATCCATGAAACATCAAAGTGTCTTTCAAATATTTATGTTCAGAGCGATTTAACAAAGTATCTTTTCCAGTTTGACAGTAACTTATTTTATATAGACAAATAAATATGACCAGTATAAAAACTTTAATATTTACTTTTTTATATTCCATTTAAGTCGCTATCGAAGCCATTCCTTTTTGAACTTATATAATTCTGTATATTTTCGCTAAAAATAAATTAATATATATTAAACTACCCTACCGTTAAACGGGTTTTTTGCACATTTTCTATAATTTCTTTGTATGACTTTTAGTCTGAATAATTTATCAATACGCTATAAACCAGACTGTTAACGTTTACGCAAGCTTTTAGTCCATTCTTTGCATCGCTCTAAACTATTGGTTATATTAATGTCGTCTCAAGCCAATATTGGCAAAAAGGCTCCAAACCTTGGTTTAAAAAAATTAACGAAAAAAACTTTCCTGATAAAAAAGCACGTGATGGCTTATAATAGGCATTGAGTAAAAATATCTCCAAAAAATTGCCCCATATGAAGCAGTGCTCTCGCCAAGAATCGAACTTGGATCCAGCGTTTAGGAAACGCTTATTCTATCCGTTGAACTACGAAAGCAGAATAATTTTGGAAAACAAAAATAGCATTTTTATTTGTTTTCATACCTAAAAATAAGGTTATCTGCTTATTTAATAGAATTTTTTCGAGAAAGTAAAGGCTTTCAGAAGCAGATTCAAATTTGGATGAGGATTAGTAGTTTTTGTTTGCAAAAAAATTATGCTTTTTATAGTTCATTAAATCATAAATAGACAATACAAGGGGCAAAGTGAAAAAGGATATAAGCTCTATATTTGTATTGATTTTATCCATCCATGGTAATCACCAGCGCTTCAACCATAAAAAAATTACTCATACTGTTTTTGGTATGCGCAGGGCTGTATTATGCGAAAGAATTTCTGATACCGCTGTCAATCGGAGCTATTTTAGCCACACTCTTTTTGCCTTTTTGCAAATGGCTGGAAGGAAAAAAAATATCCAGGGGACTGGCAGTAACTTTGTGCTTAGTAACACTGCTGTTAGCAATAGGTGGCATCGGTGCGCTATTGGGTTGGCAGATAGCGGAATTGATGGGCGATTTCACCTTGTTAAAACAAAAAATCGTTGAAAAAGTCAGTACCATCCAACAATACATTTTTAAACGGTTTGATATCTCAGTTCAGAAACAATGGTCACTGCTCAAGGATAATAAATCTTCAATCGGCGAAAGCCTGAACTTCATGTTAGGTTCCCTGGCAAAAATTGTCACCGGTTTCATTCTGATCCTGGTCTACATTGCCGGTTTTCTTTATTACCGTAACCACATCAAGGATTTTTTAATTAAACTTTCAAAGCCTGCTCAGAGAGAAGAAATGGAGCAGGTTGTTTACAAAGCGGCGCATGTATCACAACAATACCTCCTGGGTCTCACTAAAATGATTATTTGTTTATGGATCATGTATGGTTTAGGTTTTACAATAGTTGGTGTGAAAAATGCACTGTTCTTTGCTGTTCTTTGCGGATTGCTTGAAATTATTCCATTTATCGGAAACATCACAGGTACTACGATTACTATACTGGTGGCAGCTGTTCAAGGCGCAGGCTTTCCCATGCTTGGAGGTATTGTACTAACGTACGGGATCGTACAATTTATACAGGGCTGGGTGCTTGAACCATTTATTGTTGGCCCGCAGGTTAAAATCAACCCTCTGTTTATTATTATCGCTTTAGTAGTTGGTGAACTGGTCTGGGGCATTCCGGGAATTTTTATGGCCATTCCCATTATTGCCATGTGTAAAATTGTTTGCGATCACATTGAATCATTGAAACCATACGGATTTCTGATTGGAGAAGTCGGGACTGCAAAAAGAAAACAAAGTTTTATGAATAAAATAATAAACTGGATTAAAAAGAAACGGCGCAGATAATCGCTTTATTCTAAACTGATGACAGTTCCTTTTTCCGGGATGAGAACTTTAGGATATCCTTCAATTAAAAGCTTTGCCATAAAAGATGCTTTGGCCGAATCTTCCCCGTGAACCAAAAAAATAGATTTTATTTTATTCTTATCCTGACAGGATAAAAACTTCAACAACTCATTATAATCGGCATGCGCGCTGTACGATAAAATGGATTCAACAGCTGCATTCACATTATAATACTCGCCGAAAATACGGACACTTTTTTCGCCACTCAGCAGGCGACTACCCAGAGTCCCGGGCGTACAATAACCCGTGATAAGAACTGTATTTTTTTGATCGGTAATATTATTTCGTATATGGTGTTTAACCCGTCCTGCATCACACATACCTGATGCTGAAATAATAATGCAGGGCTCCATGCTATCGTTAATCGCTTTTGATTCTTCTGCATTTTGAATGTAAATCAAATTAATAAATCCAAAGGGATCAGGGTCAGTTTGAATATATGTATGCAGTGCTTCATTAAAGCATTCTTTATGTTTGCGCATAATATCCGTCGCACTGGATGATAACGGACTGTCCACATAGATTTTTATATCAGGCAACAAACGCTCGTTTTTCATTTTATCGAGTGCAAAAACTATTTCCTGCGTTCTTCCTAAACTAAAAGCGGGGATAATCAACTTACCCTGTTTTTCAACGCAGGTTCGATTCACAATAGCCAACAATTTGGCTTCTGCATTTTCTTCCAGGTCATGCAGCCTGTCACCATAAGTTGATTCACATATAATATAATCAGCCTGAGGAAAAACATCAGGAGATTTCAATAGTAAATCGGTATATCTTCCAACATCGCCGGAAAAAGCCAATTTGGTTACTTTCCCGTTTTCCTTACAAATAATGTTTACTGCCGCACTACCAATGATATGGCCTGTATCCGTAAACATAAATGTAAGCTCCTTATTCAAATGAAATTCCGTTCTATATGGAATGGGATTAAAATGCTTTAAACATTTTTCTGCGTCTACAATAGTGTAAAGTGGTTTCAATGGCGCCAAGCCATTTTTTTCTCTTTTCCTGTTCAAATATTTAATATCGTTTTCGTGTATATGAGCGCTATCCAGTAATAAAATTTTACATACATCATATGTCGCCTCAGTGCAATGTATGCTTCCTGTAAAACCCTGCTTAACCAAACTTGGCAGGTTACCAGAGTGATCAATGTGTGCATGGGATAAGATAACTGCTTCTATTGCTGAAGGATCAACATCCAGCTTTCTGTTCCACTCCTCTTTTTCCTTTCCAACACCCTGGTACAAACCGCAATCTAATAATACCTGTGCCCCGCTTTCCGTTATTAATAAATGCTTACTTCCGGTTACTGCTGCCGTTGCCCCAATAAATTTTATTTTCATAAATTGTATTTCTTAATTCACAACAACCTTTAAAACAATATTAATTAATCGTTGATCTATCGTAAATGGCTTTCAATTTACAAATTAATGGTTTACAAACTCAAAGAGAAATTTGCTATCGTGTAACCTAAAGAGTAACTTTGAATTGAATTTATTAGGCTTTTTTTATCCATAACAAATGTTTGAACTAATTTATAGGTCCACGGCTCACGATAATATAAAATCGTCTGACATTCTAAGTATTCTCAACACTTCCCGGCATTACAATTCTGTTCATAACATTACCGGGTGCCTTTTATATTACAATCATGAATTTGTACAGATACTGGAAGGTGATAAAAGCCAGGTGAAAGAACTATTTTCGAAAATTGAAAATGACACACTACACACACAGGTGGTTCTTGTCAGTGAAAACGACAAACACGATCGAACATTTAAAAATTGGAGTATGGCTTACCATGAATTAAGAAAAAGCGAAATCCAGGATATTAGTAAACAAAATTTCATCAATAGCTTCTTAACTATTTCTGAACTCGCTGAAAAACCGACACATGTGACCAAGTTATTTTGGCATCTTTCGCAAGAGATCTTAAAGACTTAGTTAAAATAAAAAAATCACTGTTCAAAAAACTCAAATAGTTCCAAACGTTTGACAATTCTCTATTTTTGCTTTTCTAAAAAAGCATCCACCATTTTCTGATATTTTGTTCTTCGCTCAGAATCATGCAACAAGGTTTTCAAACAGGAATCTGCTTTTTCAAATTTTCTTTTATTAAAATAAATAGCAACCAGATTCAGCTTCGGGTCGTCAAAACGCGGACTGATGCGGCTGGCCTCGAGGTAATAATATTCGGCGCTATCCGGTTTATTAGTGTTTACGTATGCAGACGCCAGGTCATTGACTACATTCCGGTTATAGGGATTCAACTGATACGCTTCTAACAAATCTGTTTTAGCCTGATTAAAATTTCCTGCTATTGCATAAGAATTTCCTGTATACCATTTAATGGGAAGAGAGGTAGGATCAATACTATACGCAAAATTAACAGCCTTCTTTGCTTCGCGGATTACTCCCGGATTATTATTCAGCTTCTTCCGATCATACATCTGTCGGGTATAATACTCGCCCTTATACCTGTATATTCCTATCACCGTAGTTATTACCAATATGAGTTCAAGCCCAACAAAATATAATCCTGAAATTTTAAATTCAAATAAAGTCTTCAGATCATTATTTTCTTTAATTAAAGAATAGGCAAAAGCGAAAACGAGGTTTACCCAAATCAGGTGTTCGATTCGTTCTTTAGGGAAATCAAAAAAGGCTGCTGTGAAAAAACCCACAATCGTCACGACAGATAATATTACTTCTATCATCATTCTTCGTTCGCTGACAAATTTCAAAGTGTGTATCAGAAACAGTAAAAGTGAAACCACGAATAGCAGAAATAAATTCAAACCTATAAACCCGGTCTCCGCGATGATCCACAGCAGGTCGTTATGCGGGCGCTGAAAGGTGAAATTTAAATCCTCGGCACGATACATGCCCTTTAAAGTGGCATCCGGAAAATGGATTTGCCAGTTGCCTGCCCCTACCCCAATAACCGGATGAGCATGGATCATTTCGTAGGTCTTGTCCCAAAGTTGCAAGCGTTCATTATCCAGTTCTTTTTTACTTCCCGCCTTATCGTTTTGACTTTGAGACTTATTAAAGTCTAACCCTTTCCGAATGATTTCTGGTTGGAGAAAGATAAAGAAGATATTGATGAGTATGATCCCGGTTATTAAACTCCATTTCAAACTGAGCTTTATATTGATACGTTTATATAACAATAGCAACAGGATTAACATCACGGATACAGCCAATGCGATCCAAACAGCCTTGGTTTGAATAACTGCTATCATTCCAAGACTCAACAACAAGGTCAATAAAGTTAACCACTTCCAGATTTTTTTTAACCTGAATAATCCCATCACCTGGAAAAACAAACTGACATACAAAAAGCTGGATACTAAGTTTTTATGCGAATTGGCGCCATACACATTATACAATGCCTCTTTGTTAAATGCGGCGAGCTGACTTAACTGCGACGACACTAAAACACATTCCACTAAAACAATGACCACGCTTATTTTCGCAAGAAGTGTCAGCGCGTGTTCCTTGTCGGATTTAAAGAAATAATACCCAAACAGAAAAACAGCAAGGGCCACAACCAGTTTTGCATTTTCAAAAATGGATTCCGTGGGTGTGTTCGCCCACAATCCGGACACACAACTAAAAAGAACGTAAGCAATGTAAGAAAGTACAATAAAATCAACCTTCACGAGTTTCTGTGCACTTGCTTTAAACCATAAATAAAAACTAAGAACTAAAATGATGGAAACTGAAATCAACCGTGGCGTTAACGTATAATCCAAAACATAAGGCGAAAAAACCAGGCTGGAAAAAAGAATTCCAATAAAAAATAAACTAAAAACCAGTGGTTTGGGTGCCATAACTAAAACTTAAAAACAAAAATAGCAGATTAATTAAATTAATCTGCTATCCTTAAAATTGTTCGTGAATTTTTATTGAGTCACTATTATTTTTATTCTCGACCTGTCAGAATGAATGACATAGATGCCCGAACTTAAATTTGTTACCTGGAATTCAGTTTCCGGAGAAAGTTCTATCACGTTAACGATCTCTCCCAGCTCATTGATGATGCGGACTGTTTCCTTTATATCTGATTTTAAATAAAAGATACCGTTGTTAGGATTCGGGTACACGCTAAAATATCCTTCTGCCTGAGCGTTCATTGATTGGACACCAACGGGCATGTTTGCGTATTGCGTAAAATAAACAGTGAATTCACAACCGGAAGAATTAACAGATGTAAAGGTATAGGTTGTTGTTACCGTTGGAGAAACGACAATCGCTGTGCCGGTAGAAACTCCGTTTAATGAATATGACGTTGTCGCGCTTCCGTTAATGGTTAAGGTAGCAGATTGACCAGTAACTAACATTCCGGATGTGGTATTCACATTAAAATAGGCCAGCGGATCAACAGAAACGTTAACAGACGTCGTGCCCGAACATCCATTCAAATCGGTACCGGTAACATAATAAGTATTTGAGTTGTAAACGTTAAAAGCCACACCATTTTGAACATTATTAGTCCAGGTATATGTATCAGCTCCCGATGCATTCAATGTTGTCACATCACCATAACACACCAGGCTATTAGTGGCCGATGCTGAAATTACAGGAGGCGCGAAGCCGTTTGGCCCCACCGTTATTATGCCGGTATTATAACAGGATTGATAATAACTGGTCACCGTATACGTTGTAGAAACAGAAGGATTAGCGATGACGTTCGGGCCAAAAGTTGTGTTTAATCCAAAGCCTGGAGACCAGCTATAAAATATAGTTTGACTTGCGCCCTGGATAGTTGAACTCGCTGAGATACTGGTGGAAGATCCCTGGCAAAATGTATTGGCTCCCGAAAAATTAACCGTAAGCATTTCAAATGGAATGACTTTAATTTCACCTGTATTTGAACAAGCGCCATTAACAGCAGTTACCGTATAATTAGTTGGATTGGAAGGGCTGGCATTTACATTAGGTCCTGATGTTGTATTTAAACCGGTCGCAGGCGACCAGCTATATAATACTGTGGAGCTTGCTGAAATTAGCGTTGAGCTTGCCGAGATACTGGTGGATGATCCCTGGCAGAATGTATTGGCTCCTGAAAAGCTCACATTTGGCATTTCAAATGTAGTCAATACGAAAAATTCATTAGAACTTGTACCAAAACTATTGGATGCCGAACAATAAATCGTGTATGTGGCATTTACGTTTGGAAAATTAAATGATGCCATAAAAGTTGAACCATTATTAATGGTTACACCGTTTGTTGGCATTATTCCCCAGGTGTAAAAAGTCGGATTATTTGAAGCAGATGCGGTATAGGTATGTTGGCTACCTGAATTTGCGCAAACGGCAGAGGATCCTGCAATTGGATCCATGACTGGTTGCTGAGCAAGCCCATTCATGAAAATAAAACCGAGAATAAAAGTGTGTAAAAGTTTAACCATTCATTTTAAATTATTAATTAAAGGTAATAAATCTACGTTAAAAATCAAGTAAAAACCAAACAACGGGTCTTATTCATTCAAATTCCACCAAAAATCACCCGTGTTCTCTCCTCCTACGACAAAAGACTGCCCTATTCTTGGTGTTACAACTTTCACCTGTAATTCATCAGCTTTCCTTACCACACGTTTAATAGGCTCATCCCAGTCATGCATCGCTAAGGCAAACTTTCCCCAATGAATAGGAAATAATACTTTTGCATTCAAATCAATGCTTGCCTGAACCGTTTCTTCGGGCGTCATATGAATCTGGGGCCAGGATGCATTATACTGTCCTGCCTCTAAAAGTGCGATATCAAAAGGGCCAAACTTTTCACCAATCGTTTTGAAATGATGATCATATCCTGAATCACCTCCCAAATACAAAGCATGCGTTTTTGTTTTTAAAATAAAGGAGCACCATAACATTTTAGAGCGAACAATACTGCGTCCCGTGTAATGCCTTGCCGGTGCAGCTGTAATTTCAATATCGTTTTCAAACGATTCACTGTCCCACCAATCCAATTCCGTGATGAGTGAATTTTCATAACCCCAATGCTCCAGATGCGAACCAATTCCAAGAGGACAGTATACCTTTTTAATTTTTGATTTTAGTTTGCAGAGTGTTTTGTAATCCATATGATCATAATGATCATGAGTTAGTAATAGCAAGTCAATATCGGGCATGTCATCATCCGAATATTCATTGGTTCCTTTAAACGCTTTGATCATAAAAGAAAACGGGGAAGCGTTTCCGCAAAAAACAGGATCAATCAATATGTTCTTTCCATTGATCCTGATCAGATAAGAAGAATGTCCGAACCAAACAATTGTAGGTTCTATCGAGTCCAGCCGATTCAAATCCGTTTTGATAAAAGGAAGCACGCTATCGGGTTCAACACGTTTGGATTTATTCAAAAATGCCCGGACTGTTTTTAAAAACGAACTGTCTTTTGCAATAGCATCTGTCGGAGACAAATTTTGAAACACGTCGCTTTTATAATTCGGTGATTTTCTTATGATGTCCAGTCTTTTTCCGGATGGATTCTTTCCCAATACTTTCAAAAATGACATAACGTATTTTTAAGGAGTGTAGTGATGATACTAGTTTAAAGAAGGATCAAAAGAAAAATCAGTAAAAGCTTTATAACCGGGATTGATCTTCAACAATTCTTCACCCCATAAATCTTCAGGATTTATCTGCATCAACTGATGATAATCCGCAGATTTCGTGAACCACATGTCGTTGTCTATTTCCGCATCGAGCTGCTCTGCGCCCCATCCACTATAGCCAATATAAAAACGGATCTCGGTGGGTGATACATTGCCTTTTTCAATCATTTCTGATAATTCAAAGAAATTTCCTCCCCAATATACTTTACCTGTTACATGCTGGCTATCACTAAGTTTTGCTCCCAGCGTATGCGTATAAAATAACTGGTTAGGAGAGACAGGTCCGCCTTCATATAAGGGAAAATTTCCATTTTTTAAATGCGGAAAAATATCTCTTAATAATAAGCCATGAGATTTATTGATGACAAACCCAAGGCTGCCTTCCTTATTATGCTCGCATATATAGAGAACGGAACGCTTGAAATGACCGTCCTGTAAGAACGGTTTTGCAATTAATATATCACCTGCTTTAATCAAGAATAACTGTATATATTTGTGTAAAATTAATAAAAATGAGTCATGTAAACCAGCATATTTCTCAGCTAAGGGAAGATTTCATGAAAAGCGAACTGTCTGAAAATGGCATACAGAAATCTCCTGATTTACAGTTTGAACAATGGATGAAAAACGCTGTTGAAAGTAAGGTAAACGAATTTCAGGCTTTCAATTTATGCACAGTCAGCAAGGAGCACAAACCATCTTCACGCATAGTTTACCTGAGGGAATTTGGAGATAACCTGTTTTACTTCTACACCAATTACAACTCAAAGAAAGCAATAGAAATTTCGCTCAATAAAAATGTATGCCTGACTTTCTTCTGGCCCGAACTGGAAAGACAAATAAGAATTGAGGGTACCATTGAATTCGCGGAAAAAGAAAAAAGTGATGCTTATTTTAACCACCGACCGCTTGAATCCAGAATTGGCGCCTGGAGTTCTCCTCAAAGTAATCCAATAAAAGACCGAAATGCACTTGAACAACTGGTAGAGGAAAACACTGAAAAATTTAAAGATCAGCATATCGAACGTCCTGAATTCTGGGGTGGCTACAAAATTACAGCACATTATTACGAATTCTGGCAGGGAAGAAAAAGCCGTTTGCATGATAGGATTGCCTTTACCTTAGAAAACAATAACTGGAAAATAGAACGTTTAGCCCCCTAATATTAATAATATGTAAGTCTGATCGGATTTACAAAATGTATATTTAATTAATCTTTATATGAACAAACAAGAAAAAATAAAAAACTTTGATCCGAACAGCGTTGGTGATGTAAATGCCAATATGTTTGGTTTACCTTTTACCACCCAGGAATCTGAAACTGTTTTAATTCCGGTACCATGGGAAGTCACCGTGAGTTACGGTGGTGGAACCATCGATGGGCCACAACAAATTTTTGATGCGTCCTTTCAGGTTGACCTCTATGATCCCATCGTAAATGATGCCTGGAAAATGGGCATTGCCATGGATGACATTAATGAAGATATTAGAGAGAAAAGTGAAATTTATCGCCCTGTTGCAGAAATCATAATTGACAGGCAATCGAATGGAGAGCCATCTTCCGAAATTGAGGAGATAAAAGATATCAATAAAGTATGTGAAGAAATGAATGCCTGGGTAAAACAACGCGTGCTTCATTTTTTAAACCAAAAGAAAAGTGTCGGACTCATAGGTGGCGACCATTCTACGCCCCTCGGGATGATTGATGCATTGGGTGAACATTTTGGAGAGTTTGCAATTTTACAGATCGATGCGCATGCTGATTTAAGAGTAGCTTATGAAGGATTTGAATATTCGCACGCCTCTATCATGTATAACGCCTTAAAAAGGCATAGTGTTCAAAAACTGGTGCAGGTTGGTATCCGGGATTACTGCCAGGCTGAACTGGATATTATTAATAATTCCAATGGACGTATAAAAACTTTTTTTGACAGGGATATTAAACAACAACAATACCAAGGAAAATCATGGGACGCTATTTGCAAAGAAATCATTGCTGAGCTTCCTCAAAACATTTATTTAAGTTTTGATATTGATGGCCTGGATCCGAAGTTATGTCCGGGCACCGGAACACCGGTAGCAGGAGGGTTTGAAACCGAACAAGTATTATATCTTTTAGAACAGGTTGTTGCGGCAGGAAAAACGTTTATTGCTTTTGATTTGAATGAAGTGGGAGGTGAGGATGAATGGAATGCGAATGTAGCTTCTCGCTTATTATATCGAATTGCAAACTTAGCGGCGCATAGCCAGGGAAAGAAAGCTTAAGTAAATAAAAATTCGAACTTATATAAATATGAAGGTCTTTATTCTATTCATATTGATAACAGCCCTACAGGTATTGATCGTTTCCTGTGCGGTGCCTTTACGTTCTTTTGAGAAAACGCCACAACCACCCCCGCCCGATTATTCTCAAAATAAATATTGGTCAGCTTTACCGGACAAAAAAGACAGTGCAGATTTTCAGTTAAAAGAGTATGGGATCCATAATTTACAAAGTGATGCGAAAGCAGATGTATTTTTCATCACTCCAACCAACTACCTGAAAGGGTTCAAATGGAATGTGAGTGTGGATGACTCCACTGCCAATGCAGAAGCTGATAGTGTGGGTTGCAAATTACTGGCCAGTGTTTTTAATGGAAGCTGTAAAATTTATGCACCCCGCTACCGTACTGCAATTTTTTATTCTTATTTCGCTTCCAGGAAAAATTCAATGAAAGCATTTGGATTAGCTTACGAAGATGTTCGAAAGGCTTTCCAGTACTATTTAGAACATTATAATAAAGGACGTCCTTTTATTATTGCCTCTCATAGCCAGGGCACCGATTATGGCGTAAGACTTGTGAAGGAATTTTTAGACAAGGACACTGAATTAAAAAAACAGTTCATTGAAGCTTATCTGATCGGACGCCCTGTCTACGACACTACTTTTACAACGATTAAAGTTTCATCGCAGGCTGATCAAACAGGTGGCTTTGTAACATGGAACAGCGTGGACTATAAAGTTAATTCATTTTTTGGAGATCCAGTTGGAACCATTATCGGAGTTAACCCATTAAGCTGGAAATCGGACACAACATATGTTCCAGCGACTTATAATAAGGGCGGTCTTCCATTTACAGCCAATTGCACAGATCCAGGCTTAGTAGACGCAAAACTCGCGCCCTCTGGATTTTTATGGGTTCATAAACCGGATAAGCCAAAAGAAGAATATCCGGCCACCAATACGCCCTACTATCACATGAACGATTACAATTTCTTCTATATGAATATCCGTGAAAATGTAAAGCTCCGTGTTAAGAGTTTCCTGGATAAAAAAAATGATTAGTTTATAAAAGAAGAAATAATTTTTACCAGCACTCCTACATTTACGCTCTCAAAGGGATGTTTTGTCTCCGGTAGCATATACATAGCGCCGTTTTTTAATTGTTTGTAAACAGCAGTAGTTTCCTCTAACCTAACCATATTGTCCTTATCCGCCAGACCAATGAGTACTCTATTTTCAATAGATGCGAAATCATTAAGTGATAATGCATTTTTATTTCCTAAGTTCGTCATCATCTCTGTTGTTTTTTGAAGAAGCGCTTCCCAATCGTTTCCGTGTCTTCTTTTTAATAACTCCCCAAATTTAGGTTGCTTCTCCATAATTATCTCCGGCTTCAGCGTCCTTACTTCTTTTTGAAGAACCTCTGAATTCCATTCAAACTTTGTTCCAAGCGTGATGATATTTCCAATTAAATCAGAGTGTCGACTTGCCAGGCACAAGGCCACATAGCCCCCCATACTGTGCCCAAAAACAGAAGGTTTTTTCAGTAAATTATCTTTAATAAATTGTTCGAGCTCCTTTGCAAACTGCTCAATTCCAAATTGGTTCTGAAAAGCTGTCTGGCCATGCCCTGAAAAGTTAAACGTAAGCACATTAAAGCCTTCCTGTTTTAACTCGTTTGACAAGGAGATAAACTGGTCTTTGGCCCCAATGGCGCCATGAAGAAGAATGATGGTTTTCATGAACAAATAATAAGTCCATGCAAAGTAATAATTTTTATTAAATCACTAAACAACTATCTGAAGGTAAGAAAACTCACATTCAAACCATAGCCCTCATAAAACGGATTATGGTTTCCGTTTCCTTGTCCGTTTGAAACGTGCATCCACCGATAACCAACACGTAAAGAATATGTACTATTTAATTTATACGCCACCGAAGGACCTGCTCTGAAAATAAAATTGTAAACATCGCCGCCGTAAGGAAAACGTTTGTTATATAAGATAATGCCGCCATTGGCCTCAGCGATAACAGAAAAGCGTTTAAACTTCATGATAGTAGGATCGACTTGAAAAACAGGTCCTGCACCAAAAGCAGAAGTTTCATGATTCGTGACAAGAAGCAGTGAATCGCCCAATTCTTCAAATTGCCTGGATGTTCCCCATGCATATGTACAAATAAAACCGGTACTCATTTTAATGGAAATATTTTCAAAACGTTTTTTCCAAAAAAAACCGTGAACCGAAATGGTTTGAATCCTGTTACTGAAACGTGTTGGTACTAAATATTCAGCACCGATCTCAAATTTTGAAAGATAGCCATTGCAAAAGGCTGAACTGTCATTGTTCAATTTTACCTGTCCGGATATAATTCCATAATCAACGATTAGTATTATAAGGAGGTAAATAACTAAACAACTTTTTCTATTCTTTGGGTACATTTTTTTTAGGGCTGAAACCACAAATAAATTTAATCACAACAACTTTAAATTTATTGCATCATTACTCTGATTTTTATAATCAATCTTGTATATATTTTACTATTTATATCGGGGAAATAAAAAAAGGACACCGAAGCATCCTTTTTTAAAAACCATCTTTAAACAAACTATTTTGTGATAATAATTTTTTTGGAAGATCCGTTTCCAGATAAGTAATAAAAACCTTGTGCAAAATTGTGAAGATCCTGTTCTGCATTATTACCGGTAATATTAAATGTTTCAATAACCTGGCCGGTTGAATTAATCAACAGATACGTTCCTGCTTTTTCAAATTTTAATTTAAATTCGCCCTGGCTTGGGTTTGGAAAAACACCAAATGATTGCTCTGCTTCCATTTCTTCAAGTCCTGTGCATGTACAAACATTAGTTCTTCTCACCGCGTGGTTGGCATAATCACCGATATAAACCATTCCGGTCATACCGGATGGATCGCACACAATAGCTGAAGGGTTACTAAGTTGCGCATCAATAGCAGGGCCATGATCACCACTATACCCGCCAAAAATTCCACCAACTCCGGCGAATGTGGAAATATTACCGGACGCATCCACCTTCCTGATTTTATTATTTCCGGCATCACAGATGTATAAATTACTCGAATTGTCAACAGCTAATCCATAGGGATAAAATAACTGGGCACTGGTGGCAGGACCACCATCGCCACCGCTTCCCGCGCTTCCATTTCCGGCAACAGTCGAAATAATTCCTGAGGTATTTACTTTCCGCACCCTCATGCCACCAAAATCTGAAATATATAAGTTTCCAGCGGCATCAAAACAAATGGCTGAAGCTGAAGTTAGTTGTGCCGACGTGGCAAGCCCACCGTCACCGCTGTAACCACTAGTGGCATTACCTGCAATGGTTGAAATAACTCCTGAAGAATTAATTTTACGCACACTGTAACTTCCATTCTGACATGCAAAATAAATATTACCTGAAGCATCCACCTTGATGTTGCTCGCAAATCCAATATCCGCTGCGGTAGCCTGTCCGCCGTCTCCTGTATGCCCATTCACACCGGTACCTGCAATAGTAGAGATAAATCCCGTTGACACATCCACTTTTCGGATCCGGTTATTATCTGCATCGCAGATGTAAACATTACCCGCCACATCCACTGCAACTCCACATGCTCTGTCCAATTGCGCGCTTGTAGCTGGTCCACCGTCACCACTGAAACCAGGCGTTCCGTTACCCGCCACCAGGGAGATAGTACCACCAGTTGATATTTTACGAATCACGTGATTACGATCCTCGGCAATGAACAAATTTCCACTCTGATCGAAGGCCATCTGATTGGGCTGATATAACAATGCATTTGAGGCCGGCCCACCATTACCGGTGTATCCCAAGGTGCCATTACCAGCAACCGGCTGAATTACCACGACCTGAGAAAACAGACTTGCTTCAAACAAAAACAATAGAGAGAAAAGACCAAGTAGTTTTATTTTCATGTGATTTAATTTATTAAGGTTTGTTTAACTAAATGTAAGAGTTAATTTCAATAAAAAACCCCGGTAATCCGGGGTTTTGATTTTTATGCTTTCGCTTTAAATTTATTGATGGCATTGATAGTGAATTCTGATAGAACCAACGTTCCACTCATGCCGGCCCGCTCAATTAAAAGCGTGTCCCAGTTTTCCGTTCCTTCCCACATCACTTTCTTTAGCATTGACATGGCTTCAGGGTTGCTGGTTGCCAGTTTAGATGCCAGAGTCTGAATTCCCTGATCCATTTCAGCAGCAGTAGAAAATACTTCTGCATAAAGACCTTTTTCTTTTGCCCATTGTGCACTTTGCCATTCTGTAGCATTGATGGTTAACTGACAAAATGCAGAAGTTCCTACTTTGCGTTCAACGGCAGGGCCCACTACAAAAGGACCGATCCCGACAGCCAGTTCAGATAACTTAATAGAAGCATCGTTCACCGCAAATGTGTAATCAGCACTCGAAGCGATCCCTACTCCACCGCCAACAGCTTTGCCTTGTACACGGGCTATAATAAACTTCGGCGCTTTGCGCATGGCATTGATAACCATGGCAAACCCGGAGAAAAATTTTAAGCCGGTGTCGATATCTTTAATAGAAATCAATTCATCAAAACTGGCACCGGCGCAAAATGCTTTTTCGCCTTCGCTTTGTAACACAATCACTTTCGTCTGAGGATCTTTTCCTAACTTCTCAATCTCTGCAGCAAGATTACGCAACTGCGCACCAGGCATGGAATTGCTTTGAGGATGAAAAAAAGTAATCGTTCCAATTCCGTTTTTAATTTCTGATTTTATAGTTCCGTCCATTCTGAATTAGGCTAAAATTGTTACAGGGTTTTCCAGGTAAATTCTTAAAGTTTGCAGGAATGCCGCTCCTGTTGCTCCATCTACTGTTCTGTGATCGCAGGCTAACGTTACCTTCATCACATTACCAGGTACTA
Organism: Bacteroidota bacterium; assembly: GCA_021155905.1. GTDB lineage: Bacteria > Bacteroidota > Bacteroidia > B-17B0 > Aurantibacillaceae > UBA4416. The sequence goes on from JAJNBG010000017.1 coordinate 48,243, forward strand.
CCTGATTGTTCTTAACCACAGGAACCTGTTTAATAGCTCCTACGGACAATATACAGGACTCAGGTGTATTAATAATAGAAGTGAACTCATCAATACCAAACATTCCTAAATTAGAAACAGTGAAAGTATTTCCTTCCCAATCAGAAGGTTGTAATTTTTTATCCTTCGCACGCTTACCAAGGTCTTTTACTTCTGCGCTGATTTGAGATAATGACTTCTGGTCGGCGAAACGAACTACCGGCACTAATAAACCATCCTCTACTGCCACAGCTACACCAATGTGTACGTGAGAGTATGTGCGGATCTTATCTCCTAACCAGGAAGTGTTAACTTTTGGATGTTTTCGCAGAGCTACAGCGCAAGCCTTGATCACCAGATCATTGAATGATACTTTGGTATCAGGCATGGCATTGATGGCGTTACGTGAGGCAATGGCGTTATCCATATCCACTTCAATGGTCAGATAAAAGCTTGGTGCTCCATTTGTACTTTCCAGTAAGCGCTTGGCAATAACTTTACGCATCTGCGAAACCGGCTCATCCGTATAACCTTCTTTACCAAGAGTGAATGAACTAACGGTTGCAGAACTGCTTTCGGAAGATTGTTGCGGCTTATAATTTTCTATATCCGATTTTGTCACGCGGCCATTATCACCCGAACCTGTTACTTTTGAAATATCGATCCCCTTTTCTTTCGCCAGTGCTTTTGCTAAAGGCGATGCTTTTATTCTTGAGTCAGAAGAAGTGGTAGACTTCTCTGCTCCACCGGAAACGGAAACAGTTTCTTTTTTTTCAGCTTTATCTTCTTTCTTCTCTTCACTTACGCTCGATTTGCTTCCACTGTTAACAGCAGCTAAAATCGCATTTACATCTTCTCCACCCTTTCCTAAAATAGCCAATACGCTGTCTACCGGCACACTTTTACCCTCTTCAATTCCAATGTGTATTAGAACACCATCCTGGAACGATTCAAACTCCATTGTTGCTTTATCTGTTGCTATATCTGCTAAGAGCTCGCCGCTTTTAACTTTATCGCCCACTTTTTTGTGCCATTTTTCAACTACACCTTCGGTCATCGTATCGCTTAACTTAGGCATACGAACGATTTCAACACCCGCCGGCATTTCAGCTTTTGCATTTGAAGTTTCCTGTTTTGGTGTTTCTTTTTCAGTATTATCTTTTTTCGATTCTGACTTAGTATCTTTTGAGGAACTATCTTCTTTTAATAAACCACTGATATCTTCTCCCTCTTTTCCTAAAATGGCGATAATCGAATCAACAGGTACAGCTTGTTTTTCCGGGATTCCGATATGCAATAAAACACCATCCTGGAAGGATTCAAATTCCATGGTAGCTTTATCTGTCTCAATGTCGGCTAATAACTCGCCGCTTTTAACTTTGTCACCCACTTTTTTGTGCCACTTTGCGATGGTACCTTCCGTCATGGTGTCACTTAACTTGGGCATTCTAACTACTTCAGCCATTCCTTTTTTAGTTTTTTTTGATGAAAATTTTAGCTTTAATTACTAAAAAATTATTCGTTAATGTATGGGTAATTTGACTCAGCATATACATCTTTGTAAAGTTCGTCCGGCTCCGGATAAGGGCTTTCCTCAGCAAACTGAACAGATTCATCCACCAATGCTTTTACCCTTGCTTCTGTTGCTTCAATTCCGGCATCATCGATCCATTTGTTTTCAATCAATGTATTTAAAACTTTTTGGATCGGATCCTGAGTTTGATATTCTTTCACTTCATCCTTTGTTCTATACGTTTGAGCATCACTCATGGAGTGACCTTTATAACGATAGGTTTTCATTTCCAGGTAAGTTGGGCCATCACCACGCCTTGCTCTTGCAACAGCTTCTTCCATAGCTTCATGCACTGCCTCAACCGATAAGCCGTCCACTGGCTTGGAAGGCATATCGTAAGCCAGACCTAATTTCCAAAGGTCATGAACATTACTGGTTCGTTCTACAGAAGTTCCCATAGCATACATATTATTTTCCACAATAAAAATAACCGGTAATTTCCATGTCATGGCAATATTAAACGCTTCATGCAGAGCTCCCTGACGAACAGCACCATCTCCCATTGAACAAACGCACACATTATCATTACCCATGAATTTGTCAGCAAAAGCAATCCCTGCTCCTAACGGAATTTGTCCGCCAACGATTCCATGTCCGCCAACAAAATTATGTTCTTTACTGAAAATATGCATCGAACCACCTTTACCTTTACAGCAACCCGTGATCTTCGCATACATTTCTGCCATAATATATTTTGGATGCATCCCCAAGCCTATACCATGAGCATGGCAACGGTAAGCAGTAATATGCTTATCTTCTTTTTTGGTAGCGCTGACTGTTCCTGCAACAATAGCTTCCTGGCCAATATATAAGTGACAAAATCCTTTGATTTTTTGTTGAACATATACCTGTCCGGTTTTTTCTTCAAACTTGCGCATCAATAACATTGACTCGTACCACTTAAGGTATTGTTCTTTTGAAAACTTGCTCTTTTTTTCAGCTGTTTTAGCCATAGAAATTCCAATTAAATAAGGTACAAAAATAAGAGAATTTGTTAAATAACCATGATTCGTTAACGTAAAGTAAAACTGAATATGGGGCTGCCTATTATGACAATTCTGACGGAGTTTTAGAGATATTTTTTACTAAACATTAATGGCAGTAAGCTCTCAATACTTTTGGCGATATAAATTTGTCCTTTTTCCCCTGACATAATGATGCGGATGGCTTTACCGGATTTATTTTCATATTCCGCAATAGCCTGGCGACAGCCTCCGCAGGGCGATAATGGCTCTTTTATAACTATATTCTTTGATTTCACAGTAATCGCGATTGTTTTTATATCCACATTCGGGTACTGGGCTCCGGCATAAAAAATCGCCACTCTTTCGGCGCATAATCCACTGGGATAAGCGGCATTTTCCTGGTTATTTCCTGTTACAATTTTACCATTATCTAATAAAACTGCAGCGCCAACGTTAAAATTTGAATAAGGGGCGTATGCATTTTTCAGAATTTTTTGAGCCTCTAATAGCAACTCCCCATCTTTTTTCGCTAAATCTTTTATCGAATTGTAAACTTCAAATTCGGTTAATATGCTGAGTTTAGAAATTTTTGATTTCGCCATAAATACTTGAATAATTAAAAAAAAGAAAGGTAAGAAAGAAAATGAAAATCGTCAATCTTTTATTTATATGTTTTATGACTGGATAAGCCTATGTACAAGATTGAGATCAAAACAAAAAAAACCCTTGTAAACATTTACAAGGGTTTTTTAATAAGAGGAACTATTTATTTAAATAAACTAATAAAGCCTTCTTGTTTAAGTTCTTTTCCATCATAGCCTTTGGCTGTTAAGATAAAGAAATAGGTACCGGCACTGTTTCCACCTCCATCCCAGGAATCATTCACAGATTTTATGGTATATAATTTTAATCCCCAACGATTAAAGATATCACAGTTCAACTCTTCGATACCTGTGGAAGTTATTTTGAACAAATCATTAGATCCATCTCCGTTCGGAGTAAACACGTTAGGCACAATGAGAGTGGAATTTTCAAGTACTTCTATAGAAATCGTAGCAGTTGATGTACAGGATCCATTGGATGCTGTTAATGTTACTGTATAAATCCCCAGCTGATTAAACACATGTGATGGGTCCGTTAAGCCGGAAGTATTATCCAGGGATGTTACATCTCCAAAGTTCCAGGAATAGTTTGAAGCGCCCGTACTCTGGTTCGTAAATCCTACTCCTAAAGGTGCTAATCCCGACACCGGGTTTGCTGTAAAGGCAGCTGTCACATTGTTCTGGGTTACAACCACTGTCTCTGTACCTGTACAACCATTGTCAAAATCGATAACCGTTACAACATACTGGCCGGTTGAGCTCACTGTTGGAGTAGAGGTTGTTCCCCCCAGTATAGGTCCTGCTGAACTTGTCCAGTTGTAGAGAGAATTGGTTGCTGTTGATATAGCTGCTCCGCCAATAACCACAGAATTAGTACCACAGGCAATAAGTGCATTACTAACAGAAACCGTCGGAGTTGCGACATTGGCTGTTACAGTATATGGCGTTGTTGCTGTTGCTGTACAACCTGTTGCAACGTCTAAAATAACTACATTATACACTCCGATGCTGGTTGCAGGTTCTATTGCCCCAGCTGTGTTACCACTTGGTGACCATGTATAAGAATATGTTCCTGAAGGATTAGGCATTGCCAATAATGTTACCGTTGGATTTGAACAGGTAATCATACTGTTGGTTGAAGTGGCCGTAATAGTCACCGTCGGGTTACCTGCGCCAGGTACAACCTGAGTTGATGATGTACGAACACAACCTGTAAGTGTATTGGTTACGGTTACATTGTATATACCCGCCTGATTAACGATAACACTGTCGTTGCCTTGCCCGGAAATCAGCGTTCCTGTCCAAACATAGCTTAAACCCGTGGTTGAGTTTGTTGCTACAGAGATCGTTGCCGTTGGAGGGGCACAGGTCAATGTTTGAGTAGGGGTAATTAAAATTACCGGGCGCGCCGTATCGGCTGTAACAACCACCGGAACAGGCGTTGAACATCCTGTAATGGTATTTGTTAATGTACAGATATAAGTATTTCCTGCGTTAAATGTTGCACTGGAGCTATCCGCTGATGCGAATGCAGGAGTGTTATTCCAATGATAAACAACATTCGTAGGTGGTATACTTGTTATTGTTACCGACTGAGTCGCATTATTACAATCGATTGTTAAAGCAGTTGACGATGCCGTTGCAAGTGGTGCGCCCGCATTAGGGAACACCTGAACCGTTGATGTTTCCACACAACCGTTAGATGGGTCTGTTCCAGTTAAGGTATAAACTCCTGCCGCACAGGCTTGTGTTACAACAGTGGTTTGTGTTCCGCAAACTCCAGCGTCCCAGGATACAACCGCATTGATTGGTGAGGATATACTTCCTGTTAAGGTAGCAGAAGTTGCACTGCAGCTTAATGTCTGGTTTGATCCTGCCGACAATACCGGCGCAACAATATTCTGCGTAACATTTGTGTTTGCAGTATTGGTACAGCCATTTGCTGCATCCATTACTATCACAGAATACACATCTACCGTATTTACAACAATAGTATCGTTACCCTGCCCTGAAAAAGCAGAAGCACTGGACCATGTATAGGTTAAACCTATGGCCGGAGTGGTTGTTAAAGTAATAACAGCCGCAGTCGTAGCACAGGTTAAGGTCTGTGTATTGGAAATTACAATAACCGGAGGTGTTGTATTCGCTATAACATCAACCTGAACGGGAGTCGAGCAGTTACTTAATGTATTAGTAACAATGCAGATGTATGTTCCTGCAGTATTAAAGGTAGCCATCGAGCTATCTGTGGAGGCAAAAGCTGGCGTATTGTTCCAGTGGAAGATGACATCAGTGCTTGGCGTACTTGTTACAGTTACCGACTGAGTCGCATTATTACAGTCTATTGTAAAAGCGGTTGCCGATGCCGTCGCAAGTGGTGCGCCCGCATTAGGGAATACTGTAACAGTAGAGCTAGCCATACAACCGTTAGAAGGATCTGTTGCAGTTAAGGTATAAACCCCTGCCGCACAGGCTTCTGTTACAACAGTGGTTTGTGTTCCGCAAACTCCCGCGTCCCAGGATACAACCGCATTGATTGGTGAGGATATACTTCCTGTTAAGGTAGCAGAAGTTGCACTGCAGCTTAATGTCTGGTTCGATCCTGCTGACAATACCGGTGCGACAATATTCTGCGTAACATTTGTATTTGCTGTATTCGTACAGCCAGTAGCTGCATCCATTACTGTCACAGAATACACATCTACCGTATTTACAACAATGGTATCGTTACCCTGACCTGAAAAGGCAGAAGCACTGATCCAGGTATAAGTTAACCCAGTTGTTGGAGTCGTAGTTAAAGTAATGGCAGCAGTAGGCGTAGCACAGGTTAATGTCTGTGTATTGGAAATTGCAATAACCGGAGGTGTTGTATTCGCAATAACATCCACCTGAGCCGAAGCAGAGCAGTTACTTAATGTATTGGTTACAGTACAGATGTATGTATTTGGTGTGTTGAAAGTTGCCACATCTCCACTTGCTAATACTGAAGACGGAGCGGGGCTCCAGCTATAAGTCACATCGGAGGTTGGTAAGCTTGTTACTGTTGCAGACTGAGTTGAGTTATTACAATCAATCATTAATACAGAGGAGGAAATGGTTACCGTTGGGGAGCCGGCGTTAGGTGCGATGGTAACCATGGACGCTGTTGAACATCCGTTTAAGGGATCTGTAACGGTCAACGTGTAATCTCCTGCTGCACAAGCCTCAGTGACGATTGTTGTTTGATTTCCACAAATGCCAGGTCCTGCCCAATTAATAATTGGGTTAGTCGGTGTTGTTATACTTCCCGTTAATGTTACTGAATTTGTCGGACAGGTTAATGTTTGGCTTGGCCCGGCACTTACTCCTGTTGGTACTATTGTATTTTGACTAACACTTGCTGTTGTTAAGAAAGTACATCCGTTATTAGGATCCACCACAGTTAAACTGTAATTACCCGGAGTTCCTGAAGCGGTAGTCGCCTGTGCAGTCGAAGTTGATACGCTTCCATCTACAGGAGCCGTCCACGTATAGTTCATACCCGCTAAAGTTGAATTTAACGCAACTGTTGAAGTGATGCAGGTTAAGGTTCCGGTAGAGCTTGCTATCGTTGTTGGCACAGCTGTGTTTTGGCTTACGGCAGCACTTGTAGTATATGTACAGTTGTTTGATGGATCTAGAACCATTAAAGTATAAGCTCCCGCTGCCCCTGAGGCTGTTGTGGATTGCGTATTAGCACTTCCAATAGTTCCTCCGGCCGGAGCCGTCCAGGTATAGTTCATTCCTGTTAGCGTTGAAGATAAGGCAACAGTATTGGTTGCACAGGTTAATGTTCCTGTTGCACCCGCAGCAGTTACCGGAATTGTTGTATTCTGAACAACTACCGTATTACCTGAAGCTGTACAGCTATTAGTCAAATTGGTTAAAGTATAGTTAAATATTCCTCCCTGGCTAACTGTGATTGTCCCTGTACCATTACCGAATACAATACCGGTTCCGGACCATGTATAAGAAACCGGGGAGACCGTTGTTGAAACACCTACTGCCACCATGGTGTTAGTACAGGTAATTGTATTTGTAACAGGATTAACCGTTACTGCAGGGGCTCCGGCGTTGGGAGAGACGGTGACTAAAGACGATGTAGTACAACCATTCGATGGGTCCGTCACTGTTAAAGTATAAACGCCTGCGCCGTTTGCTGAAGTTGTAAAGCTTGTTGGTGAACCTGAAATGCTTGGCCCGGACCAACTTGCTGTTGCTGTGGAAGGTGTTGAAACACTACCGGAAAGTACTGCCACGGTCGCTGAACCACAACCCAAAGCCTGATTGGATCCGGCACTAACGCCGGCAGGGATTGTTATGTTTTGTGTGACAGGGGTCGTTGTGTTAAATGAACAACCATTTGAAGGGTCAATTACCGATAATGAATAAGTACCTGGAGAACCGGATACCGTCGTTGATTCGGTATTGGCACTACCAATGCTTCCTCCTGCCGGAGCTGTCCATGTATAGTTCATTCCTGTCAGAGTCGATGTTAATGCTACTGTGGTTATTGAACAGGTTAAGGTTCCGGTCGTACCTGCAGATGTTATTGGTACTGTTATGTTTTGAGTTACAGAAGTGGTAGTATTGAATGAACAACCGTTTGATGGGTTTACAACCGTTAAAGAATAAATTCCCGCCGCTCCGGAAGCAGAAGTGGATTGGGTATTAGCAGATCCAACCGAGCCTCCAGGAGGTGCTGTCCAGGTGTAACTAACTCCCGCCAGACTTGAATTTAAAGTAACAGTATTAGTTGAACAGGTTAAAGTTCCTGTTGTGGTTGCAACAGTGATAAAAGTCACCGTATTTTGCGTAACCGCTGTTGTGGTTGAAAAAGTACAACCTGTTGAAGGATCAGTAATAACTAATGAATAAGTGCCTCCGGTTCCTGACGCAGTCGTGGATTGAGTGTTAGCAGAACCAACAGTTCCTCCTGCGGGTGCTGTCCATGTATAATTCATTCCAGTCAGGGTCGATGTCAAAGCGACTGTCGTCGTTGAACAGGTTAAGGTTCCTGTAGTATTTGCAGATGTTGTTGGTGTTGTCGTGTTTTGAGTTACAGAAGTAGTTGTATTAAATGAGCAACCATTTGATGGATTGACTACTAATAACGAATAGGTTCCGCCAGCACCTGATGCAGAAGTGGATTGAGTGTTAGCCGACCCAACGGTTCCTCCTGATGGAGCTGTCCAGGTATAATTCATTCCACTTAATGTGGATGTTAAAGCAACCGTGGGTGTAGAGCAGGTTATGGTTCCGTTTGTAATTGCAGATGTTGTTGGTAAGGTAATGTTCTCGGTTACAGAAGTAGTAGTATTAAACGAACACCCATTTGATGGGTTGACAACCAACAACGAATAAGTTCCTGCAATACCTGACGCAGTAGTGGATTGAGTGTTCGCCGACCCAACGCTTCCTCCTGCCGGAGCGGTCCAGGTATAATTCATTCCTGTCAGAGTAGATGTTAACGCTACTGTCGTCGTTGAACAGGTTAAGGTTCCTGTGGTATTTGCAGATGTTGTTGGCACAGTCGTGTTTTGGGTTACAGAAGTGGTTGTAGTAAATGAACATCCGTTTGATGGGTTGACTACCAATAACGAATAGGTTCCGCCAGCACCTGATACAGTAGTGGATTGAGTGTTAGCCGATCCAACGGTTCCTCCTGACGGAGCGGTCCATGTATAATTCATTCCGCTTAATGTGGATGTTAAAGCAATAGTAGGTGTTGAGCAGGTTACGGTTCCTGAAGTACTTGCTGATGTTGTTGGAATGGTTGTGTTCTGAAGCACTACCTGGTTATTGGAGGTTGAACATCCACCAGAAGTAACAGTATATTGAAAAGTTCCTCCCTGGCTCACCGTAATACTGGATGTATTGGTAGCTCCAACTATGCCGGTTCCTGTCCAGCTATAAGTAACCGGAGTCACTGTTGTTGAAATGCTCACAGTTACTAAAGTGTTGGTGCAGGTAATAGAATTAGTCACGGGATTATTGCTGACCGCCGGCGCCCCTGCGCTTGACGAAACTGTCACAGTCGACGTTCTTGTACAACCATTAGAAGGATTTGTTGCAGTAATAGTATAAATACCGGCGCCACATGCTGATGTGATAGCGGTCGTTGGTGTTCCACAAACATTGGGTCCTGTCCAGTTAACTGTGGCATTGGTTGGGCTTGTAATCGCTCCTGTTAATGTTACAGAAACAGACGCACATGTCAGGGTTTGGTTTGAGCCTGCGCTAACAACCGGCGCAACCGTATTTTGAGTCACTGAAGTAGTCGTTGAATAAGTACATCCGGCAGAACTTCTAACAAATAACGTATAGGTCCCTGCTGCTGCTGATGCTGTCGTGGATTGCGTATTGGCTGATCCAACTGAGCCACCAGAAGGTGCCGTCCAGGTATAACTTAGTCCTCCTAAGGTTGAATTTAAAATTACCGATGGGGTAGAACAACTTATTGTTCCTGTTGTGTTAGCTGTAGTTGTCGGAATTGAATTAACTGTTACAGTTGAAGTTCTTGAATTGGAGCATCCGTTTGATGTTCCTGTCACCGTGTATACAATTGTGGTCGTTGGATTTGCAGTCACGACTGATCCTGTGGTTGCACTTATGTTTGTATTTGGCGTCCATGAATAGGTTGTGCCACCGGATGCAGTTAATACCGTTGATGATCCGGAACAAAGCGTCGCACTATTTACGGAAATGGTTGGTGTTGGATTTACAGTTACCGTTACTGTTTTGAATGAAGCACATCCCGAAGAGGTTTCCGTTACTGTATAAATCGTGGTAGTAGTTGGACTGGCAGTAACTGTAGCACCGGTTGTCGCACTTAAATTTGTATTAGGCGTCCATGAATATGTAGTGCCTCCGGAAGCAGTTAAAACAGTAGAAGTTCCCGAACAAATGGTAGCATTATTCACTGTAATTGTTGGAGTTGGAGAAACAGTGACTGTAACTGTCTTGATTGCCCCGACGCATCCAGCTGCGGACGTAGGCGTTACGGTGTATATTAACGTTGTAGGAACAGTTGCAGTACTCACAATAACATTAGTAATCACGCTGCCGGATTGAGCAGTTGTGCTTTCTCCGGTAGTACTACCGTTATTAGTTGTCTGCCATTGAAAAGTTGAAGATGTACTGCTGGTAATTGAATAATTAATCGCACTTCCACTGCATATTGCAATAGTTGAAGCACTGGTAACAGTCGGCGTTGGGTTGATTGTCACGGGAATAGTAACTGTCGCGCTTTTGCAACCACTCACGGTCACGTAAAGGGAATAGGTTCCTGACGCTGCCGTTGTAACATTTGGAATAGAGGGATCCTCCGAACTGGATGAAAAACTATTTGGCCCTGTCCAGGTATAGATAGCTCCTGATACAGTCGTAGCCGTTAAATTAAGTGTTTGACCAGAGCAATCAGGCGAACTGCTTCCTAATACAGGTGTTGTAGGTGGAGTACAAGGACAAATGGTTTCAATGGTAAAAGCACTACATGTGGCACCATTGTATCCGTCAACCATTAGCCAGGCACATCCACCTGCCGGTATGGTAATACCTGTAAAAGAAAAACCATCAGCATTTCCGTTCATGTTACTTCCATATTCATCATATTCCTGGTTCGAACAATCAATATCAAGTGCATCTGTTGATCCAGAATTGGACGTTCCCGCAGTGACAAAAACAGCACCTTGGAGATTACAGTTATCATTAACTTCATCTACAATAAAATCTATGGTAACTGGTGTTGTAGATGATGGGTTGCAGTATTTATACCATTTAGCATTTTCAACAGAGAACGTTACCTCTGCATCACCATCACCATCCAGGTCCGCGCCGGCATAACAACACTGCCCACAGGAACCAGCAGTAGTAGTGGCGTCATTACCATCAAATCCACTATTCGTCAAGGCCTGTGAAGACGATACGCCGCAGTTTAATGAAGTTCCACTGATCTGGGAAAACATTGTTAACTGTCCTGATGCCAGGATTAAAAGAAAACAAAGTCTTTTAAAGCTAAAGGGTAGAAGTTTATTCATGTATTTGTATATTAAATATTTATATTAATTTAAAATAATAATCTATTAATCCGTTAGTTCTACTATTTCAGTATTCTTTTTTTTCTCGGAAATAACATAAACGATTCTATAATCTCTTTTAGATTTTTCCATTGTGACCTCTCTGATGGCGTCCTCCTTACTTTTATACAGGGTATATTTTTTTCCCTCAACCATAATTTCAGATTGTTCTTTTTCTTTTTCGTCCTCCAAAACAATATATCTTATTTCCAGTCCTCTGATTGTATTTGCCAAATTCTTATAATGAAATTCGGGTGTCTCGAAATTATTGGAGATTAATGAATTACAAAAAAATGAGCTGCTGATCAAAAAAATTGCAATTTTGATTTTTAAATGCATGTTTAATTTCATATTTATCAGTTTAAGAAGATTGAAATAAGTTGTAAATATAAACCAATTAGAATGTATTTTGAAACTATTCACTCAACGAAAGCGAGATTTTACCCGATCAAGTGTTAAAATACTACGATTAATGCAACTTAAAATTAAACGAACCGAAGGGTATAGATTCGTAAACTCAAATTTTTCTTTTTGGGTTATCTTTGACAAACGCATCCCAACCTGAATAGGATTTCTTAGCGCCAGATGACATTTTGTTATTTTGAAAATAATGGCATACCGCCGCACCTAAGGCGTCCGTTGCATCGAGGTATTTATCACTGTTTTTGAAATTTAAAAGATTTTCAATCATGGCTGCAACCTGTTCCTTGGAAGCGTTGCCATTTCCGGTAATAGACATTTTTATTTTCTTTGGAGAATATTCAGTCATCGGAATGTTTTTGGATAAAGCGGCGGCAATGGCCACCCCCTGCGCACGCCCCAGTTTCAACATCGACTGGACATTCTTTCCAAAAAATGGCGCTTCAATAGCTAATTCATCCGGTTTATATTCGTCTATCAACTCAACGACGCGTTCAAAGATTTTTTTTAACCTGTCGGAATGCTCATCAAATTTATCGAGTTTAATAACACCTAATGAAATTAATGACAATTTCCCATTTTGTATATGAATTAATCCGTAACCCATAATGAGGGTTCCTGGGTCAATACCTAATATGATTCTGTCATTAATAGCCAATCCGAAAATATTTATAGCAAATGTAAAACAAAAAACCCCCTGTAAACATTTACAAGGGGTTTAATTTAAGAACTAAAATACTTATTTAAATAAACTAATAGTGCCCTGCTCGTTATATTCTTTTCCGTCGAAGCCTGTACATTTTAATGTATAGAAATAGGTCCCTGCTGAATTGCCTCCGCCATTCCAGGTATCATTAACATTACTCAGACTGTGAACTTTTGCTCCCCATCTGTTAAAGATGTCACAGCTCAAATCTTTGATTCCAACAGTTACGATTTTAAAAAGATCATTCGCTCCGTCACCATTCGGTGTAAATACATTTGGAACAATTAACAGCGAATTTTCAAGCACTTCAATATAAGCATACGCCGTATCCTTACAATTTCCGTTAGTGGCAATCAGGGTGACTGTATACATACCAACAGAATTATATGTATGATCAGGATTTGCAGATGAAGACGTATTATTAATTACATCACCAAAATTCCAGGCATATGAATTAACTCCGGAGCTTTGATCGGTAAACATCACATCTAAAGGAGCGGTGCCAGAGGTTGGATTTGCACCAAACGCTACACTGATACTGGCTTCGCTAACTATAACTGTTCCGGTGTTTGTACAATTATTGTCGCTATTAATTACCGTTACAACGTAAGCCCCCGATGCATTCACAGAAGGAGATGAAGTTGTTGCTCCTGAAATAGTCCCTGTTCCGGAAGTTGACCAGCTATATAATACATTTGTTGCGGTAGTAATCGCAGGACCACCAATTACAGTTGCCGGAGCGCCGCAAGCCATTGTGCTGTTATTTACAGTGACACTAGGAATAGTTGTATTACTTGTTATCGCAATCGTCTGGGAGGTTGTACAGCCTGTTGATGGTTCTGCCACAACTACCGTGTAAACACCCGCGGAAGTTACACTCGCAGGAGGCAAATTTCCCCCGGAAGGGCTCCATGTGTAATTATATGTTGCATTAGTAGGTGTAACAGCAGCTAATAAATTAACTGAAGTGTTCTGACAGGTAAGTACTGTATTAGATGAAGTCGCAGAGATAGTTGCCACGAGCGTAGTTGTATTAGGAGCAACCTGCGAAAATGCAGTATTAGTACAACCATTCGCAGCGTTTGTAACCAATACACTGTAGGTGCCTGGCTGGTTAACAATCACACTGTCTGTTCCCTGACCTGAAACCAACACTCCTGTCCATGCATAAACTAAGCCTGTGGCAGGAGTTGTTGCTACTGAAATAGTTGCTGTTGGTTTAGCACACGTTAGCGTTTGGGTATTTGATATAAATAATACATTAGGTGGTGTTGTATTTGTTGTAACAGCGATCAGCGTTGATGTAACACAGCCCGTAACTGTGTTTGTTATTGTACAGACATAATTGTTCTGTGAATCAAATGTCGCAACATTAGAAGTTCCTCCTGATAAAGGTGCAGGGCTCCAACTGTATGTAAGGTCGTTTGGTGGTGTAACCGTTACAGTAGCATCAGTAGTAGTTTGGGTACAAGTTAAAATTGCAGTTGAAGATGAAATTGTTGCAACTGGCGCACCGGCGTTGGCCAATACCTGAACTGTTGATGTTGCAAAACATCCGTTAGAAGGATCTGTCGCTGTTATAGTATATATTCCAGCCGAGCACGCGGAAGTAGTATAATCAGTTGTGGCACCACAAACATTTGGTCCGGTCCAGACAACTGTTGATGTCGTTGGAGAGGATACACTTCCTGTTAGTGTAACCGAAGGAGATGTACAGGTGAGGACTTGGTTTGATCCTGCACTGACTCCCGTTGGAGAAAATGTATTCTGAATAACGGTTGTTGTCGTATTGTATACACAATTGTTTACAGGATCCTTAACGGTTAAAGAATATGTTCCCCCAATACCAGAAGCGGTTGTAGACTGAGAATTTACGTTCAATACATTACCACCTGCTGGCGCAGTCCAGGTATAATTCATACCTGCAGGCAAAGTACTCAACATTACAGTAGAGGTAACACACGTTAACGTGCCAGTTGAAACAGCTGTGGACGTTGGCGCTGAAGTGTTTTGAAAAATTACATGATTATTTGAAGTTGAACAATTAGAGTTTGTATTTGTCACCGTATAATTAAATGTCCCACCCTGAGTAACCGTAATTGTCCCTAAACCATCGTCAGATGCAATGCCGGTACCTGACCAATTGTAGGTCACAGGTGTATCAGTAGTAGAAACACTTATGGTAACTATTGTATTCGTGCAGGTAATTGTATTTGATGTTGAAGCAACTGTCACCGATGGCGCACCGGCACTTGGAAATACCTGAACCGTTGCTGTAGCCGGGCAGCCGTTTGAGGGATCTGTTACCTGTAACGTGTAGATACCTGCGCCACACGCAGATGTCGTAAAATTCGTTACTGTTCCACAGACATTTGGTCCCAACCAGACCGGGGTTGCAGTAGTTGGAGAAGTAACGCTTCCACTTAATGTAACTGAAACTGATGTACCACATGTTAATGTTTGACTTGTCCCTGCATCAACGCCACCAGGAGCAATTGTATTCTGAACAACGGTTGCCGTCGTTGAATATGAGCAATTCCCTGCAGGATTTAGGACGGTTAAGGTATAAGTTCCCGGCAAGGATGTCGTGGCATTTTGAGAATTAACTCCTGTTGCAATACCACCTCCGGCAGGAGATGTCCAGGTGTAATTCATACCTGCTAATATGGAATTTAAATTTACTGTATTTGTAATACAACTAAGAGTTGCGGAAGCAGAAGCAGTAGTTGTTGGTGAATTAATTACTGTCACGCTATGCGTTGTTGAAGTGGTACACGTTGCTGATACTCCTGTTACTGTATAATTTGTGCTAACAGAAGGTGTTGCCGTTACAACCGTGCCGGTTGCGGAACTCAACGAACCAGAAGGCGACCATGTATAATTACCCGCTCCACTTGCTGTTAGGGTTGCTGAATTACCAGCACATACACTTGATCCGGTGGAAGAAACGGTAATACCCGGCACCGCTGATACATTCGCAACCGCGGTGGTACTTGCTGTACAGCTTCCACTAACACCAATTATAGTATAGGTTGTGGTGACAGACGGCGTAGAAGTGACAGTGGTTCCATTCGGAGAATTTAAACTGGATGAAGGGGACCAGGTATAACTGGTTCCTCCACTTGCTGTTAAAACCGTGGACGTTCCCGGGCATATAGTAGCAGATGTGGCAGTAATTGTTGCACCCGGGCTCACCGTAATATTCTTAAATTCTGTTGAAGGACTACAACCTGTAGCGTTCGCTTGTAAAATGGCAACATAATTTCCTGTTGTTGGGAAATTGATGGTGTGCGGACCTGCACCGGCAACCGACACTGGACTTCCAGTACTATTAAATGTCCAGCTCAAAGAAGTATACCCTGTAGAAGTGCTGCCATTAAAAACAACCGATTCTCCTGCACAGATAGTGGTGTCAGACGCGACAATATTAGCATCGGGACCCAAAAACGTTCCTGTACCACCCCAGCTTAAACCAAATCCGGAATTTCCATCCGCGTTATTAATTAAGAGCGCATAACTTGTGCCGGCTACCATATTTATTTGCTGACAATACGAGTTTTCACCAGCTTCGCATCCGGGATCCTCACTTACATCGGTATCAGTCGTATTGAGGCCGGTTGATCCGGTTGAATTTAAACAAGAAGATGTATTACACCTTATCACAGTTCGGGCGCCACATGGATTAGTTGTATTCAATTGCCATAGAACGTAATCAATATCATTTGAAGAATTTAATGGAGTAATATCAAAAGTAAGTGTTCCTGATGTTCCACAAGTCCATGTATACCAAACAGAATTAGTTTCAGCATCTGTAAAAAAATCTCCTACCATACAACTTGTAGCTTCAGGCTCATTTTGATTTGAACCGCCACCACTTAATGAGCCAACACTTAATCCATTTTTATTACACAACTTACCTGCGCCTCCGCAATCAGCTGACGCGGAAGCCGGTGGCACATAATTATTTACACAAAGTTCAAAAGTACCTTCCTGGGCTCCTGTACTGCTTACTCTTATGTAATAAGTCTGGGCTAATGCTAATCCCCCGACATACAATTGAGTAATACCGCTGCCGACGGCTCCATTATTACAGCCTAACTGATTAATAGTTGTGGCGCAGGAGCCGGCATAAAGTGCTATACGAGGCCTTCCCATGGTGCCGCCAAATCCACTACCACTTACAGATATGAGAACATCAGTGCCTGTAGCCGTAAAAGAAAACCAAACATCTTCCGTTGCCGTGGCGGACCAACAACTTGCAACAGCAAATCCACTGGCATTAGAACCAACATTTGTATAAATAGCTCCGGCAGAACAGAAATTATTAACGTTGCTTAAAACTGTTGCATTTGAACAATCATTTCCCTGAGAAAATCCGGCTAATGCTACAAATAAACCAATTGCTAATAAAAAAGAGTTAAAAGACTTCATAGTATTGTTTTAAGGATTAGTACTAATAAATAGCTATGTTACAACTATCCGCTTTTGCTAATGTATTAATTCTCAAATTTATAAGCAATCTTCAATATAGTTTTAACATTTCCCCATCTTAGTTTATGCGTAAATCGAGTGTAAAAACCTTTTAAAAACTAAGCTTATAGCTTTTTATTTTTTTCTTTAAATCAAAAACCCCTTGTAAATGATTTACAAGGGGTTTTTGATAAAAGGAACTATTTATTTAAACAAACTGATAAAGCCTTCCTGTTTGTGTTCTTTTCCATCATAGCCTTTGGCTGTTAAGATAAAGAAATAGGTTCCGGCACTGTTGCCGCCTCCATCCCAGGAATCGTTAACCGTTTTAATAGAATATAGTTTTGTTCCCCAACGGTTAAAGATATCGCAGTTCAACTCTTCGATACCGGTAGAAGTTATTTTGAAAAGGTCATTAGATCCATCTCCGTTTGGCGTAAACACGTTAGGAACAATGAGAGTGGAATTTTCAAGTACTTCGATGGAAATCATAGCAGTTGATGTACATGATCCGTTAGACGCAGTTAATGTCACTGTATATACTCCTAATGTTGTATAAGTATGTGATGGATTTATTGCAGATGAAGTATTGTTCACAGAGGTAATATCTCCAAAATTCCATGAGTAGCTGGTCGCTCCTATGCTCTGATCGGTGAAGTTAACGTCCAATGGAGCAGTACCTGATGTTGGATTGGCAGTAAATGCAACTGTAATATTATTCTCAGTTACAGTAACCGGAGCTCCATTTGTACAACCATTCATTAAATCAGTAACAGTAACAGAATATGCACCGGCTGATCCAACTGTGGCAGTTCCTGAATTTGTTGAAAGAATTGATCCTGTAGTTGTTGTCCAATTATAAGATACCACATCTGTGGAAGTTGCAATGGCATCTGTTGAAGTTGCACCACAAGGTATTACAGTATTTGAAACAGATAAATTTGGTGTTGTTGTATTACTAATAACCGTAACTGTTGTAAATGTAGAACAACCTGTTGAAGCGTCTGTAATAGTTAATGTATAAATATTAGCAGAAGCAGCAGTTGCTGTATAGCTATTTACACCACTTGCTACACCACCTGTCCATACCGGAGTACAAGTAGATGGCGTTGCAGAACCGGTTAATGTAACAACAGGTGATGCACAGGTAATTGTTTGTGTTCCTGATACAGTAATAGTTGGTATGGATGCGGCTTGTGCAACCAATTGAGAACTGATTGTTGTACATCCATTATCTGTGTTAGTCACTGTATAATCATAAGTGCCCGGAAGATTAACAGTGATCGTACCTGTACCGGC
>JAJNBG010000018.1 GCA_021155905.1 Bacteroidota bacterium
AATGCAACAGTTAAGGTGGTAAAGATTTTCTTCATATTATACCAATTTAAATTTAGTTTTTGTTAAGGATCGTTAAAATACCTAGGGGACTAAGTTATATCATATTTATTAAAAATCAAACTTTTTCAACTTTTTTTTGTTAAAAGTAATATTTCTCCAAAAAATATCCAGATTTCAGATTTTCGGAATTTTGAAAACCAGGTTTTTAATCGATGTTACACAAATCACACCTCAAAAAAATTAAAAAGAAGACTAAAAATAGAAAAGTTCGTACTTTTAACTTTTCATAAAATCCGGATGATTGCTTCTATTTTTCATAAAGGAAAAGACTACAAAATAGATCTTTACCAGCCCATTGATGTTTCCATTCCATTAAGCGCCGACAGTCATTGCGCCAGTGCATGGTACGTGGAACCTATGAAATTAGAACCCGTGGTGAACGGAACCTGGATAGGTGATGTCAACCAAGGTGGTTCTGTTAATTTCAGAAACATCACCTTCAATCCGCATGGAAATGGTACTCATACAGAATGTGTGGGCCATATCAGCAAAGAGTTTGTGACCATTAATCAGTGTTTGAAACAATTTATGTTTTTAGCGGAAGTTATTACGTTGCTGCCCATACAAATGGAAAACGGAGATTTCGTGATCACTAAAAAACAACTGGAGTCTGCACTTGAAAATACAAAACCGGAAGCGATAGTAATCAGAACGTTATCTAATGGTTTGAATAAATTAACCATGCAGTATTCCAACACTAATCCGCCTTATATTCTGGAAGATGCAATCGTTTTTTTAAATAATATAGGCGTACAACATTTGTTGATTGACATGCCCTCCATCGATCGAGAAAACGATGATGGAAAATTACTGGCACATCATGCGTTCTGGCAATATCCATCCAATACACAATTTCAAAAAACCATCACGGAATTTATTTATGTTCCAAATGAAGTGAATGATGGTACTTATATTTTGAATTTACAAATCGCCAGTTTCGAAAATGATGCGAGCCCAAGTAAACCCGTTTTATATAAAATATTTTAAAATTATTTCTCACAGATAACGCAGATCTGCGCAAAAAAACAGCGGACAAAGAACAGCAAATAATGAAACTCTATCTACCATATAGCAATAGTTTAACCGAATACAAACGTTTTTTAACCAGGGAAGTAAAATGCGGCGAAATAGGCATCGGAGGAAATAACCCGATTCGTTTACAGAGTATGACGACCACGGACACTATGGATACTAAGGCAACTGTAGCTCAAAGTATCCGTATGATTGAAGCCGGCTGCGAGTTAGTGCGCATCACGGCGCCAAGCTTAAACGAGGCGAAAAATCTCGACGTCATCAAGAAAGAATTAGTAGCCGCAGGGTATAACACGCCATTGGTAGCAGACATTCATTTCACCCCAAATGCGGCGGAGCACGCTGCCCGGATTATTGAAAAAGTACGGGTCAATCCCGGTAACTATGCTGACAAGAAAAAATTTGAAGAAATAGAGTATACGGATTCGGCCTACGAACAAGAGCTGGAAAGAATCAGGCAACGTTTTACTCCATTGGTTAAGATCTGTAAAGAGTATGGTACTGCGATGCGAATCGGCACCAACCACGGTTCTTTAAGTGATCGTATTTTAAGTCGCTATGGTGATACTCCTCTGGGAATGGTAGAATCCGCTTTTGAATTTTTGCGCATTTGCGAGGATTTGAATTACCATAACATTGTTATTTCAATGAAAGCGAGTAACACACAGGTCATGGTTCAGGCCTATCGTTTGCTGGTTCAAAAAATGATGGAAACCAATCGTAACTATCCTTTGCATTTAGGAGTGACGGAGGCAGGTGATGGCGAAGACGGAAGAATCAAATCAGCCGTTGGGATCGGTACGTTGCTGGAAGATGGATTAGGAGATACGGTAAGAGTTTCCTTAACGGAAGATCCTGAATTTGAAATACCGGTAGCGAAAGCATTAGTAGATCGCTATAGTTCAGAAAGAATCAAACAACATCAGGCCATTGAACCATTAGTGACCGAAAACGGGAAAGTAAAATTATCGTACGATCCCTATGAATATAAAAGGCGTGAATCAAAATCCGTTTTAAATATCGGCGGACATAACGTTCCTAGGGTTATAGCTGATTTCAGTGAAAGAGAAAGCATTAACCCGGCCACTTTTTTCCCCGTAGGATATAATTACTCGATACCACTGGATAAATGGAACATCAACGACCTGGCATGCGATTATATTTATGCAGGAAACAATGCGGTAGATTTTGAAATTCCAGGGACCTTAGGTATCATTTACAATTCTGAAACCTGGAAATCAATCAAAAACCCTGTTAGACAATACCCCCTCTTTTGTGGCGAAGAATTTTTTAAAAGCGAAAAAGTTCATGGGGAATTAAATTTTGTAGCCATTACGAAAGAGGTTTTAACGAAAGAATTTGTTTCCAAAATAAATAACACAGCGCACGTTGTCTTAATTGCGGACGGCTTTAACCCTCATGCGATGCCGGAACTCAGACGTTTGTTCATTTCCCTGGCAGAAGATAATTGTTTTGTTCCGGTGATCATCAAACGTAATTATAAAAACATTTCAGAACAGGATTTCCAACTGGGTTCATCTGCTGAAATTGGCGCGTTATTATTAGATGGATTAGGAGACGGCACTTGGATCAAGCAGCAAAATTGCACGTCTCCGCAAGTTGCCAATTCAACCGCCTTTGGCATACTGCAGGCAACAAGAACCCGTATCAGCAAAACAGAATATATTTCATGTCCGAGTTGCGGCCGGACTTTATTTGACCTACAGGAAACAACTGCAAAAATCCGTGAACGAACCGATCATTTGAAAGGCATTAAAATTGGGATCATGGGCTGTATTGTGAACGGGCCGGGAGAAATGGCCGATGCCGATTATGGTTACGTGGGAGTTGGCGTAGGAAAGATATCCCTATACAAAGGAAAAGAAGTGGTTAAAAAAAATGTGCCCAGTGAAAACGCAGTAGATGAATTAATCGGTTTGATTAAGGAACATGGGGATTGGGTGGAGAGAAATAATTAGAGTTAAACATAAATTTTAAAAATTGAAATTGATTTTAAAATGTTTGTTAATTGTTTTTTTAATGTCAGACCTTCTGGGTTTTGGGCAAGACAATGCTGCGTCTCAAAAAGTAAAAGAAACGTTTAGCACTAAAAACTATCAACTAACAATCGATGAAATCAATTCCATGAATACCTCCGGAATTCATTTTGATAGTATCCTCTATTTGAAAGCCTATTCTCAGATTAAGGTAAATGAATTAAAAGAAGCGAATATTACCCTTACCCAACTTCAGCAACTTAATCCAAACTACCACGAACTCTATTTTTTAAAAGGATTGATTTTCGCCATGAAAGAAAAATACGCGGACGCCATTTTGAACTTCAACAAAGTAATTGACGCTAATCCGAACCATGAAAAAGCGTATTATAATATGGCTTTGGCAAAGGGGTTGCTTGAAGATTACACCAGTGCCATTAAAGATCTTGACAAGTGTATTGCGATTAATCCTAATTATGCGCTGGCATACTATAACCGCGGCTATTGGTATGAAATTTCAGAAAACTATACCGCTGCCATATCAGATTATAAAAAAGCGATTGCCCTTGACCAGCATTACACAGAAGCATATATAGCTCTTGCTTATGCTTATTCACAAAACGGAGATAAAGCAAATGCCTGCGAAACATTGCAGAATGCCCAAACAGAAGGTATTGAAGCAGCTAACGACTTGATACAGACATTTTGCAAGTGATAAAAATCAGCTACATAGTAATCATTCTCTCCTTAACGTTTGCGAAACTGAAGGCCCAGAACCTTTTAGTAAATTTCAGTAAAACGGAAAGGGCCTGTGAATTGGCAAGAGCCTCTGTGAATGTTATTTCCGGTGCAACACCGGTTCATTTTGAATGGAGTAACGGATCCATCTCAAACAATGTTGATCAGTTAGAGCCCGGTGACTATTCTGTTTATGTGAAAGCAGATAATAACAAGGATACCACCATCTATTTCCGTATCGAAACTGTGATTTGCGAACCCTATCCGGATGATCATTTTACGCCAAATGGCGATGACTTTAATGATACCTGGAGTATCGGAAGACTGGAGAACTTTCCGGAATTTGAATTATTTGTCTATAACCGATGGGGACAATTGGTCCATCACCAGGTAAACGTTTATATGCCGTGGGATGGCAGAAGTCTCGGTCTCCCCTTACCAGATGCTACCTATTATTACATTTTATATTTAGAAAAATCAAATAAGAAAAACTTCATTAAAGGGGGCATTAGTATTATCAGATAATGAATTATTTTAAATACATATTGATGTTCTGGTGTCTCGAAGCCTTTAGTCAGCAAACGGGGCAATACACCCAGTTTACCTTTAATAAATACGGCTATAATCCTGCGGCTGCGGGAATCAACATTAATGCCGGCCTTGAAGCTATTGTTGGTATCAGAAAGCAATGGGTGGGATTCGAATATTCACCTGCTTCTAATTTTGTGAGCGCTAATTATACTATTAAACCGGAAAGAAGCTATAAGCGTTGGCACAACGTGGGGATTTATATGTCACAGGAAAAAGCCGGTATCTTTCAAAATGAAAACTTTTACGGTTCGTACACCATTCATTTACCAATTACCAATAAATATTTCATGTCGTTTGGCATCATGGCCGGAATCAGAAAACTCGGCATCAGGAAAAATTTCATAAATCCTGATGATCCGATTTATGCCAAAACATACGGAAGTTATTTTTATGCATACCCTGATTTCATTCCGGGAATACGCTTATACAGTAAAAAAGTATTTCTGGATGTATCCGTTCAACAGGTTTTTAAAACACGACAGGTGCAGGGAGATAAGCAAATAGGAAGCAAATCCCTGTTAGCGCCACAGTTATATGTATCGTTTGGAAAGAAGATCATTTTAGAAAATGGGCTAACAGTGGTTCCGGCAGTAAATGTGCATTCATCAATTACCGCTATTCCAAGTATGGAATTAAATGTGATGGCTTACTACAGAAAAAGGGTAGGCCTTGGCGCAACTATAAGAAACAAAGATTTTATTTCCGGAATTTTTCAGATCAGGTTCTGGAAAAACGTAACCGCAGGATTCGCTTATGATTATTCAATCAATCGCATGAATTCTACTGCTCCCAATTCATTGGAATTTATGATTGGTGTCACTCCCATGATGGTAACAATGGGCGCAGATAGAGGAAAACATAATGTTGCCAAATGCCCTAATTTTGATTTTTAATTGTCACTTGCTCCTTAAACATTATGAATAGCTCGCCTTTCGTTTCCATATTTCTGAGCCATTTAAGTTTTACTCCCACAACCGACCAGAGTAACCTGATCAGCCTGTTATCTGATTTTATCGCAAGCACTAATGAGCGTGAAATTATGGTCATCAAAGGTTACGCGGGAACAGGAAAAACAAACATGGTCGCCGCTCTATCCAAAACTCTGCCCTCATTTAAATGGAGGAGTATTTTATTAGCTCCCACAGGAAGAGCGGCCAAAGTGTTATCCTCCTATTCGCAGAAACCGGCACAAACCATTCACAAAAAAATATTCCGAAAAACGCCTACACATGACGGTGGCGTGATGTTTACTTTAGGTGAAAATCTGCACCGGAATACCGTTTTTATTGTGGACGAAGCCTCTATGATCGGAATGGATAATCCGAATTCAGAATCGGTATACGCGAGTTTACTGGAAAGCTTATTTGAATATGTGTACGCGGGAGATAATTGCAAACTTATCCTGGTTGGTGATACCGCACAGTTACCGCCGGTTGGCAGCAACGAAAGCCCCGCCTTAAATATTGACTTATTGAAAGCGGCTTATCACTTAAGTATCCGGCATATTGAATTAAAACAGGTCGCACGTCAACAGGATGCCAGCGGAATTTTATTAAATGCCACACATTTAAGGGAGTGTATACTGAATTTTGAAAATGACTTTCCTAAACTGCAAACATTTCCTGATGTTGTGAGATTAGGGGGCGACGAATTAGAAGATGCCCTGAACAGTGCCTACAGCAAGTATGGCTTTAATGATGTGTTGATTGTAACCCGAAGCAACAAACGCGCTAACTCCTTTAACCAGGCAGTAAGACAAAGAATACGCTATATGGAGGAAGATTTATCCGGAGGCGATCTGATGATGGTGGTAAAGAATAATTATTTCTGGCTGGATGAGAAATCGGATGCAGGCTTTATCGCCAATGGCGACAGTCTTCAAATAAAAAAAATTACGAAGAGAAAGGAAATCTACGGATTTAATTTCGCAGAATGTATTGTGGAATTGTGTGATTACCCGAACGCCCCTGAAGTTACTTTAAATTTGCTGTTGGATTCCATCAATTCGGATGCGCCGGCTTTAAGCAAGGAACAGCAACAGCATTTTTTTGAAGCCGTGATGGAAGATGTAGCCGACCAACCGGTTAAAGGTTTAAGAATGGCCTACCTGAAAAGTAATCCTTATTTTAATGCCTTGCAGGTGAAGTTCAATTATGCGGTCACCTGCCATAAAGCACAAGGCGGCCAATGGCCCTGTGTTTTCATCGACCAGGGATATTTAACCAAAGACATGCTGAACGTTGAATACATCCGATGGTTATACACCGCCTTTACAAGGGCCAGTGAAAAAGTGTACCTCATGAACTTCTCTGATGACTTTTTCGAATAGATTATCATACCGAAATACGACCTATAATTTACTTTTTGGAAATATTCTACGTGAAAACACTTTCCACTTTTTTCGGATCCCGGCTTCGGAATCAGGATTAAAGTCCTTAGTTGTTTGCCAGGAATTATCAGGTAAGAGGTCCACATTAATATGTTTCTGCAAAATTTTTGCAAATTCAGCTGACCTGACTATAACAACACATTCCGTATTTAAATCAGCGCTGCGGGGATCAAAATTGTAAGAACCAATAATTGATATTTTATTATCAATGACCATTGTTTTAGGATGAAAACCATAAACTGATTTTCGGGCTAATGCAGAAATAGCTTCCTTTGGCATGTGTTTATCCCGGACAACAGCATTTGGCTTAAATTCAAAAATCTCTATGCCGGTTTCCAGCGTTTTTTCCCGATCTCTGCTATACCCACTAAATGCATTTTCATTATCTGTTGAACCTAAACTATTAGTGAGTATTCTCACCTTAACACCTCTGTTAACAGCTTCCCGTAATAAGTTTTTGCCTTCATCCATTGTTATTAAATAGGGGCTTTCAATATCTATAGATAGTTTCGCCTGACTCAACAGAGCCATTAATGTATCAGAACAAGCGCTCCCTTTTCGCTCATCCCGTTTGATATTTTTATCAGGGGGATCGGATACAAAAGAAACATTATCTGCCCATAGAAATTCATTTGAATTCTGAATAGATTTAAAACGATTAGAAAACTCTGCCACTTTATTTCTCATTTCGATGGAGAAATTATCAGGATTACAGGTATAACGGCGCAACTGCTCAAATCGTTTCTTCTTGCTTTTCTTTTTTCTTTTTCTTGTTACAAATTCATAATTAACGCATAAGGTATCCTTCCAGTATTGATCAAAAGACTTGCTTACATCACCAACTTCCTGGCCCATAAGCATAATGTCCCTGTCTCTGAAATTATAGTGCTCATCATAATCAAAATATATGTCAGCAATATTACGACCGCCGGTAATAGCAACCAAATCATCCACTACAATAACTTTATTATGCATACGTTGATCAATTCTATTAAGATGCCTCACTGATTTAATAAATCTTATATATATTTTTTTCCCCTTCTGTACTATAGAGTTGTAAACCTTGACTTCAATATTTTCATGCGAATCGAGAGCCTGTATTTCCTTAACAGCCATTTGTCTGGCCAAAGCATCCAATAGAATCCGCACTTTTACACCGCGATCGGCCGCACGAATCAGGTAATCACACATAATAAATCCCGCATTATCTTTAGCAATTGAATAATACTGCACATTGATGGACTTTTTTGCATTTTCGCATAGCCATAGACGTGAAATAAAACTATTCCTCCCTTCTTCGAGCGTAACAATTCCGGTTTTAGTCTGCAAATGAGATTCTAATAAGTCAAGTTGCGTTTTAATCTCCGATTTTTTGGGGGGGCTAAAAGCCAGGCAAGGTTCCGCCTCAATCATCAAACTTTTTGTATATTTTGAGCATGAAAAGAAGAAAATCGATACAAGGATAAGAAATCTGTAATACATACAGCAATTTAAGTATGTAAGTGCAGGTCAATGTTACATAATTCTAGCATTTAGTTATAGATCCTTGCACTAAGATACATTACCCCACAAAAGTTCAGCAAACGAACACAAGTTTTAATGATATACTAACAACTATTTTCTCAGATATACGCAATTGTAGTTTATTCAAAATGGTTATATTCGTACGATATAATTTTCAATATAGATGACTACTCTTACAAAAAAAATTCAAATGGTTGACCTGAAAGGTCAATACGAAAAAATAAAATCAGAAGTGGATGCCGGCATTCAGGAAGTTTTAAATTCAACGACCTTTATTAATGGTCCTGCAGTTAAAGAATTTCAGGCCGATCTTGAAAAGTACTTAAATGTAAAACATGTCATTCCCTGTGCTAATGGAACAGATGCTTTACAAATTGCAATGATGGCACTTGACCTTAAACCGGGAGATGAAGTTATTACGGCGAGTTTTACATATGTAGCAACAGCGGAAGTAATTGGACTGTTAGGCTTAACACCGGTATTAGTGGATGTTTATCCGGATACTTTTGACATCAACATTGAAGCCATTGAAAAGGCAATTACGCCAAAAACAAAAGCCATTGTACCGGTTCATTTATTCGGGCAATGCGCGGATATGGAACGTATCATGGCTCTGGCTAAAAAACATAACCTGTTCGTCATCGAAGATGTTGCGCAGGCTATCGGGGCAGACTACACTTTTAGTAATGGAACAAAAGCAAAGGCAGGAACTATTGGAACAATTGGCTGTACCTCTTTTTTTCCAAGCAAAAATTTAGGTTGTTATGGAGATGGCGGTGCGATCTATACAAACAGCGACGAACTGGCAAAAAAACTGCGCATTGTTGCAAATCATGGGCAAACAGTTCAGTATGTACATGATATGTTAGGCGTAAATTCACGCCTTGATTCAATACAGGCTGTTGTATTGAAAGCAAAATTAAAACACCTGGATGAGTACGCGACCGAAAGGAACAAAGCTGCTGCTTATTATGACAAGACATTTGCCAGTCATCCAAAAATAAAAACTCCGGCAAGAGCTAAAAACTCAACTCATGTATTTCATCAATACACGTTGCAACTAAATGGCGTTGACAGAACAAAATTAAGAGAACAGCTATCGGAACGAGGTATTCCCGCTATGATCTATTACCCTATTCCTTTACACGAACAAAACGCTTATAAAAGCGATCGCTATAAAAAAGGTGATTTTCCGGTGACCGAAAAATTATGTGCAACGGTTCTGTCACTGCCTATGCATACTGAAATGGATGAAGAAACATTAAAATATATTACAGATAATTTATTACAATTAGTTAATTAGTCAATTTGACTATTAGACAATGGAACAAAAAGATAACCCAATATTAAATTTAACAATAGAATTTTCTATTGAAGTGATATCTTTTGTTGAAGAATTAGAAGCAAAACGAAAATTTGTGGTCGCTAATCAGCTTCTAAAAGCCGGCACTTCTATAGGTGCAAATGTTCAC
The DNA here is from genome assembly GCA_021155905.1 of Bacteroidota bacterium. Taxonomy (GTDB): domain Bacteria; phylum Bacteroidota; class Bacteroidia; order B-17B0; family Aurantibacillaceae; genus UBA4416. Next base: position 9,804 of record JAJNBG010000018.1, read on the forward strand.
GAAGCTCAAAATGCAGAAAGCAAATTAGATTTTATTCATAAATTAAAAATTGCGCATAAAGAAGCCGATGAAACGATGTATTGGCTAACAATTTGCGAAAAATCTAATTCGTACCCAACAAGTGATTTAAAAGACAAACTGCAAACCATTATAAAGATATTATCTAAAATAATCGCATCAACTAAAAATAATTTAAAAAATAAAACCACAATTTCAGTCCAGTGAGAATTATCTCATAGACTAATTGTCAAATTAACTAATTAAATTTTATGAAAATAGCAATTGTAGGAACAGGGTACGTTGGTTTAGTAACAGGCACGTGCTTCGCAGAAGTGGGCCTGGATGTAACGTGCGTAGATATTGACCAGAACAAGATCAATAATCTGCACAATGGCATATTGCCAATCTATGAGCCAGGGCTGGAGGAAATGGTGACACGCAATGTTCAAAAACACCGTTTGCATTTTTCTACTTCATTAAAAGATAGCATTCAGGAAGCTGAAGTTGTATTTATTGCTGTAGGGACTCCGCCTGATGAAGACGGATCTGCTGACCTTAAATACGTGTTAGCAGTTGCTTCCAGTATTGGTGAACATATGCAACATCCTATGGTTGTCGTAACTAAAAGTACTGTTCCGGTAAGTACCGCTGAAAAAGTAAGAAAGGCTGTAGCAGCACAGCTCGAAAAACGTGGGTCCGATTTAGATTTTTATGTTGCCTCAAACCCTGAATTTTTAAAGGAAGGTGCGGCCATTGAAGATTTCATGAAACCTGACAGGATTGTTGTTGGAATAGACCGGCCGGAAGCGGAAGATCTAATGAGCAAGTTATATAAGCCGTTTTTAATGAACGGGCACCCGATTTATTTCATGGATATTCCTTCAGCGGAAATGACCAAGTATGCAGCAAATGCTATGCTGGCTACAAAGATCAGTTTCATGAATGACATCGCCAACCTTTGCGAAATTATGGGAGCGGATGTGAACATGGTACGAAAAGGAATTGGAAGCGACGCCCGTATCGGTACAAAATTCATTTACCCTGGAGTTGGTTATGGGGGAAGCTGTTTCCCGAAAGATGTGAAAGCTCTGATCAAAACTGCCAAAGAAAACAAATACGATATGCGTATTTTAAATGCAGTGGAAGATGTGAATGAAAGTCAGAAAGAAGTATTATTTGATAAAGTAAAAAACCATTTCAAGGGAGATTTGAAAGGAAGAAAGTTTGCTCTATGGGGCTTATCCTTTAAGCCTAAAACAGACGATATGCGTGAAGCCCCATCTTTGGTGATTATTGAAAAGCTATTGAAAGAAGGCGCCAGTGTAGTAGCCTATGATCCGGTTGCCATGAATGAAGCAAAGCATACGCTTAAAGATACTATCGACTATTCCATGGAAATGTACGATGCTCTGGATGGAGCTGATGCCTTATTAATTGTAACGGAATGGCCCGAATTCAGAGTCCCTTCGTTTACAGAAATCGGTAAACGCTTAAAGGAAAAAACCTTATTTGACGGTAGAAATATTTTTGACCCGCAGGACATGAAGCAACTGGGGTACAGCTATTACTGCATTGGTGTTAGAACCAACTAAACTATTAAAGAAATACAAATCAATCGATTGTCGGATTAAAAATATAAACATATGCAAAAACGAATTTTAATTACAGGAGCAGCAGGTTTTTTAGGATCACATTTGTGTGACCGTTTTATCAAAGAAGGTATGCATGTCATTGCAATGGATAATTTGATTACAGGCGATCTAAAAAACATTGAGCATTTGTTTAAACTTCCTCAGTTTGAATTTTATCACCATGATGTAAGCAAGTTTATTCATGTTCCCGGTGACATTGATTATATTCTGCATTTTGCCTCACCGGCAAGTCCGATTGACTATTTAAAAATTCCGATCCAAACCTTAAAGGTTTCATCTTTGGGAACACATAATGTTTTGGGCTTAGCCCGCGTTAAAAATGCAAGAGTATTAGTGGCATCTACCAGTGAAGTATATGGGGATCCATTTGTACACCCACAAACCGAAGAGTATTGGGGTAATGTGAACCCTGTTGGACCTCGCGGATGCTACGATGAAGCGAAGCGTTTTATGGAAGCATTAACGATGGCTTATCACGAGACACATAATGTTGAAACACGAATCATCCGAATTTTCAATACTTATGGACCGCGCATGCGTCTCAATGATGGACGTGTATTGCCTGCATTTATTGGCCAGGCTTTACGTGGTGAAGACCTGACAATGTTTGGGGATGGTAGCCAGACCCGTAGTTTCTGTTATGTAGATGACTTGGTAGAAGGAATCTACAGGCTATTAATGAGCGATTACCATTTGCCTGTGAATATTGGAAACCCAAGTGAGATTACCATTAAAGAATTCGGGGAAGAGATCTTAAAATTAACCGGCGCCAACCAGAAACTGATTTCATTGCCTTTACCAAAAGACGATCCAAAGCAGCGCCGTCCGGATATCACCAAAGCAAAAGAACTGTTGGGATGGGAACCGAAAGTAAACCGTGCCGAAGGCTTAAAGATCACTTTTGAGTATTTTAAATCCTTGTCAAAAGATGAGTTGAATAAAACGGAGCACCGTAATTTAGAAACGCTGAATAGGTAATACATGTCCCGTTTTTTCTTCGCCCTCGTACTGGTGATTTCATATTCAATGCAATCACAGGATCTGAATTTTTTGTCCGAATATTATAAATGGCCTGATAACAATAAAACCTTTGAAGAAATCCCTGATTCTTTAAAAGATGATGCGGTTATTTTATCAGATGACATTACGCTTAATTTCCCTGAAAGATTTATCAAAAGAAGGCAAGCCATTAAAATACTAAATGAGGAGGGATTGAATTATTTTCAATCCATCAGCCTGCCGCAAAATTTTGACATTACCCAGGTCAATAATCCCTTATATAAACAGGGAAGATTCAGTTCCAGAACAATACCCTTTATTGAGAAATATAAAATCACCTACTTTGCAGTGCGGATTATCCGCAACAAAACCATCATCGAGTTTGTACCTAAGGTATCCACCGGAAAAGTATATTGGTTGCAACATGACGGAGAACGTATTTACGATTATGAATACAAATTTGGTTTCGAGCCTTTACAAGTTAATGATGTTATTGAGTACACATACAAAGCAGAAATCAGGGGTTCATATGATTCAGACCAGTTTTACGCAAACGATTATTTCCCGAAGTTAAAAACAAATATCGCCATCAAAGTGGCAGCGCCTGGAGAATTAAAAAAATCTCATATTATTCTTAACCATAATATTGATTCCACCGGATACAAGAGAACTGATGTACCCGATAAGAGCTTTACTTATCAAAATCACAGTTACCAGTTCAAAGCCTTAAAAGCCATAAAGTATACACAAAACAGTTTAGCCGGAAAAACACTGCCACACATAACGGCGAATGTTTATGCTTTAAACCAGAACTTTTTTAACGAGAGTATTGTCAGCGTCAAATATATCTATTCAACTAAAAATACGTGGTTTGTTGTAGCTGATTCCATCTTGAAAAAAGAAAAAGTATATGATAAGTATGGGGCCAACTTAAGAAAATATATTTCCAGGTTCCCTGAGAATCCAAAAGACACGTTTCATGTGCTGTTTTATAACCAGTTTATTGACAGCGTCAATACCTACAAATATGTATCAGCCGAACAAATGCACTACGGTAAAGACGCCCAATACTCTCTGAATTCCTCTGAGCGATTATTAAAAAAGCAATTAGCGGGAGAATTCATTGGTGAAACTTATTCGGACATGTTATTTGAGAAAAATATATTTTATTATAGAGCAAATATCCAGGACAGGAGATTAGGAATGCACTCCCCTCTTCACCGGGCACATGAAACCTATGAAGTCGAGTTTATAGCTTTACCCATCAAAAATTCTTTTAAATTTTATGTACCGTGTTTTCAGGGAATGAAATATTTCCCGGATGAAATGCCCTTCTATTATGAAGGCACCTTATGCGCTTTATTCCCTAAAAACACAACCGCTTCTCCGGATAAAACAGAGTCTCAAAGCATCAAATTTATTAAAACCCCCATCAGTACATTCAATGAAAACGTAAGAACTGAAAATGCTGTATTTAAAGTAAACACAGATTCTCTGTTAATTCATGCGCTGATCAAAGAAAATCTCAGCGGTCAATTTTCTACTATTTTACGCCCCTATTATAATAATGAGCTGATTGATTCTACCATCTCAGTAAGTTACTTTAAAAAATGTTTGGAAAAACCAAACGCAACCAACAAGCATTTTAAACAGACTTCTCAATCGAAACTATTTCCGTATAAAGCAACCTTCACCTGTTCGGAAGACATCAGAATTTCAAAATCCGAAATCGATTTATCGGATTGGTTCTCCTTCATCCTGTCCAAAAACAATTTTAGTCAAAAAATCACCCAGGATTATTATTTGGATTTTACTTATACAGATACCTACAATTTTTTACTTGAGTTTAACAAGCCGACCACTCTCACAAATATCAGTGAATTTACAAGCTCCTTAAACAATGAGTTCTTTGATCTCAATACTAGCATAACAAAACAGGACGATTACAAGTATTTACTGACGGTAAGCACCAAGGCAAAGCAATACCTGTTACCGGAGGCGAAGGCAAATTTTTTAACCGCTTATGTTGAACAGTTGAATAAATTAAATACATTTAAACTAAAATATACCAATTGATAAGACATTACAATATCACGGTTAAAGGAAAAGTGCAACGGGTATCCTACCGTTTCTGCACGCATGCACAGGCACTTAAATGTAATTTAACGGGCTATGTCAAAAACCTGCATAACGGCGATGTGTTCATTGAAGCCGAAGGAAATGAAGACGACATCAACAAACTTATTGAATGGTGTTATGTGGGATCTCCACTCTCCAACGTGAAAGAAGTGATTGCGGAAGAAGGTGATGTAAAAAACTTCGAAACCTTTGAAGTGAAGAAGTAGAAACACTTTTCTTTGTGTAAACGAATGATAGCAATATGCCCGAAAGCAATGCTCAGGTAACTCACAACGAACCAAAATTCATCGTCTCGGGATAAAACACAACTTCACCAGTTGTAACATCATACATACCACCAACAATTCCAATTTCGCCTTTTTTGATCATATCCTTTAAGATAGGACTGCGGTCCATAATAGCATGAACCGTTCGCTTAACATTAATCGTTGCCACATTTTCTACAAAAACTGAATTCCCCGAAGTCCGGTTTTCTCTCGTATCAGTCTCGTCGTTTACAGCCGGTATGATTTTGGTAATCAGTCCCGTTAAATTTCCCATCTCTACATGGTCGCAGGCACCTTTAATCGCGCCGCATTTGGAATGCCCCAGCACCACAATAATTTTCGACCCTGCCACCTTACAGCCAAATTCCATGCTGCCAAGAATATCTTCGTTGATAATATTCCCTGCAATGCGGATACTGAAAATATCACCAAGACCCTGGTCGAAGACTAATTCTGCCGAGGTGCGACTGTCAATACAGCTTAAAATTACCGCAAATGGATGCTGTCCATCAGATGTTTCATTCACCTGTTGTAAAAGGTTTCTGTTCACTTTCAGGTTGTTCACAAAACGTTTGTTTCCTTCTTTCAATAACTCCAGGGCCATAGTTGGGGTAATGGCAGCCTGCATTTCTTTCGTGAGTGTTTTCATTATTTAGCTGTTTATAGTACGTAAAAACTTTCAGTACTGCTTGCCTGCTGCACTTCTGGTTCATTCAGTAATTGTTTAATATTTATTTCAATTGTTCTCGCGATAGCTGTTACGGGGGTATCGGTTGGTCTGTTTTCAAAAGGGTCCTGCATATGCGTTGCCGATTTTTCCAATAAGAAAAAGGCAGTCGAAATTAAAAGCAAAAGAGGGATTTCAAAAAATCCGGCTACATCTTTTAAAGAGATGGATAAGGTGACCACAAAAAGGTAAATGATAGAATGAAGAAAAATCCTGTAAGTAACAGGGAAAATTGTATTCTTTATTCGCTCTGCTCTTCCCTGTGCATCACAAAGTCTTACCAGCGTATCATCCAGCTGCAATTGTGAAAGAACATCCAGTTGATTGTTCTCCCTGAGGTATTTAATATCCTTCCCGTGTTGATGAAGTAAAGCTAAAGGTTTATTGGTGTGTGTTTTTATTTCCTCTAAATCTTTAGGAGAAATATATCTTTCCAAATTTTCAGCGGCGCTAAGGCCCCTGAGTGTTTGCCCGAGAGAGTAACACCATGCAATTTGCCTCAAGGCTATCTTTTTAATGATATCGTCATTACCACTTGCTGTTAAGCTCTGCAACTGGATTGTGAGACTGCGGGAGTCGTTAACGATAGAACCCCAGACCTTGCGTGCTTCCCACCATCGGTCATAAGATTGGTTTAATTTAAATGACAGAAGAATGGAAATAGCCGTTCCGATGAAAGTAGGTATTGCTAACGGCATTTCAGGTAAAAGATGCCGGTATTTCTCTGTAACAAAAAGTACCGTTAAGGAAACAATCAACACATAGAAAAAGTCGTATTTCACCTTACTGATGATATAGGATACAGGTATGCGTTTATTGAGTAACATAACAGTTTATAAAACCGGTATAAAGGTAATAAATCCATAAAAAATGACTTACATCAAGTTAAATACGAATGTAAAAAATGCTAAAAATATATCAACGAAAAGGTCTAATCTGAATGTTTATAGAATCCCACATGCACCCAATTATTCATGTTCGGTATATTCAGAAAGGAACTAATGCATTTTTTCTTTGATTAGCTCAGGAATTAAACACTTTTCCTTTTTTGCAAAATCAAACACCACTAACACGTCCCTGGCAATGGCAACTAATTCGCCCTGATCGTTTGTCATTGTATGCTCCAAAGCAAAGCTAGTGTTTTTTGCAAACTCCATTTTCGTCTCGATATGGATTGTTCCGGGAAACAATAATTCTTTCTTAAACCGGCAGTTGGTTTCCGCCACCATGAAGCCGATCTTTTTCGTTTGATAAAGATTCATTAATCCAATTTGCTCCACATAATTTAAACGGGCCGCCTGTGCATATTTATGGAAGGCAACATTGTTCACATGTCCGAACACATCCAGTTCGCTCCAGTCAATCCGCAGGTTTAAATGTGTGGTTAAACTCATATTACTTTTTAAATAATTGAATGATTTTTCGTAAAGGCTTCATATACAAGGTATGAAATTGCGGCTTCAAACCATTGATTTTCCATGCTCTCCTGTCTTCCTGGTTGGCTCTGATTCTGTTTTTGATTGAAACGTTACTCTTCCCACCTACCCTCATTTTAATAATAAACTCGGGCAGGTAATCCAGTTTAATTTTATGCTTGTGTATGAAACGCAGCATCAGTTCATAATCAGCTGCCGACACGAGGTCCAGATTAAAAGCACCATACTTTTCATAAACAGAACGTCGCACAAAAAAAGTCGGATGTGGTGGCATCCAGCCATTTAAAAACATGCCATGTTTGTAGTGACCCGATTTCCATTTACGGAATATTTTATTCGTATCATTTTTATCAACGTAATACAAATCAGAATATACCGCATCCGCGTGATTCATATTAAACGTATTGACTATATTTTCAATAACATGATGATTCGTGTAAAAATCATCACTATGCAAAATCCCGATCACATCACCCGTTGCCATCGCAATACCCTTATTCAGGGCATCGTATAAGCCCTTGTCTTTTTCGGAAACAAATTTCACGATCTTGTCTTTATAAGAATGAACAATGGAAACCGTACTGTCCGTTGAATTCCCATCTACAATAATATATTCAATATCCTTATAGGTCTGGTTCAAAACAGAATCAATCGTATCAATTAGAGTTGATTCGCTGTTATAAGTAATGGTTATGATTGATACTTTCAAAAATTTAGTGTTTAGTAGTGAGGGTATGCGCAAAGTAAATCAGCGACTTAAAATTAAAATCAATCAGCGGATCTTCTTTCGGTTCCGCACTAAGATAAACAGTTTTCATCCCGGCATTTCTCCCAAATTCCATATCGCTCATACTATCACCAACAATAATAGATTTATTAAAATCAATATTCGGGAAATCCTTTTTCGCTTGCAAAGCCATCCCGATGGCCGGTTTACGCGTAGGATGGTTTTCTGCAGCCAAATATGGAGAATAATATATTTTATCAATTCTTCCTTTCAGATAGGTGATTTCATACATCATATTCTGATGGATCAATTCCAGATCTTCCGGGAAAATAATCTGCTTACCAATACACTGTTGATTCGTGACAACAACAATGGTTTGAAATAAAGGACTCAACATTCTAAGAGCACTCAGGGTTCCATCAATAAACTCAAACTCCGTGGTATGTTTCACGTAATCATTATCGAGCTTTTTATTTATCACCCCATCCCTGTCCAAAAAAAGGGTCCAGGTCGTATCGATATGTAAATCTTTTAAATTCATTTTCTATTTTTCTTTAACCACATAAAGACATAGAATCTATGTGCCTATGTGGTTAAAAAGTCACTTAGTTATTTTTATATTTAAACATTTTAAAATCAGTTTGTGCTTTTTGATAATCCTCCGGAATGCCAATATCGATGAAATATCCGTCGTATTCATATCCATATATTTTCAGCTCCTTAATGCGGTTTTCATAAAAATCTTTTTCAATGGAAAATGCTTTTCCGGCCTCCGTCTTTTCTAAAAACAATTTTCTGTTCAAAATATAAACTCCACCGTTAATTAACCCCGGCTTTTCATGTCCATCTTTCTCTTTGAAAGATGCAATGCTGTTATCCGGACCGGATTCAATGGTTCCATACCTTGCCGCATCCTCCACCTTTCTTAACGCCAGCGAACAGTCTGCCTGCTTATCTCTATGTTGTTTGTCATATACCTGCAGGTCCACATCAAAAAAGGAATCACCGTTTAAAACCAATACATTTTCCGAGGCACATTTTTCCATGGCCAACCGAATCCCGCCACCCGTTCCCAACGGTTCAATTTCTTTGGTATAAGAAATTTTGATTTCTTGAAATTCACTCCCGAAATACTCCATGATTTTCTCCGACAAATAACCCGTTGAAAGAACCACATGTTCAATTTTAAAAAACTTTAAATAATCAAATATATAATTTAAGAAAGGTTCCTGGTTTACCGGAGCCATTGGCTTCGGAACATCATTCACCACAGATTGTAATCGGGTTCCAAATCCACCTGCCAATATGATTGCTTCGTTCAGCAAAGCAATTAAGGTTTAGGGAATAGAGCTATTTCAACCAATTCACAAATCGTATGTCCAAGAATCATATGGCACTCCTGGATACGTGGAGTATCTTTTGACGGAATATTGATTAAGTACTTAGAGCAGTCTTTCATTTTCCCGCCGGTCTCACCTGTAAACGCCACCGTTACCATTCCGATTGAATTGGCAACCTCCAAAGCTTTAATAACGTTCACAGAATTTCCGCTTGTGGAAAGTCCTATCAGGACATCCCCTTTGCGTCCCATTGCCTGAGTTAACCGGCTGTATATTACATCATAGCTATAATCGTTTGCCACTGCGGTTGTATAACTCGTGTTGACATGCAAAGCCTCGCTGAATAAAGGAGGCCTGTCATAATAAAAACGCCCGCTTAACTCAGCAGCCAGGTGCTGGGAATCTGCCGCTGAACCGCCATTTCCTGCCCAAAGCACTTTTCCATCCTGTTTATAGCATGACACAATTTCGTTAACTACAGACTGAACCGTATTTAAAAGAGTGTCGTTAGACAATAAAGAAGTCTTTAAATCAATGGATGCCTGTATGCGCGATTTTAATAATTGTATCATTTCGAAGGTTGGTTTTAATGTCTAAATTTAATAAAAAATCATGCAAATCATTCAAAAAACAATTTCGCCTTCTCAAATAAATGTTACGCTAGATAAAGTTTAACTATTGATAAATAAAAAAACCAAAATCTTCATAATACAACGTATTCTTTCCTTTGTTCCAGATAAAGACGGAAAATTCAAATTCTTTTTCCTCTATTCGTGGCAAATTAAACAATACCTCCTGTTCATCCCATGTGCCAGTTTTTATAAGGTTCTTCAAATCATTTGCCAGGAATAAAATATTTTTTCCTTTGCAGTCAATGCTCACGCATATCAAACATTCATTCAAAGGCGCATCACTTCCAAAATGAGATTTAATTTTCAACACACTCGCTCCGTCATTCAGACAGAACACATTATTTGATTTAAAAGAAAGCCCATAATCCATGTCCGCTCTAACGATCCCTGATTTCTTATCAGAAAAGGGATTGGAAGCTGATTCAATACCTAAAAAACCTTCCCTTACACTATCTAACACAAGCTGTTTTCTTAATTTTATATCCATCAGTGTCAGGCTGAAAAAATCGTCAAGGTCCACGCGATCATTTTTAGAACCACGAACAAAGACCGTTATTTTACCGTTAGTCGCGACCTTGGACAACTGTTTACAAATATCCGGGTAAGAAGGGTAAATTGCATTAATCAATTTGGAATTTTCAAGCACGACATAATCAAACGGCCATTTCAAGGCTTCAACGATACGCTCATCATATGCAAAAATAGCAGCATATCCTTTTCTCTTCATGAATACAAAAGGATTATTCGGCCCGTCAGGACCCATGACGAGTATTTTAGCGGATTCCGGTATTTTCAGCGAATCCAGGAAAGATCCGGCATCATTGAAATTTTCAGCTGTCGTTCGTTCATTTGTGAAAGTGAGTTGATGTGACTTCAAACTACCAAATGAATAGATAAATACAGGAATAAAAATGAGCACGGAAGTGTACCTCATTACAAGGGTCAACTTCTTGTTTATTGGCGAAGGTACCTGGATCACAAAAAACAAAAACAAACAAATGATTGGTAAATAAAAAGTATCCAGGAAATAGTAATCATGGGATAAATACTGAAAGGTCATCAGTAGATAATAGAGTACACAACCAAAGAGCAAAACAGCCGATAGCATTAATAGTTTTTTAGTTAAGCCCGAAAGATGACTTTTCTTAAAAATTAAATGAATGATAAAATAGACACACGCAACGAGAAACAGTATATAATGAATCGGGGAAAAATAAACGTAGCCCCATCTTTCCGTTGACGTCAAAAAATAATCAACAAGATCGGTAACTGTAGTAGCAGGCAAAATATGATTAAGAAATATTGAACCGTACTGCGCCCTCAAATGGTTGTTATATAAATAGTATCCGCCTATTATACCAATGGATATGAATATCGTCAACCATTTATATGGATCCGTCCTTTTGTTCTTCAAAAAAAGAAGCATTTCCATTGAAGCAATGGCCACTAAAAGAATAGCAAAAGGAAGACGGGCTAATACGGCCAGGGTCAGAAATAAAAAAGCGAAAAAGTAATCGCGGCGGTGTTTATCTCTGTAATACCTGAAGAGAAAAAATAAAGCGATCATGCAATTTGCAAGGGATGGTATGGTTGGCAAAAAACCGTTCTGGTAATACAAAAGAACCGGGGAGCTTGCGGCAAATAATACAACGGCAACAGATTTAAAAAGAGAATCGGTAAATAAAGCAGTCAGCTTATATAAAAAATAAAGTCCAACCATACTGTACAACAATATATATAACCGAAAGCACCAGGGTTCGGTTGTATTAAAAATCCGCATGATTACCGATACCGCATAATCATGAACGGGGAAATCCACAGACGTAATGGTATTATCTTTTACTTTTCTGAAATCATCCGGGAATTGCTTATTGTAGACAAACGTCTCAGGATGAAAAAAATCCCCGCCGTTATTTATAAATCCCAGAGCTAAAGCATATCGGTCGTTTTGCGCCCACGAATGTTTGTATTGGGGAAAATCATTCAGTGTTTTAAAATGGAAGAAAAAACCAATGATCACCAAAATAAACAGAATAATATACTTATGATGATTCTGCTTCATTCTAATTTAAAACTGATTTTTATTGATCCTGTAGCTAAAAACCTGGATATAAGCCTTCGCCTGACGAGTCAGATCTTCTACTATCCCTTCGTTTTCTCCAACAAGGCTCACTGAAGTAACCGTTCTGTCAGAATTGAACTTTAATAAATTATTTGCCTTGTGCGTATTATTATCATATTCCAACTGGTAAGGGTGATCATAAATAAAATAAACGCCACTACCACTATACTGAATGGTAGGATGAGTTTTTGAAAGAGCTGACTTACCTAAACTGAAAAACGGTTTATTGTATCCCAGGTAATCAAGAACCGTTGGATACATATCGATCTGAGAAATGGATTGATCCTGCATTTTATTAAATGCTGTATCACCAACCGCTAAAAAAGAAATAGGAACAGAAAACGCGTTGATGGTATTGCATTCAAACAGGTTTATTCCATCCGACGTGTGGTCCGCAGAAATAGCAATGATGGAATTTTTGAACCATTCTTCATTTTTGATCTTGCTAAAGAATAACTGAAGGGAAAGATCCGTATATTTTATACTCTTCCTGATCGGGTCCTTAATAGTATCCAGCATCGTCTTGTAGGGCTCAGGTACCGGAAAAGGATGATGCAATGACAAGGTCAGTAAAGATGCGCAAAACGGCTGTGGCAACTCTTTTAATTTGCCGGCCACGAATGGCAAAAACAAATGGTCATCTACTCCCCAGCCTGTGTTTTCATACTGACTGTCGTAATCCTCCTGGTCGTAATAATTTTTTGTAAAGTTAATGTTCATAAAATTTTCAAAACCAAAAGTGGTTTTTAATCCGCCGTAAAAGAAGGCATTGCTATACCCCTCCTTTTCAAGAATCGAAGAAATTGCATGAACATTATTATTGCTATAAATAGTGTAACAATAATTTTTTTCCATGAACGATGGAATTCCGGAAAGAATAGACGGCAAGGCATCAATGGTCATCCTCCCATTGGCCATACCGTATTTATAAGTTCGTGCGTTGGATAGTAGTGAATCCATAAAAGGTGTGTATCCGGTAATCTTAGGGTTCAATGTTCCAATACGCTCTGTACAAAAACTCTCTAAAATAATAAAAAGAACATTCTTCTTTTTAAACTCCCTGGAATTATAATGTTTATCGAAACCAATGATACGCTCGGCCTCATGTTCCTCAAAATAAGTTTCAATCTTTATCGTCTCATTTTCCAGTGTATGTAGCAACTGAAAAGGAGTGTTACTTGCTAACCATTGAAGTTTAGTATCCACGAGGGAAGGAATATCAAAGGGCATAAAAGGCCGTGTGCCGTAACCACCACGCATGATAGAGAAAAACACAAACAGGATAATGAAACCATTTAATAATCTCAACCCTGTTTTTTGTTTAACCGCTTTATAGTTCCTGAGTTGTTTTCTGAAAATCAAAAAGGCAATAAATACAAACCCAATTAATAAAATCAGCAGGTACCAGTAATCTTTCAAATAAGAAGCCAATAAGGCCGGAACTTCGGGCAATATATCGAGAAGTTCACCACCCATCCGCTTTTTAGTGATCGGGAAATAACCAAGGTCTGATAAATTTAAAATATTAATAATCGTAAATCCTATGATGAACCAGCCAAGTGCAATGCTCCGGGTGACCTTGTGTTCAATATTAAAAAATAAAAGAACGAGCCAGGTGGGCAGTAAAAAATAAATAATGGCAATACCATCCGTTAGCAAACCAATAGCAAATGCTTTTACAAATTCCAGAAACGGTGCACAGGCAAACTGATCGTAAAACATCCATAAAAAAAGAAGACGATGGATCATTAAGAAAATCAGGCAAATTCCCAATAGCTTAAATAAAAATAAAGATTTGTGAAATTTGACCATCACTAAAATAACAGAAGTTCAAAAGAACAATTAAAAGTTTGTTCCGACTCCAGTTTAATGATGCCGGTCTTTTTCTCAAACGTTTCCATCATCGTTTCATGATCCGCAATTCCATACCATGGCTCAAGGCAAACAAACTGTTCCGATCCTTTCTTGGACCAGATACCATAGTAGGGCCAGCCTTTAGAAACGAGAGAAACGCCATGTCTGCTCTTACATGACACAAGCTTTACTTCTTCAATCTGCTGATCCATGCAAACCAGGGCATCATTATCAAATAATTGTTTTGAAACTTTTAACCTGTTGTTTTCTAACTTAATCTCCTTTGTTTGATGAGTCAATAAACCATCATTCAAAGTATTGATAGTTATTGAGTTCCTATTTGGAAAAACCAATTCATACTCATCAAACGACTCATTTTTTTGCAAGGGGCAATTAAAAGCCGGGTGCGCTCCTACTGAAAAATATAAATCCTGGTTATCCGGATTAAACACCGAATAACTCACATCGATTCTGTTACCGCTGAGTTTGTAACCAATTTGCAAACTAAAATGAAACGGAAAATTCCGCATCAATTCTTCATTAGCCGTTAGTTCAAATAACAAATGATCTTCGCTTTGCTCCACGCAAATAAACTCATTGTCTCTTGCAAAGCCATGTTGCGGCAAGCTATAAAATTGATTCTGATAGGTAAACTGTCCGCCTTTTAATTTCCCTACAATAGGAAACAAATTCGGGGCATGTCGCGCCCACACCGATGCATCCGCCTGCCAGATGTACTCGATATTAGTCTCATTAGAAACAGCAGAACATAATTCTGCTCCAAATGAATTTACCTTAACGGTTAGCTGATTGTTTTGTAATTGAAATATTGACATTATAATGATATGACGCCCTCTATGGCGGCTGCTTTTTCGTAAATGGAAATAATTTCGTCCACGCTCAACACCACTTGCTTAACTGTAATACTGATGTAATTTCCACTGGACGATTGTTTTTGAATTATATCCGCGTCGCTGTCAAATATTACTTCCACTAACGCCATAGTTTTATTATCAGACTTAATAATAAACTTGAACATATAGATGTAAGGAAAAGACGTGATGCTTTCTTCTAATTTTTTTCTTAACTCATCAAACGTGCCGGCCATTAGGAATGAAAATAATGATTATAAATTAATATGATACCAAATATGATCAAAGCGGTACCGGTGATATAATTCACTACGGTCATAATTCTATCTGTCAGGTAATGCTTGATTTTACCGGCCAGCTTTACTTTGAACAGCTCAACAAATAAAACCGCCGCTAAAACCAGGCTAAAAAAGAAAAGCATTTTCAGAATAGAATATTCGAAGGTTTTACTAATGGCAGTAACATTTGCCAACCACAATAACCAAACCGTTGGATTAAAGAGATTCAGAAAAAATCCTTTTAAGATCATCAAACGGGGGCTTGGTAACTGATTTTCAATGTCAATGGTTTCATCCATTTTAACCGTATGTTTTTTGAAAAAGAAAGCGCCAAAAACAATTAAAATAATTCCACCAATAATCGCAAAGAAGGTTTGGGTCTTTTCAGAGTGCAATAAATTCGCCATCCCAAAATGCACCAACAAACACACCAGCACACAGAGGAACAAATCACTTAAAATAACACCTAATGCTAAAAACGCGCCGGTTTTATACCCGAATTTAATACCGGTGTTGATCAACGCAAAAAAGGCCGGACCAAAGGAAAAGGTCAGGAGTAAAATAATAACTATGGCTTGATATATTAAACTTAAGATCAAAATGTATTTTTATAATTTGCGATGAATGTCTGCCACTCCTCCAACAGTTTTCCTTTCAATACTCTTGGAAATTTATGCGCTGATCCTAATTTTCCTTTTGTCGCCATAAAATCAATAAAGGCTTCATCCGGCAATACTTTCACGTAAACATCCTTTAAAGCCGCAATTCGTTCCGTACGGTAATCATCATTGATTTCCTTCAAATGAAAATCCAATCGTTGTTTTATTTCTTCCTCAGAAACGTTTTTATTGGAACCGACATACCATTGGTGAGCAAACAAAGTACCATGGGGAACACCGGCTACGGCAAACTCATTCAATTCTATTTTCAAATCGTCCGCCGTCAGCTTAATCGCCCTGCTCATGTTCTCCACCGATAAATGTTCTCCACACAAACTTAAATAGTGTTTCGTCCTTCCGGTGATGACAATTTCTGCGTGCTCCAGGTCAGTGAAACGAATCGTATCTCCAATCAGGTAACGCCAGGCCCCTGCACAGGAAGACAACAACAAAGCGTAATCTTTGCCTAATTCCACATCTTTGATAGTAAGCGCAACAGCTCCCGGTTTCATGTTTCCATCTGAATCAAAGTTCTCTTCATTAAATGGAACAAACTCATAAAAAATCCCGTTATCCAGCAACATTCGCATTCCCTGCTGTGGGTTCGGACGTTCCTGGTAAGCAATCAATCCTTCCGATGCTAAATAGGTATCTGAAAAAATTAGAGGAAAAGCCGTTAGTTTTGCAATGCTCTTTCTGTATGGCTCAATAGAAACACCGGCATGAACATAAGCCCTTAAATTGGGCCAGATATCATGAATTGTTTCTACCTTGTAATGCTCAATGACGCGTTCCATGATAATCTGAACCCAGGCCGGAACACCAACGATCACACCAATATCCCAGTCTTTCGCATTTTTGACAATCTCCGTCAGTTTTGTTTCCCAATCTTTATACCTGGATATTTCTTTTCCGGGTTTATAAAAACGTTGAAACCATACCGGAATATTAGCCGCTGTAATGCCGCTCAGATCTCCCGAATAGTGACTCCCGTTAAAATCCAGCAAGGTACTTCCTCCAATCATTAACATTCCCTTAGAAAAATGTTCTTTCGGAAAATCATAATTAGCCTGCGCCACCAGTTGCCTCACACTTCCTCTTTTAAAAGCCTTCAGCATTTCCTTGGTTACAGGAATGTATTTGCTGGCTGCTTCCGAAGTGCCTGAACTTAAAGCAAAATATTTTATATGGTTTGGCCAGCAAACATAAGGCTCACCTTTAATCGCCCTGTACCACCATTCTTTGTATATGCTGCTGTAGTCATACATCTTAACTGTAGACTGAAAGGAATTAATCGGGTTTTTATGCTGCAATAACTTCGTGAAATGAAAGTGTTCACCAAAAGCGGTATGTTCTGCTTTGGTCAATAGTTTTCTTAATACTTTAATTTGCAGCGCATAATAATTAGTACGCTTAGGAATTCTGTTTCCTAACTTTACTGCACCTTTTAATATAGAATCGAGTATGGCCATTTATTTAATTCGTTAATTCGAAAATGAGTCAATCCGACAATTTGCATTTCATTATCGCATGATCACATTGTCAAATCCTCACATTACTTCAGGTATCTGAAATCCTGGTTATTTTTAATATTCTTAAGCGTAGCAATGATCAGTTTGATCACATTCTCTACATCCTCCTTATGAACGCTTTCTACTGTTGTATGCATATAACGCAGTGGCAATGAAATCAAAGCGGAGGCTACTCCATCATTGCTGTATGCAAATGCATCTGTGTCAGTCCCTGTGCTTCTGCTTGCAGCCTGGCGCTGAAATTCAATGTCATTTTTCTTTGCCGCATCGATAATCACTTTCAGTAAATTATTTTGCACGGCAGGTCCGTAGGATAAAACAGGTCCTTTACCGCAGGACAAATCACCACTGACAATTTTATTCATCATCGGTGTTTGTGTATCATGACAAACATCTGTAATGATGGCGGCGTTTGGCTTTATTTTATGAGCGATCATTGTCGCGCCATTCAATCCAACTTCTTCCTGAACCGCATTTACAATATATAAACCGAATGGCAGTTTGGTTTTATTTTCTTTTAATAAGCGTGCTACTTCAGCAATCATAAACCCTCCTACCCTGTTATCCAAGGCCCGACCTACAAAATAACGGTTATTCAATTCCATGAATTCATCGTCGTATGTAACTACGCAACCCACATGAACACCAAGATCTGCCACTTCCTTATCACTCTTGCAGCCCAGATCAAGGAAAATATTTTTCAGTGTTGGAGTTTCTTCTTTCGCGGCATCACGCACATGAATAGCGGGCCAGCCAAAAATACCTTTTACGATTCCTTTTTCCGTATGAATATTCACTCGCTTGGATGGAGCAATCTGGTGATCACTTCCGCCATTGCGTCGTAAATAAATAAATCCGTCTTTCGTAATGTAATGCACAAACCAGGAAATCTCATCGGCATGCGCTTCAATCACAACTTTGTAGGGTGCATCGGGATTAACAATCCCCACAACCGTTCCATAGGTATCTACATAATGTTCGTCAATATAAGGCTTGATATAATTTAACCACATTTTTTGCCCTTCACTTTCAAAACCGGTTGGTGAAGGATTATTTAAATAATCTCTTAGAAAATTTAAAGAATTCTGAGTGAAAATACTTTTATCTTTTTTGGATGCTTTCTTTGCCATACGCTGAGTATATATAGATTTTAAATATATAAAAAATTGCCCATTTGAAAATCAATTTTTTGAACTATTTTGAACTTCGGTCATTACATAAATACATTGTTTTAGAATCAAAAAAAGTATATTTACGAAATTGATGCAAAGTAATATTATAGAAATTTATACGGACGGCGCATGTAGCGGAAATCCGGGCCCTGGTGGTTATGGGATTGTGATGAAGTACAAAGACCAGCGTAAAGAATTGTCACAGGGATTCAGGCTTACCACCAATAACCGGATGGAATTACTAAGCATTATCATTGCATTGGAATCGCTTAAAAAAGCCAATTCAGAAGTAGTTGTTTATTCGGATTCAAAATACGTGATCGATTCCATTAACCTTGGCTGGGTACATGGTTGGGTAAAAAAGAATTTTAAAGATAAAGCAAACCCGGATCTCTGGAAACGTTTCTTATTGATTCATCCAAAACATGCCATTAAATTTGTATGGGTAAAAGGTCATGCAAGCAATAAAGAAAATAACCGATGTGACGAACTGGCCGTAGCCGCAAGCAAAGGCAAGCATTTACTGATCGATGAAGGTTATGAGCTTTCTAAAAAAGGTGATAAATTATTCTGAGGTTTTATACCCGATTCTATTCCTCACTTCAGGATTTTCTTTTTTCTCAAGCAGCTCATCTAAATACCTGAAAACGATCTCCATATTTTTGTCCTGATTATCAAGTTTATTTTTAATCTTTTCAATGTCCAAGCGCAATTCTGTATTATCAACCAGCATTTTCCGGATTTTAGAAAATATTCTCATAATCTGAATATTAACTGCAATAGCCCGATCACTGTTTAATACACCTGAAAGCATAGCAACACCTTGTTCAGTAAAAACAAATGGTAATTTTCGGGTACCACCCCAACTTGATGTCACAAATTGTGACTTCAAGTTATCAAACTCCTTCTGGGTTAATTGAAACATGAAATCATCAGGAAAACGTTTCAAATTTCTTTTAACCTGTTGGTTTAATACTTTGGTCGCAACCTGGTAAAGATCGGCTAAATCACTGTCCAGCATTACTTTTTGTTCTCGGATAAGATAGATCTTGTTCATCACTAACTCATCCGGAACTGTTAATAAATTTTCTTTTTTACTCATAAATTACACTCTCTACAAAATACATTGCAAGGGTAATGAAATTACAAATAAACTCATGCTATAAAATGTAGCATTCCGGGAAATTACAGGAATTTTAATAATCCTAAAACTTCAAAAAGCCCGCTACCTGGAGCTCAATCACCAGTTTGGTATCCGCATCCATAAAACTTCCGGAACCATCCATTAAGGTATCCACACGACTGATGGGCAGTTTGTTGTGGTACACATTCACTTTTAAATAATTCAAAATATTGGTCAGATGTTCCATGCCGCGCAGGTTACCCGCTCTACCGGTTGAAACCCCTACTAAACAGGCTTTATTGTCAGTCCAGAGCCTCGGAGGAATGGCATCCAGGAACACTTTCAAAATTCCGGCAAAACTGCCATTATACTCGGGCGTAATAAAAATAAATTTCTCCTGGTGTTCTACATATTTTTCAATGATTTCCTGAAATTCCGGGGAACGTTTACCGTATAAATCGCTGTGCAGGACAGATTCCGGTAAATTCTTTAAACTCAATATATTAGCAGCTACACCTAACCCTTTTAAAACCGATTGGTAGTAAGCTGCTACTTTTTCGGTATTGCTGTCTGGCCTGTTTGTAGCGGATATGATTGTAATTGAATGCATTATATTATTAACATTTTAGCAAAGTTATGATTTTTAGTGTTAAAAACTATAAACAAATTAAGTCGCTGAATAACATATTACGGACATTCTTGTTTCGGGGTAAAAATTAACGAAAAAAACATATTGTTTGATCCGTTTATCAGCCCTAACGAATTAGCCAAAGACATTAATGTAGAAACCGTACCGGCTGATTACATCCTCATCAGCCACGGGCATGAGGACCATATCGCGGATGCCTTGTCAATAGCCAAACGTACGAATGCCATTGTTGTTACCAATTGGGAAATCGCTGTCTGGTTACAAAAGCAAGGTGTGGAAAACATCCATCCCATGAACATCGGCGGAAAAAAATTATTTGATTTTGGTTCTGTGAAATGTGTGAATGCGGTTCACAGCAGCAGTTTGCCGGATGGTAGTTACGGCGGGCATCCCATGGGTTTCGTGATTGAAAGCAATGACAAGAATTTTTATTACGCAGGCGATACAGCCCTGACTTATGATATGAAGCTGATAGGCGATTATCGTAAAGTGGATTTCGCATTTTTACCAATCGGTGATAATTTCACCATGGGAGTGGATAATGCCATTTTAGCGGCTCATTTCATTAACTGTTCCGATATTATCGGCATGCATTACGACACCTTTGATTATACCAAAATTGATAAATCAGAGGCTATCAATAAATTTAACAGACAGGGGAAGAGATTAAGTCTTTTCGAAATTGGAGAAACAATTACCAAATAAAAATAGTTAACAGAAGAGATCATGGGAAAAATAATAGCAATAGCAAACCAAAAAGGAGGCGTAGGAAAAACTACTTCAGCAATCAATTTAGCCGCGTCATTAGCGGTATTGGAATACAAAACATTGTTAGTGGATGCCGATCCTCAGGCTAATGCTACATCAGGCGTTGGTATTGAACCTAAAAATGTAAAATCAGGTTTGTACGAATGTATCATTGATAATAAAAATCCTAAAGATGTGATCCTGGAAACGGATACGCCTAATCTTTACCTGTTACCAACCAATACGGACCTTGTAGCAATTGAGCTGGAAATCGTGAATATGCCAAACAGGGATTACATGATGAAAGCGGCTTTGGAAAAAATCAAAGGGGATTACGATTTCATTATCATTGATTGTTGTCCTTCATTAGGTCTGACCGTAATCAATTCATTGGCAGCGGCAGACAGCGTAATCATCCCGGTACAGTGCGAATACTTTGCATTGGAAGGAATGGGCAAATTATTACAAACCATTAAATTAATCCAGGCCCACATCAATACGGAACTGGATATTGAAGGCGTATTGTTAACCATGTATGACCCGCGTTTAAAACTGGCTAACCAGGTGGTGGAAGAAGTAAAAATGCATTTCCAGAACATGGTGTTCAATACCATCGTTCAGCGTAATACAAAATTAGCGGAAGCACCAAGCCACGGTAAAACCATTATCATGCATGATGCAATTGGAAAAGGATCTGTCAATTATTTAAACTTAGCACGCGAAATTTTACAGCGTAACGGTTTAACGAAGATCAGCGATGAAGATAGAACCATGACTTACACCGCAGAAGAATCAGAATTTAACGAAGGATAAACCAGTTATGAGTTGTAAGTTATGAGTTTTGAGTTAATGCTCTATCTCTCATCACTTATCACTCATCGCTTATAACTAAAAAGAAGATGAGTACCAATAAAAAACCGGCATTAGGAAGAGGATTAAGTGCATTGTTAGAAAATGCCAAAACAGACATTACAACCAAACAAAACGGTGAAGGAACACCGGTGGTCGGTTCAATCGCAGTGATCAAGATCAAACACATTGAGACCAACCCCTTTCAGCCCCGTACTAATTTCGAAGAAATAGCTTTACAGGAACTGGCGGACTCCATCAAACAGCACGGCATCATCCAACCCATTACGGTTCGTAAACTAGGTTACGATAAATACCAGTTGATTTCAGGGGAACGTCGTTTCAGGGCATCTCAAATGGCTGAGTTGACAGAAATTCCTGCTTACATCCGCGTTGCCAATGATCAGGCCATGCTGGAAATGGGATTGATTGAAAACATTCAGCGTGAAGACCTGGATCCGATTGAGGTATCTTTAAGTTACAAGCGACTGATCGAAGAGTGTAACATTACACAGGAACAGCTGAGTGAAAAAGTAAATAAACAGAGAAGTACGGTTACAAACTTCTTAAGGTTATTGAAATTACCGGCTGTAATTCAAAAAGCAGTTCGTGATAAAGATATTTCTATGGGCCATGCCCGCGCCTTATTGAGCATTGAGAATGAAGACAAACAACTGGCTATTTATGCGATGGCTGTTGAGAACGAATTATCGGTTCGCCAGGTGGAAGAATTAGCACGTGGAGAAAAATTACAATTCAAACCTAAAACCACTCGTGTAGAAAAACCCCTTACTATTGAGGATAAACAAATCGCTAAAAAATTAGAGAAATTATTCAGCAAATCTTTCGACTTCAAAAGGAACGCAAAGGGCGCTGGTAGCATCTCTCTAACCTTTAGCAACGATACTGAACTCGAGCACATTTTATCTTTTTTTGACATAAATTAACTAACCATTGATCACAGGAAACAGTCTCAACTGCTTTCTGTGATTATTTTTGATTAGGTAAAATACTCACCACACTACAACTACTAACTAATAGGATGAGTATACCAAATGGCCGTTAAAAACAGTAATAAAACATTTGAAAAACTCAATATCATATTTAGTCATAGCGTTTATTTGTTTCTGCATAGCTGCGCAGGCACAACAGAACGACTCACTAAGGCTTCAATATAAACAAGACTCTATCCAGAGCAAACGGGCTGTGCGTAAGGCCATTTATGGAGACGCACGTAAAGCAACCATCATGAGTGCGGTTTTCCCCGGACTTGGCCAAATCTATAATCGTAAATATTGGAAAGCACCTGTTATCTATGCTGCACTCGGCGGATTAGGATATTGGGGAGTTAACAATCATATTCAATATAAATATTTCAGCAATAATTTAAGATATGAATATGATGATGATCCTGGCACGGTTAATTTAACCGGGTATAACTCAGCGCAGTTAATTGAACAAAAAAAATACCATCAAAAATACAGGGACATTGCCGTGATGCTCGGCATTCTTGTATACCTCGTCAACGTGATCGATGCCAATGTAGACGCACATTTAAAAACATTTGATGTCAGTGACGATTTGAGCTTACAATTGAACCCATACTCTAACTTTGACAACAACAATAAATTACAGGCAGGATTAACTTTAAAATTAAAATTTAAGTAAGTCTCCGTTTATCCCTAAAATTAGCGGGATCTGCGGGACATAAATTATTGAGTATGAATATTGCATTATTGGGATACGGTAAAATGGGTAAAGAGATCGAAGCCATAGCTTTACAAAGAGGACATTCCATTGTTTTAAAAGTGGATGAGACAAATGCCTCAACGTATACCGCGGAAGAATTAAAAACCGCCGATGTGGCGATTGAGTTTAGTACACCCGATGCCGTGGTGGAAAATATCAAAAAGTGTTTCGATAACCAGGTTCCGATTGTGGTGGGTACAACCGGCTGGTACCAGAATTTCAAAGATATTGAATCAGAGTGCATCCACAAAAATGCTGCTTTATTTCACGCCACTAATTTTAGCCTGGGCGTAAATTTATTTTTCAAAGTAAACACTTACCTGGCTGAGTTAATGAACAAATACGACTCTTATGACGTGGAGATGGAAGAGATTCACCACACGCAGAAATTAGATAAACCAAGTGGCACGGCCATTTCACTGGCACTTCAGATTCTTGATAAAGTGAAACGAAAAAAAAACTGGAGTATTTCCGACCGTTTTCCGGAAACCTTATTTATTAAAGACGTGAGAGAAGGCGATGTTCCCGGCACGCATATCGTTAGATATAAATCCCACGTGGATGATATCGAAATCATGCACAAGGCACATAACCGTAAAGGCTTTGCATTGGGAGCAGTGATTGCCGCCGAACACATTCATGGCAAAAAAGGTATATTTACCATGAACGATTTAATTTAAAGAAATGATACAGGATATATGATTAATGATAAAAGAAACAATCATTAATCCTTTATCATAAATCATTTATCAAACAACTAAATACTAAAACACGAAACAAAACAATATGGGTAATATCATTTTCTTAATACTGGTTCTGATTTCTTTTGCAGGCTTATACAAAATATTTGAAAAAGCAGGCTTACCTGGCTGGAAGGCCCTGATCCCTGTTTACAATTTCTGGTTGGTTGGCACCATCATTAACCGCCCTAAATGGTGGGGATTAATCATGATTGTTCCCGGCGTGAACCTCATCATGTATGGCGTGTACGGTTTTCATTTAGCACGTGCATTTAAAAAGCGCATGAATGGCGATCTTTGGATGGCTGCTTTAATGCCTTATTTATATTTTGCCTATTTAGGATTCAGTAAAGACATTAAATATTTCGGAGTAAAGGATATTAAATCAGAATCTGCTTTTATCAAACACTGGGCCGACCCTATTATTTTTGCGGTAGTGGCAGCTTCCATTATCCGTGGTTTCTTTTTCGAAGCATTCACCATTCCTACTTCTTCTCTCGAAAAATCTTTAATGGTAGGCGACTTTTTATTCGTGAATAAAATTTGCTACGGAGCCAAAGTGCCGCAAACGCCTATTGCTTTTCCATTTGCACATCACACACTCCCGTTTACAGAAAGCACCAAATCTTACCTGGAGTGGATCAAGATTCCTTACCTCCGTTTGCCTGGTTATTCAAAACCTAAGAACGGAGAAATTGTTGTGTTCAATTATCCGGATGGCGACTCGGTTGCCTTAGGGATGCAGAACATGAGCTACTATCAACTGGTAAGAGAAATTGCAGCCAACATCAAAATGGAAGAAGGTGGACAAAAACCGGATCACGTATACCAGGAACAAGCCTGGACTTATGTGAATAGTCCGCAAAAACCTTTTGGAGCTATTACAGGAAGACCCGTAGATAAAAGAGAGCATTACGTAAAACGTTGCGTTGGTATTGCCGGGGATAAACTGGAGATCAAAGACGGAGAAGTGTATATCAATGATAAAAAACAGGCAATGCCTGAACATGCTCAACATCATTACATTGTTGCTACAAAAGGACCAATGTTCGGCGAAAACATGCAGAACAAAAACCGCGAACCGGTTTTGTCAAATGCGGAGTTATTGGAACAATATGATATTTATGTCACCGAAGCTTCTAAAATTGAAAGCCCGCATGATACAGCAGCCATCAAAATACCGAACGATACATCGTTTTATAATTTGAACATGCCGGCCAATGTGGCTGATAAAATCAAACAGCTTCCGGGCGTATTTTATGTATATAAAGAAGTGGAAGCCAAAGGACATCGTGACCCTCGTATTTTCCCTCACAATAAAAGCTATGCCTGGAACAATGACAATTTTGGTCCATTCGTTTTACCTTCTGAAGGCATGACCATTAAAATTGATACAGGCAATATTTGTTTGTATGAAAAAATGTTAAGCACGTATGATGACGGCATCCATCAAATCACCACATCCGGCGCGCAGGTGCTATACGATGGTAAACCAATTAGTTCTTATACCTTCAAGCAAGGCTATTACTGGCTGATGGGAGATAACCGTCATAACTCGGCAGATAGTCGCAGTTGGGGTGTAGTGCCTTTTGATCATGTGGTTGGTCGTCCTGTATTTGTTTGGTTCAGTATGAAGGACCCGAAGAATAATCCAATCAGTGGCAAATCTATTTTGAGTTCTTTAACGAAAAACCCACATGATGGTAAGTTCCGTTGGGATCGTTTTATGTGTTATGTAGGAGAAAACGGTTTGGTGTCGTGGAAAATTCCTGTAGCGATTTTGGTTCTCCTTGGCTTTGGCTATAATTACTGGAGCAAGAAACGTAAGAAAAAACCGGCTGCTAAAAAATAAGTGTGAATGTCATGCTGACTGTCACTTCGAACTGTCACACTGAGCGGAGTCGAAGTGCGAGAAGCAACATCTCTTGTCACTTCGAGTTATCACATTTGGCTTGTCACTTCGAGCGAAGTCGAGAAGCAAAAACATCTAAAATAAATGCACAACTCAGAAATCCTTCTTGAATTAGTGAAGTTTCGAATGCCCTTTGGAAGATACAAAGGCTTTATCCTGGCGAACTTACCTGTTTCTTACCTGGAATGGTTTCAACGCAAAGGTTTCCCAGAAGGCAAGCTCGGCATGATGCTCGCCACCATGTACGAGATTAAATCCAACGGACTGGAGTATTTATTAGAACCTTTAAAATCGGGTAACATTTCCCGCGGATCGCGCTGATTTTCGCAGAATTCGGCTACACTTAATTTTTGTTCTATCCGCGTCCATCTGTGAGATCTGCGGGCCAAAAGTTAAACTCCGCGCGCATCTGCCGCAAACCACTGCGCTAATCCGCGAGATCCGCGGACAAAAACTTGCACTTATCCCATATCCCCGGGATTAACTATTTTAGCGTATCTTTGCCAAAATTCCCGATCATGACTACATTTAAAGACCTCAACCTCACTAAACCATTATTGAACGCGTTAAGCGATATAGGCTTTGAAAGTCCAACGCCCATCCAGGAAAAAGCATTTCCGGTAATCATGTCAGGGAAAGATGCGGTGGGTATTGCACAAACCGGTACAGGTAAAACATTTGCGTATCTGTTGCCTATTTTACGTCAGTTGACTTTTTCCGAGCAGCGTCAACCACGCGTGTTAATTGTGGTTCCTACACGTGAATTAGTGGTTCAGGTGGTGGATGAAGTTGGAAAGCTGTCGACTTACATGCAGGCACGTTGCACCGGTGTATATGGTGGAGGAAACATTAATATTCAGAAACAAAAAGTATATGACGGGGTGGACATTTTAGTCGCTACTCCCGGACGTTTAATTGACCTGACTTTAAGCAGAACTTTACAATTCAATAGCATTCAAAAACTGGTGATCGATGAAGTGGATGAAATGCTGAACCTCGGCTTCCGCTCACAGTTGATCAAGATCCTCGATATCCTTCCGGAGAAGCGCCAGAACTTAATGTTCTCGGCAACGTTGAATGAAGATGTGGAGATGATGATCGATAAATATTTCAAGAAACCTGAATATATTGAATTAATCAGCAGGGGAACACCGTTGGAGAAAATCATTCAACAAGCTTACCATGTACCTAACTTTTACACCAAGGTAAATTTACTGGAACATTTATTAAAGACAGAAAAAAACTTTACCAAGGTTTTGGCATTTGTCAAGAATAAAAAAATTGCGGATGACATTTATAAAGAACTGGGGCCTGAGTTTGCAGAAGAAATCGGAGTGATCCATTCTAACAAATCACAACCACAGCGTTTCAGCGCGGTAAAGAAATTTGATGAAGGTACGCACCGTGTTTTGATTGCAACGGATGTCATCGCACGTGGATTGGATCTAAAGGACGTAACGCACGTTATTAACTTTGATATGCCATCCAGGGAAGCCAGCGCCTACATTCACCGTATCGGGCGAACGGGCCGTGCAGATAAAACTGGTATCGCCTTAAGCTTCATTACCAAGTTGAATCTTCCAATGCAAAAAGAAATCGAAACGCTGATGAAGAAGAAGATCCAGATCCTGGATATGCCTGAAGCAGTAGAGATTTCTGAAAACTTAACGCAGGATGAAAAACCGGTAACCCGCGATAAATCGTTAAAGAAAATTCCGAAAATAGCTACGCCAACAGGTGCTTTCCACGAGAAAAAAGACAAGAACAAAAAAGTAAACTTAGGCGGTAAACGCCGCCAGGAAAACCTCAGACGGATCGCCGAGAAAAATGCAAGATCAAGGCCTTTTTAATATAAGCACTGCAAATACGTATCTGCAGTTCAAACAACGCTAGACTATACATTTTCAAAAACGTGAAAGTTAACTTTGACAAATGATACATCATCGCTTACAAATACTGGTTATAATACTCGTTGCGTATTCTACTATTTGCTCGGGTCAACTCCTGCCAGGCCAATCCATAGCTGGCTTAACGGAATCAAAATCAATTACTGAAGGACAACCAAAAATTATAAAAACGCAGGGTACAAATCAATTTGCGAATGTTCATTGTGGTTTGCAGGATAAAGCGGGCAACCTTTGGTTTGGGACTACCGGAGAAGGAGTTTATCGGTACGATGGAAAAACCTTTACTAATTTTACTGAAAAAGATGGTCTGAGTAATAATAACGTATGGTGCATATATGAAGACAAAGAGAAT
This sequence comes from Bacteroidota bacterium, assembly GCA_021155905.1. GTDB lineage: Bacteria > Bacteroidota > Bacteroidia > B-17B0 > Aurantibacillaceae > UBA4416. The sequence continues at coordinate 38,239 of JAJNBG010000018.1, forward strand.
CACATTTGGTTTGGTACAGGAGATGGTATTTGTCGGTATAATTCTTCCGCTTCATCCGGTAATGGATTAAAATCTTTTTTCACATTGCCAATAACTGATTCATTGGATAACACATCTGCAAAAAATGAAGTTTGGAGCATATTACAGGATAAGACTGGAAGTTTTTGGTTCGGCACAAGCAATGGTGTCTACCAATATGATGGAAAATCATTGGCCCCTTTTTTACAAAATGATAAAATCATAAATAAGAATAAGCTACGCCTTAAACACATTCAAGCTATTTTAGAAGATCAAGATGGAAACTTTTGGTTCGCTTCCTGGAACCAGGAAGGCGCATGTCGTTTCGACGGTAAAACCTTAACTAATTTTAGGCCCAATGAGGATGGAATGGTACATGCCATGTTAGAAGATAAAAATGGAAATATTTGGTTTGGCACTAGGAATAAAGGTGTATGTGTTTATGATGGACAAACCTTTATCAATTTTACCGAAAAGGAAAGTTTAAGAAATACATGTGTTTATAGTATGTCGGAAGATCAATCTGGAAATATTTGGTTCGCCACTGAAACAACTGGCATATGGTATTACAATTCTTCATCGTTGCTCATAAGAGGATCAAAGAATTTTACCAATTTCACAACCGAAAACGGCCTCAATCATAATTCGGTATTTAGCATTACAATCGACAAAGCAGGAAACATTTGGTGCGGCACTAGGAATACAGGATTATCCCGCTATGATGGAAAAACATTTACAAATTTTTTTGAATAAAAATAGTTGAAAAAAACTCTGCCTTTTTGATGTTATCGCCAACAACCAATGTCTTCAATCTCTCCCTTTTTTTTTTAACACAAGCTTCTCTTTTAATCTCTCTAACCCTACTTTTAATTTCTCACCACTTATCCCGCTCCGCTGCTCCCGAAAGCTTTCGGGATGTAATGCTGCGGCATAATTATTTCTAAATACCTCAACTCCACTTTTAATTTCCAACAACTTACTTTTAGTTTTTGAAACCTATTTTTTAAGTTCTTTAATCCTCCTTTTAAGGACTCCCCCGCTACGTTTTAATATCTTTAAACCTATTTTTAAGAACTCATCGCTGCGTTTTAATTTCTTGAAGGCTATTTTTTAGAACTGCTATCCTGCTTTTAAACACCCTTAACATTCTTTTAGAAACTCGCATCCTGCTTTTAGTAACTGATGGTATTCTTTTTGTGTTTAACAGAGGTATTATGTTAACACTCAATCTACAACCCATTTTTAAGGCCCGCGGTATTGACAAGCCCTACTCTTTCTTAGTAAGTGCAGGCTTTCCATCCTTTACCGCCCACAATTTACTCAATGCAAAGACAGTAAGTTTCAGGTTAAGCCACATTGATAAGCTATGTGCCTTACTAAACTGTACACCAAATGAGTTATTGGTCTGGACACCTAACCACAACGAGAAATTAGCAGAGGATCATCCCATCACTCGCTTAAAAAAACAAAATACCGATCTCAACTGGCAGGATACCATCAAGACAATCCCCTTGGATCAGTTAAGTGAGATCGTGAAGATCATCAATGCCCATAAAAATAATAAGTAAATAAACGCTTAGTGCGCTTCTAACCAGTTCACACCAACACCCATTCCCACTTCCACAGGAACATTTAATGGCAAAGCATGCTTCATATGCTTTTCAATAATTGGTTTGATGAGATCCAGTTCAGGCTTATACACATCAAACACTAATTCATCATGCACCTGTAGGATCATGCGTGATTTAATATCCATCCCTTTCAATTCATTATAAATATTGATCATCGCCACCTTGATCATATCAGCGGCAGAACCCTGGATCGGTGCATTGATCGCATTTCGCTCGGCATAAGATCGTACAGTTGCATTAGCGGAATTAATATCCTTCAACCAACGTCTACGTCCTAATAAAGTTTGCACATAGCCATTCGCCTTCGCAAAAGCGATCTCGTTATCCATATAGCTTTTAATAGAACCATACTGCGCGAAATAATTATCAATCAGTTGTTTTGCTTCAGCACGTGGAATATTTAAATTATCCGCTAAACCAAAAGCACCTTGTCCGTAAATAATTCCAAAGTTCACACTCTTGGCTTTGTAACGCATTTCCTTGGTCACTTCACTTTCTTCAATGCCATACACTTTAGCAGCAGTCGCCGTATGAATATCCTTCCCTGAATTAAATGCCTCACACATATTTGGGTCTTTACTGATCGACGCCACAATACGCAATTCAATCTGTGAATAATCCGCACTCAACAATGTGTATTCATCATTACGCGGAATAAAAGCTTTACGGATCTGCCTTCCTCTTTCAGTACGAATAGGAATATTCTGCAAATTAGGATTGTCACTGCTCAAACGTCCGGTCACAGCCACCACTTGGTTAAAGGTGGTATGAATGCGGTTTGTTTTAGGATTCACCAACAAAGGCAAAGTATCCACATACGTTGACTTTAATTTCACCAGTTCTCTATAATCCAATATCTTGGCAATGATCGGATGTTTACCTTCCAGTTTGGACAATACATCTTCGCCGGTAGCATATTGCCCCGTCTTTGTTTTCTTTGCCTTATCTGTAATTTTCAAGTACTCAAATAAAATCTCTCCAACCTGTTTCGGAGAAGAAATATTAAATTTTGTTCCCGCCAACGCCTGGATCTCCGCATCCACTTTGGTAATGTCTTCCTGCAATTGCGCAGAGAATTCATTCAAAGCAGCCACATCAATATTAATACCCTCACGCTCCATGCCAGCCAGGGCTTCAATCAAAGGCAACTCCACTTCATAAAATAACTTCTCAGTACCCGAATCTTTCAACAACGGAACAAAAGCCTCCTTTAACTTTAAAGTCACATCAGCATCCTCTGCTGCGTAATTGGTGATCACTTCAACAGGAACATCACGCATGTTCAACTGGTGTTTTCCTTTCTTCCCAATAAGCTCTTCGATACTGATCGGTGAATAGTTCAGATAAGTCTCTGCCAGCACATTCATATTGTGACGCATGTCGGGCATGAATAAAAAATGTGCTACCATGGTATCCCATAATTTATTCCTGATCTCAACTCCGTAATTTTTCAGAACCTGCAGATCGTATTTAATATTTTGTCCGATCAACGTTTTAGAAGTATCACTAAATAACGGCTTAAATAAGTCAATCATTGCCTGGGCTTCCGCCTGGTTTGCTGAAACAGGAACATAATACGCTTCACTCGCTTTTACCGCGAAAGACATTCCAACTAATTCTGCCTCTATAGTGTCTAACGAAGTCGTTTCCGAATCAAAACAAAATTCTGAGCTCGCGTTCAAGAGACTGATCAGGTTCGTGATCTTTTCAGAACTATCACATAGCATGTAATTAGGATTAATATCCTTAATGGTCTGGAAAGTTTTGGCATCTTCTGTCATCACCAGTTCCAGATGTTCTTCACTGAACAAATCCCCGCCGTTAAATAAATCTGCTTTTGGTTTAGGTTCTTCTTTCTTATTCGCCTTAGGCGGAGTATTGAATGAATCTTTACCACCACCAATATCTTCACCTAATACCTTTTGCGCAATGGTTCTGAATTCCAGTTCCGTAAACAACTCCTTCAAAACCTCTTTATTAATATCTTTGATGGCCAGTTCTTTTTCATTGAACTCAACCGGCACATCCAAAATAATAGTCGCTAACCATTTCGACTGAATGGCTTTGTCCTTATGCTCAATCACTTTTTCCTTGAGCTTACCTTTTAATTTATCGGTGTTCGCTAATAAATTCTCAATCGTTCCAAAGTCTTTTACCAATTGAATGGCCGTCTTCTCTCCTACTCCTGGTATGCCGGGAATGTTATCTACCTTATCTCCCATCAATCCTAAAATATCGATCAACTGTCCCACGTGTGTGATCTCCCATTTCTTACAGATCTCAGGCACACCTAACACTTCGGCACCTGCACCAAAACGGGCCGGCTTATAGATAAATGTATTTTCATCCACCAACTGTCCGTAATCTTTATCAGGAGTCATCATGTATGTAGTGAAACCTTGTTGCTCAGCAACTTTTGCCAAGGTACCAATGGCATCATCCGCTTCATAACCCGGTGTTTTAATAACAGGGATATTAAATCCTTCTATCAACTGCATAATATAAGGAATACAAGTCCTCAGATCTTCAGGCATTTCTTCCCGTTGCGCTTTATATTCCACAAACTCAGTATGTCGCACTGTCGCTTCAGGTGTATCAAATACCACGGCAATATGCGTTGGTTTCTCCTTATTTAAGATTTCCAACAAAGTATTGGTGAAACCAAATATCGCCGATGTATTCAGGCCTTTGGATGTAACTCTTGGATTGGTACTAAATGCAAAATACGCTCGGTAAATTAAAGCATAGGCATCCAGGAGGAATAATTTTTTCGGGGTATCTTTTGTTATCATTTCGGTATGTTAATTACTGGAAGCAGATTGATTAAATTCTTTGAAATACGTTTCAAGAACATCAGCTCTCAGGGCAATTTCTTTCTGATCATTTATTTTCTGAACCAGTGATTTATTGGATTTAAAAATATCTTTCAATTGTTTCCTGACTCCTTTCTCATCAATCACTTTAAATTGTCCGTCACTTTTTTCTTCCATCACACAAAACTCTTCTATTTCATTCGCAATGCCTTCTTCAAATACCTCAAACGTTGTTTGAAAAAGAGAAGCCTTTCCTTTGCTCAGCACTTTAAAATAACAGGATTTATTATTATGATAAGCGCTGATGAAATAATAATTGTTATGGCAGTAACCATTTATTTTATCCGGCGTGTAAAGCCTCACTTTATTGGTTTTATCTTTGAAACTGATCTTTTGAAACAACTCCACCTTCTTCGACTTAGGCATTTTAATTTGTCCCTTGATGGTGTCACCTTTCAATGTGATCACATAAGCGTCTTCAAATACATCGGGTGCTTTTTTTGCCTGCGAAAAAACAAAAACAGAATTGCAAAATAGAAAAATAAAAAAAAGGAAAACTCTCATAAACAGTTATTTCATTCAGTACATTAATTATTAAAGAGGAAATTTAATTTCATATATGGTTGGCCATAATTTACCGGTCACCAATACTTTATTTGAAACGGAATCGTACGCAATACCATTTGTTTCCAGAGCGTCAGGATTCCTGATTTTACTTTCGTAGAGCAAGGCACTCAAATCCATTTTACCAACAATGTCTCCTGTGCTGGGATCTATTTTAACGACATTATTAGTGGTCCAGATATTGGCATATATAAAACCCCTGATGTATTCAAGTTCATTCAAATGTTCCTGCACACGACCATTCTCCGCCACATCCAAAGTTTTAAGAACACTAAAATTTGTCGGATCCATAAAAGTCAGGTAACTGGTTCCATCACTCATGATTAAATGCTTTCCATCAGTCGTTAAGCCCCAGCCTTCCCGGTTGGTATAATTAAACTTACCAATGTTCTTATAAGTCTTTCCGTCATAAATGAATCCGGTTTGATTCTTATAAGTCAATTGAAATACTTTCCCGTTCAGAAAAACAATCCCTTCGCCAAAATAAGTATTACGGTCAAGTTCTGCTTTCACATCAATCCTACCGGTTTTTAAATCAACACTTCCAAATACAGATTTCGTTTGTGGAAGGTTATCCGGTGATCCGGTGCTTTCAAACAATTTACCTTCATGAAACAAAAATCCTTCCGTGAAAGAATTGATATCGTGTGGATACTGGCTATCTACAGTAAATTTAATCTCCGGGATTTTAGGAGTATTGTCTTTTACCGGGGGAACGATGATGTTTTCTTTTGGCTTATCCGGCCCACAGGAAAAAAAAGAAATTCCTATGCAAGTAATTAAAAAGAATTTTTTAATGTTGATTCTCATAGACTGTCAATTAAATACTCCAGGTTACGCCTTCTTTACCATCCTTCACCTGGATGTTCGCAGCGGTTAGTTTATTTCTTATTTCATCTGAAGTGGCAAAATCCTTATTCGCTTTTGCTTTATCCCTTAACTCCAAAACCAATTGCATCACACTTTCCAAAGCCGTGCTTGCCTTTCCGGTTTCCTCCTCTTTTTTCAAGCCCATCACATCAAATACAAAATGCTGATAGATTTTGTGCAACAAATCAATATCCGCCTGGCTCAAAGCTGTTTTTTTATCATGTGCAGAGTTAATCATCCGGATAGCCTCAAATAAATGAGCAATTAATACAGGTGTATTAAAATCATCATTCATAGCCTCATAACATGCCCTTTCCAATGCTGCCACATTTTCACCCGATTTTGGTGAAGCTTTTATAGATTGCAATACTTTATAACTATCCATTAAACGGTTATAGGCTTTTTCGGAGGCAGTTAACGCATCGTTACTAAAATCCAAAGTACTCCGGTAATGTGTTTGCATCATAAAAAAACGCACAGCCATAGGACTGAATCCTTTTGCTAATAAGGGATGTGAGCCGGTGAATAATTCCATCGGCAGGAAACTATTCCCTAAAGACTTGCTCATTTTTTGTCCGTTAACGGTGAGCATATTTGTATGCAACCAATAGTTCGCAGGGCTCTTTCCGCAGTATGCAATATTTTGTGCTATTTCGTTAGTGTGGTGTGTTGCCTGTAGATCCATGCCGCCACCATGAATATCAAACTGCTCTCCTAAATATTTTGTACTCATCGCAGAACATTCAATATGCCATCCCGGAAAACCTACTCCCCAAGGACTTGGCCATTTCATCAGATGTTCAGGTTTTGCTTTGATCCATAAGGCAAAATCCAATCTCCCTTTTTTGTCGTCCTGTCCTTCCAGCTCGCGAGTGTTTTCCAATAATTCTTCTAGCTTACGATTGGTCAGGACCGTGTAATTATTTGACTTAGCATATTTCTCTACATCAAAGTAAACGTTGCCGTTATGTTCATAAGCCAAACCATTTTTTATAATCTGCTTGGTAATTTCCTGTTGTTCGATAATATGCCCGGTAGCAGTTGGCTCAATGCTTGGTGGGAGATTATTCAATAATGCCATAATATCCCTGAAACCAACCGTGTACTTTTGTACAATCTCCATGGGCTCCAGTTGCATTAATTTTGCCTTCTTTGCAAATTTATCATCACCCTCATCTCTGTCTCCTTCCAAATGGCCGGCGTCAGTTACATTTCTTACATAACGTACTTTATATCCTAAATGTATCAGGTAACGGTAAATCAAATCAAATGACATGAATGTGCGACAATTACCTAAATGAACATCACTATAAACCGTGGGGCCACATACATACATTCCTAAAAACGGAGCATTAATGACCTTAAATTCTTCCTTCGTTCTGCTCAGTGTGTTGTAAATAAATAACTTTTCCATAAAAATATAAGATTTTAAAATTAGCAAAAAAAAAGACGGTATTACACCGTCTTTTTTGAGTTATATAACTAAATAAGATTAATTTTCAACAGGAGTATCCCCTACATATAATCCGTTTCTGTAAACTGAAACACGCTGTAAAATCCCGTTTTCGTCATAAATGAATGCTTTACCGTCCATTAAACGATTGTCTTTAAACACACCGTCTTTGGTAATTTGCTTATTCTTATTATAAGTGATGTGTTGTCCGTTTAATACCATTGGTCCTTTCGCTGTAACTCCATTTGGTTTTTCATCTGGTTTTAACACAATTTTCGGTCCATTTTCAAGCGGATTTTCTTTTGTTTTTACAATTGGTTTTTTAGGCTCAAATTCTTTAATAGAAGCAACATCGACCGCACCGTCATTATAAGTTTTTTCAGCCTTGATATCTCCGTTTTCATGGTATTCTTTAATAACACCCGCTTCCTTCCCATTAACAAAATTTCCTTCAATGGCTAGCTGGCCGTTTTCGTGAAAATATTTTACCGGGCCTTCTCTTTTACCACTTGCATTGAAGTTAAATTCATGCTGAGGCGTACCGTTTTCGTAATATAATTTGTAAGGGCCCGTCCAACGGTTATTTTTCCAGTTTCCTTCTTCTGAAATTTTTCCATTCTCATGGTACATAATAGCATATCCGTCAGGACGGCCATTTTGGAAGGTTAACTGATTTTTCATATTACCATTGCAGTAATATTCTAACCATTTACCTATTTTACGGTTATCCGTGTATTTACCTTCTTCTACTTTTTGCTCCGGAGCAAAACATGAACCCGGCTTATGTTTGCCTTTAATGATCCATTTACCTTGTTTTTTACCCAAAGCATCAATCAGATTGATAGTATCTTTATTTACTCCTAACTCAAACGATTGTGACTGACCACGGCTTATCTGATAAACCAAAAAAATCAGTATTAAATATATTTTCTTCATAGGCAATATCTTTTACTAAATTATGTAATTTCTTTGTAGTTTTTTCAGGAATTTAGACAAATCACCTAAAAATAACGATGATTATATAAATTCGTTTAAACCGTACTATCTTTGTACGAGTGCCGTAAAAAAATAGTTACAGTAAATAATGCATTTTTTATGCCAAGTTTCTTAACATATTCTCTACTAAAGACGAAAGGTCGTATTTAGCCGACCAATTCCAGTCTTTTTTCGCTTCATCCTCTAAAATACTTTGAGGCCAGCTGTCGGCAATATCCTGACGGAAGTCAGGCTTGTATGAAATGGTGAATTCCGGGATATGTTTTTGGATTTCGGAAGCAATTTGAGACGGTGTAAAGCTAATTCCCGCCAAATTGTAACTTCCCCTTATTTTTATACTCTCTGCCGGAGCATGCATAATTTCAATGGTAGCGCGTATGGCATCTTCCATATGCATCATGGGTAAAGCCGTATCAGCACTCAAAAAGCACTCATACGTCTTGTTCTTCAGAGCTTCATGGAAAATATGAACCGCATAGTCGGTTGTTCCACCACCCGGAGCCGATTTCCAGCCAATTAAACCCGGATAACGCAAACTTCTCACATCGACCCCAAATTTATGGAAATACCATTCGCACCAACGTTCCCCCGCCTGTTTACTGATGCCATAAACCGTTGAAGGTTCCATCACTGTATATTGCGGCGTGTTAATTTTTGGAGTTGTTGGCCCAAATACAGCTATGGAACTAGGCCAGTATACTTTGGAAATATGCTTTTCCTTTGCCAGATTCAATACATTGAATAAACCCTCCATGTTTAATTTCCAGGCAAACATGGGGTTTTGTTCCCCGGTAGCCGACAATAAAGCCGCTAAAAGGTAAACATGAGAAATACTGTGTTTTTTAACGATATTTGATAAAGCATCTTTATCCAACACATCCAGCTTTTCGAACGGATTAAGTTCTAAAGCCGGGATGGGATTCAAATCTGCTGCAATCACATTACTCGATCCATATAATACACTTAGTTCCTGGGCCAATTCTATCCCAATTTGCCCGCCGGCACCAATAATTAAAATTTTATCCTCTTTATTGTACATGATAAAAATCAGTTATGTTTTTTAGTTTTTCACTACCTTTGCAAACGTAACTAAAAATGTGCTGATTTGAATTAACAAAGACGAGCTGAAAGCCCGTTTAGCTCAGGAAAAAATTGAGCGTGTCACATTTTCTTTTTACAAGTACGTAAAAATCGAGAATCCAAAAGAATTAAGAGATCATTTTTTTCAGGAATGGACAGATTTAAACTGTTTTGGAAGAATTTATATTGCCCAGGAAGGAATTAATGCGCAGATGAATGTTCCAAAAGCAAACTGGGATTTGTTTGTTACTCAACTATACAGCGACAACCGTTTTACTAATCTTCCTTTTAAAATTGCGGTGGATGATGACGGGAAGTCTTTTTATAAACTGGTAATTAAAGTCAAAGAGAAAGTGGTTGCGGATGGTATTACGGATCCTGAGTTTGATGCGTCCAATACCGGAACTTATTTAAACGCCGAAGGTTTTAACAAAGCCATTGAAGATCCAAACACAATTGTGGTGGACATGCGAAATCATTACGAAAGTGAAGTAGGCCGCTTTGATAACGCTTTTTGTCCTGATGCTGATACCTTTAGAGAAGAATTACCTTTGGTAGTCGACCATTTAAAAGGGCAGGAAGACAAAAAAGTAATCATGTATTGCACAGGCGGGATTCGTTGTGAAAAAGCAAGCGCTTATTTAAAGCATAAAGGTTTCAAAGATGTAAACCATCTCCAGGGTGGCATCATTCAATATGCAAAAGAGATTAAGGAACAGGGACTGGAAAGCAAATTCAGAGGTGTTAATTTTGTTTTTGATGAGCGAATCGGAGAACGAATCACTGAAGATGTATTAAGCAATTGTCATCAGTGCAGTGAGCCATGTGACACACATGTGAATTGCAAAAATGACGATTGCCACCTGTTATTTATACAATGTGAAAAATGTGCAATAAACATGGAAGGATGCTGCACACCTAAATGTAAAGAGATTGCTGCGTTGCCAATAGAAATGCAACGGGAACTCAGAAAAGGAAAAATGAAAAACGGACCGGAATGTTTATCAGTTTATAAAAGCAGATTACGGCCAAATTTAGCTGAAATTCTAAAAAATGATTTATCTTTAAATAAATTTTAGCTTGATGTTTAAGCAATTTACAATATATATTTTAATGGCCTTACTAGGCTGTTTTATATCCTGTAAAAAAATCGGTAAACTGAAAGAGTTTGATCTTCATTATTCAAATGAGGTGACCATACCATCTGCTTCTTCCATTGTATCCTTGCCATTTGACGTTAAAACGCCTGAAACGACCACTAATACAAAAGAAGATTATAAAAATGAGGGTACAACTTCCAGGTTAATAGATCGCGTTACGCTCACAGACCTGACTCTAACAGTTAAATCTCCTCAATCCGGTAATTTTGATTTTTTAAACTCAATTGAAATTTACCTGGCAAGCCCAAATCACACGGAAGTATTGGTAGCATCAAAAAATGATATTCCCGAAACCGGTTTAACTAGGCTGACATTAGACGTATCTTCATCTGATCTAAAAGGATTTTTACAGGATGTGTCTTTTAGTTTAAAATTTAAAGTAACAACCGACCGGGCACTCGCTTATGATATCACAATTCAATCTGACGAAACATTTCATGTAAAGGCGCGATTAAGAAATATATTTAAATAATTAACAAAACCCTAAAACAATCATTTATGAAAAAAATTTTAAGCTTCTCTTTTATCATTGCTCTCATTGGATTTAATATATCATGCAAAAAAAAGGAGGTAGATAAATTAACTGAATTTAATATTGATTATACAACTAATTTAACCATACCAACAGCGAGCATGACGGTAAGTAATCCTTCTCTAACACCTATTACCGTTGAGTTTACTACTCCGAATGTGCCAACGCAACAAGCAACAAAATTCAGTGAGGCTGGAACGGCTCAAAATTTAATTGATAAAATAGTAATGACAAGATTTAATATATCAGCAACAGGTAGCGGTACAACTACTCCGACCCTGGATTACCTAAACTCAATTAACATTTACATAAAAGCATCGGGGGTTGGTGAAGCTATGATTGCCGGGAAGTCAAATATTCCGGACGGGATCTCTTCTGTTGCCATGGACCTACAGGATGTGAATATAAAAGAGTACATTTTTAAAGACAACATACAATTCAGAGTTTTGGCTACGTTTGACGCCACTACCCCCACCAATCAAACTCTTAAAATGGACGAAACTGTTCACGTATCCGCCAAACTTCTTAAATAATTTATTATGCCAATCTATCATCACTTAGGCAATATACCTCAGAAACGTCACACAATATTTAAATCTCCTCAGGGGAATTTCTATTACGAGCAGCTATTTGGTACCGAAGGATTTCATGGTTTTTCGTCTTTGCTTTACCACACTCACAGGCCAACCCAGGTAAAAGAAATTATTAAGAGTTATGATGTTTCTCCTAAAGTAGCCATTGATAAAAACATTAAAGCATTATTATTAAAGGGTTTTGAAATTAAGCCTGCCAATGATTTTTTAGATAGCAGAAAAACTGTTTTATTTAACAGTGATTGCCATATTGGATTGGCTGCACCGAAACAAAGCATGACGTCTTATTTTTATAAAAATGCCGATGCCGATGAAATGCTTTTTATTCATAAGGGGAAAGGAACTCTCAGAACCTTTATGGGCAACATTCCTTTTGAATATGGAGATTACTTAATTATTCCAAGAGGAATGATTTACCAAATGCAGTTTGACAGTACGGACAACCGCATATTCTATGTAGAAACACCACATCCTTTATATACTCCAAAACGCTACAAAAATGCCAGCGGGCAACATTTAGAACATTCTCCTTTCTGTGAGCGCGATTTTAAGTTACCGGGAGAATTAGAAACACATGATGAAAAAGGAGACTTCTTAATTAAAATAAAGAAAGAAGGTATGATGCATGAAGTAGTTTATGCCACACACCCTTTTGATGTTGTTGGATGGGACGGTTATAACTTCCCCTGGGCATTTTCAATTCATAATTTTGAACCCATCACCGGAAGAGTGCATCAGCCACCACCGGTACATCAAACATTTGAAACACCGGCTTTTGTCGTTTGCTCTTTTTGTCCGCGTTTATACGATTACCATCCTTTAGCTATTCCCGCTCCATACAACCATAGCAATATTGATAGTGATGAAGTATTGTATTACGTGGATGGCGATTTTATGAGCCGTAATAACATAGAACAGGGTCATATTACTTTGCATCCAAAAGGCATTCCTCATGGACCGGCGCCCGGAGCTATGGAACGAAGCATTGGCCAGACGGTTACACAGGAGTTAGCGGTCATGGTAGATACCTTCAGGCCATTAAAGGTGACGGAAGAAGCGATGGGAATTGACGATGGTAAATATTATAAAAGCTGGGTAGAATAATCAGCACGAAGAAAAAAAGTAAGCAGTATTCAGAATAAAAAATTTATGGAATCTAAACTTTTAAAAAATAAATTGGAATTGCGTTCGCTCTATATGGCGATGTGGAGTTGAAGGTAATTTTTAGATTACCTAATATTCGATTTATAAATTATTAAAATAAAAAATATGTCAACAAAAGAAATTAAAAACGTAGAGTACGGATTAGAAAAAATATTTGAAGGAGCTCAGGACTTCTTACCATTATTAGGAACAGATTATGTGGAGTTTTATGTAGGTAATGCTAAACAAGCAGCACACTATTACAAAACAGCTTTTGGTTACCAATCTTATGCATATGCCGGATTAGAAACAGGATTAAAAGACCGTACCTCTTATGTATTGAAACAAGATAAGATCCGTTTGGTATTAACCACCGCTTTAACGAGTGATTCACCAATTGGGGAACATGTAAAAAAACACGGTGATGGCGTGAAAGTGATTGCGCTTTGGGTGGAAGATGCGCGAAAATCATACGAAGAAACCATGAAGCGTGGCGCCAAATCCTTCATGGAGCCAACCGTTGAAAAAGACGAACATGGAGAAGTGGTACGTTCAGGAATATACACCTACGGGGAAACCGTGCATATGTTCGTAGAACGTAAAAACTACAAAGGACAATTTTTACCTGGTTTTAAAGAATGGAAAAGTGATTACAACCCTACACCGGTTGGATTAAAATTCATTGATCACATGGTAGGTAATGTGGGCTGGAACCAAATGAACGCGACAGTAAAATGGTATGAAGAAGTAATGGGCTTTGTAAACTTCTTAACCTTTGATGATAAGCAAATTACAACAGAGTATTCTGCTTTAATGAGTAAAGTAATGAGTAACGGAAACGGACGTATCAAGTTCCCAATCAATGAACCAGCAGAAGGAAAAAAGAAATCTCAAATTGAAGAATATATTGATTTTTACGAAGGAGCCGGTGTGCAGCATTTAGCCCTGGCAACAGATGATATCATTAAAACGGTTACTGAATTGAAAGCACGTGGTGTGGAATTCTTACCTCCTCCTCCACAAGCTTACTATGATGAAATCCCAACGCGCTTAGGCTCACACATGAGCATGATGCATGAAGATATTTCCAAATTACAGGAACTTTCCATTTTAGTGGATGCCGATGAAGATGGATATTTATTACAAATCTTTACTAAACCTGTAGAAGACCGCCCGACTTTATTTTACGAAATCATTCAGCGTATGGGCGCTAAAGGTTTTGGTGCAGGTAATTTCAAAGCGTTGTTTGAATCGATTGAAAGAGAACAGGCGAAGAGAGGAACACTTTAATAGTTTTATACTAAACAGGATCGGCATCTACCTGCAAACGGTAGATGCTTTTTTTATTGTTGTATTGCAGCGTATCCATTTCCTGCTTCAGCAAATTACGCACCTGGGTAGGCGAATACTCCCGGTTAATCTTTAATAAAATACGTTTATGGTATTGGTCTTTTATTTTAGCTACCAAAGGAAATTCAGGCCCCAACATCATACCGCCGAATAACGGCTTTAACTGATTGGCTAATTGTTGCGCAATATCATTCACCACATTCGGATCTTTCGACACCACTGACAATTCAATGATACGGGTGAACGGTGGATAGTGAAATTGCTCGCGCTCATTGATCTGTGACTGATAAAACTGTAAATAATTATCTGCCAATACATGATTAATGACAGAATGCTCGGGATGGTTGGTTTGTATATAAACGGTTCCTTTTTTATCCTTTCGCCCTGCCCTGCCACTTACCTGCACAATTAACTGGTAAGCTTTTTCAAAGGAACGGAAATCAGGAAAATTTAAAACGCTGTCAACATTTAAAACCCCTACTACGCTCACGTGATCAAAATCCAAACCCTTGGTCACCATTTGTGTACCAACCAGGATATCTATATTCCCTAACTCAAATTCATCAATCAGTTGTTTATAGGCGTACTTACTGCGTGTGGTATCCAAATCCATGCGAGCTACTTTGGCCGAAGGAAATAAAATTTCAATTTCCTCTTCAATCTTTTCCGTGCCAAACCCTTTGTATTTTAAATTATTGTTGCCGCAGGCGCCGCAACTGGTTGGTGGTTGCATGGTATAGCCGCAATAATGGCAACTCAGCTTGTTGGTTTGCTTGTGATAGATCAATGCGACATCACAATGCACACAATGCGGGATCCAGTTACAATTGGCACATTCCGTATAAGGAGCAAAGCCCCGGCGGTTCTGAAATAAAATAACCTGTTCTTTTTTAACCAGGGCTTGTGTAATGGCTGTCACTAATTGATGTGAGAAAATTCCTTTATTCTGTTGTTGCTGGGTTTCTTTTTTTAAATCACAAACAACGGTATCTGGTAAAGTAGCTTTTCCAAAACGTTCTGCGATTCTCACGAGTCCGAATTTTTGATGGAGGGCATTATAGTAACTTTCAAAAGAAGGTGTTGCTGTTCCTAATAGCACTTTTGCTTTGTGTAAATTGGCTAAATACATGGCTGCATCACGTGCATGATAACGGGGAGCAGGATCCTGCTGTTTATACGAATTATCATGCTCCTCATCAATAATGATCAGGCCCAAATTATTAAAAGGCAAAAACAAAGCTGAACGCGTTCCCAATACGATATTAAAATGTTTTGCATCCAGTTTATTATCGCCCTCATGAAGAATAGAATTCCAGATTTCCACTCTTTCGTTCTCACTGAATTTGGAATGGTAGATTCCAACTGAATTTCCAAACACCGCACGAATCCTGTTAATCAACTGCGTGGTCAAAGCAATTTCAGGAACAAGGTATAATACCTGTTTTCCCTGGGTAATGACTTTATCAATAAGGTCGGAGTAAATCTCTGTCTTACCGCTTCCTGTTACTCCATGCAACAATACGGTTTGTTTGGTTTCAAATTGCGTTTCAATGTCTTTGACAGCTTTTAACTGAAATTCATTTAAAGTTTTATTGGTCTTCTCCTTGTTATCGAATAACAAGCGACTCGTTTCCAGCTCAGTCTCGATCAATACTTCTTTTTTAACTAATGCTTTAATAACTGCCGTATCAAAGGTTTTTAACAACAATGATTTTTTAATCAGTCCTAACTGCTTGGCCGTGTCCTCTGTTTTTAATAAATGCAGTACAGACAAAAGCACCTCAGCCTGCTTAAAAGCCTTTTTTTCCAACGTATCCAATACTTCTTTCAGTTGTAACTCGTCTTTCAATAACGAAGCATTAACTCCAATATAATCTACCAGTTTTGGCTTGTACTTATCCTTAATTTCTTCATAAATGACAACTGCACCTTTCTTAATTAATTTATTGATAAATACCTGAACAGTTTTAAGAGAAAGCATTATGCTGATGTCATCAAAACTTAAAGAGGAGCTCGCTTGCAAAGCCTCCAAAACCATATGTTCTTTTTCCGTAAAATAATCATACGGCATTTCATCCAGGCTAAAATCCGGATTTAACGTGATATGTGAAGTGCTGCTTAATTTTAAACCGCTGGGTAAGGCGGCGTTCATCACATCTCCTGGGTTACAGACATAATAATGTGAAATCCAGTCCCACAATTGCAGTTGAGCCGGCGTAACAATTGGTTCATCATCCAGGATAGTTTCAATATACTTTGCAATGTACTCTTTTGGCGGATTGGAATGCACTGCATAGACAACAGCCGTATAGAACTTCGATTTACCAAATTGAACAATGACTCTTTTTCCCACCGCAATGGATTCATTTAATTCTTTTGGAATACGATAGGTGAATTTATTAGCTACTGAAAGCGGTACAATAACATCAACAAATAATGTATCATGGCTATCCATCCTTAACTGATTAAAGCCGCCAGGAAAACCCCCGCTATCATCGACATGATCTTCGCTAAATTATAACGATGATTCTCCCCGGTCTCAAACATAATAGCGGTAGAGATATGAAGAAAAATACCAATCACCACAGCGAAAGATAATTTTAGAAAGCCGTCGTAATTTTGAACCCCAATTGAGTTTAATATATAACTGATCAGGCAACCCAATGGGGCCATCAAAGCAAAACCAATCAATAACAGCATGGTTTTAAGTTTCGAAGTTTTATGCTCCAATAACAAAGTCACAAAAGCAATGGCAATCGGTATATTATGAATACTGATTCCGAATACTAAAGATTGTTGTATAGAAAGAACGGTATCGGTAGGAGTTTCAATTACACCACTTTGATAAATCGGTAAGCCTTCCAGTAAAGAGTGCAGGTATAAGCCGGTAATCATACCAAATGGCAAATGTTTACCACAGGATTCGGAATGAGCATGTGTATGTCCGTGTTCAATTCCGGCACTAAAATATTCCAGCATGATCTGAATAAAAAAACCAATAAGAATAAATAAACCGATTGTTTTTGTATTTGTTTCTTCATAACATTCAGGCAATAAATGCGTGACCGAAATAGCAAATAGATATGCCGCACTGAATGCCAATAAAAATCTTAAATTCTGCGCTTTTATTTTTAATGATAAAAAGATAGAGCCCGTAACTAATACGGGTAAAGACAATAATATAGTTAATAGCCAAAGACTCATTTTTTCTGCAATACTAAAATTAAACGGGGTGATGTCTTATTATTAAACTCCTGTAACTGATAATTCCCGAAAGTGTGTAACAGAGTTAAATTACATTCTTTTGCCAGACTCTCAAAATACGATTTGTCAAATAATTTGACACGCTCCTCATAGTGAAAAGATTCACCCTTATCGGTAAAATCAATAGTCTTAATCACTGTATTATTTTCTATTTTTTTAGAGATATTGAATGTAATACCATCTATGGTTTTCTCGTCATGACAGGTCAGAATACTTTTAACATATTCTGCATTCAGATAATCAAAAACGAATAATCCATTTGGCATCAAACTTTTTTGAACGGCGTCAAATACATGTAGATCATCTTCCCTCCTTTCAAAATACCCGAAGCTGGTAAACAAATTAAACACTGCGTCAAAATAATTGGTCCGGAATAATTTACGCATATCATGCTGATAAAACTGCAATGTATCATTAGCAGATTTATTTGCTTCTAAAATGCTCTGTTCCGATAAATCCGTTCCAATAACCCGGTAACCTTTTTGATTCAAATAAATACTATGCCTTCCTTTGCCGCAACATAAATCCCAACAAACAGCGTTTGGTTTTAAATTTAAAAACTGCGTGATGTTGTCGATAAATAAAGATGCCTCAGAATAATCCCTGTTTTTATAGAGAATATGATAATAAGGAGTATCGAACCAGGAAGAAAACCACTCTTTTTGCATCGCCTACAAAGGTATTAAAACAAAAACACCGAACGATACTGTCCGGTGTTTTTTATATAAAAATCTAATTAATTATCTGGCAATTACACGAACGTATTGGAACGGGCTGTATTTCTTTTTGTTTTGGTAATCTGACTCATACACCGGCCCTCTTACAGCTGAGATCTTTTTAAATACGATCTTAGAAGCATCGCCACCTTTTGCAGTAACCGCAGCCTTAATCTTTTCTTCCATCTTATCAGCTCTGGATATTGCCAGGTCTCTGTTATTTGCAAAAGCGCGTGTTGGTACCTGTGAAGCACTTGACATAATTTTCACAGTAGGGTTGCACTCCTTAGTCTTGCTGACAATTCCATCAATTAATATTTCCCAGTCCTTAGCATCCTCTATATCGTTTGCATTGTAAGCGAAATTGTGTTTATACTTCACCGGTGAACCACAGGAAACATCCGGTTTGTAATTGGTGTTATCTTTAGGGTGATCAACAGCTACATCAGAAGTTGTTTCAAGGTATAAAACCTGAGTAATGGTTTTACTCCCTTTAATACCTATTGTATTAAAGGTTCCAATAGCAGATTTCTTTCCTTTTAACTCGGCAAAAATGGTATAAGATTTATCGGCGGCTAAAACAGTTCCGTCCTTCTTGCCAACATTGTCCACTTCAAAATTGACGTCAGTTCCGTCTTTTTCTTTTAATGTGATATTAGCGTTTTCTACCGGTGTTTTATCTTTGGCGTTATTTAAAACTAAAGTATTCAACAAAATTTTCTTGTCTTTTGTTTTAACTGTACCCAATAAAGAAACCGGATCAAGGTTAATTTCTTTTTTAATCTCCTGGTAAGCAATATCGTTAGAAACGAAAATATCCTCGTTATAAAACTCTTCTCCTTTTGCCTGGTAAGAGAAATTATAATTTTTATTTGGAGCCAGGATTGTAGCAAAAGTACCATTCTCTTTTGGCCTGTATCGTCCAACAACCTCTCCTGTTTCTTTATTAGTGACAACCACCTCTAAATCATCCGGCAATTTTTCGCCATCAGCAGGCATGATAAAACCTTTAAATAAAGCCAATGGTTTTTCTTTAGCATCAGGAATATACATGGTGTAAATATCTTTTTCTCCATGTCCGCCATCTTTCGCAGAAGAGAAATATCCACGCTTTCCATCGGGAGACGTCACAAAAAACACATCATCATCGGGCGTATTGATTGGGTACCCTAAATTCTGAGGAGCAGAAAACTTCTTTTCTTCATCCATAACCGATGCGAAAATGTCAAAACCTCCCATAGACTTATGACCTACTGATGCAAAAATTAAAGTTACACCGTCAGGATGAATGAAAGGTCCATCTTCGTCATATTTTGTATTAATAACGGGGCCAACATTTAATGCCTTACTCCATGCTCCATTTGGCAATTTAACGCAACGGTAAATGTCACGTCCACCATATCCACCCGGACGATCTGATACAAAATAAAGCGTATTGTTATCCGCGCTTAAACAAGCATGGGATTCCCAATACTTTGTATTGATATCTGAACCAAAGCTCTGCAAGATACTCCAGTCTTTTCCATCCCAGGTACTATAATAAACATTTCCGTTTCCACCGTCATCTCTGTAAACAATCAGGGTTTGCCCGTCCGGCGTCAAATTGATAGATGCCTCATGGCCATTTGTGTTTACAAATTGTCCAAGTCCTTTTGGCGAGGACCAAACACCGTTTTCGTTTTTATAAGACACTACAATGTCTTCAAAATATTGTCCTTCAGGTGTTTTATCACCACCTGTGCTTGTATTTCTTCTTGTCGTGTAAATTAAGGTAGCTTCATCAGCACTTAAAACAGGACTGTAATCGGGAAACTCGCTATTGATACTATCACCCAAATTTTCAATTTTCACATTGATGGGGGCAGCAATTAATTCCTTTGCGTAAATAGACTGTTGCCTAAAGAAAGCCACATCTGCTTTAGTTTCCTTATCTCTTGCATATTCTTTATCAAAAAGGTCGTATTGCGCGATTGCTTCATCAAATTTATAATTGAAATGAAGTGATTTTCCGTAGTAAAAGAAAGCTAATGGTGGCGCTTCTTTTTCAGACGGATCATCATGTCGGTAATTCTTAGTAACTTTTGTAATCGCTTTAGCCAAATAGCTTTCTGCCATTCCTTTGTTTTGAGAGGAACTTAAATAGCAAAAACCAATATTGAAATTGATATTCGCAGAAGAGGAATCAATTTTGTAGGCTTCCAAATAATTTTTCAAAGCCATGTCATAATTTTCCTCACCAATTAAGAAATTTCCTTCTCTGAAAAAATCTGAATACTTTCCACTCGTTAACTGAGCTTTAACAATGTTGGTACCAATAAAAATGGCAATAATAAATAGATAAAATTTCTTCATTTGATTTTTTTTACAAGAGGAGCAAAAATAGCATAATTTTAGACAAAAACCATAATATGAGCGATAAAAAAATCCCATACTAGGATGGGATTTTTAATTCATTTATGAGGTTCTGGTGATATCCCAGTTTTCCATATAATCAGCAACTTTTCTTAAGAAACTACCGCCTAAGGAACCATCAACCACTCTATGGTCGTAGGATAATGATAAAAACATGAAATGTCTGATTGCTATCACATCACCCTGTGGGGTCTCAATAACTGCCGGTTTCTTTTTAATGGTGCCAACCGCCAAAATAGCAACCTGTGGCTGTAAAATAATCGGGGTACCCATCACGTTCCCAAAACCGCCTACATTGGTTAAGGTAAATGTCCCTCCCTGAATTTCATCCGGTGCTAATTTATTAGCTCTGGCTCTGGTTGCTAAGTCATTCACATCCTTAGTAATTCCAACAAGGTTTTTCTGGTCTGCGTTCTTAATTACCGGAACAATTAAGTTACCCGTTGGCAAAGCTGCTGCCATACCTACATTAATATTTTTACGCTTGATGATCTTTGTTCCGGTTTGATCCACCGAAACGTTAATCATTGGAAAATCTTTAATCGCTTTAGCCACACATTCAATGAATAGTGGTGTAAATGTGATTTTCTCGCCTTCGCGTTTCTCAAAATCTTTCTTAATCTTATCTCTCCATTGAACCAAATTAGTCACATCTGCTTCCACAAACGATGTCACATGCGGAGATACGTGCTTGCTCATCACCATGTTATCTGCAATGATCTTACGCATACGATCCATTTCAATGATCTCATCACCACCCCCTACAGACACAGCCGGACGTTGAACCAGCACCGTATTATCCGGAACACCCATTGAACCACCAGACTTAACTTCGGTTTTTTGAGCAGCAGGAGTTGCAGTAGTTGTTGTTGCGGCTTGTTTGTTTCTGTTTGGTAAATAGGCTAAGATATCCGCTTTTGTTACCCTTCCTTCCTGCCCGGTACCTTTAATACCATCCAGTTCAGCTAAAGAAATACCTTCTTCTTTCGCAATACTCTTGACTAAAGGAGAATAGAATTTATCAGAACCTGAAAAGTCAACATTTTCTGTTTTTGCAGCAATCGGAGTATCCGTTGCAGGTTTATTTGTTTGAGCCGGAGCTACCGTTTTTGGAGTTTCTGCAACAGAAGCCGTTGCATCAGAAGAAATGATTGCAATTACGGCACCTACCTGCACTACATCATTTTCATTAAATAGTTTTTTGATCAATTTTCCTTCAAAAGGAGAAGGGATTTCCGAGTCAACCTTATCAGTCGCTATTTCAAGAACTGTCTCATCAATTTTAATTGAATCCCCTTCGTTTTTAGTCCACTTAATAATGGTTGCTTCTGCAACACTTTCGCCCATTTTGGGCATTGTTAATTCAAATTGAGCCATTGTCTTAAAATAATGTAGAACGCAAAAATAACGTAATATCGCTATTACACAAATTTTATTAGACAAGAATTTTGTCCTTGTTTACATTTGGGATTTTAAACGGCTTTTTATCCTCACTTAGCTCGCTACAACTTCAATAAATCCAACTGAATCAGATTTTTTGATCGTTAACGATTTAGAATAATTAAGGATATTCTGAATTAATGAATCAGAAGGTTCAGGGTCTTCAACAGGGATAGCATCCTGTTGCTTGTTTTTAGTGATTTTTAATAATGTAGAAACAAGAGTAGAAGTTTGTTGCATAGGCAGTTTTAGGGGTTTATATACTAAATAACGCAGGTCATTTTAATTTATTGTGCTCTTCATTAAAAATATAGAAAAAAGCCGATTTCAGGGAATTGACCGCCAAAATAAACTTTACTCCGATTTGCTTTTGATTTCGTTTTTTACCTAATTTCGTTTAATCTTTCCCTTAAAAGCTATGTCAATTAAATCAATTTTAGCTGTGTTCTTTATCACAGCAATAACCATTTGTGGATTAACCTATTATTCCTCAAGTTCTGCAAAAAATGATTCCGGCTATATCAATCCTGCTTACAAAGAATATATCTCCGCTTACACCGCCGGATATATTTCTGTAGAAAGTAAAATCATGATCGTTTTGCAGGATGAAACCACTGCAGAAATTGAAGCAGGAAAAGAAACAGACAATAATTTATTCGACTTTGCACCAGGTATAGAAGGTAAACTGGTTTGGCTGGATAAAAAAACCATAGAGTTTAAACCAGCCCGTAAGTTAAACAGCAACCAAGCTTACAAAGCCTCATTTCATTTAGGAAAAGTATTGCAGGTCGCTGATGAGTTGAAAGAGTTTGAATTTGAGTTTTCTACGCTGAAACAGGCGATGGAAATTACAGTGGACGAATACAAGACAGATGATAAAAATAATTTACAGATAGAGGGAACTTTAACGACAGCAGACTATGCTGATAATCTGCTGGTGGAAAAAACGACACAGGCTACTCAGGGAGGAACTTCTTTGATGATCAAATGGCTGCATGAAAATTCAACAACACACCATTTTATTATTGATAACGTACAAAAAGGAAAGGGTAATTTAACCATTACCTATGATGGAGAAGCGATTGGCGCTGCCGAAAACGACGTCAAAGAAATTACGATTCCAAATACTAATGAATTTATACTATTAAATATTTTAATTGAAAATGATCCTGACCAATATATCACCCTGCAGTTTTCAGATAAAATAGATCCTCATCAAAACCTGGATGGTTTAATTTCTATCACCAATCCCAACAATACAACCGTCACTAATTATGATGAATACAGTGAAGGAAACAATGAAAAACTTCCTCTCAAAGAATCGAAATTAACTTATTTAATTGAAAATAACTCTATCAAAGTATACACCGGGGAACGTTATACCGAAACCAGGGAATTACTGATCAGCAATGCCATAAAAAACAGCGAAGGCAAACATTTGAAAGAAACTGAAACACGTTCCATCTTTTTTGAAGACCTGAAACCAAGTGTGCGTTTAGTTGGCAAGGGGGTGATTTTACCTAACTCCAGTGGCTTGATTTTCCCTTTTGAGGCTGTGAACTTAAATGCAGTTGACGTGCGTATTACCAGGGTTTATGAAAATAATATGCTTCAGTTTTTACAGGTCAATAACCTTGAAGGCAGCCAGGAATTACGCCGCGTCGGGAAACTGATTATTAAAAAGAAAATCGCCTTACAAACTAATGGAGACCCAACACGTAATAAATGGAACAAATATTCCATCGATTTGTCTTCCCTAATTAAAGCGGAGCCAGGGGCGTTATATAACATCCGGATTGGTTTTAACCGAAATTATTCAACCTACAATTGCCAGGGAGATACTTCTACTGACAGAACAGGAGAGTCCGCATTGGATGATGAAAGTGCGGAA
This sequence comes from Bacteroidota bacterium, assembly GCA_021155905.1. GTDB lineage: Bacteria > Bacteroidota > Bacteroidia > B-17B0 > Aurantibacillaceae > UBA4416. Next base: position 62,225 of record JAJNBG010000018.1, read on the forward strand.
GATGAAAAAGACTGGGATTATTACAATTCGTACGATGACTATTACGATGATTACTATTACTACGATTATTCAGAAAGAAATAACCCGTGTTCACGTGCCTACTATAATAACAAATCAGTTAACAGGAATATTCTATCTACCAATATTGGCTTAATCGCTAAACGCGGAAATAATGGACAGATTTCGATATTCACTTCTGACCTCATCTCAACAAAACCATTGAGCAATGTTGTTATCGAAGCTTTTGATTATCAACAACAAAAATTAAAACAGATTACGACTAACAGCGAAGGAATTGCCCTTTTGGAAACCAAACAAAAACCGTTTGTATTAATTGCGAAACGCGGTCAGGAACGCACGTACCTAAAACTGGACGATGGAAACTCTTTATCCCTGAGTTCATTTGAAGTAGATGGAGATGTTGTACAAAAAGGAATTAAAGGATTTATTTATGGAGAGCGTGGCGTATGGCGTCCCGGCGATAGCTTGTTCCTTTCCTTCATTTTAGAAAACAAATCCAAAGAATTCCCGGAGAACTATCCTGCTTCATTGGAACTTATCAATCCGCAAGGGCAGGTCGTGCAAAAATTAACCCGCACCAAACATGTAGATGGATTCTACAATTTCACAACCAAAACTGAGAGCAGTGCTCCAACAGGTGTGTACCTTGCCAGAGTAAAAGTAGGCGGTGCTGTATTTACCAAAAATATCCGGATCGAAACCATCATGCCGAATCGTTTGAAAATTAACCTCGATTACAAGAAGGACAAAATTTACAGCGGCGATTTAACCTTAAACAGTGATCTCTTCATCAATTGGCTGCATGGGGCACCGGGAAGAAACCTGGAAACAAAGATAGATATGTCTTTATCACAAATCAATACAGAATTTAAAGGGTATAAGGGTTTTACGTTTGACAACCCGGCACAAAACTTTTATTCGGAAACGCAAACTATTTTTAGTGGAAGAACGGATGATAATGGGAAAACAGTTGTTAATGCACAATTAAGTGATACCAAAGACGCACCTGGATTCTTAGCGGCTAATTTCACCATCAGGGCTTTTGAAGAAGGAGGATCATTCAGTACCGACCGCTTTACTATTCCCGTATCACCATTTACCAATTATGTTGGTATTAAAATTCCTGAAACAAAAGACAATGAACAATACCTGGAAACAGATATTGATCATGCTATTCAGGTAGCCACCGTGGATGAATTTGGCAAACCAACATCGCGTTCCAATATTGAAGTGAAAGTGTATAAACTGGACTGGCGCTGGTGGTGGGATAATTATAACCAGGATTTGTCATCATACATAGGAAGCAATTACCACGAACCAATTTATACCGAACAAATTTCTTCTACGAACGGAAAAGCTGATTTTAAATTACGGGTGAATCGACCTTCCTGGGGTCGTTATTTAGTATATGTAAAAGATGTAGAGAGCGGGCATGCCTGCGGGAAAGTTGTTTTCATTGACTGGCCAAGCTGGGCAGGTAAATCTCCCAAAGGAAATGAAGGAAGTAATGTATTAACTGTTAATACTGACAAGGAAGAATATAAAGTAGGAGAGAAAGCAAAAATTTTAATCCCGAGCCCTAGTAGCGGAAAAGTGCTGGTGAATATTGAAAATGGTTCCCGCACTTTAATTAGTAAATGGATCGACACCAAACAAGGCATCACTGAATTTGAATTTGCGGTCACGAAAGATATGACGCCTAATATTTATGTCTTTGTGCATTTAATTCAACCACATGCACAAACTATAAATGACCTTCCAATACGTTTATATGGTGTCGCCTCATTAATGATCAAAGATGAGAACACCATTTTGAAACCGGTGATTAAAACGGATGCGGTTTGGAAACCGGAAAGCAATACTATTGTGAAAGTGAGTGAAGCAAACGGAAAAGAGATGGCCTATACTTTAGCCATTGTCGATGAAGGCTTGTTGGATATCACACGTTTTAAAACACCGGATCCGTGGAAGGCATTTTATGCAAAGGAAGCTTTGGGAGTAAAAACATGGGATGTATATGATAACGTGATTGGTGCATTTGGTAACAGCATGAGTCGCATGTTATCGGTGGGTGGTGACGACGCCATTAATAATAAACCGGAAAACAGTGCGTTGCGATTTAAACCCATGGTTCGTTTTGTTGGCCCATTCCATCTAAAAAAAGGTGAAACAGCCAGCCATAAAATTGACATCCCTCAATATGTTGGTTCCGTAAGAGTGATGGTAGTGGCTGGCTATCAAGGAGCGTATGGTCATTCTGAAAAGGCTGTTCCTGTAAGAAAACCCCTGATGATACTTTCAACCTTACCAAGAGTGTTAGGGCCAGGCGAAGAGGTGAATTTGCCTGTGACCGTTTTTGCCATGGAGAAAAAAGTGAAGAATGCCACGGTGACGATCACGACTGATAAATATACGGAAGCAATCAACGGTAATACGCAAACCGTTACATTCAATTCCATTGGGGACAAAGTGGTAAATTTTAAATTAAAAATAAAAGACGCCTTAGGTGTTTCGAGGATTAAGGTTGTGGCAAAAGGCGCCGGAGAAACGGCCTCCGAAACCATTGAAATTGCTGTAAGGGCGAACAATCCGTCAATAACTGATGCAGATGAATACGTGCTGACTGCTTCTAAAAATCTATCAGTGAACTATGCGCCCATCGGGATGAATGGCACGAATAAAGCTTTTATTGAATTATCTACCTTACCGGCTATTAACTTATCACAACGCCTGGAATACCTGGTTCAATACCCACACGGATGCGTGGAACAAACCACTTCTTCTGTCTTTGCAGGATTGTATTTAAATGACATTTCTGATTTAAGTTCGAATCAAAAAACGTTTATCGACAATGCGACCAAAGCGGCCATTAATCGATTGAAAGGCTTCCAGACTTCAGGTGGCGGTTTATCTTACTGGCCTGGATTAAATACGGCGGATGAATGGGGAACAAATTATGCCGGGCATTTTTTAATTGAAGCCAAAACAAAAGGCTATAGCTTACCTTATGGTCTACTAGATAACTGGAAAAAATTCCAAAAACAAAAAGCGCAAAACTATAGCGGGAACAAAAACACCGCTTATTATGGTGAAGACCTGACACAGGCTTACCGTCTTTATACATTAGCTTTAGCAGGGGCTCCGGAGCTTGGTGCGATGAACCGCTTAAAAGAAAAAACCAGTATAAGCAATGAAGCAAAATGGCGATTATCAGCAGCGTATGCCTTGATTGGTCAGACTGATGTTGCCAAAAAAATGATCTACAATGTATCCTCTAATGCCAAAGCCTATCTGGATTACTATTACACCTATGGAAGCATTGAGCGTGATGAAGCCATGATCCTGGAAACGATGACGCTTTTGAAAGACAATGCAAATGCTTTCCTGAAAGTAAAAGCACTGGCTGCAAAATTAGGCGATCACGAATATTGGTTCAGTACGCAATCCACTGCCTATTGTTTAATGGCCATCAGCAAGTATGCGAAAATAAACGGTTCTAATTCCAATCTCCTCGCGGAAGTAAAAATTGGTTCGGAAACCATGACCGTTGCCGACTTTACCAAAACCAAATTCAAAATGGTTGAATTAAAAAATGCAAATGCAACTGTGCCGGTCAAAGTAACCGTAAAAGGTAGCGGCAATTTATTCGTCCGTATCGTGAAACAGGGCGTACCGAAAGCCGGCTTGGAAACGGATAAATTCAGTAACCTGGAATTATTGGTAAACTATAAAACATTGAATGGTAACCCGATCGATGTTTCCAACTTAGAGCAGGGCACTGATTTCATGGCGGAGGTCACCATTAAAAATCCGGGAGTAAGAGGCATGTATCGAAACCTGGCACTCTCACAGATCTTCGCCAGCGGTTGGGAAATTCGAAACCAGCGTTTAGATAACATCACATATGTAAAAGGTGATGTTCCAACCTACCAGGATATCAGGGACGACCGCGTTTATACTTATTTTGACTTAGGTGCGGGCTCAGTAAAGACATTTAAAGTGTTATTAAATGCGTCGTACAACGGCATGTACTATTTACCTGGAGTGAATTGTGAAGCCATGTATGACAACAGTGTTTCAGCGCATGTTTCAGGTAAGTGGGTAACCGTAAAAAAACAGGGGGAGATTCAGTAAAAAATAAATAACTTTACGCTTGCCTGTTAGAGCTGCCACACTGAGCGGAGTCGAAGTGCGATAATAATTAAACAAAAAAATGAAATTAGATATATTAGCCATAGGTGTACACCCTGACGATGTAGAATTATCTGCTTCTGGAACTATTCTGAAACACATTGCCTTAGGAAAAACGGTAGGAATTCTTGACCTCACCAGAGGGGAATTAGGAACGCGCGGAAGTGCTGCCATAAGAACTCAGGAAGCACACCGATCGGCGAAGATTTTAGGAGTTTCCGTGCGGGAACAATTGAATATGGCAGATGGCTTTTTTGAAAACAACGAAGCGCATCAAAAACAAATTATTCAGGTCATTCGAAAATTTCAACCGGAAATTGTATTGTGCAATGCGGTTTCAGACAGGCACCCGGATCATGGGCGTTCTGCCCGATTAATCGCCGATGCCTGTTTTTTAAGTGGCTTGATGAAAATCGAAACAAAGAGTGAAGGCAGAACCCAAACTGCATGGCGGCCAAAAGCCGTATACCATTATATACAGGATCAGTTTATGGAGCCTGATTTTGTAGTGGATGTTACGGCTTATATGGATAAAAAAATGGAATCAATTATGGCCTTTTCTTCACAGTTTTATAATCCTAATTCAAGAGAACCCGAAACGCCTATCTCTTCAAAAAGTTTCATGGAAAATGTGAAAGCAAAAGCAACTTTATTCGGTAGAGCGATCAATTGTAATTACGCGGAAGGCTTTACGGTAAACCGCTATATTGGAGTCGAAAATCTGTTTGATTTGCGGTAAACAAAAGTCAAAGAGAACTCAAAGAAAATACTTTTTTTAAAAGAAGTAACCTACATCACATGCAGGTTATCCAAAGTATCCTTAGTGTAGAAGAAATTAATAAAATTTAACACGCTAAAATGAGGGATTGAGGTTCCTCCGCGGTATGAAGTCGTTGATTTAACAACTTTCTCTGCAACGATTTTCGCTTTTTCCGGTTGTGCTTTTACAATCTGAGGGTGTTTTACACAGTCCTTAGGTTGCTGTTGCGTCTTGGGATGTGGCTGCGTTGCATGCATTTTAAATAAACATGCAAAGAAGAAAATGTAAATAAAAACTACTGCTTTCATTCGTTTTAAATTTTAACTATATCAAAAATAAGGTTTTTTTCATAATAAACAAATACCCTTCATTATGGATTTATCAGGTTAATAACCTAACCGATCTTGCTCCATGAAGTTCGCGTTTTAGCCTGGTAATGAAGCTGATGAACCAATAATTGGTTCTCAGGTCTTGACAATTCAGGGTCTTCATTTAAAATAGCTTGTGCTGACGAGCGTGCCAGCTGTAAAATTTGTCCATCCTGCGCTAAATCGGCAATTTTCAGATCCATCACTCCGCTTTGCTGCGTTCCATCAAGATCGCCGGGACCTCTCAATTTCAGATCCACTTCACTAATTTCAAATCCGTCGTTGGTTCTAACCATGGTTTCCATTCTCAATTTACTGTCAGCCCCTAATTTATAGGAAGTCATCAGGACGCAATAGGATTTATCAGCGCCCCGCCCTACCCTTCCGCGCAACTGATGCAGTTGTGATAATCCAAAACGTTCCGCGCTTTCAATCACCATCACAGACGCGTTCGGAATATTAACACCCACTTCAATCACCGTAGTGGCCACCATGATTTGCGTTTCTTTTTTAATGAAACGTTGCATCTCAAATTCTTTTTCTGCCGGCTTTAATTTACCATGCACAATACTAATTTGGTATTGTGGGGGCTTAAAATCTTCCAGCAAAGCATCGTAACCATTTTGAAGATTCTGGTAATCCATTTTTTCACTTTCCTGGATCAGAGGATAAACGATATACACCTGCCTACCTAACGCAATTTGTTCTTTCATGAACCCAATCAAACGCAAACGCTGACTTTCCATGAAATGCAAAGTGGTAATAGGTTTCCTTCCCGGGGGTAGTTCATCAATAACAGATGTATCCAAATCGCCATATAAAGTCATGGCTAATGTTCTTGGAATTGGCGTCGCGGTCATAATTAAAACATGAGGTGGTTGCGTATTTTTCCTATGCATCTTGCCTCTTTGGGCAACTCCAAAACGGTGCTGCTCATCAATCACCACCAAACCTAAATTTTTAAACATTACCACATCCTCAATCAGAGCATGTGTACCAACTAAAATGTGAATTGCTCCGGATTGCAGTTCTTCATGCAGCTCTCTCCTAGCCTTAGTTTTAGATGAGCCCGTTAAAAGCGCCACTTTTAAACCCATGGGTTCCAATAGTTCGGAGATAGTTACAAAATGTTGTTTTGCTAAAATTTCAGTTGGTGCCATTAAACAGGATTGAAAACCGTTGTCAATAGCGAGTAACATACTCAATAAAGCTACCAGGGTTTTTCCACTCCCTACATCACCCTGCACCAAACGACTCATTTGCTTTCCTGAACCCATATCAATACGAATCTCTTTCACCACGCGCTTTTGAGCATTGGTCAACTGAAACGGCAGATGATGGGTGTAGAAATTATTAAACGCATCACCAACTTTGTTAAATACAAAACCCTGGATGGTTTGATGGCGGACTAAATTACTCTTCAATAATTTCAACTGCACATAAAACAATTCCTCGAACTTTAACCTGAACCTTGCTTTTTCCAATAACAGTTTTGAATCCGGGAAATGAACCTGTTTTAAAGCGTCCAGCCTTGAAAGCAAATTCGAATCCTGTATAATCGTAGGTGATAAAGTTTCACGAATGTTCTGCTCATTCAACTGCAAGGTTAAAATTCGTAAACATTTGCGAATCCCATCGCTGTCAAGATTTCTGAATTTTAATTTCTCTGTACTATTATAAACAGACTGAAAAGAGGACTGATTTGCTAACAGTTCCGGAGTTACCACATCAATTTCGGGATGAGCCATATTAAAACGACCCATGAAAGACGTTGCCTTTCCATAAACGATATATTCCGTATTCGATTTCAGTTTCTCAGCCATCCATTTTGCACCCTGGAACCAAACCAGTTCAATAGTCCCTGAACTGTCCCTTAACTTCGCCACAAGGCGCTTTGTGCGTTTATCACCAACAAAGTCAATCTCAACAATATGTCCCCTCAATTGGTAATAGACAGAGTCCTCTGTTACTTCCCTGACACTTTGAAAATGAGTTCTATCCACATACCTGAAAGGATAATGTGTTAAAAGATCTTTGTAGGTAAAAATAAATAGTTCCTTTTGTAATGCTTCGGCCCTTTGTGGACCAATACCCTTAAGGAATTCAATAGGTGTATCTAAAAAAGAAGCATTCATCGTGGGTCACAAAATTACTACACCCTAACTGTTAATACAATTTTGTGTCAATGATTTATAAACAATCATTCTTCTTTATTTTTACAGAGTGAGAATGCGCCTGATCATACCATTGCTGTTTGTTTGCTATTTTTCAAAAGGGCAGTTCCTGGACACATTTAAAGTTTTTTTACGCTCCCGTCCAAGTATTGATGCCAGGTTGGAATCACGTTACTCATTTTTAAATCATAACGCCACAAAAGTCACAGGAATAAGATTGGGCTTAAGTTTCAGAAGAAAACTACGGGTTGGCTTTGGATACAGCTGGCTGGCTACCGATGTTTTTGATAAAAAATTAATTACGGATACTTACGGTAAAACGCGCTATGTAAATAATTATTTAAAATTCGGCTACTTTTGCTACTATGCCGATTTTGTCTTTCATAAAACCAAACGCTGGCAACTGAGTGTCCCCATACAGGTAGGAACAGGCATGTATTGGTCGCAATACCATGATGGATTACAAACCTTAAAATCAAAAAAACGACTTCTTTTATTTTACGAACCAGGCATCACTGTTCAATTCAAAATAACCAGGTGGTGCGGATTAGGGCTGGATGTCTGCGCAAGGCTTGCTTTAAGAAATACCAATTATGTGGGGGAGAAATTAAACTCGTTTGTATTGGCGCCCAAACTACTCATCTGGTTTGACCAGATTTTTTACATGACCTTACCGAAATCAAAACTCACTAAGAAATTCGGACCTGCGTACTGGTAAATTAGACCTCTATAATGCTACAATTTATAGCATTTAGCTACAGTTTTAATCTGTATTTTTACCTTACAAACAACAAAGCTCATGAACGAAAATTTAGACGCTAATAATGAAAAATTAAACGGAACGGATAGGGAATATGAAAAAGCTTTGCGTCCTGTAGAATTTAATGATTTTAGCGGACAGGAATCGGTCGTTGACAATTTACTGGTGTTTGTTCAGGCTGCTAAAAAAAGGGAAGAAGCTTTGGATCATGTTTTATTGCATGGTCCCCCGGGTTTAGGTAAAACAACTCTAGCGCACATTATTTCAAACGATCTGGGCGTGAATTTAAGAGTGACCAGCGGTCCGGTTATAGATAAACCTGGAGATCTTGCCGGCCTGTTAACCAACCTGGAACCATTTGATGTATTATTTGTAGATGAGATTCATCGATTGAGTCCTATTGTGGAAGAATATCTGTATTCTGCCATGGAAGATTATAAAATTGACATCATGATTGACAGTGGGCCAAACGCCCGAACTGTGCAGATAAAATTAAATCCGTTTACCCTGGTTGGCGCAACCACGCGAAGCGGTTTATTAACCGCCCCTTTGCGCGCGCGTTTCGGAATCACTTCCCGTTTAAATTATTACGACAGTAAAGTATTAACCGGTATTGTTCAACGCAGTGCAGCGATCTTAGGAGTTGAGATAGCTGATGAAGCCGCTTATGAAATAGCCAGGAGAAGCCGTGGAACCCCAAGGATTGCGAATGCTTTATTAAGACGCGTCAGGGACTTTGCGCAAATAAAAGGGGACGGCACCATTACTATTGAAATTGCCACCTATGGATTGAAAGCCTTAAACGTTGATAAAAACGGATTGGATGAAATGGACATTCGCATCCTTTCAGCCATCATCGATAAATTTAAAGGCGGACCTGTAGGCATTACAACCATCAGCACAGCCGTGGGTGAAGAATCAGGAACGATTGAAGAAGTGTATGAACCGTTTTTAATCCAAGAAGGTTATTTAGCGCGCACACCCAGGGGGCGTGAAGCCACCGAAAAGGCATACAAGCACTTAGGAAGATCATTTAAAGGAAGATTAGGCGGCCTCTTTGAGGACTAATAAGAAATACCCTCACAAGGGTATTGTACTAAGTTTTACAGATCTTTAATTTTACGTGCATTACTTAGTATTTCTAACCCTTCAATTACAGGACATGAATTTTAACACACCTATCAAACTCGTTCAGGCCATTGCCTTTACATGTTTAATCTCAAATAATTTCTTTAGTCAAAATCCGTTAACGAAAAAAATGGAAATCGTCCCCGGTGACTATTACACGGTTAATTTTTCTCCGGATAGTAAATATGTATTGGGAACCAGTTTTTCAAATCTTAAATACAGCGAAACGCTAACAATAAGAGCCGGAGGCACCCAGGTATTTAATATCGAAACCGGGGTAAAAGAAATGGCAAAAACTGACAGACCGGCTTTATGTGCAGTTTTCAGGCCGGATGGCAAAGAAATTCTGTCGGCTGAATTATCGAATGGCCCACAAACCTTTTCTTTTAAAGAAGGTGCCGAAAAATCACTGAAATCTCAAAATGAGGAAGTAACCTTTACGACTTTATATACAGAAGATGGCCTCGATGCCATTACGGGTACTGTTCAGGGTAATATTCATATAACCGAGATCGCCACAGGAAAACTGAAAAAAACGATTAAAGCAAATGACTCTGCACAAATTGTGATCAGTTTACATTTAATAAATAATGGAAAGACCCTTATTACGCATTCTGCCGGTGCGATTCAGTTTTGGGATCTCGCTTCAGGGAAATTAACAAAATATTATACACCAGAAAATGGCAAGGCAGTTGGGTACGTTGCAATAAGTGGAGACAAAAAAACGATGATAAGCCAAAGTGGTAAAACAGTATCTATTTGGAATTTAGAAGCTATGGATGTGAAAACTACCTTTGAAACCAGTTGGAAATATTGTGGTGCGGTTTCTCCTGACGGATCATTAATTGCGTTAGGATTTGATGGCGGCTTTTATACATTCAACAATAAAGGTGAAGTAATAAGGGGTTGGGGAGGTGATGACGTCAATATTAAAACACTGGCATTTTCACCAGATGGAAAATTGTGCGCAGCAGGATTATCCGCAGGGCAATTGTTTATTTTTGACGCAGCTATATTAGCAACACATGCTGAGTAATCCTCACCGTTTTTTAATGAATTTGCTTCACATTTAATTAGTGATTTAAACTATAATCCCGGCACTTCCATTTTCATACAACAAATTTTCAGATTAATAAATTGTTTATGATTGAGGTGCCGGAAAATCATACTAGCACTTGGGAGATCATTAAGGAAGATTAGAAGCTTGTAGATTAAGATTCGGGTTTTCCCTTCGCCTTATTTAAAGGAAATTTTTTACTGTAAATAAAAGGTAATCCCAGCTCCAGTACAGTTTCTTTAACTTTTGCTTTGGATGTGAGATTGTGATAATCCGCATAATATATCTTCAGTAAAATCACAAAATAAGAAATCAATAATGGTCCAAAGATCAGGCCAGTGATCCCCAAATACTCTAATCCTAAGATAATACCAAGAACGGTAATTACTGGATGAACGTCGGCCATTTTTTTCGCCAGCAGAAACCGGATCACGTTATCCATACTTCCCATAATGACTACGCTCCATGTCATAACTATAACACCTTGCCATGTATGGCCAATCACAAACAAATAAATACAAACCGGTAACCAAATGACACCTGTTCCCACAATCGGGATAATAGAGGCAAAACCTGTTAGAATGGCCCAAAAACCGGCTTCAGGCACACCTGTCAATAAATAAATGATGTAGGCGAAGAATCCCTGTACGATTGCGATTAACGGAATACCAATCGCGTTACTAAATGTTTGAGCTTTCAATTCCTCTCCAAACATTTTTATTTTACTTTTTTTAAACGGCAGAGACAATATGATAGACGCTTCCATCCGGTTAAAATTAATGAGCATGAAATATAAAAAGAAATAAAGCATGACTACAGAGGAAAAAAAAGCCAGTCCCTGATTCAATGCACCGGAAAACACTTTGGTGCTTTCTGCTTTTACAAGATCAATATTTTTAACGGTTAAAATTTTAACGCCATACTGATGCTGTAAAGTCGAATCCATTTGATGAATGTAGGGCATCATCACTTCAGGATTTGAAGCTACCGGCATCACTTTATTATATACCATGGACACAAAAAATGAGATTGGCAATAAAATAATAAAAAAGGAAACAATATTGATTAAAATAGCAGCCATGCTTTTTTTCCATTTCTTTTCATTCACTAATTTATGCATCCAGCCTTTAAACAATACATAAAATATCACGCTTCCCAAAAAAGCAGTGAAGTATTCTTTGAGAGAAAATACAAGCAATAAACCAAATAAAATAATAATGACGGAAAAGATGCTCTTATTCAAGTTAAATGCCGGTTTTGTTTCTTCCATGATTATAATCAGTATAGTGTATTAGTGGGAATTTTTCAGTAAATTAGTGTAAATATTCAACACCACAAAATCATGGGCGATAAAGGAAAAATAATGGGAGCACTCGTTTTGGGTGCAGTAGCAGGAGCAGCCATTGTGAAGTTATTAGAAACAGACAAAGGTAAGGAGCTTGTTGCCAGCGCTAAAGAAAAAGCAGCCTCTGCTGCGGAAGACATTAAAGCAAAGATAAACCAATTAGAATCAGAACTGACCGAGTTACTAAAAACGGAAAAAGGGGATAATGTTAACAACGAAGTCTGATGGAAAATAATCCCGATACGTATTTTGACGAAACATACGAGTTAGTAAAAAAATATACGGATGATCGCCTACTATTATTAAAAATTCAAACCGCAAAAAAAACGGCAAAAGTAACCAGTAAGGTTATTTTCATTTTTATTGCGTCTATACTCGCATTTTTTGTTTTAATGTTTATCGGTTTTATGGCTGCGTACTTTTTTGCAGAAAAAATGCATAATACATTTTATGGATTTGCTACGGTGGCTGGCATTTTCCTTGCACTGTTACTGTTATTTATGATTATATATAAAAGCTACTTCTCTGGTAAAATCAAAGACATGATCACCGGTATATTTTTTGAAAATGACCCCTACGATTTAAATGAAGACGATGAAGCATAATTATCCGATAAATAACTTTTCAGATCTTGAGCGTGAAGAGATCCGTCTGAAAATGCGTTTGAAAAAACAGGAAGAAGTGATTAAAATCAAACTCAAAACCTTGCCTGAAGAAATTGTAACGGCCGGTGCCAGTAAATTGATTACAGGTGTTTTAAGCGGAAACTTCTTAAACACTGCCATTTCTATTATAAAAACAGTAGGTTCTTCACTAACCGGAAATAACGATTCAAAATCAGAATCAGGCGGAATTATGAACCTGATCAAAACCTTGGTTAAAGCAAAATTGTCAAGCTAGGATTTTTTTAAATTGTTGCTCTCCTCAAAACATACGCATATCATTAAATCAGAAGCTAAACGTTTGGGCTTTGATTTTTGTGGAATCTCAAAAGCAGAATTTTTAACTGAAGAAGCGCCCAGACTGGAAGCATGGCTCCGTTCAAACAGGCATGGAAAAATGGAATACATGGAAAACCATTTTGACAAACGCCTTGACCCTACTCTTTTAGTTGACGGAGCGAAATCGGTGGTTTCCTTACTCTATAATTATTATCCGGAACAAACACAGAATCCGGAAGCTCCAAAAATTTCAAAGTATGCTTATGGTCTTGATTACCATGACATCATTAAAGATAAATTAAAAGAATTTTTAAATACACTCAAAGAGCAGATTGGTGAAGTTAATGGCCGCGCTTTTGTTGACAGTGCACCCGTTCTCGATAAAGCGTGGGCAAAAAAAAGTGGTTTGGGTTGGATTGGAAAAAACTCAAATCTGATCAATAAACAAAAAGGATCTTTCTTTTTCATTGCAGAATTAATTATTGATCTGGATTTAGAGTATGACGGTCCGATTAAAGATTACTGCGGCACCTGCACGAAATGCATTGATGCCTGCCCAACAGAAGCGATTGTAGCGCCATACATCGTGGATGGGAGTAAATGCATTAGCTACTTAACCATCGAATTAAAAGATGCCATCCCTGGTGAGTTTAAAGATAAAATGGACAACTGGGTATTTGGCTGCGATGTTTGCCAGGATGTTTGTCCATGGAACAGCTTCAGTGAAATGCACCATGAACCGCAATTTCAAAACAACAACGGGCTATTAAATTATTCATCCAATGACTGGTACGACTTGAGTGAAGAATTATTCAATAAAGTCTTCAAAGAAAGTGCTGTAAAACGAACAAAATTCAAAGGATTAAAAAGAAACCTGGAATTCATCAAACCCTTTAAAAAATAATTATTGGGATCCAAATCTAAATCCAAGGGTTGAACGCGAATCTGATTCTCCGATAATCAAATGTTTCACATCATCGAAAGTAAGGTGAATCAGGTCTTCGGTGCTTCGATCAGAACTCGCAATAGAAGCCATTCGTAAATTTTGCTTCATCACACATTCACTCACGGTTTGCCTCACAGTTCTGGCATTACCGAAAAACTTGTCTTTTTTATTAATCAGGGAAGTGAAATAAGAATTCAAATGATCCAACGCTTCCTGTGTCGGAGTCAATCCTTCTTTCTTAAATAACTGGCTTGCTATTGTCAGTAACTGATCGATGTTATAATCCGAAAACGAATAAGTTTTATCAAACCTTGATTTTAAACCCGGATTCATCTCAACGAATCGGTGCATATTTTCCGGATAACCTGCTACAATGACACCAAACTGGCCTCTCATATCTTCCATCTTTTTCAAGATTACTTCAATCGCCTCCTTACCAAATCCATTTTGCCCATCTTCAGACAGGGCATAAGCTTCATCGATAAATAACACACCGCCCATCGCAGCATCTATTTTTTCTTTGGTTTTAATAGCAGTTTGACCGATGTATCCTGCAATTAGCCCCTCCCTGTCCACTTCCACCACATGTCCACGTTCTAACAAACCCAATGATTTATAAATTTTAGCAATAATGCGGGCCAATGTTGTTTTACCTGTTCCAGGATTACCGGTAAAAACAGAATGCAGGGAAAATTTATTGACTACGTCTTTTCCGGTTTCATTATAAAAGCGGATCAACTTCACTAATTCACTAACATCCTGTTTGATATTTTCCATACCAACCAACTCATTTAATTCGGCAAGCGCTAAATTCAATTCCTTTTCATTGACCGATAATTTCAGTTTCTTCTTTTCACTTGACATGAATACATTTTTCATGTCAACGAGCGTGATTGTCGAAAGATCTTCCTTGGTTAAAGCATCCATGTTCTCAGATTTCATCAAGCGAAGTCCCATATCCTGTTTTGCTTCTTCCATAACGGCGTTGACGAAGCGCGCGTTACCAAAACTGTTGTCCCGTTTACGATATGCCTCTGTGAGTTGCTCTTGCAAATATATCTGTGCTTCGGGAGTGATGGTCAGTTGTTTTTGCTCAGCACAATAATTTGCAATTTGAAATAATTCGTCCGGCATATAATCTTCAAAATGAAAATACTCTGAGAAGCGTGATTTTAAACCCGGATTACTATCAATAAACGTGTTCATTTCCTTAGGATAACCAGCCACAATGATAGCAAGGTCACCTTTTCCGTCACTCATTTCTTTCAGTAAGATTTCGATGACCTCTTTCCCAAAATCTTTGCTATCCTCTCCCGAACGGGCTAAAGCATAGGCTTCATCAATAAATAAAATACCACCGCGGGCTTCATCGATAGCTTTTTTAACCTTGGGTGCAGTTTGTCCGATATACTCTCCCACTAAAACGGAGCGATCCACTTCATACACATGTCCCTTGCTTAACAGACCCATTTTTTGGTAGATCTTTCCTAATTTTTTCACAACGGTTGTTTTTCCGGTGCCTGGATTTCCTGTGAAAACAGAGTGTAAAGAAAGGACAGAGCCGTCATCAAAACCTTTTTCTTTTCTAAGCTTCGTGAAATTCAAATACGTAATGTTTTCATGAATACTCTTCTTCACGTTTTCCAGACCAATCAACGAATCGACTTCATTTAACAATTCATCCAGCGTTTTTTCAGAGGCCTCAATGGTATTTCCGGTAATATTGGATGAACTTCCTGAATTGATTGCGATCGTTTGATCAATACTGCTGATCAGCTGCAGCTCTCCTTCCTCTTCAACATTTTTACACTCAAAGGTTACTGCGCCGATTAAAACATCCATAAAGACAATCTCCAGTGCATATTTATCATCTTTCCAGGAACCAGGTATGGCATTGCCCCAACCTAAATCAAGCGTATAAGTATAATCTTTTTTATTAGCGTCGATATATCCTGTTTTAACCTGGTGCGCTTTATGCTGGCCGGCGTCATCCACATAATTTAAAAACAGTTCATAATTAAAGGCGATGTTGGTTTGCGCTTTTACTTTAATTTCAGCCCAGACATATTGCGTCTGATCTTTGTTAAAGCTTTTCAAGTATTTACGCTGGCGCTGGTTCCAGCCATCCACATCGCCATGGTATAATTTCACATGTTCGATGGAGAAATAGGGATTTGAATTCTTTGTGACCAATCCAACATCTTCAACAAAAAAACGCTGGGAACCAACTACTATTCCATCAATGATCGCTAGCCATTGATAAACACCTTTTTTCCAAAAAGCACCAAGGTTAGGAGTTCCCCAACCATCACGTACATAAAAAATATTTTCTTCTTTACTTACTTTTAATTCAGAGTCCAGGGTGCATATTGTAAGATTTCCGGACGGAAGTATTTCTTCGCACTTCACTGAAACTTTTGCCGTCCAGTCTTCCTCATCAAATAATTTATTGTATAACGCGAGCTCAAAACGCAAATAAGTAGTTTCTGCTCTATCAAATATAGTGCGGTAGCGCTTGGTAGAATTTGCCATCCATTCATCTGATGAATAAGCAGAAAGGCTTTTGAATTTATATCGTTTGTCCATGTCCGGGCTTTGTTTATTGTTCGTCCTTAAGATGCACTTGCCATTTCCAGGCGCTCGACATCATATCATCCAAATTGTATTTAGGTGTCCAGTCCAATTCTTTCTTTACAAAATCATTATTTGCATAAATACTAATTACATCACCTGGTCTTCTTGGCCCTATTTCATAATTCAATTTTTGTCGGGTCACTTTTTCAAAAGAACCAATAGCTTCCAAAACACTTACACCTACACCAGTTCCCAAATTAAAAACAGAGGTTGCTTTTTTCTGTTTATTTTCGATTAAATAGTTTAATGCCCTGACATGAGCGTCTGCTATGTCGCTCACATGAATATAATCCCTGATACAGGAACCATCCCTTGTATCATAGTCATCTCCGAAAACAGTTAGTTTTTGCAATATCCCTGCAGCAGTTTGAGTAATATATGGCACTAAATTATCAGGCCTTCCACGCGGGTACTCTCCATTAAAACCACTGGGATGGGCGCCCACAGGATTAAAATAGCGCAATAAAACAGACTTGAATTTGGATTCGCTTTTTGTGAAATTAGTTACAATATCCTCACCCATTTGTTTGGTATGAGCGTATGGAGATTCAGCCACCGAAAACTGAGTCTGCTCCGTCACCGGTAATTTTTCAACATTACCATAAACTGAACAAGAGGATGAAAAAATAAAATTTGCTATACTCAATTTTTTACAAATCTTCAGAATATTTACCAATGAGGCAATGTTGTTATGATAATACAACAGGGGATCTCCGACTGATTGAGGAACCGATTTAAAGGCAGCGAAATGAATAATGCCAATGGGATCTTTAACTTTACCGAGCGCTAACTCCAAAGCCTCCAGATTACAAATATCAACATTCAGATTTTTAACCTGTTTACCGGTAATAGCTTCGATTCTTTCAAAAGTCTTTGCCGTTGAATTCGAAAAATTATCGATTGAAACAACATTATAATTTGTTTGTTGTAGTAATTCGATAATGGTGTGAGAGCCAATATAACCTGCCCCACCTGTAACGATAATAGTAGAATTTTGATTTAACATAATCTAAGTTTAATTGAATGTGTTATATATTTTTGTGTACCGGTCAATACCCTCATTCAGGGAAAAAAACTGGTTTGCTGTCCTTTCCGTATTTTCTTTATACAAGTTACTATTTTCTATCAAATCATCGGCAATTTTTCGATAGTCGTTTTGATTAAAGCCGTGAACAAGAAGACCGCATTGGTTTTCTGTAACAATTTGATCCACATCCCCTATTCCCGAATTGGTAAGCACAGGAATCCCCATTGACAAAAGTTCGCCCATTTTGGTAGGTGAAGATGCAGATTTTGAAAAAGTCGGTTTTATAAAAAATACAGAAGCAGTTGATAAAGTTATATAATAGGGCATGTCAGATCGCGAAGATGAAACCACAATTAATTTTTCGGGAGAAACCCCATGTTTTTTTGCAGCAGAGTGCACTAATTGTATATCATCTTTTGTAATGATCAAAAAAATGGCATCTTTTTTTAAGGATAAAACCTTAAAGAACTCAAGCATTTCATCTGCCATATACCAGGTACCCAGAGATCCTACATAACTTAAAACAAATTTGCCATCCAGTTGCGGATACTTTGCTTTTAAATCCGACAATTTTTTAGGTTCAATTTTTTTTCGGGAAAAATGAATTAGGTCAACGCAACAGGGAATGACATTAATTTTCTCTTCCTTAATGCCAAAGTTCCAATCCAGAATGATCGATTTTGCTTTATGAGTGAGTGAAACGATCGCATCAGCTTCCTTTAACATCTCTTTCTCCCGTTTCTTAAAATAAGAATACAAATAGCCGCCGACTGGATTCGACTTCTTCCAGATGCCTCCTTCGATGCGTTCGTCTGCCCAAAAGCCCCTCATATCAAAAATAAATCCAGTGTTAAATTTTCGTTTAGAATAAAGACCAATTAAACCAGACAAGTAACTCCTGCAATGCAATATAGTTTTTAAAGGCTCTTCCTTTAACTTAGCTATCGCCAATTTCTTAAGTTCAAAATAGTTTTGAATCTGTGATATAAAAGGTTTTCCCGTTTTATAGAAGCAATAATCCCATGTTATGCCGGCCTCTTTGACAATGGATTCAATCACTGTGTGGTATAATTTCCAATTCTCTTTTTTCTCACAGCTTACTATAGAAATTTTATATCCATTTTTCGTTAAACCGACAAGGTATGGCAAAACCTGTGACTGCCCTAAAGGATCAGTCATTCCATCAATAGAAACAAACAGAAAGGTTTTATTACTGGTCATAAATTGAAGTAAAAATAGTATTTTTATGCTTGCATGAACCCATTGTTAAGTGTTTTTGATCTTTTGTTAACGCCTTTTTATATAATCGGTGCTTATATTTATGCTTATTGGGTGACTAAAAAAAATATCCGCGAAAAACCGGAATACGCCTATTTTACAAAAGGCTTAATGGTTAGAATTTTTGGGGCAATTGCAATTGGTGTAGTTTATTTTTTTTACTACGATGGAGGCGATACCACAAATTATTACCAAACGTCTTCTGCATATGCTAAATTGTTCCTGAAAGACCAGGATGATTTTTGGATTGGATGGCTTGGCGACGGAAGTAAACACTATTTTACTTTTAATGAAAGTACAGGTTATCCTGTATATACACCAAAAGATCACCATTCATTTTTTGTAGTGCGGTTATTAATTCCAATAGTAACACTGGGTTTCCATTCCTATTTCTCCACTGCCGTTTTAGTAGCCTGTTTTACCTACGGAGGCATGTGGAAATTATACCAAACTTTTTTAATGGAATTTCCAAATTTGAAAAAAGAATTCGCGATCGCCTGTTTATTTATACCTTCCTGTGTTTTCTGGGGCTCTGGATTAATGAAAGACTCATTTACGCTCTCCGCCGTCGGCTGGTTTACTTATGCGTTCTATCATTTTTTTATTAAAAAACAACGAAAGCTCTCTTATGGATTGTACCTATTTATGTCAGGTTTCATAATTTTGGCGATTAAACCGTATATCTTTTTTGCTTTGCTACCTGGTTCCATTTTATGGCTGAGCAATAATATGGTCAAAAAAATAAATCATGGTTTTATTAGATTAATAGCATCGCCGGTAATTTTGGGCATTGGAGTACTTACAGGTTATATCGCCCTTGATAAAATGGGGGACAATTTGGGACAATATAAACTTGATACGGTTTTAGATAAGGCTGTGGTTACCCAAAAAGACATGAAGGCGGAATATTATGGCGGCAAAACCTATGACATTGGAGATTTTGATGCAAGTATAATAGGAATTATTTCAAAAGCTCCAATTGCTATTTTCTCGGGTATTTTCAGGCCTGGAATATGGGATGTTAAAAACCCTGTAATGCTAATTTCTTCACTGGAAAACAGTTATCTACTTTTTCTGACTGTATTTCTATTATTTAAGCTAAAGTTCCTTGGCTTCTTTACACTGATCAGGAAAAACCCTATGTTGCTCTTTTGTATGTTATTTTCCCTGTTTTTTGCCTTTTCAGTAGGATTAACAGTAGCCAATTTTGGCTCTTTAGTAAGATTACGGATTCCTGAACTTCCTTTTTTTGTAGCCGGAATATTTATGTTAAGACATTTATATGAGCAGCAAAGCGGCGTTAAAATGAAATTTTAACGATTCGAAAGAATTACAACATAATTGATTTAATTCTCAGATGAATTTTTGTACCCGTTTTTAATGCTTCTTTCCTTTGAAAAAGAAAGCACAAACAGAAAAAGGAATATGAGCGGAAGCACATACATTAAAAAAAGAGTTCCATTATGGAATAGCAACATATTTTTTGCGGGAAATTCATTAACCTTCCCATACTCTACTTTTTCAAGGATTTTATTAAAAACGGGTCTACTCAATTTTCCTTCATAAGCAACATATAAAGAATCTTTATTCATTAAATAATAATCAAGGCTCAAATGGTGGTTGACAATTTTATTCCATTCAGGTTCTTTGGTAACATCATGCAAATGCCATTTTCCATCATACTTTATTTCGCTGAGAAAGTGCCCGGGCCCTTCTTTATAGCCCAAACCGACTGTTCTAAAAGTAATACCTTTTTTTCTTAAGACGTCTAAAAGAACTATCGTTTGCTGACTGCACAATCCATCTCCATGTTTTAACAGATCATCCGGTTTTACAATAGCTGAAAAATGTGGCCAGAATAGTTTTCCAGCCAAATAAGCAATCCAGTTATCTGTAATGGAATAAGTAGCTAAACCATGATAAAATCTGTTTTTTACAAAATCGCTGGCCGTCTGAACATATAAAGCCGTGTCGAATATATCGGACGTTAGTCGCATCTTGTATATACTATCAATTCCATAAATAAGCTTCTGAGAGTTATCAAAACGAATCAGTTCCGGCTTAAATAATTCATTCTTTGTTTTTGAAGATTCACTGACAGCCTTTTTAATAAAAACGGGAGTAACACTTAATACAAATAGAATACCGTATGCAAATATTTTAAATTTTAGATTTTTAGCCACAAAGAATAAATAGCCTACTAAAATAAGGTTTTATTCTTGAAATTTTCTATATTTAAGTTAAATCTAGCGGAAAAATTGATGGAATGAGTGACCAAATTGTTATAATCGATTACGGCGTAGGGAACATCAACTCTATTAAAAAGAAACTAAACTTATTTAATAAAAAAATAATTGTATCCAAAAATCCTATTGAAATAAACGATTCCTCTAAAATCATCTTACCCGGTGTTGGTCATTTTAGCAAAGCCATGGAAAGTCTAAGGGAGCTGAATTTAATAGAATGTTTAAATAAGGCTGTGCTAATTGATAAAAAACCTGTATTGGGCATTTGTTTGGGCATGCAATTAATGGCGCTAAAAAGTGAGGAAGGTGATGTGAATGGTTTAGGATGGATAAATGCTGAAGTAGTAAAGTTTAAAATGGCAGACAAATTACGCTACAAAGTTCCGCACTTAGGTTGGAACACTATACAATTTTCAAAAAAAAGCAAATTAATCGAAGGAGTTCCCGATTCCTCTGAATTCTATTTTTCTCATTCATATCACTTAATAAACTCGGATAAAAGCATAGTTTTAAACGAAACAGAGTATGAATATAAATTTATATCTGCAATTGAATCGGAAAATATATACGGCGTTCAGTATCATCCTGAAAAAAGCTATAAAGCAGGCGAAATGATTCTGAAAAATTTTATTAATTTATAACATGTTCAGACCCCGAATTATTCCGGTATTATTACTCCAAAACAATTCCCTGATAAAATCGAAACGATTTACAGACTTCAGATATATCGGAGACCCCATTCACACAGTAAAAATATTTAACGATTTGCAGGTAAATGAATTAATTTTTTTAGATATCAATGCTACAATTGAAAAAAGATGTATTTCGATTGATTTAATAAAGACAATAGGAGAAGAAGCCAGCATGCCTTTTGCCGTTGGAGGTGGAATTAGAACAATTGAAAACATTAAAAAAATAATCGCAAATGGTGCCGAAAAAGTAATAATTGGAAGCTATGCTGCTGAAAAACCTGACTTTATAAAGGAAGCATCCGAGCGTTTTGGTTCATCTGCGATTTCCGTATGTTTGGATGTTAAAAAAAATTTCTTTGGTAAAGAATATGCGTGGACCCGGAATGGCAAAAAATCTACCGGAATCACCCCCGAAACATTTGCTAAACTAATGGAAGAAAATGGTGCCGGCGAAATTATCATTCAGTCAATTGAGAAGGATGGCTTAATGACCGGATACGATATAGATTTAATAAAAAAAATATCGTCATCGGTAACAATTCCGGTAATTGCATTGGGCGGCGCTGGTAATTTGAGTCATTTAAAAGAAGCTTACTTAAACGGTTTAGCGAGTGGTTTGGCCGCCGGAAGCTTATTTGTCTTTCAAGGAAAAAAACATGGTGTGCTAATTAACTATCCGGATAAAAATGAACTGAAGTTTGATACTTGAAAAAAAAAATGTATCTTCAGTTCTGTACTATGCCTCAAAGAGATTATCAAATTTGTACCCGTTGCGTAATGGACACCACTGATTTAGAAATTATTTTTAATTCAGAAGGTGAATGTAATCTATGTACGGAATTTCTTAATACAAGATTGAGATATAGTTACCAGGGTCCGCATAGCGACCTTAAATTCAATACGCTTTTAACCGAAATTAAAGACGCTGGTAAAGGAAAGGAATACGATTGTATTGTTGGCCTGAGTGGTGGCATCGATAGCAGCTATGTTGCTTACATATGCAAAAAAGAAGGTCTAAGAGTTTTAGGCGTACATGTTGATAACGGATGGAATTCTGAAGAGGCTGTTATCAATATCAAAAACATTGCGCAAAAACTACAAATTGATTACGAAAGTTATGTGCTCGATTGGGATGAATTTAAAGACTTACAATTAGCTTTTCTAAAAGCGTCTGTCCCTGAAGCTGAAACGCCAACAGACATAGCCTTATTAGCTGCATTGCATGAAATAGCCTCTAAATACGGCGTGAAGCATATTATCAGTGGTGGCAATTTTGCTACCGAAGGAATTCTACCAAAATTATGGCATTATGATGCGAAAGATTTAAAATACTTTAAAGCCATACAAAAAACCTTTGGAACAAAACCTATAAGAAAAGTTCCCCTCTTCGGATTTTGGAAAGAAATCTATTATAAGCTGGTAAAGAAAATCAAAATGATATATTTACTAAATTATATTCCCTATTCTAAAGCAGAAGCAATAGACGTGCTAAAGAGAGAAATTGACTGGCGAGATTATGGAGGTAAACACCATGAGTCGGTGTACACTAAATTTATACAGTCTTATTACTTGTATACTAAATTTGGAATAGACTATAGACGCGCAACATTATCCTCTCAAATCTGTGCAGGAAGTATCACCAGGGAAAAAGCACTGGAACAACTTCAGAAAAAGCCATTTAACGAAGCATCCATAAAATCGGAAAAAGAATACATTGCAAAAAAATTAGGGACTACATATGAAGAGCTTGAGGCTATCTTGGCCTTAAAACCAAAGTGGTATCATCATTATCCCAATAATGAAAAGAAGCTGGCAATGATTTATGATGTCTACCGGAAATTATTCAAGAAAGATAAACTTGGCAATTTTTAAATTAAAACTTAAGCAACAAATGTTTTATAATTGCTACACTTCTACGCGTGAACAATTCCTTAGGATTTAAGCGAATAGCTCTAACCCAAAGCAAAAATGCATCTGTTTTAGATTTGTTAGCTGCAAAATTCACTGCTGCCAACGAACTCATATGGGCATCTACAAGTTTCACTTTCCTGGGATATTTCTCACTAATTATTTGATCGCCTTCCAAACATTTTACAATAGCAGCTCTACGATTCAATAATTGCTGCGGATCAAAAATGCGTGTACTCCTTGTTGAGTGCTCAACTAAATAAGATGAAGGTGTATCTTTCAAATGCAATTGGTAACGACATGCCATTCGAATAAAATACTCCCAATCTTCGCTAAGCATAAGGGCACGCGACTCATTAAATAAATTTAGTTGACCAATATCTTTTCTAACAAATAAACTATTAACGTGCAATGAGCATCCAACGAAGATATCGTCGGGCAATGTTTGCGGTAATTTATTCTTTCTAAAAGCTTTTTTTTCTCTATCACCCCAGTTAAAATTCAAGTGCACCAACTCCGGGTAATCTTCTGTCTGAATAAATTCAAAAGCATTCTGCAAATGATCTTTTTCATAAAAGTCGTCAGAGTCCAGGAAACCAATGTAATTGCCTTTTGCTTTTAAAATGCCAAAATTACGTGCATGAGCCACGCCTTTATTCTCCGTCTTGAAATATGAAATTTTATTAGAATTAATTTTAGCAACAACTTCACTCGTATCATCAATACTTCCATCATCTGCGATGATGATCTCAAAGTCCTGAAATTCCTGATCAAGCACGGTTTGCAGGGTCTCTGCAATAAGGCGGGCCCGGTTATATGTTGGAATAATAATTGTGAAAAAAGGACGGTCGTTATTCATACATAGACTGAATTAATTGTTCGTGCATATAAAAAACTCTATTAATATCAAACTTATTATAAACAGTACTTTTTAAAGAAGTCCCCAATTTCAAAAGATAAGACTTATCGTTATATAACTTTTCAAGTTGATCATATAATTCAGTTCGGGTATTTTTCTTATCAATTAATATCCCATTTTCACCATTAATGATATAGTCACTGAAATCGCCGACATTATCGCAAACTATAACTGGTTTGCTAAGTATACCTGCCTCCTTTGGCATATGGCAGCTAGCCTCCGAATTAGACACATGTATTAAAAGATCGGATGACGCAATATAATCTTCTATATTCGCTTTATGCCCTAACATAAAAATATTAGATAGCATATTACGGCTAGCAATTAGCTTTTTTAGTTTTCCCTCTTCTGAACCACTTCCTAAAATTAGTAATTTTACATCTAATCCTTTTCCAACTAAGTCACTAACCGTGTTAACAGCTATATCATTTCTTTTAATTGGAATTAATCGGCCCGCAATAGTTATCAAAAGACTTGAATTGAATTCTCCTCTAATCTTAGCGACATTGGCGAAATTAGGTTTTGGTAAAAAATCAAAATTATATCCAAGAGGAATTAAAGATACTTTCTCAGGGTCAGCCTTTTCTACTTCGATTATTTGTCGCCGGGAAAACTCAGAGATAACAATGATCTTTCTTGCGAATCTATTTATTAACCTGTCAAGCAATTTTTCCTTTCTTGACCCATACAAATAGACGCTATCTGAATGATGTCTGTATATAATAAACCTGGTTTTCGTAAAATACTGGACAAGTATGGAGATTTTACTGGATTGTTGTAAATTAGAATACGCAACATCAATCTTATTCCTTTTACAAAAAGCCACTAAAAACTGAACCTGTTTCAAAAAACTTTTTTTCACTTCAGCACCGACTGAAAATGAATGAACGCCGAGCTTTTCAGAATTTTCGTGCAATTTACCTTTCTCTTCGTGAGTCAATAAAAAAACCGTGTGTTTCTTTTCTATGAAAACATACATCAGCGACTCAAGGTCTTTAGCTGGAAGATTAGTTGGATGATAAATTAAAATATTCATAAACTATAATTTCTGTCTATGCTTTACAGCAATTGTCTGTTAACCGGCAACGGTTTTATTCTCGTGGCAATAACTGAACATCAAATAGATCATCAATATTCAAAAAACGTTCTTTTGAAATAATGCTGCTTTTATAAATGACCGCATATTCATTTGCTACAATAAAATCGTATATCTCATTTAGTGATCCTCCAAATTTTTCAACAGCACCAGGATGAAGCGCTAAATTTATTTTTGGCCTATCCCTGGAAATAGTCCTTTGAAGTCCTTTTAATACAAGGTATTCAGCTCCTTCCGCATCTATTTTCGCGAAATTAATTCTCGGGATATTATTAGCTTCTACAAAATTATCAATTGATATAACATCAACCTTTACTTCTTCATTGCTAATATCATCATTAAATGGAATAAGACTGTTTGAAGCATCTACAGAATGTTCCGAGACTTTAAAAAAAGCAGAAGTATTTCTATCCGCTACTGCCTTTTGATAAGGTATAACATTTTTACTTAATCCGTTAATAGCTATCGTTTCCAGGAAATAGTGAAAGGTTTCAGGAGTTGGTTCAAATGCAAATACCTTTCCGTTATTTCCAACCAGATCGGAAAAAATTTTTGTCATTAAACCTAATTGTGCGCCAATATCAATAACGAAATCGCCGTCTTTTACTTCTCTTCTAAAAAAAGCAATATTTTCACCTTCATAATCCTTTGGATAATATTTATAAAAACGCACGGGCAATCTTAATTCAATACCTGAAATTGTAGTTTTTACTCCTTTGTTCCTCAAGAAGGTTTCTATTATACTATATATAATTTTCTTCATTTGAAACTACAAACATTATTAAAAATACAGATCGGGAATAACAGATTACATTTGAAGATAAAATAAATTATTTAGATTCATATACTTCGGCAAGTTTATTTATCATTTCATTTACACCAAATTTTTCCTGTATGTCAATCTTAGCCTGACTGATGACTCCGGCCCTTAGTTCTTTATCGCCCATTAATAATTTTAAACCCTTGTAAATTGCTTCAGTATCCTGGTAATCGACAACTATAGCATTACGTTTATTCACTATATACTCTCCGGCTATACCGGATAATGTACAAACCATTGGTACAGATGAGGCCATCACCTCAATATATACCTGGCCAAAAGCTTCTATTTCAGCGTCAATTGGTACATGAACAAAATAGTCAAATACATTAATAAGAGCAAAAATGTCATCTTCATATGGTATCTCAACATAAGTGTTCGGATCCAACTCTTTTAAAAGAGAATGTATATAGTCTTTTCTTATACCGTCCGCATTAGCAAGAACAAGTTTTGCATCAGGAAACTCTGACGCTATTTTCTTAAATGCCCCAATAGTATACTCAACACCTTTCCATTCATCGTATCTTGAAATAGATCCAATAATTAAAGATGTACTTTTAAGGTTGTATTTATCCCTAATAACTTTTAATCTTTCAACGTCTATATTAGAAAACATACCTAAATCAAAACCATGGTGCACTTTCTTTATTTTTGAAACCGGTACATTTTCATAACCAGCTAATACTTTTGTCACGACATCCGATATTGAAATAACAGAGGTAGAAACTCCATTAAAATATTTCTCAAAGTTCCTGGTTCCTTTTAAATACCGATATCTTTGAGTAGTTGTGTGCCTGGTATATACTCTAACCGGTACTCTCAATAACCATGCTGCAGTTAACCCTAATAAATTAGCATCGAAATAATGAGTGTGCACAGTCTGTGGTTTAAATCTCATAATCTCAATGATAAGCTTAAAAATGACGCGCAACATTTCAAATTTATTTTTGCCAGAATAACTTATTCTTTTATAATTTATACTGGTTTTCAAAATAAATTTTTCGAAATTTGACTCCTTGTCATCTATATGCAATAAAAGAACGTTCCAGCCTTTTTCCTTTAATTTAGTCCCAATCCATTCATAAGCAATTGCCCTTCCATTTAAATGTGAGGTTATTAAAATGACTTTCTTTTCTCTAATATTCATATGGCTATTTTAAAGCGTATTTAATGCGGTCTTTTAACCAATACAATCCATCATAAGTTTCTTTCCACGGTTTTAACGAAATAAAAGAGGCACGCGCGGTGTAATAAAAACCCGACAAAATATTTTTAAAACGAAGATCAAACAAGCCTTTATCTTTGAATATGAAAAAATCGTTGGTCTTTCGAATCTTCTTCAAAAGTTCATGGTTACCGTGTTGTTGAAGTATTTTTTCATCTAAATATCCCTTTAATTTATGCCTTACCGTTCTTTTGGCCTCCCACATTCTTCTATGATTACTGCTCATGTTTACATCATGAGACCTGATAAGAGTGGCAGTTTCATCAGCTTTTAAATATTGAAAAACAGCGTCGCTTAAAATAAACCGAAACCAAAAATCCCAGTCCTCCAATGACCTTAATGCTATATCAAACTCACCGATTTCCTGAACAATAGATTTATGAAACAAAGGCGCACTTACTAAAAAAATATTATCCTCTACCAAATAGGGTAAAACACTAGTATACCCACCCGAAACTTCCGGTATCTCACGCCGGGTATATATGCCTTTTCTGTTATTCTCTTTTGTAAAATGTTTTATCGGACCATAAACCAGTTTCACTGATTTGTTGTTTTTTAAAAATTCAACATGCTTTTCAAGTTTTCCCTTTTCTATCAGATCATCAGCGTCAAGCAGTTGAATATAAAATCCGACTGAATGCCTGATCCCAGTATTCCTTGAAGCTGAAAGACCCTGGTTTTCTTGATACACATATTTTATTCTATTATCCCTGGCCCTATATTGCTTAACTACTTCCGAACTATTGTCCTTAGAACCATCATCAACAACAATACACTCCCAATTTTCAAAAGTCTGATTTATAACACAATCCAGTGTTTCGGGTAAAAACTGTGCATAATTATAACAGGGGATTATTATACTTACTACAGCAGCGTTTGTCATAATCATTTAAACTATCCTTAATTAAGTTGAGTAGATTTAACATCAATGATTTTTTCCAACTCTTTATTTTTAACGAATAAGTAATTATTAACCTTATTAAAATCCAATTCACTGTTATTTTTAACTTTTATGATCTTTGAAAAATTCTGATAATCACTTAGTGCATAACATGTGTATTTTTTTTCAGTTAAATAATTAAATATTGTAACGCCTTCAGGGTTATGAGGCAAAATTTCAGTTAATATAACCGGCGAAAATTCATCAAAAGTATTGGTTCCGCCTCTAAGGATAGATAATTCATTGCCTTCAGTATCTATTTTAATAATCTTAGGGGACAGGGAATTGTTATTGCCTATATATTCATCTAAAGTTATTGATTGTACTTGAATGGTCTCTACTGATCCAGAAGCCTTATCCATTTCAGCATTTTCTTTAAAAATACTGCTCATATAAGAAGATGGCGAAACATAAAATTCTACTTCACCGGTTTTATCTGAAAGACACAAAGTCTCAAATTTATAACTCGAAAAACCATTTGCCATAAATACATTTTCGGAAAAAATTTTCAGTTTACTGTTTGGTTCGAATAAAATGACTGGTCTTTTAATCGATAATGGGTATAACGAACGTAGCCCCATATTCGCCCCGATATCAAAATAATGATGGTTTAGTGGGTAAAAGTCGTTCACGATAGCCTCTGCAATTGTTAAGCATTTATCAGACCATTTATAGCTTAGAGCAAACTCCCACGTTTTAACATCATCAGGCGAAACCGGTACATAAACTTTTTTCGAATTCAATAATTTTATTCTCCAGTTAAAATTGAAAGCAGGCTGGCGTGTATGACCCCATATATAATTGATAAGCCAGGAAGGGGCACTCTCATAAATAGAATTCAGAATAGGAATACTGCTTTTTTTAAGTAAAATATTATTAATGAATAACTGAATAAGTTTTTTTCCTGAATTTTTAATCATTGAAACCATTACTATCGTTTTTAATTATTAGCGCCGAGCCATGTCTTAAACTTCTTTAAACCTGACACTAAATCGGTAGAAGGCTTGTATTTAAGAATCTTCTGTGCCTTTTCAATATTAGCATACGTAACAGGAACATCACCATCCTGATGTGGTAAATATTTAATATTGGCTTTCGTTTCGAAAACCAATTCCAAAGACAAAATCAAATCATTTAACGTTACCAATGCATGATTTCCTAAATTAAATATCTCATACTCAGATTGATCATAACTAATCGCTGAAACGATACCATTCACTATATCATCCACATAAGTGTAGTCCCTTCCTGTTTTTCCATCACCATACACAGTAATAGCTTCATTATTCATTAACATTTTTGAAAACTTATGAATAGCAAGATCGGGCCTCTGCCTAGGACCAAAAACAGTAAAGAACCGCAGTGCTATAAAACGTATGTCATGCAAATAACTATATGTATAACCAAGCAATTCCGCAGCTATTTTTGATGATGCATATGGACTTATTGGTTGTAATTGCTTGTCCGATTCCGACCATGGCAATTTTGAGTTTACACCGTATACACTACTGGAGGAAGCAAATATAAATTGTTTGATTTTATTTAACCGGGCAAATTCAAGTAAATTTTGTGTCCCTATCAGGTTAACATTCTGATAAGCAATAGGATCTTTAATACTTGGGCCAACACCTGCCTTTGCCGCTAAATGTACAATCACATCGTAATCGCCTGACAAATTGCTTTTTAATTTTTCGAAATCCAGGATATCAAGCTCGCAAAAACTAAAATTTGGGTTACCAATTAAATGAGCGATATTTTTTTGCTTAATGGCCTTATCATAGAAGGGATCAAAATTATCAATGCAGGTAATTTTAAAGCCACCAATCTCAATTAATTTATCAATTAAATTACTGCCAATAAATCCTGCACCTCCAGTAATTAGTAGTTTCTTCATATAATAATTTTTAACAGTGTAAAAACACTTTATAAATATATGAAAATACTACAAAACAGACTCAATCAGACTGGCGTAATTACTAAACATTTTGTTTGGAGAAAACTCCTGATCCGCCCTTTGACGGTTTTGCAAAGCTATTTTTTCTCTTAAATCAGCGCTATTTACAAATGTTAAAATATGGTTGGCAAATGTCCGGTGGTCCGAAATTGAAGCCAAATAAGGGTAGTCATCACCCAATGCCTCCCTGATACCAATGATATCCGTGGCTACTACAGATAATCCGGAATTCATACATTCCAATACGCCATTCGGACAACCCTCAAAACGGGAACTAAACACTCCTAAATCAGTGACACTTAATAATCCTGCAATATCATCTACCTGATCTAAAAACCTGACGTTATCCTTAATGTTCAAAGCCTGAACATGTAATTTTAACTCGTAATATTTATGATCAAATCTACCCGCTAAAAATAAAAGGGGTATTTTATCCTTTGTACTATCGCAAACAATTTTCCAGGCATCTAACAACGTTTTATGGTCCTTGTATCCATGTAAATTAGCGATCATGGTTGCTACAAAATGTTTTTCGCTTATTTTTAAAGTATCTCTCCAATATTGTTTTGGCCTCAACGGCGCAGGTAAATTCACTGAATTGTGAATTAATCGCACTTTATGTTTATCGACATCTAAATGTTTCGCAAGAAATAATCTTCCTTCTTCAGAGTTTGAAACAAAAACCGGTGTCTTTTTCAATGCGTATTTTTCTAATACATGATTTGTAATTCCTCTTCCCTCGTCCCGCTGGTTCCATACACAGGTTTTAGCGCCTGTAAAATTCCATATAGCACAACATATTACATTTGGCCAGTATGTAAAAGGCATAATGATATCCGGTTTAAATTTTCGGATAGCAATTATCAGTTTTATAAGTTCTTTTATTCTTTTTAATTTTCCGGCGTATCTGTCCAATGAATGCAATTTCCATGGCACCCCTAATTCGTCAAGTAGCTCAGCTCCTTTCCCGGCCCTATCAATAGCCCAAACTTCAACATTACTCTTCTCAGTATTTTTTAAATAGCCTGCAAGCAAGATTGCCTGCTTTTCAGCTCCACCCATCAAAAGCGTATCTAAAAAAATAATGATTTTTTTATCTGAAAGAGAGTTTCTCATTTTTTCAATTATTTGCTAATTAAAAGTAACATCATTGTTTTTCTCAAACCACAATCCCAAAACTAAAAATAACCATAAAATACCAGCGTTATCTTTATTATTCTTGCCATGTTCTTTCAAAAGGTTTTTAATCTCAAATGTATTGAACAATTGGTTCATTGTTTGACTGTCTTGTAAAATAGCATTCAACATCTTATATCCTTGTTTATTTTCTAAAAACCAATAATAAGAAGGAAGTCCAAATCCTTGCTTTTTTCTATAAACAAAATCATCATCAAAATATTTTTGAGCTATCTTTTTTAGACCATATTTACCTGTCATAAAATCTCCTACTTTACGATATTTCATAAACAAAGGTAAACCTGCAGCAAACTCAACTACTTTCACATCAACAAACGGCGGTCGGACTTCGAGCCCATGACACATACTTGCAATATCAACTTTATTTAATATATCGCAAGGCAGGTAGGTTTGAAAATCAATATACTGCACGTAAGAAAGCCGGTCAAAATTTACCGCTTTTTCCGCGGCGTTTTCAAAAAGTTTATCTGGGACATTAATCACATAATGGAGCTCTTTTCTCCATATTTTTTCCCTCCTTGTTTTTTCTGCATACAAAATATGGTTCTGCCAAGACGTTAAAACATTAAAGGTTCCGTGTTTAATAAATTGTTTAATCCCATTCAATGCGATCCTGGATCCCCAATAAGGATTTCCAGGGAATGTGTTTCTAGCATTTATCATTGGATGATTTTTCATCCAACGCATATATGAATCATAACCTCCAAACGTTTCATCACCGCCATCACCGGACAAGACCATAGGTACGTGCTCTCTAGCTAATTTTGAAACATACCATGTTGGAACACTTGAGCTATCACCAAATGGCTCTCCATAATGCTCAACCAATCCGGGTAATATATCCAGTGCATTTTCGGTAATACTCTCACTGATCAATTCTACATTGCATTTAGCTGCAGCTTTTTTTGCAAATTCCAATTCCGAAAATTCTTTTTCATGAAAATTAATTGTAAATGCTTTTAATTTGCTGGTAGTAACTTCCTGCATCTTTAGAGCAATTAAACTTGAGTCAATTCCTCCGGAAAGAAAAACCCCAAAAGGAACATCTGAAACTAAATGCTTTCTAACAGAATCGTCAATTACCCCCTCAATTTCTTCTATCCATTGTTCCTCCGATTTATTTTTTACCTCCGAAAAATCAAGATCCCAATACTTTTTGAGTTCATGCATTTTTCCGTCAAAATCAATTTCAACAGTATGAGCAGGAGGCAATTTATAAATATTTTTATAAATAGTATGAGGTGTAGGTATGTACTGATACCTTAAATAAAAATCAATTGCCTGTAAATTCCCCTCAGCAGTAACATTTCCTATTTTTTTTAATGCAGTAATCTCAGATGAAAAAGCAAGATAATTTTTTTCCTTTCTATAAATTAATGGCTTAATTCCAAAATGGTCTCTTGCCAGAAAATATTTTTTATTTACCAGGTCTGCAATAACAAATGCAAACATTCCCCTGAATTTTTTGACACAGTCAGTCCCCCATTTTTCATATGAATAGATGATCACTTCTGTATCTGAATTCGTAAGGAACTTATAACCAAAATCAGTAAGTTCCTTTTTTAATTCCTGGTAATTGTATATTTCACCATTGAAAGTAATCCAAATCGTTTCATTGCGATTACTCATTGGTTGCTTTCCTCCTTCAATATCAATAATTGAAAGACGTCTGTGTCCGAATGCGAAATGTTCTTTTAATACAATGCCTACTCCGTCAGGCCCCCTGTGGTTAACAGAATTAGTCAAAGCCAAAATTTCTTCTTCCCTGATTTTTTCATTATCCCATTTTAATATGCCCGCAATACCACACATAACTCAATTTTTTATTAAACCGGTTTTCTTTCTCAATATGTATAACATATCCCTAAAATGGTTGATTATTTTTATAAAAGGGTAAATAGAACGGTTGTATTTTGTTTTTTTTGTATGTTCATTTAAAAAATCTACAACAAGTGCTGTTTGTCCTTTTACAGGTTTTGGTGTATCTTTAATTGAATCATTGATCGCATCTGTTAATATTTTAAATACTGCCTTTTCATTATAATCTGTTACTACCCTTTTCCAGCCTTTAGCAGCAATACTTCTTCTTTCCTCATCATGCTTTAGATAATACTTCGTCAATTCGATCGCTTCTTCAATTGAATCAAAACCAACTGCTTCTTCATTCAATTTAAATATTTTTCCCAGATGTGATTTATTATCACATAGTAACATGACTCCGTTAGCCGGTAACATGTATGTACGAAAATTAATAGGGCCCGTAGAGTTATGAAAATTCGGTCCTATTTTAGTCTGCTGATACATTTTTACTTTCTCATCTTCAGGAAAAAAACCGGCCTTCCAGCCAAGTCCGTAATATTTGCCATTCGGAAATTCCTTAGCATATTTATCTAATCGTTCAGCTCTCCACCCGGATTTTCGTTCACATAACAAAGCAATATCTGTTTTTCTTTCTCCTTTAAGAATGTCATCATAAGTCAGGCTAGGATCATAATCTGAAGAGAAAAAGCCCATTGGCCAAAATTTCACATTTTTAATTCCCCAACTTTTATAAGTTTCAACTTCAGCAATGTTGCCAATCATACATAAATCATAAGCAAAAGCAACAGGTTTTGATAAATTATCTGAAGACTCAGGATCATCAAAACATCCATATACATTAAAAGTAGGAAGCCTTAATACAAAATCAGGATGAAGATTGATACCGTTCCAATTTACAAAGACATCGAAGTCTTTTAACTTTAATGCCAAATCATGATATAAACTTAACAGTTCATGGTCACCTCTTTTCCACATGGCATCCAGGTCTTTCCATAGCAATCTTCCAGCCGGTGGATTTATTGTTAGTGGAAAACTTTCAATATGAATATTTGCATCCGCAATTCGTAATAGCCAGTTATTAACCCATGTTTTTACATCAAATGGATTTTGATAATAACTGTAGCCCAAAAGAATTCTCATGAAATTTTAATTTACACGATATATACCAACCCAGGAATCACGAATATGATAAATTCTGCCATTCAGTTTACCATTTGCATATAGCTTCTCAACACCAGCACATACCGTGTGTATCCAGTTATATTTTTTTGTCAGTTCAGGATTAAAATCATGCCATAATATAAAAGATCCGGGCTTCATGGATGACAAAATCTTAACAGTATCATTATATACGAAATCTGTATCGTGTGAACCGTCAATAAATGCAACATCTATATTTCCGATATTTGGTTCCCATTTTGCAGAATTACAAAGTATCTGAACAATATTTTTCATGTTTCTTTCCCGGAAGTAAATCCCGATTTTTTCTCTTTCCAACGCAATGGTTGTATACTTACCGCCTTCACCCGATAAAATTTCCTCAGGAGGAATATTCATTGTATGTATTGTAGCCTGCGGCGCATTATTAGCCATTAAAGCCGTTGTATGCCCGGTTGAAGTACCAATCTCCAACGCAACATGAGGATTACTATTTGCCATCACAACACCAATGGATTCAGCATCCCGAATCCTTCTTTCGTTAACATCCTCCAAATAATCGAACTCTTTCAGGATTGGGTCATTCAAAATAGGATCATTCTTCCAACCGAAAATTTTTTTCAATTCTTCAATGTTATTAATTTCTATGACCGAAGATTCGAGGTTTGAAAAATGATTATTAAATAAGCGTTTTTTTATTTGATATTTAATTTTACTAAAAGCCATCAGATAATTTTAAGTGTGTTTACAAATCGAGCAGCGACGCTTTATTCTTAGCAACGTTGCCTGGTATTGCCCAAACATTTGCACTATATTTATAATTCCCGCATTCGGTTAAAAATTCTGTCACACTTGGAAAAGGGTGCTTTGTTTTTTCTGAGTATAAAACATAACCTAGTTTTTCAAGTTTTTCTTTAAGACATATAGCATCTGAACCAGCCACAAATAAATTCAGGTTGGCAAATTCAACTAATATAATTGGTGCGTTTTTTTTGAAAAACTCTGTTGCTCCATCAATAAAAAAAGGTTCATGACCATCTATATCAATCTTAATAAAATCGATCTTCCCAATATTTTCTTTCTCTAAAATATCATCTAAACGTCGCAATTCAATTTCTTCATAATTGGAAGGTGGCGTTTTTGGTGTCCAGTGAAGAGATGCACTGGTATTGTCCATTCCTATCTTTAATTTACAAGCTTTATCAGAAAGACCATATGGGAATATTTTAACGATATCAGAAAAATGATTGGCTTTTACATGCCATTCTACCTGGCTCCGGTAACCACTCACTGGCTCAAATGCAAAAACAGCTCCTGTTTTTCCAACTTGCTTTGATAAAATATTTGTGAAATAACCAATATTCGCGCCTATATCTAAAATTCTCATGCCTGGTTTAACGATCGTTTTTACCAATTCAGTTGTTTCCGGTTCAAAGGTCTTTTCAACAGCAATTGTTCGATCAATGTATCTGTCTAAACACAATTTCCATTTCAGTCCCTGTATGTCAAATTCATGCCATCCTGAAGTCGGAATTTTCTTTTTGAGCAAACGAGTAAAAAGACTATAAAATTTTAAAGCAATTCTTTTGATCATAAAATATTTATTTGATTTATTAAAGCGTTATGTTGTTATGAATAAATTTTTCCAGTTTATGAATGGACTTATTTTACTTCTGATTGTATCTCCCGAATAAGCTATGTTAATTTTATTGGAGGAATTTATATCGATTGGTATCCTGATACCTAATTCAGGAGTACACATTTTTACATTATAAATTCCTGCATGAATCCTTAATTCATAACTGACAGCAGCTAATAAATTAGAAGGGATAGTTGCTGTGGAAACATAATTTCCTGGCATTACAACCGGGATCTCTTCCAGATTTTCGTCATTAAAACTCCTGATCAAAATATTTTCATCGTTATCACAGAGATCAAAATACACTCTTAAACCGAGACACTGTTTCAAAACCCTATAATGGATTTCTATTTGAAAGGATTCACCGTTATATAGCTGACTTCCTTCTACCTTGTTTTGCGTGATACAAATGTTTTCGAGTTTAAAATCAGGATCAGAAGGGAGATTATCGATTAGTGCCTTTATTTCGTTATAGGAAGTATTGACAGAAGTAGTTTTTAAATAATTATCCGAAATATCCCTGCTTAAACCATCGGAATGAACTTTACCATTATGGATCCAGACAATGCGTTTACATAATTGCTGAACAGCTTTCATGTTATGGCTTACAAATAAAACAGTTCTACCTTCATTTCTGCTGACATCCTCCATCTTACCCATACATTTTTTCTGAAACTCAGCATCACCTACTGCCAATACCTCATCTATGATCAGAATCTCATTTTCCAGAAACGCAGCTACAGCAAATGCCAAACGCAATTGCATGCCGCTACTGTAATGTTTTAAGGGAGTATCAAGAAATTTTTCTACTCCTGCAAAATCAATAATAGCATCAAAATTCCTTTGAATCTCACTTCTCTTCATTCCTAAAATCGAACCGTTCAAAAAAATATTTTCCCGGCCGGATAATTCGGCATGAAAGCCAGTTCCTACTTCCAACAGACTCGCTATCCTTCCCCGTGAAATTATTTTACCCGAAGTAGGAGGAGTAATTTTAGATAGTATCTTCAATAAGGTTGATTTTCCGGCACCATTTTTACCGATGATACCAATACTTTCTCCTGAATTAACATTGAAACTAACATCGCTTAATGCAAAAAAGTCTTCTGTGCTGGAAGTTCCTCTCTTAAAAACAGATGCCAAGGAATCTCTCAAACTTAAATAAGGTTGATTTTCGTGATGAATACGAAACTTTTTTGATATGTTTTGGATTTCAAGAACCGGTTTCATACTAAGCTAAATCTGCAAAATAATTTTCTGTTTTTCTAAAATAATACAAGCCTATGATAAAACATAAGACAGATGACAGAAGACTGATCAGTACCAGATTTAACTGAACCGGGCTATCAACAATACCTAGTCTGAATAAAGTAATTGCAGAATACATAGGGTTTAAAGCAACTATGTACCGTATCCATTGGTTTGTTAAAATAGATACGGGATAAATAACAGGTGTGACAAATAAAAGGGCTTGGATTAAAAAAGGAATAACATATCTGAAATCCCTGTATTTGATATTTAATGCTGCCAGTAAAGTTCCCATACCAAATGTTGATATGCTCGTAATAATGAGCCCTAATGGCACATATACTAAAAACTTCAAAATACTGAAAGAAACCTGGTAATATATGAGCATTCCAATAAAAATCATAAAAGCAATCAGAAAATCAAACAACGAAACCAGAACAGAGGATATTGGAATAATCAATCGTGGAAAATAAATTTTTTTGATAATGTTGGCGTTTGAAATCATACCATTCCCGGCTACGGTAACTCCTACTGAAAACACATTCCATAATATAAGCCCAGAAAAAACAAAAAGCGGGTATGGGATATTTTCAGAAGGGATATTGAGTGCTTTCCCGAAAAATAAAGAAAAAATAACCATCATGAAAAACGGCTGAAGGATGACCCACGCAAAACCTAAAGCAGTTTGCTTGTACTTAACTTTTACATCACGCCAGGTAAAAAAATAAAATAACTCCTTATACTGCCATAACTCTCTTAATCCCAAACTAAACTTTTCTTTGGGCTTAATTTCGTACTCCATATTACATTTTTAATTTCAGAGTAAAAATAGTAAATTTAAGGCAGGAAATCAGCTATTTTTAGAATAAATAAAAAAACAGATTAAATGAAATTTAATAGCATAATAATTTTAGCCTCTTTTTTTATTTCCTCAAATTTAAGATCACAAAGCGGTTTTTTACCTTCTGATCTTGCCGGTTTATCACTTTGGTTAACAGGAGATAGTGTCAGCTTATCTTCCGGGAACAACATTGACACATGTTACGATCTTTCTCCCAATCTTAATCATGCGAAACAATCCATAATAAATGCTCAGCCTAAAAAAATCACATCCGCTTTAAATGGGCATCATGTGATGCGGTTTGATACATTGGATGATTTCGTGGACGATTATATTAAATTTAATAGCATAAACGATATAAGAACTGTTTTTTGGGTGATCAGGGAAGATACTAATGCCTCTTCTAAATACAGGTCGCTACTGGGGCACACAGGTAATTTTGATTTTATTCGAGGTGATAATAAAGAGTTATGGAACTCTGCATATACAAATACTGCTATAAAAACTGGCCAAACAAAATTGAACTTTGCTTCGATCAATGGTACATCTACCTTACTTCCTAAAAATTATGCCATCCTCTCCCTCGTTTCCACGGGCGTTGTTTCAGCTGATAATTTTAGTAGCGACAGGGGTATTTCGGGAAGATATTGGTACGGGGACCTTGCAGAACTGGTGATTTATAACCAGGCACTTACGCCGGCCCAAACTATCCAGGTCGAACAATATTTAAACAACAAATACGCGCCACCAATTAGTTTACCTGGGAATATTTCAATACTCAATTCGTTGTGTGACACTACTCTTGTTCCAAGCGGATCGTTTAAAAATTATCAATGGTCAACCGGAGCAACCACACCAACTATTTCTGTAGCTACAAGTGGCAAATACTGGGTTACAGCAACTAATATTTTCGGGAAAGTATCAGCCGATACCATTTATGTTACATACCCGCCTATACACACCATTTCTAATTCTGTATTTTGTGCAGGAGACAGTTTGCAATGGGACACTCAACTTCCATCATCGGACTTTACGTTTTTATGGCAGGATGGTATAACAACCGATTCTGTTTATCAGATCAAACAGGCTGGTAAGTATTATGTAAAGATCAATGACCTTTTTGGCTGCTCTGTCACATTGGATACCGTTAAAATTACGATCGATAATTTCCCGGTAACTACTTCTTTAGGTCCGGATGCATCATTATGTGCCGGCAATTTTATTACATTGACTAATGGAACGAGCCCGTCATTAACTTATACCTGGAGCACAAGTTCCAATAATGATTCTCTATTAATTGATACAACCGGACAATATTCTGTGGTTGTTACCAATACTAATAATTGTGTGGCAAGAGACACCATTATTATCACGATTAATGGTCAGGCCCCTGTTGCCAATTATAGCAATAGTATTGGTTGTCAAAATACAGTGGTAAGCTTTACAAACTTATCGGTACCTCCATCAGGAAATACATTTACCTCCACGACATGGAGTTTTGGAGATCCGCTTTCCGGATCAGCGAATAGTTCAACCTCTTCAAATCCAATTCATACCTTCTCAGCTACCGGCACATACACAGTTCTTCTAAATGTCATTACTGATGTTGGTTGCACACAAACAATCAGAAAAACCATTAATATTTTCCCCACACCAACAACCAGTTTCTCAATTGGCAATTCCTGCCAAAATGATAATACTGCTT
The DNA here is from genome assembly GCA_021155905.1 of Bacteroidota bacterium. GTDB lineage: Bacteria > Bacteroidota > Bacteroidia > B-17B0 > Aurantibacillaceae > UBA4416. The sequence continues at coordinate 102,264 of JAJNBG010000018.1, forward strand.
TTTCTAATCTAAGCACGAGTATTGCCGGTTATTCTATTACTTCGCTGAATTGGAATTTTGGTGATACAGGAAGCCCTGCTAACACTTCAACTCTCCCAAACCCTACGCATACTTTTACTAATCAAACCACATATACAGTATCCCTAACCGCTACCAATAATGCCGGCTGTTCTTCTATACTAAGTAATACTATTGCCGTCAAACCCCAGGTAAAAGCCGATTTTACTTACAGCACGCCTTGTACCAATACCACTACTATTTTCCAGGATAATTCCATTGCGTCTTCAACATTAGCCACTTCCCGCTCATGGAATTTTGGCGGCCCACCCTTTTCGGGCTTAACGGTTCCTAAAACTTATACTGCAACAGGCCCATATAATGTCTCGTTAACGGTGACTGTGAATGGATGCACATCAACCATTAATAAGATCATCACTATATTTTCTCCACCGCTGGTGAGTTTTACAATACCGGACTTTTGTTCAAAAGATACCATTACTGCCATTAATACATCAGTTGCACAAAGCGGTGCTATTTCTTCTTATAACTGGAGAGTTAATAACAATTCTTTTTCATCGGTTCAAAATCCTACATTAAGCTTAGCCACGGCCGGAAATTATCCTGTCAGGCTTACGGTTGCCAATTCATTTGGCTGTAAAGATTCTTTGACAAAAACATTCACCGTTAATCCTTTACCGGTTGTTGATTTTACGACTAACCCTGCTAATTACTACTACATTAATGAACCAATTGGATTTATTCCTTCCTTTACCAATGCGGCGTCCTATGTCTGGAACGTAGCCGGTGTCACAACTTCAACCCTGCAAAACCCTTCTGTTACTCTTAATTCAGAAGGCACTTATACTGTTTCCTTGATTTTACAAGCCCAGCAGGGGTGTAAAAATTCAAAAACAAAGACACTCCTGGTTTCAAAGCGTTACCTGGATCTTGCTATTTTGAATGTCACTACTGTTAAGGATGATGATGGCTTTATGACGGTTGTCGCAGATATTGCAAATTACGGAACAGTTCCGGCTACAACCATGAATTTACAATACCAGATAAGTGATGGAGGGAATAATAAAGAAAGCTGGACAGGAGTCTTAAATCCTAATTCCTACTTTTCCTATACGTTTAATTCGAAAAGCGCCTCCCAGGAAAATAGTTCCAATAATATTACCTGTGTGGCTATCAAAAAAGTGAATGGCATAGATGATGGGAACCAAAACAACAATGATTTATGCAGCGCGTTATACTATGATGAAATTTCTGTCTCAAACCCTTTTCCAAACCCGACTGCAGAAAACCTCACCTTGCCTGTTATTCTTAATAAAGACATAGACTTTACATTGTCTATTTATACTTCCACCGGACAAATTCTGTTTGAAGAAACTACTCAAAAAGGATTGATGGGATTGAACCTTGTTTCTATACCCACGTCTTCTTACGCCTGGGGCTGTTATATTATAAAAGTAGTAGTTGACGATAAACTCTTCATCAAAAAATTTATTAAAGTAAATAATTAATCTTCTATTGTTGCTGTTTAATTCACCACGTTCATGAAACTGATTTTCTCGACTCACAATCAAAATAAATTGAAAGAGGTCAGAAGCCTGATCCCCGCCAACATCCAATTAATGAGTCTTGATGAGCTCAACTTTAAAAATGAAATTGAAGAGACCGAGACAACCATCGAAGGAAATGCATTGTTAAAAGCAAGAACTATTTATAAGCATACGGGTATTAATTGTTTTTCGGACGACAGCGGATTATTAGTGGATGATTTAAATGGTGCGCCCGGCGTTTATTCTGCAAGATTCGCAGGAGAACAAAAAAATGATCAGGATAATATCGATAAGTTATTGAACGAGCTTCGGAATAGCAAAAACAGGGCAGCTCATTTTAAAACTGTCATGGCTCTTGTATTGGAAGGAAAAGAATATGTGTTTGAAGGGATTATACATGGAAAAATAACTACGGAAAAACAAGGATCAAATGGATTTGGTTACGATCCTGTTTTTATGCCTGAGGGTTATAACCAAACCTTTGCCCAAATGGATCCGGAAACTAAAAATTCAATCTCTCACCGGGGAATTGCTTTAAAAAAACTGGTTGATTTTTTAGTAACATCCTCCGTCCTGCGGACACCTCCTTCAAAGGAGGAATAAGAAAATATTACATATGCTTTTCATACCACATCTGGAACATCAATACGTACCATAATTTTTGGGCCAGCTCTTTTTTGCCTGAATAAAAATCACGTTTCAATTTCTGAATAAAATCGACCTTGAAAATTCCCTGTTGCTCAATTTTAGGTTCGTTCAAATAATAAAGTACTTTTTCCTTAAGATCGTTTGTTAACCAATTGTCAATTGGGATCGCAAAACCCTGTTTCGGCCTGTCCATTAATGTTTTTGGCAAATACTGATGGGTGATTTCTTTAAGAATGTGTTTTTTACTGCCTTTATAATATTTAAAATCATCTGGTAATTGTGCTGCCCATTCGATAATACGATGATCCAAAAACGGCTCCCGGCCTTCCAAACTTGCAGACATAGATGCGCGATCTACTTTTTGCAAAATATCATCCAGCAAATAAGTCTGGTAATCAATGGCCATCATATAGGCTAAGGGAGAATAAAACGATTGTTTCAGATCCTCATTTAAATAATAGGTCTCAAGGTTATTAAACGGAAACGCCATTATCTTTTTTAATTGATCATCAGTGTATTGCCTGCTTAAATTGAGCATCAAATTTTTTGGCGACGGATCTTTCAGTAAACCTTTTAATTTTTCGTAACGGTTCGAAAAATTATATTTATTTTTTAAAACGGGAATTTTTTCAGCGGGGATCGCATTCATGGAGCCCACCGTCATGGCTCTTAAAAAAGACGGAATATGATTTAATTTTTTGCCATAACGCATCAGGTAATCGTATCGGTTATAACCCGCAAATATCTCATCTCCGGCGTCAGCACTCAAAGCCACGGTTACCTGTTTCCTTGCCATTCTACACACCATGGTTGTAGGTATGGCGCTGCTATCAGCAAATGGTTCATCGTAATAGTGCGGCAAGTCATCAATTAATTCAAGGGCTTCTTTTTGCGTACAGGTGTATTCATAATGTTCAGTCCCCAAATGTTTTGCTACATCTTTGGCGTATTCTGCTTCATTTAAACCTATATCAGGAACACCTATGGTAAAAGTTTTTAATTTTTCACTCCGGTCCTTTTGCAAAATGGCGGTCAATAACGAACTATCATATCCGCCACTTAGAAATACGCCAACAGGAACGTCTGAAACCATCCGGTAATCAAAGGCCGATTTCAGAATTTTTTCAGTCTCTACTTTCGCTTCTTCAAAAGAAATATCCAGTTTAGGCTTATTATAAGCATCATAAACATCCCAATATTTAGTCTGGCTTAATTCCTTTGTATTTAATTTTACAGATAGGTAATGGCCCGGTTTAAGCTTAAAACAATCTTTATAAATACAGTAGGGAGTTGGCACATTTCCAAATTGCATAAAAGCAGCAACTGCATCGAGGTTAATCTCTTTTTTAAATTTTGGATGCTGGTCAAATGACTTTAATTCTGACGCAAATAAAAAAACACCCTTGTCCCAATAATAAAAAAAAGGTTTTACACCGGCCCGGTCTCTCACACAAGTTAGTTCCTCTTTTTCAGAATTATAAATAACGAAGGCGAACATACCAATAAACCGGTCGATGCATTTGATGCCCCATTCTGAAAACGCATGCAGGATAACTTCTGTGTCAGAATGCCCTATAAACTGATGTCCGGAAACCTGAAGTTCTTTTTTGATTTCCAGGAAATTATAAATCTCTCCGTTGAAGGTAATGCAGAGATTCCCAAACTTCATAGGCTGCTTTCCTGTTTCAGACAAATCAATGATGGATAAACGCCTGTGTCCTAAACCAACGGAGTAAGCCTGATGCTCAACATATTCATACCCACTTCCGTCAGGCCCTCTGTGTATCAGGGCATCAGTCATTTTTTCCAGAATCTCTTTAGAAGAACTCTTTGTATAATCTATAAAGCCTGATATCCCACACATGCCGTACTATTCCGCTTCGGTATTTGTCTTTCCTTGTTTGGATGCTTTTTTGGAACCTCCATACATCTCGTACTTCAATAATTTGCATTCCAGTGAGGCATTGAATAAGGTCATTTTTTTACTCGGATGCAAGCCAATCGATTTAATGGCTTCCATGTTAGATGAAATGATCCAACAGGTCCAGCCTCCAAAATCTTTCTTTAGCTTATCTCCTATTTGCTTATAGAAAGCGTTGGTGTCTTCCATTTTAAGCCGTTCATCGTATGGTGGATTTAGCAAAATGGTACCATGAGGTTTTGTGGGCATCATGTCAAAAAAGGATTTATGTTCATATTGAATCACATCCTCCACTTTTGCCACAGCACCATTGCGTTTTGCCATCTCGAGAGGCACGATATCAATATCACTTGATATGATCGTTGGCATATCATCTTTGATGCGATTAATACAGCTTTCGTATATCGTATCCCATAACTCTTTATCGTAATCGTGCCATTTCATGAAACCAAATTCTTCCCGGAAAACTCCCGGAGGAATATTGTTGGCAAATAATGCCGCTTCAATTCCTAAAGTTCCGCTTCCACACATGCCATCAATCAAAGGTAAATGAGGTTGCCAGCCGGATAACAATACCATGCCTGCTGCCAATACTTCTTTCATCGGCGCCGTATCAATGTCCACACGGTAACCGCGCTTAAATAAAGAATCGCCGCTACTATCCAGGCTCACATTCACCTGGTTCCTGAAAATGTGTACATAAATTCTAACAGTCGGTCGATCTAAGTCAACATTAGGACGGACAGAAAATTTATCGACGAAACGATCACAGATCGCGTCTTTTGTTTTTTGAGAAACATACAGCGAGTGATTAAATTCATCCGAATTCACGGTCGCGTTAATCGCCAAGGTATCGTCTGTATTTAATAATTCTTCCCATTCATACTCCTTCATTTTCTCATACAACTCATTCTCGTTATTCGCGGTAAAGGAATAAATGGGAACTAATACCTTTAAGGCAGTACGCAAACATAAATTCGCTTTGTACATAAATCCCTTATCACCTGTAAAAGAAACGCCACGTTTAAAAGGTACGATGTCGCGCGCGCCCAGTTTCATCAATTCATTTACCAACACGTCTTCCAATCCATGAAACGTAGTTGCTTTCATTTCAAAATCGTGTTCGGTATTTTTTTTATCTTTCAATTGTGTTTTTATTAATGGGGTTAATTTTACTCTTTAAACAGAACAAATCAGAGTAATTATTTATTCCTTACGGCATTAAATACTTCTTTCATAAAACCGGAAGCAAATACGAAATCAACTAATTCGGGATTTGTTGTTTTTAAAATCTCCTGGCTATTGCCTGTCCACCAATGCTTTCCTTTATATATGTATAATATTTTTTCGCCAATTTCCACCACTGAATTCATGTCGTGGGTAATTACAATGGTTGTAATATTGAATTCCCTGGTTAAACTCTGAATCAGGTTATCGATCACAATAGATGTTTTGGGATCCAATCCTGAGTTTGGCTCATCGCAAAATAAATACTGTGGATTGTTGGCAATGGCCCTGGCTAAAGCGGCCCGCTTCTTCATTCCTCCGGATAATTCTCCGGGATACAGTTTATTTTTATTGGTTAACTGTACTTTTTCCAGGCAAAAGTTCACACGATCCAGTTTTTCTTCCTTGCTCATGGTCGTGAACATATCTAAAGGGAAACGCACATTTTCCTCCAGGGTTTGGGAATCAAATAAAGCACCGCCCTGAAACAACATCCCGATTTTTTTTCGAACTTCCTGCTTTTCTTTTACTCCCAATGTCGGAAAATTCTGACCGTCGTATAATATCTCTCCACTATCCACGTTGTGCAAGCCAACCATTAACTTCATGATGGTTGTTTTACCGCTCCCGCTTTCCCCGATGATCAGATTAGTTTTTCCCTGCTCAAACACATAGGACACATTATCAATGACCTTGGTATCGCCAAAACTTTTGGATATGTTTTTAATTTCGATCATGTTAGGAACAACTGGGTTAACAGGAAATTAAAAATCAGGATCAGAATGCTACTGTAAACAACCGCAGCGGTACTGCTCTTTCCAACTTCCAAAGCTCCACCATGAGTGTAATATCCGAAATAAGAAGAAATGGACGTAATTAAAAAAGCGAAAGTGAGAACCTTTGTAAACGAATAATACAACTTCCATGGTTCAAAAAATGCCTGGATTCCATAAATATATTCGTAAGAGGAACAGGCGCCGGTGGCGATACCCATGACATAACCGCCTGAAATTCCAAGAAACATACTGATGGCAATTAAAAAAGGCATAATAAATACCCCAGCTGCAATTTTTGGTAGAATAAGGTAACCCGCAGAATTAATTCCCATGATCTCGAGAGCGTCAATCTGTTCGGTAATCCGCATGGAACCAATCTCAGAAGCGATGTTAGATCCTATTTTACCAGCCAGGATCAGACAAACAATGGTTGGTGAAAACTCCAACAGCATGGATTCCCTGGCCGTATAACCAACTGCATACAAGGGAACTAACGGGCTCGTGAATCCAAAAGCAGACTGAATGGTGATAACACCACCCATAAAAAATGAAATAATGGCTATAATCGGTAAAGAACTGATACCAATATTATCAATTTCATGAATAATTTGTTTGAAATAAACCGATAATTTTTCAGGCTTACTAAACACACGTTTAATAAGAATAAAATACCGGCCTAAATGGAAAAACAGATTCATAATTTGAAGGGCTAATATACGATTAAGTGTTTAATTTATTTGCGTTTTCACCAATAAAAAACGCCCTCGGTGAGCGAAGGCGTTTCAACATGACTCATAAAATTTTATTACATTCCTGTACCGAAACTATTTAAACTTACTTTCTTAGTAGGGTTAATAGTCATTACCGGCAAATTACTGATATCAACCACTTTTTGAGCTTCGGTGCCACTGAAAAATTCTTTAATGCTTAAAGTCGGCTTATTCATAATCACGATCAAATCCGACTCAATTTTGTTGGCATATTCAACGATTGTGTCAGCCAGGCTTTCGCTGGCCAGAGATTTATTGGAGCAGGAAATTCCTTTTCCTTTAATGTACTGCTTTACCTGGTGAGAATATGCTAATAATTGATTTTCATAAGCTGCATCAGATAAACTAAAAACACCTAAAATACGGATAGACGCGCCGAAATAATGTGCAAATTGAACAGCTACATCCACTTTTTCACGGGATTCACGAGACAAATCCAATGGTAACAGGATATTCTCACAACCATCTTTATGCTCTTTACCACGAATAGAGATTACCGGGCAGGTACATTCCCTGATCATTTTTGAAGCACTGGCCCCAACAATATTCTTGGTGCTCATGTGGCTCTCAAGCCCTACCATTACTAATGTCGCCTTAATTTCTTCTGCTACCCGAGGCACTTCGTCGTAAATATTGCCTTTTACGTTCATGAATTCAGTTGGAACACTGCTTTCCGCCTCCGTTTTTTTAGTTAACGCCTTTAATTCATCGTATTTTTCCTCTCCTACTTTCTCGTATGAATGCAATAAAACGATCTTTGAATGGGTATATTTAGCCAGATTGTAAGCCTGTTTGATCGCTAAAAGTGATTGTTCTGTAAAATCAATAGGGATCAGCAGGGTGCCACGTTCTTGTAATTTCATATGTATAGCTTTATAGTTTCTGTAAAATGGATTTTTAACTCACAAAATTAGTCAAATTAATGATATCTAAGCATTTATAAAAATAATTATCAAAAAAACGCTGTTAATTAAATTAATTTACCGATATTTGCAGCCCAAACTTTAAAAAAAATAAAATGGCAGTAAAGATTAGACTACAAAGACACGGAAAGAAAGACGCAGCGTTTTTCCACGTGGTAGCAGCGGATGGTCGTGCACCAAGAGATGGAGCTTTTATAGAAAAATTAGGAACTTACAATCCTAATACG
>JAJNBG010000019.1 GCA_021155905.1 Bacteroidota bacterium
GTAAATAAATCACGTGCACGCATTTCTTCTTTACCATGGTTTTTACGGATATCTAAAAACTCATAAATATCAGCATGCCAAGGCTCTAAGTAAACAGCAATGGAACCTTTACGCTTTCCACCACCCTGATCAACGTAACGCGCTGTTTCGTTGAACACTTTCAGCATTGGTAAAATTCCGTTAGATGTACCGTTGGTTCCTTTAATATAAGAACCGGTAGCACGCACTTTATGAATAGCTAAACCAATTCCTCCTGCAGATTGAGAAATACGGGCACATTGTTTCAACGTGTCGTAAATTCCATCAATACTGTCATCTTTAGTTTGTAATAAAAAGCAAGAACTCATTTGCGGCTTTGGCGTACCGGCGTTGAATAAAGTTGGAGTCGCATGTGTAAACCAACGCTCGCTCATTAAATTATACGTTTCAATAGCAGCTGTAATATCTTCTTTATGGATACCGATAGACACACGCATTAACATGTGTTGAGGGCGCTCGGTAACTTTACCATGAGTTCTTAATAAATAAGAACGCTCCAATGTTTTAAAACCAAAATAATCGTAACCAAAATCTCTGTCATAAATAATAGACGAATCCAATAATTGCGCATTTTTCATCACAATTTCATAAACGTCATCGGCAATTAATGAAGCTTTCTGGTTTGTTTTCGGATCAATATATTTATATAAAATTTCTATCGTTTTTGAAAACGATTTGATGGTGTTTTTATGCAGGTTACTTACCGCAATACGGGAAGCTAACTGAGCATAATCAGGATGTTTGGTAGTTAAGGAAGCTGCAGTTTCTGCCGCTAAATTATCTAAATCAACAGTGCTTACGCCATCATATACACCATCGATTACTTTTTTTGCTACCTGGATCGGATCAACAAAACTTGGATCTAATCCATAGCTTAGTTTTTGAACGCGCGCTGTGATTTTGTCGAACTTCACAGTCTCCTGAGTGCCATCTCTTTTTATTACAAACATTTGCCTTTGGTTTTAATTGGTTTTACTTAGTTTTTGAGTATTGGTTTCCGTTATAACATTTTTCTTTATTTAATAAGCCTTTCAGAAGCTTTAAAAATTTTAACATTTAAAGAACGTATTTCCGGAGGTTAGTATTCCCGTACAAGATTTAAACCTTGTTCAATGATTTTCAATGAGATACGAATCAGGGAATTTAACCGACGAATTTTTTACCTAAAAATCTTCATCCAGGTTAAATACGTTATTTTCTTCTTTATTGTTCATCACACCGGATTTTTGGTATTCAGCAACACGTTTTTCGAAGAAATTAGTCTTGCCCTGCAAAGAAATCATTTCCATAAAATCGAAAGGATTCACTGCATTATAGAATTTATCACAGCCTAAAGCCAGTAATAATCTATCGGCACAAAACTCAATATATTGACACATTAAATCAGCATTCATTCCAATTAAACGAACCGGAATGGCATCTGATACAAATTCTTTTTCAATAGTAACCGCATCCGTAATGATTTTAGTCACTTGCTCTTTTGGTAATTTATTTTGGATATGATCTGCATAAATCATACAGGCAAAATCACAGTGTAAACCTTCATCACGGGAAATCAGCTCATTACTGAAACTTAAACCCGGCATTAAACCACGTTTTTTCAACCAGAAAATAGAACAAAAAGAACCAGAAAAGAAAATCCCTTCAACTGCAGCAAAAGCGATTAAACGCTCTGCAAAAGTCCCGTTAGAGATCCATTTCAAAGCCCAGTCAGCTTTCTTACCAACGCATGGCACAGTTTCAACCGCGTGTAATAATTTATCCTTTTCTACAGGATCTTTAATATAAGTATCAATTAATAAAGAATAGGTTTCTGAGTGGATGTTTTCCATCATCACCTGGAAGCCATAAAAGAAACGAGCCTCAGGATACTGAACTTCATTTAAGAAGTTGATCGCCAAATTTTCGTTAACGATTCCATCACTGGCAGCAAAAAATGCCAAAACATGTTTCACAAAATGACGTTCGTTATCATTTAACTTATTATTCCAATCACCCATGTCATTGGATAAGTCAATTTCTTCGGCTGTCCAAAAACTCGCTTCTGATTTTTTATAATATTCCCAGATGTCGTTGTGCTTGATCGGGAAGATAACAAAGCGGTCCTTGTTTTCTGCTAGTATCGGTTCTGTCATAATTCGGTCTTCTTTATATAGTGTAGCTTAATGATTTATTAAGCTTATTTAGTTTAAATCTTCGTTCTACAAATCTGATTAAAAATGATTGGATTTCCCGAAAATGAAATTAACATTAAGCTTGTTTTTTTAACATTGCGAAAAGTGCAACCAACCTTAAAAAACGGGCAACCGGCTTATCTGTCAAGCAATTGAACGAATTATAAAAAATAATGAAAAATAATTGTTTGTTGTATTTATTTTTTTGCTAAGGAGGTTTACAAAATGTATTTTTTTGTGGCGGAATCAGTCCGGATGATGGGTCATTAAAGCCATTCAGCGATAACTTACTTGCGCAATGGTGAAAATATTTTAGTCGTAACAAAAATGGAATATATCTGTAGAAATAAATTAAAGGTGATTTATGTAATAAAGTAAATCAAAACGGGGATGTTTAATTTTTATCGATTTATAGGGTTAATATTAAAAAAGTACTATTTTTGTTATCTAAATTTTAAAAAAGAACGATGATTGATTTAACAGGAATTATTGCCATTAGTGGACAACCGGGATTATATAAAGTGGTTGCTCAATCTAAAAACGGAATTATTGTAGAAGGATTAGCAGACAAAAAACGAACTTCTATTAGCTCTACTGCTAAAGTAAGTTCATTAGAAGATATTAGCATGTTCACAACAGGAGAAGACAAACCGGTTGCTGAGATCATGAAAGCGATATATGATAAAGAAAAAGGCGGCGCAAGTATTGATGCGAAAGCAGATGATAAAGCAGTTGCAGCCTATTTTGAGTCTGTTTTACCGGATTATGATAAAGAACGTGTTTACACAAGTAACATGCGTAAATTGTTTAACTGGTACAACGGCTTACAGAGTTCCGGTAATTTAAAAATTAAAGAAACTGAAACTGCTGAAGAATCGGCGGAAAAGAAAATTGTAAAAGCAGCGACTGAGAAAAAAGCAGCCGCTAAGAAAACAGCTACTAAAGATACTACCAAAACAAAAACAAGCACAGGTGTTAAGAAAACTGCCGGTGTTAGAAAAACAGGCGTAGCTTAATCAGCTTACTATTATATTATTGAAAGCCCTTTCGAAAGAGAGGGCTTTTTTTATTTTATTCAATTCCCCCTTCGAAAGGGGGTGCCTGGAAGGCGGGGGATATAATAAACAAAACATCCTCCGTCCTGCGGACACCTCCTTCAAAGGAGGAATTGTTTTAAGTTCATTAATAAATAGTCATGCCGATTGATTCAGCACCCCAGGGATCCTGAAACAAGTTCAGTGTGGCGTATAATGTTTTATGACTAAAAACCTTTATCTTCAATCCCATCAAATTAAAACGTTTATGAATCGCCATTATCTTTCAGAAGATTTCAGAGTAACTAATTGGGAAAACTTACAGCCCTTTTTTGAAGAATTAAAAGCCAGGAAGATAAACTCTGTTGGCGAACTGAAACGATGGATGAAAGACCACAGTGAACTCGAAGCCGTTTTAAATGAAGACGGTGCCTGGCGTTACATTAAAATGACCTGCAATACCCAAAACGAAGAACTGCAGGAATCCTTCAATTATTTTGTTACTGAAATAGAACCGCATATTTCTCCATACAACAACGACCTGAATAAAAAACTGATCGATTGTCCTTTTGTGGATGAACTGGAAAAAGACACTTATTTTGTTTTTGTGCGCGGCGTTAAAAAAAGCATTGAACTTTACAGGCAGGAAAACATTGCGTTGAATACGGAGCTTCGTCAAAAAGAACAGGAATACGGTAACATTTCTGCTGCGCAAACCATTACCTATAAGAAAGAGGAAATCACCCTACAGAAAGCGGCCACTTATTTTAAAAGCAACGACCGTGGATTGCGTGAATCCATTTACCACCAAATTCAGACGCGTCGTGCGGAAGATGAAGAAGAGCTAAACAAATTATATGACGAATTAATTGAGTTGCGCCACCAGGTTGCTTTGAATACCGGCTTTGCCAATTACAGGGATTTTAAGCATGAAGAATTGGGCCGCTTTGATTATACGGTGCAAGACTGCTATAGTTTCCACGATGCAATTCAGCAGCATATTGTTCCCTTAGTAAAGCAAAACGAACAGGCGCGCAAAGATGCTTTGAAACTGGATGTATACCGGCCATGGGACAAAGATGTTGATACGGAAGGCAAAGAACCATTAACACCATTTACAACAGGCGAGGACCTGGCAGAAAAAACAATCACCTGTTTCAACAACATTGATCCGTATTTTGCGGATTGCATCAAAACCATGCGGGAAATGAAACGCCTCGATCTGGAATCACGCATTGGTAAAGCCCCGGGAGGTTATAATTACCCTTTAATGGAAACCGACGTGCCTTTTATATTTATGAACGCCGTTGGTTTACATCGCGATATGGTAACCATGGTACACGAAGGAGGACATGCCGTACATGCGTTTTTAGCAGCTGACCTTGAACTCACCGAATTTAAAAGTACGCCAAGCGAGGTAGCAGAGCTCGCCAGTATGAGCATGGAGCTGATCAGTATGGAACACTGGGAACCATTTTTTCCAAATCCGGAAGATCTGAAGCGAGCTAAAAAAGAACAATTGAATGATGTCCTCAAAGGCTTACCATGGATTGCTTCCATTGATAAGTTCCAACATTGGATCTACACAAATCCTAAACATACATTAGCAGAACGTTATGAAGCGTGGATGAAAATTTGTAAAGATTTTGGCACCGGTGTGGTGGATTATAAAGGTTTAGAAAATAATTTACAGCGTTCCTGGCAGGCTCAATTGCATTTATACGAAGTACCTTTCTATTATATTGAATACGGCATGGCTCAATTAGGAGCTATCGCTATGTGGCGCAGCTACAAACTAAATCCAAAACAGGCATTGGAGAATTACAAAAAAGCCCTGGCTCTTGGATACACTAAAACTATTCCTGAACTATATAAAGCAGCTGGTATCCAATTCGACTTCTCTCCCGCTTATGTAAAAGAGCTCGCAGATTTTGTGAAGAAGGAGTATGAAGCTTTGTAAGTGTAATTGTGCATTCTGAAATTGAGTTTGAATTAAACACAATTTAACCTGATTTATCACGTTCTGTATAAAAAACTATTTGAACGCATTTTTACTAAAGGCTCGCTAACCGATAAACCACTGAAAGTGTGAGCACTTGCTTTCAGTAAAACGTAAACATGAAAAAAATAGTTTTAATGAGTGCCTGCGTGATAGGGATCGGCATTTATTCCTGCAAAAAAGATCCAAAAAAAATAATTCACGAAGACTCTGTTAATGAAGCTGCTAAAACCTATCCTAATTATGCCAATTTAAAAGCCGGAAATTACTGGATATATGAGCGTTTCGAGATTGATCCTTCTGGCAACGCAACTTCCATTCATATTATTGATAGTTGTTATGTTGAGAAGGACACACTAATAAATGGCTATCTTTCTTATAAATACTCGTTGCCGGGCGGATATCCAAATATCGGCACAAATCAATCGCCAAATGTTTTTGTTTATTTAAGAGACTCTTTAAGTTATCTCATAGATGCAATACACGGAGATATACTATTTTCTTCTGAAGATTTCACAACTCTTTTTGCAACTTCGACCTACGTACAACCCCCAAATGATACAGTGTACGTATATCAACAAAAAATGGGAGATAAAGATTTAAATATCACAACACAGGCTGGCACTTTTATAACATCAAGTATGAAGGGAATATACAAGATGTACCCTAATTATAATTCATGTGCTAATAACATAAGAACTATAGATACGAGGTACGCGGAAAACGTCGGAAAAATATCAGAAGGTTTTCAGTTTTTTACAGGAAATTGCAATCATTGGGAAAGACGATTAATACGCTATCACTTTAACTAATAAAAAGGTCCCGTTGCATTCTGGCAATGGGACCTTTTACTTAATTACTTTTTTTGACTATTTCCCTGCTCTCTCCTTATCCAGGTATGAATTCACCACCTCAATGGCGTTATCAATTACGTCGCTTAATGCTACTATAAAAGAACCCGGTTTGGCAATGCTGAAAGCATGATTTAAAGCATCTACTTCTTTTGGAACATATTCATAAGATGTTTCAGGGCTCACCTGTTTGATGCCGTCCACTAAAAGTTGCACAATCTCTTCTGCCTGTCTGCCTCTCAAAAATTTATCCTGCCGAATAATAATGTGATCGAACATTTCAGCAGAAATTCTTCCCATCTGTCTTATGTCATCATCACGGCGGTCACCGGTACCTGTAATGATCCCGATTTTTGAAGTAGATTCAACCGTTGATAAATATTCTTTAATCCCGCGGAACCCATCCGGATTATGCGCAAAATCAATCATGACCTTATATTCTTTAAAGTCAAATATATTCATGCGTCCGGGTGTTTGAGCTGCAGACGGAATAAACGTCTCCAGGCTTGTAGCAATATCTTCCGTAGCAAAACCATATACGTATGTCGCCAGCGTAGCTGCCAATACATTCTGTATCATAAAGGATACCCGTCCGCCAAAAGTTAAAGGAACATTAGTGACCTTTTGCACTCTGAATTTCCAGTCGCCTTTTTTGATCGTAATAAATCCATTCTCATAAATAGCAGCAATTCCGCCCTGTCTGCAATGTTCTTTTACAACAGGGTTGTTCTCATTCATACTAAAGTACGCTAAATTGCAGCTTGCGCTTTTTCCGACGCTCACGCAATATTCGTTGTCCGCATTCAGAACAGCATAACCATCCCGCTTGACACTTTCCACAACAACTCCCTTTACACGGGCCATGTCTTTTAATGTATTGATATCAGAAAGCCCCATATGATCTTCCTGTATATTTGTTACCACAGCTACATCACATCTGCCAAATCCAAGGCCTGCCCTTAAAATACCTCCACGGGCTGTTTCCAACACGGCAAACTCTACCGTCGGGTCCTTTAATATAAACTCTGCACTCATCGGCCCGGTTGTATCTCCTTTGGTCATCATCGAATTTCCAACGTAAATTCCATCACTGGTTGTGAAACCAACCTTGAATCCGTTATTCTTGACAATATGCGCGATTAAACGGGTAGTAGTGGTTTTGCCGTTAGTGCCCGTGATGGCAATGATTGGTATTCTGCATGACTTGCCCGTAGGATATAACATATCGATTACTGGCGCTGCTACATTTCTTGGCAAGCCTTTCGCCGGAGCTAAATGCATCCGGAAACCGGGAGCTGCATTTACTTCCAGGACAACTCCACCCGTAACCTCCAAAGGCTCACTTAAATTGGATGCCATGATGTCAATACCGCAAATATCCAGGCCAATCACACGGGAAATACGTTCACAAATAAAAATGTTATGCGGATGTACAATGTCCGTGATGTCTGTAGACGTTCCACCTGTACTCAGGTTAGCGGTTCCTTTCAGATAACACAATTCGTCTGTTTTTAATACAGTATCCAGCGTATATTCTTTCTTCGCCAGTTGATCCAGCGTTTCGCGGTCTACACTAATTTCCGTCAACACATTTTCGTGCCCGTAACCTCTTCGTGGATCTAAATTTTCTTTATCAATCAATTGTTGTATAGTCGATTTTCCATCGCCTTTTACATGAGCAGGCTCCCTTAAAGCCGCTGCAATAAAACGGTTATTAATTACCAGAACCCTGAAATCGTAACCTGTAATAAATTTCTCAATAATAATCTTTCGTGAATACTTTTTAGCATGTTCAAAAGCTTCTTTGGCTTCTTCCAGCGTTTTTACATTAATAGAAGCTCCTTTACCGTGGTTACCATCCAGGGGTTTAAATACCAATGGGAAACCAACACTATTCACAGCTTCTTCCAATGCATCCGGATCAGAAATACAAACTCCTTTAGCGACAGGGATGGCTGCATCCTTCAACATTTTTTTCGTTTCATCCTTATTACTTGCAAGATCAACAGCGATGGAACTGGTACGATCCGTCATGGTTGCTCTGAAACGAACCTGGTTTTTCCCATAACCCAATTGCACCAATGATTCTGAATTAACACGAATGAATGGAATATCGCGGGCAATCGCCTCATCAACAATCGATCCCGTGCTTGGACCAAAACGAACGCTTTCACGCAATTCACGCATTTTACGTATGTCGCTTTCTATGTCGTAGGGTTCACCGGCGATTAAATGTTCGGCCACTTTCACTGCTGCTTTGGCAGCATATACGCCAACCGCCTCTTCCATATAGGAGAACACAACATTATAAACACCCTTCTTACCTGTGCTTCTTGTTCTTCCAAAACCACACTCCATTCCGGCCAGAGTCTGTAATTCAAGTGCGATATGTTCGATTACATGTCCCATCCAGGTGCCATCCTTGATACGAACAAGCAATCCGCCTTCCTTGCCTTCTGAACAACGGTGTTCCATTAAACTCGGAATTAATTCCATAATACGCTTATCGAACCCATCTATCTTATTTGTCGGACGCTCTTCAAGGTCTTCCAGATCCAGCTTCATCACAATTAATTTCTTCCTTGCTATAGACCAGTAGTTAGGTCCGCGCATTACTTTTATTTCAATAATTTTCATATAGTACCGTTTCTTAAATTAATCTCATCGTAAAAAACCCTCAACAAGGGCTTGCATAATAGCAACAATTATCCTTACCAGTCTTACATAAATGCGATGGGACCTGTCTTTTTCTTAAATGTAGGCTATGTTTTTTATATAAACAATTTAATGTTTAAAATAATGATAGGATCTTTTGTCTAAATTATCTTGCTTTTAGTAGATTTTACGATAGTTTTACATTAAATTTAATTGCTATGGCACCAAAAGGTAAATTAATTGTTATTGGAGGCTCAATTGACAAGGGCAGTTTTTCCGTGAACCCGGAAAAGTTACCTAATAATTTGAAGTTTTTTGAAAAAGGAATTCTGAAGCGAATGATCGACGAATCGGATAAAGGCCTCGCATCCAGAATAGAAATCATTACAACCGCCAGTAGCATTCCGGTCGAAGTCGGCGCTGAATATATTGAATCCTTTAAACATTTAAACGTAACTAATACCGCTGTTCTCGATATCCGTACGAGGGAAGAAGCCAATGACCCAAAAAATATTGAGCGGTTAAAAAACGCTGATGTAGTTATGTTTTCCGGTGGTGACCAGTTACGATTGTCCTCTATTTTTGGCGGCACCGCGTTTCACCATTTGCTGCTTGACCGATATGAAAATGAAAATTTTATTATTTCAGGAACATCTGCAGGAGCAGCGGCAAGCTCAAATAATATGATTTACCAGGGAAGTAGTTCAGAGGCTTTATTAAAAGGGGAAGTGAAAATTACAGGAGGTTTAGGCTTTATCAATAATGTGATCATTGATACACATTTTGTTCAGCGTGGGCGTATTGGGCGCTTAATGTATGCCTGTGCCAGCAACCCAATCAACCTGGGAATAGGTTTAGGAGAAGATACCGGTTTATTGATCACGGAAGGTAGAAACATGGAAGCAATCGGTTCGGGACTGATTATTCTCGTAGATGCTACTCATATGCGTTCTACTAACATCACCAGTGTAGGAATGGGGGAGCCTGTTTCCATTGATAATTTAACGGTGCATGTAATGGCTTATGGAGACAATTTCGACCTTAGAACAAAATATCTGACACTTCATTCAATTAAGAATCCAAATCCTGCGGAAGTTGATATTGAAGACATTAAAGGAGATTAATCGCAAACAGAAAACTATTTATAAATACCGATAAATAGTTCTTCATTTTCTTTTTTAGAAGCGCGGTACATGCCATCGGAGTTAAAGGGTAATGCAACGTGCCCTTTCGAATCCAATGCAATTAAACCGCCTTCACCACCGATTTTCACTAATTTATCCATAACAACCAGATCACAGGCTTCCTTCAGCGACAGATTTTTATATTCCATTAAGCATGAAATATCGTACGCGACCACTGAACGCATAAACAACTCACCATGCCCGGTGCAGGAAACCGCACAGGTTTTATTATTGGCATAAGTACCTGATCCAATAATGGAACTATCACCTACCCTGCCATATTTTTTGTTAGTCATCCCGCCAGTTGACGTTCCGGCTGCCAGATTTCCTTTTTGATCAAGCGCTACGCAACCTACGGTCCCGAATTTTTTCTCGCTCTTTTCTTTTAGATTTTCCGTATGATCCAATACCATACTATCCGTTTGCTTTGCTAACTGCAATTGATCGTATCTTAACTGAACAAAAAAATAATCATCATTTTCGAATCGGGCATTTACTTTCTTTGCAAATTCCATCGCTCCGTTTCCGGTTAAAAGAACATGCTCAGATTGTTCCATTACCGCACGCGCTAATGAAATCGGATTTTTAATGTGCTGTACACCAGCAACCGCTCCTGCAGTTAAATCAACGCCATTCATAATAGAAGCATCCAGTTCATGCAAACCGTTATGTGTAAAAACGGCACCTTTGCCCGCGTTAAACAGCGGATTATTTTCTAATTGAATGATCGCCGATTCCACTGCATCAAATGCTGTGCCTCCGTTCTTTAAAATACTCTCTCCTGCCTCAATGGCATCCTGTAACCCATTCTTGTATGCCAGTTCCTTTTCCGGAGTCATCGAATTTTTTGATATGGTGCCGGCACCGCCGTGAATTGCAATTGAGTACGAGTTCATGTTAAGAATTATTTTTTAAAAGGATCGGAAAATTTTGGGTCTGTAATTAACGCGTAATCCGTCAGCGTTTTCAGGAAAGCTACCAGGCAACGTTTATCATCATCAGACATGTTCATTTTAACTGCTTCGTTCATTGGCTGGTAGGTAATGGGATCCATTTTTTTCAACTGAGGACTTAATGTTGGGTTGTAAATAATTCCCGAATTATAATGTTCCACAACCTGCTCAAGAGTCGCATATCGGCCATCATGCATGTATGGTGCCGTCAACGCAACGTTTCTTAAAGAAGGAATTTTAAATACGCCATTCTGAGACGCATCAGCTGTTAATGCGCCCATGCCTTTATCCGGATAGTCATAATCCAAACCAATGTTAGCGAAACTAAGGTCGTTCCATCCTCTTAAATTATTTCCGGCATGGCACCCCGCGCAACCTTTGTTTTGAAAAATTGCAGATCCCTGTCGCTCATCCGGTGTAAGAATAGAACTGTTGGTATTCCATCCACCAATGATGACATTGGCCTGATCTGCTTTTGTATTTCCTGTCACCATTGAAAAAATAAACTGAGCCATTGCTTTCCCGACAAGTTCCTTTGTGATTTCGGTAGAACCAAACGCATCATGAAACAACATAGGATAATAGGAAGTAGCTTTCAATTTCGTAATTAAAAAATCGGAGCTTTCCAGTCCCATTTCAATCTGGTGCCTGATTGGCTGAAGCACCATATCGTTAAGATCTTGGGTTCTGTTATCCCAAAAGAACCCTTTTGCATCAAGTGCATTGATGATCGACATGGAATTTCTTCCGGTTTTTCCACCGTCAAATCCGCTGCTGAATGCAACGTTATCTGCAAATGCCAGATCCTGCTTATGACAGGAAGCACATGCGACCGCATTATTTTTTGAGAGTTTGGTGTCATAAAACAAGGCTCTCCCAAGCCTCGCACCCGCATTGGTGACCTTCCCCTGGTTCGCAGAACCGGTAGCCGAAATGGCGGCTTCATAGTCATATGAATCGTCCAGGTATGGTGCGTCATCACGCTTTTGGAATTCATGTTTTTTACAGGCCACAAAAATAGAACAGCCAATCGCAGCCGTTAAAATCGATATTAAAAATATTTTTTTCATGTTATTAGTTTTTTAAAATGAACAGGATAAATAAATAGAAATCGGGTTATAGATCTGTGCGGAATAATTCGTTGTTTTTCGGTCAGTTGTATTTTCCTCAGGGAACAAACTGTACTCCGTTCCTGTTTTAGAATAAATCACTTTTAAAGGCAATGTATACTCTGCAAAAACAGACAAACGTTTCGAGAATCTATATTTGACAAGCACCCCGGGAGCTACTCCATAATGCATAGATTTTGCGTAACTCGTAACCATGTCAAACGCGGTGATAAAAGCCGATGAACTGTCAACATAAGCATATAATAAATTGACCCCATAGGAAACCGAAAATGCCCGACTGATATTTTTGTTCCTGTAAAAGCCCAGACTGGCGCTGGTATAAAAATGATTTGTAACCGTCTGTTCGTTAGTTTGAACGTTCGTCTCGGTATTCTTGCTGTTTAATCCATTGACGCCTAAACGCAGCGAAAATTTATTAAAATTCCTGGCATATAACAAAAATGGAGTATTCAGATCAGGTTTGAAGCCTGTTTTAAATGTTTTCTCAAGAAAAGAAGACACGTTTACTGAAATAGTATTTTTCAGTTCGTGTTCATGCTTCATTCTTAATGAATCCTTTTTTCTGTAAAGTGAGTCACTCTGCGCTTGCAGCCAAAGCGGACCAAAAAACAGAATAAACATTAAAATGTGTTTCATGCTAATTAATTTTTTTAAAAAATACAGTTAATACACTTGTTGTTTGGTTATTAGCGAACATATGCTTGAGGTTATAGGAAACGAGTGAGTCGTTGTCGAGGAAATCATCCTTAATCATTGAGCCGGAACCTTGAAAAATTGCAGGATTTGAGCTTTTGATACTCGTTACAAGATTAAAGTTTGGGAGAGAATAGACATCCATTAAATTAAAATTAATCCCTCCACTACTATTATTTGGCTTGACGAGTAAATAGCTCCCGACATTCGGGTACACAACCATGGGATTTAATATATTTCCGGAACTGATGTTGTGTATACTATTATCAGCAAGCGAGAGAATATCTCCATAATTGTTACATGTAATATAATTCCCATCCGGCGATGGCTGAATATAATAATAATTACTCGAGCCACCGCTTAACGAATCCTTATTCATCAACGGATGTGATATTACTACACTATCTCCCGGCAGATGGTTCACAATATTATATTTTACACACGCATTTTTATATGTATAGTTTCCTGTTTGACTGTTGTACAGGTAGGTGTAATACTTAAAAAACAACTTGTTTGATTGTGTTCCAATATACAGGTTGCATGTAGTGCTGTTGCTAAAAATATAGATCGTCTTTTCGTTCACCATCATTTGCGATGAAAGATCATAAGTGCGAATCTTTGCTGAGTTATTATAGACAGTTAACACATACATATAATTATCCTGAACCCGAAAATCCCTGATGGATCCGGAAGGGACGCTAATACTATATTTGGCCGCTAACGTCAACGCATCATAACAGGAAATTGTCAGGTAATTACTCATCATAAACAACTCAGCCTTTCCTGAGTTCATGATGGGAAATAAATTTCCATATTGTGAAAAAGACACAGTCTTTATAAGCTTCTTCTGCGAATAATCGATAACGCTAAGAGAACTGCCATTACTATTGATGATATACATCAGGTTTTTTTCGGGAAAAGTCGTTATCTGGCCGCTATTGTTAAAGCCAGGAGAATTATAGGAAACTGAAAAACCATCCAGTGATAATTCTTCCTGATTGGAGGGAACAACACGATTTTCCAGATTTAATACGATTTTGTAATAGACCATACCTCCGGATCCCATGACCACATTAGAATCCCGGAAAGTAGTAATCGTTTTATCAGAGATCGTTCCAACTAATAAGGTTGCGTCAATGGGTCTGTTAAAAAGAGGATCGGGTATAGGAGAAACTGACCTATACACATTAATACTTTTAAAGCCGCTCAGCGAAACAGGAGTCCAGTTAAGAACCACCGTGTTATTTTCATTACTGGCAGACAGTTCAAAATTCGATGAAACAGGCATTTCTTTTTTACAGCTAATACCTATCAAAAGAAGCAGAAATACAATTACAAGATAGTGTTTTGCCATTATTTCTTTTTTAACGAATATACATTTAGTTTTTATACGGAAGCTTGCATAAAACGAAATATTTAGTGGTAAATTGTCTCATCCCTTAAATTTGATACATTTTATATTAATCAATCTTTTTAAAAAATACCGTAAATACACTTTTGGTCTGGTTGTTACTGAAGGTATGTATTAAGTTGTACGAAACAAGCGAATCACTATCTAAAAAATCATTTTTGATCATTGAACCTGAACCCTGAAGATTCAAAGGATTTGGACTTTTGAGACTTTTTACCAAATTGAAATTTGGCAGAGAATAGATGTTCATTAAGTCACTGCTGTTACTAGGTTTTACGATGAGATATTGGCTGTCACTGGAGTATACCATCATTGGGTTTGAAAAATTTTCCGGGTTGACGTTGTGGATACTATTTCCTGCAAACGTAAGAATATCGCCTTCCTTATTACAGGTTACATAATTTCCATCAGGCGATGGCTGAATGTAATAGATATTAACGTTTCCGCTTAATGAATCTTTATTCATGCGGGGGTGCGTTATTATTACACTGTCCGCCGGTAAGTGGTTTACCAGATTATATTTGACACAAGCATTTCTATAGGTATAGTTCCCAAGCTGGCTATTGTACAGGTATAAGTAATGTTTAAAAAACAAGGTATTGGATTGTGTCCCGACATGCAGGTTGCAGGCAGAACTACCGGTAAAATTATAAACTACCTTTTCGTTTACAAGTAACTGCGTTGAAAGGTCATATGTACTTATTTTTGCTGTGCTATTCAAAGTAGTAAGTATATACATATAATTATTTTTCACGCAAAAATCCCTCATTGATCCTGAGGGGATATTAATGGTGTATTTAGCCATTAGGGTTAATGCGTCATAACATGAAATCGTCGAATAAGTACTCTTCATAAATAACTCCGGTTTTCCTGCATTCATTACAGGATACAAAAGCCCATATGATGTTAAAAAAACAGACTTCAGAAGTTTTTTCCCCTGGTAATCAACTACACTCATTGTACCCGAGTTATTGTTAACAATATATATAAGATTTTTCGAAGGAAAAGGGATTATCTGATTGCTGCTGTTAGTACCGGTGGAATTCCACGTTACAGAGAACCCGTCTAAAGAAACCTCCTCCAGGGTAGATGGAATGACCCGATTATCCAGGTTTAAAACGATTTTATAATAAACCTGTCCGGCTGAACCTAAAACCAAACCTGAATCACTGTAAGTCGTAATACTTTTATCGCTTATAATACCTATTAATAAAGTTGGGTCAATAGGCTTGTTGAATAAAGGATCCGGAATAGGGGAAACGGATCTGTAAATGTTAATGCTTTTGAAACCGCTTAATAAAAAAGGTGACCAATTGAGAATGACCTTGTTATTCTCCGCAGCCGCTGACAGCTCAAACTCTGAACGCATCGGCATTTCTTTTTTACATGCCAGGCATAATAAAAAAAGTAGGGATACAATTACCAAATAATTTTTTGTCATCACTCCTTTTTTAAACGAATGTACTTCTTGTTTTCACGCAAACACTTGTAAAAAACGACATACATTGTGGTAAATTCCACGGGTTTATTAAAATTGATATGCTTGCATTAATCTATCCTATTAAAAAATACAGTAAATACACTCTTTGTTTGATTATTCGAGAATGTATGTTTTAGATTATAAGAAACTAATGAATCATTATCCAGAAAATCATCTTTAAGCATAGAACTCGTATTCTGACCAAGAGTGGAATTAGGACTTTTGAGGCTCGCAACCAAATTGAAACCTGGTAAGGCGTATACTTCCATCAAGTTAGAGTTAAAGCCGCTACTATTTTGCTTCACAAGTAAAAAATTACCGTCGTGTGAATAAGAAACTCTTGGATTCGAAATATTAACGGAACTTACATTATGGATACTATTGTCCGCAAACGAAAGAACCTCTCCGTCATCATTACAGGTCATATAATTTCCGTCAGCCGATGACTGAATATTATAATAAGATCCGCTATTTAATGAATCCTGTTTCATCACGGCGTGAGTTACTATTACACTATCAGCCGGCAGATGATTTACCAAATTATATTTTACACACACATTTCGATAAACAGAGAATCCAACCCCACCATTATAAAACTCTGTATAATATTTAAAAAACAATTTATTGGATTGAGTACAAGCGAACAAATGACAAGTTAAATAGTTATAATTATTATGAACCGTTTTTTCGCCCACCAACGTTTGGTTAGACAAATCATAGGTTCTGACTTTTACTGTATAACTATTAAATGCGTATAGCACATACAAATAATTATCATTTATCTGCCAATCACGTACCGTTCCATTTAGTATACTGATACTATATTTATACATTAATGTTAAACCATCATAACATGAAATTGTATAATTATTATTCATCATGAATAACTCCGCATTCCCGTTATTTATAACAGGACGCAAAATTCCCCATTGATTAAAAGATGCAGTTTTGAGAATTTTCTTTTGCGAATAATCAATCACACTCAGTGTTCCAGCGTTATTGTTGAAAATATAAAAAAGATTCTTCTCAGGAAAGGTTGTTACATGGCTGCCATTAGAAGACCCAGGGGAATTATAGGAGATAGAAAAACCGTTCAGCGAGGCCTGTTCTTCATTAGAGGAAATAACCCGGTTTTCAAGATTTAAAACAACCTTGTAGTAAACGGTTCCGCCTGAGCCAAGCACAACACTGGAATCCCTGAAAGTAGCAACCGTTCTATCGGCAATCGTGCCGATTAGCAATGTTGGGTCAATTGGTTTATTAAATAAAGGATCCGGAATTGGCGACACCGACCTGTAGATATTAACACTTTTAAAACCACTTAAAAAAACCGGTGTCCAATTGAGAATAACCGTATTGTTTTCCGTGGTCGCAGATAATTCAAAACCTGAACGAACCGGCATTTCTTTTTTACAGGCCAGACAAATGAAAAGAAACGGAAAGACAAATAAAATATGTTTTAGCGCTCCTTTCATTTTTCAATGAAATTACGCTTAGTTTGTATACCGATAGTTGTATAAAACTTAAGGTTTAATAGTAAATATCTTACAGAAGGCTATTGAAATTTATTACAAACAGCCGCGGGAGATTAAAAATCATCTTCTTCTTCTTTCTTTTTAGGCTGAAGCGATTTAACGTCTTTCTTTGGAGCACTTCCGGTTTCAATCTGGAAATTCTGACTGGCCTTTGATGATTCTTTTGTCTTGATACTGTCTTTTTTAAAGAAACCAAACTCTTCTTTCAATAACTGTTTCAGGTTTTGTTTTTCCTGCTTAATATCCTGCTTTATTTTTTCTTTGGCTCCTTTTCGGTCATACTTAATACTTGGATTATCAATTGGCCCCGTCATTAAAATAAATACTGACCGCCTGTTATCCGGGTCATTTTCTACCAGCGACAATTCTTCATCAAAGTTTTTATTAGTCCTTGCTTTTTTTGCCAGCAACTCGCTTAATAATAACTGAATGTGATAATCTATGATATTATCAAACGTATGTTTTCCCCATAATTCCAGGTTGATGGCATTGGACTTAATAGAAGTTCGGGGGATAGTAATTACACGGTTTTTAATTTCAACAGCACTTTGCAGGGTTGAAAATCTGATATGTCTTAATTCGTTCACATCAATATATTTCGCCAGACTTTCCAACGGTTTAAACCCGATTAACTCACCCCTTTCGATTAGTATACTGCTGGTAAGGTTTATACTGTTCAGATCGGCATTTAATTTCCTGTCCCAGGTTGCTGCAAAATCTATGCTTGCCGTTACGTATCCTTTGAGATTAACATCCTGTATGGTCGTTTGTCCTAAATTATTTAACTGCGTGAAAAGTTTCCGGATATTCAATTTATTCAATTCGCAATCCGCTGAAACTTTAATGTTCTCTCCACTGGCATCCGCAAAGGCATTTAATTTCACTTCGCCATCCGTGACATTCAACATCAAATCTCTCAAAGCTACCTTTTGGTTCTTGAGCAACATATTTCCTTTAATATTATCCGCTGTAAACTTTCCTAAGCTTAAATGTTTAACGTCAACAGAAATATTAAAGTCCAGTTTGTCTGAAATAGCCACAGAAGAAGTCTCACTTGATTTTCCCGCTCCGAATAAAAAATCTTCAAGCTCGATGTTTTCACTGGTTACTCTTGCAATGATTGTTAAGGGAACTTTAGCATCAAATAAATAACTCAGGAAATTCGGCATTTCTCCCACCAGCATGACATCTGATTTTCCTTTGATCAATTTAAGTCCATATACATTTAAATGCCTGTCATTTAACTGCAGCTCTCCTTCCGGAATATTGATGAGCTTATCCGATTGTTTAAATTTCGCCTTCAGGTCACTGATGACAGCCTTTCCTTTCGCTTGAATGGCAGGACTGTAAGCATTCGACTTCATTTCAGAAATTAACCCTTCAATCTCTGCGGTTACATTGATACTGCCGCTTACTTCCTGGAGAGTATCAATAGGATAAAATGCCATCAACTCTTCAAGTTTAGTATTAGCCGCAAATTTCAATTTCAAATACGGATCCTCAAAATTTGAAAGTTCCACATCTCCGGTAAACGTATTACTATTTAACTCGGCTGAAACATTTTTTAATTTTAAGGAACTGTACTTCTCTGTTAATTCAATGCTACCTGTAAGATTTACATTTCTAAGAGTTGTGTTTTGCTGTTTATAGGTGATGCTGGCTTTCTTTATTCCAAAATCGGATCTCAAAACAAATGGTTGGCCATTTTTATAATGACATTCTCCGGAAGCATAAAATTCTCCATCACTTTCATAGTCAGTGATTTTGTTCCGGAATTGCTCCGGCAGTAAAGAAAGTGTGGTGGATATATCCAGGTTCTTGCCATTAAAATTCACGTCCAGTGATTGCAGACTATCTTTGATCACAAAACTGCCATTACTGACGATATGAGTTTCATTAATAAAGCTTTCTGATTTTTTAATGGTGTAGGTCGATCCAGTCACTTCAAACTCAATATCAAATTTTACATTTTTATCATTCAGGTATTTTACTTTTTCCACCTGGAACAGATTGACAAAAGCTCTCCCATCTGATTTTAATGTATAATTTTCATTGTTAAATTTTCCTGTAAAATTCAATTCCTTAATCGAGGTATTTAATTTAATACGGTGTTTGCTGTCTTTATAGATGAGCTCTACTTTTGTAAGACAAATCATTTCCAGGGCAAATTTCAGACTGTCGGAGCCTTGCTTCGTTCCATCCGATTTCCATACCATGTAGTTGGCGTTTCCTTTTTTGTCAACTTTTAAATAACATTGCGCCTGATCAAGAGTAATTTTTTTAATGCTATAATTTTTATTGAAAAGGTCTTTAATATTAAAGGCCAGGGACAAGCGTTTGGCGTATAATAACGTGTCGGTCGATCCAAAATCTTTTGAATCCATCGCGGTTAGCTCTTTGAATTCGATAGCACAATCAGGAAAGGATTTCAGAATCGTTAAGTCTATATTTTCAGGATCGATCCGGACTTCTGTTTTTAAATGTTTGTTTAACTCTTTAATCACCAGGTTAACCACATCCTTTTCATAAATCAAAACCAGAGAAACGCCGATACCAATCAAAAAGATAATAGAAATAACCAACGTTAAAATTAAACGCTTTAAAAACCGCCAGCCACTTTTTTTCTTTTGAGGAGACGGAGCTACAATATGCTGATCCAGTGTTTCGATTATATAAAGTTCTGCTTTATTGCCTGTTAATTTTAGCCAAATAAATCCTTTGTTTAAACAATAGATTATTAATAATTAAAAGATATAACGCTGATAACCGGAATAAGTACAGGTAACTTTAAAGCAACAATATATCAACCATGCATTTCGATTATTTCAGTTGGATCATTTTGCCCCTTCTTATTTTTATTTCCCGTTTAGGAGATGTGACGATGGCGACGCTGCGTCATATTTTCATCTCCAAAGGTTTAAAAAAAATAGTACCTGTTCTTGGCTTTTTTGAAGTATTGATCTGGCTGGTGGCAATGAGACAGGTATTTAGCCACCTTGATAATGCCGCCTGTTTTATTGCCTGGGCGGCGGGTTTCAGTGCCGGCACCTATTTAGGTATGTATATTGAAGAGCGTCTGGCAATAGGAACGCAAATTATACGCGTCATCACCGCAGAAGATATTTCACCTTTGGTAGAGATCCTGAAAAAAAGAAATCAGGGCATTACCATTGTGGACGGACATGGGGCATTGGGACCGGTTAAATTAATTTTCACCATCGTGAAACGAACCAATAAAGCCAAAGTCATTGAACTGATTCGCATATATACGCCTAAGGCATTCTATTCCATAGAAGATGTAAAAGGTTCTGAACGTGGTATCTTTACCGACAAGGGGGAAACAACAGCCATAAAACGTTTGTTTTCGATTAACGCGGGGAAATAAAATCTACTTCCAGAACAGCATCTTCGCGCCTAGTATAATAATGAGGGCGCCAAAGATTTGTTTTACTGTTTTCTGATCCAGGGAAATAGAAAGTTTGCTGCCGAAATAACTACCAAACACAAAGGTGGAGCAAATAATCAAACCTGTTTTAAAATCTACAAAACCCTGCTTATGGTAATTCATAACACCTAAAATCCCGATTGGTAATAAAAACATAAACAATGTGGTTCCCTGGGCCTGGTGTTGGGTAAATCCCAAAAAATAAACTAACACAGGAACAATGATAATGCCTCCACCAATTCCAACCATACCACTTAAAAATCCGGCCGCTAATCCCACAGCTAATAAAATCAAAAGAATATCAAGTGTCATTGGCTTTTTGTTTTGCATCACGCTAAAAGTCTGTTGTTAAGGACAGGTAGGTCATTCCTTTTTGAACTTTTCTGTCATCTACACCCCACGCAAAATCCACACGGATAAAATATCCCAATAAGCGTGAGCGCAAACCAAAACCATAACCACCAACAATTGGTTCCTTCTGATTATAGATGGTGAGTGTTACAGGGTTACCGACGTAAACATTTTTATTCAAAACATTTTCTTCACTATAAGGGTTTTTATCGTACCATGCCATTCCTACATCTCCAAAACCAATGATCTGGAAATTCTGAATAAAATCGGAACGGATTGGGCGGTTCATTAAATATTTAAAGATCGGCCAGCGTATTTCACTGTTCCAGACCACAAAATTATTTCCATTACGAATGTTTTGTTTAAACCCTCGCATGTTCGTAGCTAAAGTCTGGAACTGATACTGATCCTGATTTACAATATTGATGCTCTTATCGAACTGTGGATTCAACCAATTGTCGACACCACCCATGTAGTAGATTAAACGGTCTGTACCCCATGATGTAGCGCCTGCAAAACGATTGGCCCAAATAAGATCACGGTGAATTTTTTTATAATTACGCCAGTCAAAACCAAACGTAAACAAATCATGTTGCTCTTTATCTATCAATCTCCAGTATTCCGTCCAAAGTTTAAAACGCGTACCATTGAATAAATTCAATCCTCTCTTTCGGGTGTTATCAAAAATATATTCCGCTTTCAATCCACCGTAGTTAGAATACACATGTGGTTCCGGCAAACTCTCGTCGCTTACAGAAGCAAAAACCATTCTATCGTTACGGTACATCACAGATAATTTAGTTGCAGACACTTCACTGAACGGAATTTTCCACGAGTAACGGGCATCATGCGTTTGTATCTTAGTAACTCCCTGCGCGCCTGCGACTTTTAAGAAAGACTGACGGTGAAGAACTAGTTGTCTGTCCACTTGCCTAATCCGGTTCTCCCAGCTCAGTAAATACTCATTATCCAGTGTTCCGGCGATACGGAAACCGGCCACAATACGTTTATCTTCAAATAAATCGCTTAATCCTATTTTAAATAACACATTCAATCCAGGGTTCAGGTATACCGGGCTTCCACCGCCTGCAAAACGCTGGTAACTGGTAGATAGAAAGGAATTATCCAACTGGGACACCACCTGATCGGTTTTAAAACTTGTGTAATAATTTTGCTGAATAGGAAAGCGTAATTCATTTGAAGGTTTTGCCAAAGAATCCTGAACATTTTTTACAGTTATTGAATTTGAGCTGCCATCAACAGATTTTTTTTCTGTGTTTGTGTTATCAACAGGCGGCTCTTTTTTCTTCTCGCCTTTCAGATCATAATTTTCGAAATCAATTCCTTCGCTTTTCTTAGAAGTGGTATCTGTTTTTTTTGGCCCAAGATCTTCGTCTCTGCGGATTGGGTTTGTAATAATAATCTTATCTGGATCCGATAAATTAGTGCGTGGCGACGATTTGAACCAGGTTTTGCTTAAGGCAATAGGTTTAATATCGGTGGATGGAACTAAAGATGATACCAATAATTTTTCCTTGAAATTATCAATAATGATTTCGGCATATTTTGTAAAACGCGAATTGATATGATGCTCCTGTATATTTTTCTGGTAATTTGTAATGGGTCTTGAATTATAAAAATAACGGTAGTGTTCGGTTGTATCCACGAAGGCGATTGAACTGTCTAATACACCAACATAGCGGTTATAAATGCCATTGAACTCACCTAAAAAAGAAATCACACCCTTATTGTACTCCTGGGCCATGGTTTCGTTCACATTTGGAGTATTGGTAACCCTGTATAATACATTGGATTTAGTAATGGCATTATAATAGAACACATCGTTGTTCTTTGAAAACTTCAAATACAATTTTGCATCCTCATTAGCGCGGATCGTATCATGCGTTCTGTTGGACTCAAACAAAACACCTTTTGAATTTTCTACAAATACCGGGTTATTATCATCCCATGAATCATTTGTAATCTGCTCGACGCCTCCGGAATTTAAAGTGAAAATAAAAATGTCGGACTGTCCTTTTCCTTTCTTCACGGCGCTCATTATAATTCGCTTACCATCATGAGAAAAAGAATAGCTGTTTACTTTTTCAAACCCGGTCACATTTCTCTTACTGGTTTCTTTTGTTTCCGTATCATAAGTATGAAGCTTTAATACATTCTTACGCTCATAAATCATTGAAACAATAGTATTGTTTGGATGCCAGGCAATCAAAGGATAAGAGTTATCCTCCATACGCTCCAGTTTTGGATTCAATTTGATCAGGCGTTTACTCTTTTTTTCTCCTATCGTATTCACCCACACTTTATACTGTCCCAACTCACTGGTTGCATAGCTGATTTTTTGTCCATCCGGACTCACCTTTAACTGATAATAATGCCTCGCCTTCTTTTGCTTTTTAAGAACAGATTCGGTCACAGGATTTTTCCGGGTGCTATCTCTGTAATCAAAATAACGTTTCGCCATTTTGTTTGTAAACTCGCTGGTCATGTTTTGAACTGATAAACCCAAAACATATAAAAATGCATTATTAGGATTCCGGCTTACCTTAGTCATGTACAGTAAATTTGGAATAATCGCTTCACCGTATTCTTCTGCCACATAATACCACATCGCATGCCCTGCCATCGTTGCTTCCTTACCTGTCAGTTGGTTAAACTTTAGAAAACGATCGTTCTGGATCGCGTCCATGACACGGTTATCAATTGATGAATTCCATCCTTCAGATATATACGCGATCAATCCATTTTTAAACCAATCCGGCAACGTTAACAATGTTGAATTTCTGACAACGTCTCTTGTCCTACCTCCATACATCATTTGGTCAATCATCAGTTCTGCGAGGGCCGCCCGGATTTGTCTGTCAAGATCAGCATGAGATCCGGTAAAATAAATAAAGATCTTATCACCAATGATACGTGTTACTCCACCAATGTTACCATTCTCTTCTCCGGCTAAACCAATATTGCTCTGCTTAAAATCATTCTGATTATTGTAAACAATTACATCGATCTTATCATCTAACTGATAATCCAATCGCTTTTCCATAACCGGTAATTGACGGTCAACTGAAGTGGCAGCGTAACGGGCAATTTCCTGGCCACCTTCATATAAATAAACCCTGAAACGTTCGAAATCAAAATAGGTCCAGTTAAACGACTGGTATTGCATGCGGTTTTTACCAAATTCAAGCTGCGATCCATAATAGAATTGAGCGCATGCAGATTTAATACATAACACAAGCAAAAATAAAGGAAGAATACGCCTCATTAAATTGGATAATAAGCCCTAAATTTAGCAAAAATATCATATAAAGTACCATGATAAACTTACACTTTTTCACCTTCGGGCCCTTTCAGGAAAACACTTATGTATTGTGGGATGACACTAAGGAATGCATCATTCTTGACCCGGGAAACAGTAATGCAACTGAAAACAAAAAGCTAAGTGATTTTATAAGTCAGAATCTATTGATTCCAAAACGTTTGATCTTAACACATGGGCATGTGGATCATATCAGTGGTAACAAATATATATTGGATACATACGGCTTACTGCCGGAAGTTCATAAAGACGATGTGTATTTTATTGAAAAGCATTCGGCCACAGCCAGCATTTATGGTATTCCTGCAGAACAAAGTCCGATGCCCAAATCATTTATCAATGAAGGTGACACGATTTCATTTGGAAATTCCACATTAAAAACGCTACACACTCCCGGACATTCGCCCGGTAGTTTATCTTTTTATAATAAGGAAGACGCTTTTATAATTGGTGGAGACGTGTTGTTTTATGGTAGCATTGGGCGTTCAGACCTTCCTATGGGTAACCACGAAACACTCATCAGATCAATCAAAGAAAAATTAATGCCTTTAGGTGATCACATGAAAGTGTACAGCGGACACGGAATGGCTACTACCATTGGCTTCGAAAGAATGAATAATCCGTTTTTAGGCTAGGGAAAATATAATCAGGTATAGTAATATGCGAATTGCATGCAACATTCTGCCTGCATGGATTCGTATATTCGCATTTATTCCTTACCCTAAATATAAAAGTCATGCCTAATAATCTGATCAAAGAGAGCAGTCCTTATTTATTACAACATGCTAATAACCCCGTGAATTGGTATGCCTGGAATGATGAAACACTCGAGCTTGCCAAAAAGGAAAACAAACTGATCCTCATCAGTATTGGATACAGTGCTTGTCACTGGTGTCACGTAATGGAGCATGAAAGTTTTGAAGACGAAAAGGTGGCGGAGATCATGAATAAGCATTTCATTAATATAAAAGTAGACCGTGAAGAGCGTCCTGATATTGATATGGTGTATATGGGTGCCGTTCAATTGATGACAGGACAAGGGGGCTGGCCGTTAAATTGTTTTGCCCTACCAGACGGAAGGCCCATTTATGGAGGTACTTATTTTCCTAAACAGCAATGGGTAAATGTGTTGGATAACCTTGCCGATCTTTATAAAAAAGATCCGGATAAAGTGTATGAATATGCGGTGCATTTAACCAATGGACTGGAACAACTGGAAATTCCGAAAGCGAATGCAGAAGAACCATTTACTGCAGATACGCTTTACAAATCAGTCAATAAATGGAGGCAGGCGTTTGATATCACAATGGGTGGACCCAATAAAGCCCCAAAATTTCCTCTGCCTAATAACTACCTGTTTCTGTTACATTATTCATTCTATGAGAATGATCTTAACCTCAAAAAACAAATAGACCTGACATTGACCAAAATGGCTTGGGGTGGTATTTATGATCATTTAGACGGTGGGTTTGCAAGGTATAGCACTGATATGTTGTGGAAAGTTCCGCATTTTGAAAAAATGCTTTACGATAATGCACAACTCATTAGCTTGTACACCCAGGCCTATAAACAAACACAAAATGAGCTTTACAAAAAAGTAGTTTATGAAACGATACATTTTGTAGAGCGTGAATTAATGAATTCTGAATTCGGATTTTATTCCGCTTTAGATGCCGACAGCGAAGGCATTGAAGGGAAATATTATGTGTGGCAAAAAGACGAACTGCAACATTTACTAGGAACCGATTTTGAAATATTCTCAGATTATTATTGTGTGAACGATGTTGGATACTGGGAGGATGAAAATTATATCCTGATGCGTGATACTGATGATTCTGTTATCGCGTTTAAACATGGGTTAATGGTTCATGAACTCCAGTTTAAAATAGATGCATGCAAAAAAACTCTATTGAATGTTCGCGATCAAAGGATAAGACCTGGTCTTGACAATAAGGTGTTAGCCTCCTGGAATGGCCTGATGTGTAAAGCCCTGACTGAAGCTTACCTTGTATTTGATGATGAAAAATTCAAAGATTTAGCATTGGGCAATGCTGAATTTCTTCTGACCAACTATTGCCGGGAGAATGGAAAAATACTAAGGGTTGTAAATGAGAAGACCTCAATCTCAGGCTTCCTGGAAGATTACGCTTTTGTTATTGATGCTTTTATTGGAGTTTATACGATTACAGCGACTGAATCCTGGCTTTACAAAGCAAAAGAGTTAGCGGACTATACCTTGCAAAATTTTTACGATGAAACGCAGCATACTTTTTTCTTTACAGATGCGTCTGAAGAAAAACTGGTGGTTCGAAGAGCTGAATGGAGCGATAATGTCATCCCGGCTTCAAGCTCGCAAATGGCAATTAATCTGCGAATCTTATCCATCTATTTTGATCAGAGCGAATTCCGCAAGATTGCGGAAAAACTACTGGGATCTGTGATCCAGGAAATTGAAAGCTATGGCCCCGGATATAGCAACTGGGCCATCCTCTTGTTACAATTTTTAAAACCCCAAACTGAAGTAGTGATTGTTGGTAAAACTGTTAATGAAAAAATGCAGAAGCTTTACAAACAAACGCCTCCAAATGTGATATTTGCTTTAAGCGAAAAAGAGTCAGAACTGCCGTTGCTAAAAAACAGGCTTGTAGAAGGAAAAACCACCTTTTATGTGTGTAAAAACAATAGTTGTTTATTACCGACAGAATCTGAAGAGGAAGCATTATCACAAATTGAAAAAGGTACTACATAAAATAAATTATTTCAAAAAGGATTTTGGCTCCACTCAGTTTGCTATCTATTTTATTACTTCCTTCCTGTTTTTATTCTTTCTTACAACTCTACCGTCGACGGCGTTAAGTCAAACGCTTCTTCCCAAAGCAGAAACTGCTTTTGAAAGCCAACTGCCTTTTAACACGGAATACATCAAAACACAAAAAATAAAATCCATCACTTTTGACATTATTGACAAAAAGGACTTGCAGGTTGCAGAAGACAAAGGACTGCTCAATTATTATGAGTTTAATAAAGCAGGCCTGATTACCCGTTTTTATTATACCTCAATTATCAAAGTGATCCAGAAAGAATTCCACACAGGCCCAAAATATCATAAACGCAAATTAGTCAGTAACGGGCATTCCTACACGAAAAATGAATATGTATATGATACCGTGTCAACAAACTACTTTTACAATGAAGACAATCTTTTAAAACTAAAGCGTTACAATGATGGCTCCTACTATGAAAGCTATTATTACGATTATACTATTGATGAAAAAGTAGAAAAAGAAAAGCGTTATAAAGAAACCAATGTGTCAGAAAATAAATCTGAATTCAGGTTAGGAGGACAATACCTGATCAGTGCTGAAAGTTATTCTTACCAGGTCACAGGTAAGAACCAATTTAAAAAAACCTGCATGAATGATGAAGGCCGGCCTTATAAGGAAATCATCTATACATTAAACGACGCAAAAAAAACGATCAGTATCAACGAGCAATATACAGTGGCCTGGATTACACAAAACAGCACATTTACATACAACGCAAAAGGGCAACTGACGAAAGCCACGTATAAAAGCAATAGTAACGGGGACGAAGAACATGTGAGAACTTATGAATATGATACAAAGGATTGCCTGTTTACAGAAAAACAATTTAAAAACGGGGTACTCTTAAAAGAAATCAGCTATGTGACGGATACTTATAACAGAGTAAACTCCTACATCATCCGCGATCCAAATAACAAAACGATCAGGATCACTAAGCTGCTGTATCAATACTAAAATTTATTTATCCCTGTAAATAACCAGGTTAATAATCCCCTTATTAGGCGTACTGTTATCCGTTAAAGAAACCACAAACGGTTTTCTTTGTCCTTCAAAACAATTATAAACTACAAATCCCTTGTCTTCAGTCGGGTTAGGTAATTTTTTTTCGTAATAGGTTTTCAGGTCTGTAAATAACCTGGCGCTTAGATCCACATCGTTGCAATTGATCTCCACATCAACTTCATCCAAACTGTCATTCTTTAAATTGTAAGCCACCGAATAGCTGGTGATACTATCAATCGCATACTCGAAATACAGGTAATCATGATCTACTTCCGAAGGCTGTTTGGTTTCGGTTTTGGTAATGACAGAAGCAGGGCTATTTAAATCGATACCTCTGATCACTCCTTCCTTCGAACGAATGATCTCATCAAGAGCTTCACTGTATTCCGGAAATATTCGTGGTTTTTTTTCTTTCACCACTGCAGGCTCTTGCTGACAGGAAAAAAATCCAAGTGCAATAACCAACAAACTATAATAAAATATCTGACGCATATTTATTTTTCTATGTCTTTTGTGACGTTTTGTATTCAGGACACATTTAATTCTTGTTCATTGACTACTATGAATGTGCTTCGGCTTCTTCTTCCTCCACCTTACGCTCGGGACGCATTTGCGGAAACAAAAGAACATCCTGGATAGATGGCTGATTCGTTAACAACATACAGAGACGGTCAATTCCAAAACCAATTCCTGCTGTTGGCGGCATACCATACTCCAGTGCACGTAAAAAATCGTAATCAATAAACATCGCTTCATCATCTCCACGCTCCATTAATTTCACCTGCTCTTCAAAACGCTCACGCTGATCGATCGGGTCATTTAATTCTGAATACGCGTTAGCAATTTCTTTTCCATTGATCATTAATTCAAAGCGTTCTACCAGCCCTTCTTCAGTTCTGTGTTTTTTAGTGAGCGGACTCATTTCTACGGGATAATCCGTTATGAACGTAGGTTGAATATAATTGCCTTCGCATTTCTCTCCAAAAAGGGTATCAATCAATTTTGCCTTACCCATGGATTCGTCAATTTCAATATGTAATTGCTTGCACACTGTCCTTAAACCTGCTTCATCCATTTTACTTACATCAATGCCGGTATTCTCTTTAATGGCATCCATAATAGTAATACGTTTAAATGGCGGAGCAAAATTAATAGTCTTGTCGCCAACGGTCAATTCAGTCGTTCCGTGCAAATCCATCGCTATTTTTTCCAGCAATTTTTCGGTAGTATCCATCATCCAGAAATAATCACGGTAAGCCACGTAAAATTCCAATACCGTAAATTCAGGATTATGAGTTCTGTCCATCCCTTCATTACGAAAGTTACGACTGAATTCATAAACCCAGTCAAAGCCACCAACGATCAAACGTTTTAAATATAATTCATTCGCAATACGCAAATACAAAGGCATATCAAGTGCATTGTGGTGTGTTAAAAAAGGGCGTGCCGCTGCTCCACCGGGAATCGATTGTAATACCGGCGTATCTACTTCCAGAGCGCCATTGTCATTTAAAAAATTACGAATGGAAGAAATGATTTTTGTGCGTTGCGCAAATGTTTTTTTAACTGCCGGATTAATAATCAGGTCAACATAGCGCTGGCGGTAACGGAACTCAGGATCTGTCACTTCATCAAAAGCATTTCCGTCTGCATCTGTTTTAACAACGGGTAAAGGCTTCAAAGATTTGCTCAATAATTTTAATGTAGTCACATGGATTGATGTTTCACCGGTTTTAGTCGTGAACACATAACCTTCAATACCAATAATGTCCCCAAGATCTATCAGTTTTTTCCAAACAACATCATACAATAATTTATCATCTTCATTCGGGCAAATATCATCACGACGAACATAAATCTGAATACGCTCCGTACTATCCTGCAATACTGCAAAAGCCGCTTTACCCATATCTCGGACGCTCATAATACGTCCTGCAAATTTAATATCTTTATAATTCAGCTTATCACGCTCATAGTTCTCCTTGATATCAAGAGCTGTCACATTCACTTTAAATTCCTCTGCAGGATATGGATCAATACCTAATTTTTTTAGCTCTGCTAATTTCTCTCTTCGTAATTCTTCTTGTTCACTTAGTTCCTGAAACATGTTATATCTATTTTTGCCCGAAGTTAACTAATTAGTAAAGTTACCTGTTACAGGATGAAGTCTAACTATTCACAATTTATTAATACTGCGATAAGTCAAAATTATTGCCTCTGGGCCAACGAAAGTGTAAGCATTATTCTTGTAAAAAATTTCAAAATATAATTAACATATTGAAAACCAATAAATTACACAGGTATGATTTCCGAAAAACGATCATTTATTCCCGATGAATTAAATCAACGATGTTTTTTTGTTTTCGAAAGGTTTTTTGGGAGGTATTTGTCCATTATGCGCGAGGCCCAATAATAACGCGAGCATTTGCTACTTAATCATCCGCTAATTTTAAATATTCTCCCAAAAAATAAATAATTAAGCCTATTTTTGAATATGAATTTTCCATTGAAAAGTACGCTGCTACTATTATATTTTTTTTGTGCCATTAGCCTGAAAAGTAACGCACAGGATGATGAAAACGAATTAAGTGATACAAACAGGATTCATTATGTGTACAGTGAGAAAGGGTTTCATGCCGGGCTATATATTGGTGCTTTCTGGGCAAACCGCAGTACAGCCTATATTTACGACGGTTATGGCTTTGATGAAAACGGTCAAAGAAACACTTTTTCCAATAGTATTCTATACAACCAGATCGTAAATGTTTATGGAGGCGCGAATGGTGGCATTGACTACATTGCCCAGTTGCTGAATGTCAATCACGGGGACTGGTATTTTAATGAACAGGGAATGCCTATTAATTTACGCTATACAACGACCTTCGCGGTTGGATTAAATGCCCGATACCAGATTCACAAAAAAGCCGGTATTCTTTTAAACATCAACGCGTCTAAATTAGTTGTGAATGGCAAATTCACTATCAGTTCAACTACACCCAACAATGGGTTCCAAAGCCAGGCAAAAATTAATGAATTCATTATTACCGGGGCTGAACAACGCTTAATGTTTCAGTTAGGCTACCAGAGAATTTTAGGAAACAACGAGAAACTAAATTTTATGGTGGAAGGTGGTCTAAACATTATCCTTTCGAAAGCTCAAAAAAATCAGGCTATTTTAAACAGCGACCTGAATGGCGGTTCAAATAATTTCACCATCGATCTGATGACGGTTTACAATCAACCGCCCTACAGCTTTTACAGTGTTAAATATTTAATTGGCGCCGGCATTGGTGCTGTGGGAGGAATCGGTTTTCATTTAACGTTTAATCCAAGATATACCATTCAGCTCCTCTATAATCCTTCCTACGACAGGATTGGATTGGGCTATAATCCCTCTTTTAAACTACAGCATGGAGTGGGGCTAAGAATCTATTATAACCTGAGTTAAACTACATCCATTTTTTTCGTTTGAAATAGATCATCAAACCAAAGATGATCGTAAGCATGACACCCCAGGTAATGAAATAACCATTACGGGTATGCAACTCAGGCATGTTATCAAAGTTCATTCCGTAAACACCCGCAATAAATGTAACCGGAATAAAGATCGACGACATAATCGTTAATACTTTCATCACCTCATTCATTTTATTGGCATTGGTACTTAAATAAATATCCATGATACCTGACAATAAATCACGGTATGTTTCCACAGTATCAATGATTCGGGTCACATGATCACTTAAATCACGTAAATAAATATCACTGGTAGAATTAATTAAAGTTGTTTCAGAACGAATCATGTTATTAATCATATCCCGCATCGGCCATACTTGTTTGCGCAAATAAATCATTTCCCGTTTTAAATGGTACAATTGTAACAGAGACTTTTTATCAGAGGCATCGATGATGTCTTCCTCAATTTCTTCGATTTTATCTCCGATCATTTCGATGGCCATAAAATAACAATCCACTACCGCATCCATCAACGCATACGCCAGGTAGTCCGGTCCCAGTTTTCTCACTCTGCCTTTACTCTGGCGCAGACGAGCTCTGATGATATCAAAGGCATCGCCGTTATGTGGTTCCTGAAAAGAAATAACAGTATTTTCACATAAAATAATCGCCAACTGTTCAGCGTTCACTTTACTGTCGTAACTGATCATTTTCATGATCGCTACCACATAGTGTTCGTAATCTTCAAATTTTGGGCGTTGATCAACGTGCACTATATCCTCCATTGTTAAGGGATGTATATTGTAAATTCTGCCAATTTCTTCCACCAGATCCGTTCGGTGCAAACCTTCCACGTTGATCCATTTGACCATGTTGGGTTTTACAAACGATAGGCAGTCCGACAAATCGTAGAACTCCTCTTCAAAAAAATCAGTTTCATTATACTCTATCAGTGTAATTTTAATCCGATCGGTTCTAACCTCTCCGTTATAAAATAACGTTCCCGGTGGAGCACCTATATTTTCACTTACTGAAGCCATCAACGATAAATTTAAGAAGAATTTCCTTAAATAGTTTACAAATATTTAACGAGCATCGATCCGATAACCAGATGTTTAACTCTATTTTAGCAAAATACTTAAAAGCATGAGATCACTATTTTTACTGGCAATTCTTTTATTTAAGCAGCCGGCCGCTGCACAGGTTGAAAAACTGGCTGTAAACGCCGGCTTTATTATAAGGCATGTAAATGTCATTCCCATCACCAAAGATACGCTGCTTAAAAATCAGATCGTCATTATAACCAACAACACTGTTGTTTGGATTGGACCCGACAATTCAAACAATTCAAAGCTTAAGACCAAAGCAAAAGTTATTGATGGTACCAATAAGTTCTTAATGCCAGGCATGGCAGATATGCACGCACATTTTCCTCCGTACAAAGACCTCAAAAATTATTTTACTTTGAATTTATTGGCAGGTGTAACTTCTATCCGCTCCATGAGAGGAGACCTTGAACATTTAAAAATAAAAGTAGATAACGCATTGCCACAACTTCATTTGTACTTATCATCTCCGCCAATTACAAAAGACCTTAGTATCGATAAGAAAACAGCAGATAGTATTGTTGTCGTTAGTAAAAGCTCCGGCTTCAATTTCCTCAAAGTACTCAGTATAAAAGATTCGGCTTCCTTTTTAAACTTAGCAGATGCCTGCAGGTCATATCAGTTCACATTTTGCGGACATGGATTAAGTAATATATCAATGGAAACGTTACTAAAATCAGGTTACAATTCTATTGAACATTTAACCGGTTATGCTGAAAATTTAAAAAAAGGTGAAAGTTATGTAGGCGAATTGATCAAATTAACAGCAAAAAACAAAGTTTATAATTGCGCCACAGAAGATTATTTTGAAATCGGTTATAACATGCAGGATATTTCGACTCTGAAAAAACGAAATGGTTTGCAATATATGCATGACAGTATCATCGCCAGGTGGGATAAAGAAATCACCGAGGATCAGGCAAAAATCGGAGAAAAAAAATTAAAAGAACAACGGGACTATTATACTAAATACCGATTGGTGAAAAATAAAATCTTAGTAAGTTTAACAAAGAGTGGTGCACCCTTATTAATCGGTCCGGATGCCGGAGGTGCCTATGCCGTTCCTGGTTTTGCGATACAGGAAGAAATGAAACATCATGTCAATGCCGGTTTGACGAATTACCAGATTTTACGCATGGCAACCATCAATGCCGCTATGTATATCAACAAAGAAAATAATGGATCTGTTGAGAAAGGAAAAGAAGCAAATCTTATTCTTCTGGGAGCTAACCCCTTGTCAGACCTTAATAACCTGAACAGTATAGAGGGAGTTTTTATCAATTCAGGCTATAAAACAATACAGGAGTTAGAGGCGGGACTTAAATAGTAAGTAGTCATGCTGAACTAATTTCAGCATCTCATGAGACCCTGAAACAAGTTCAGGGTGACAGAATATCTACTCGGCGATTTCATTCTTCATTACCATCTGAACAGTAAACCGGCTGCGTTGTTCCAACAATATAATTTTGTTGGCAGTTAATGTATCAATTGTGTCCTGCGTATAATAACGAACGGTCATTAACTCCAGACCTGAATTATATAATACTTTAAATTGCTCCTGCAGCTCCTCAACCAGTGTTTTTATTTTGTCCGCGTCGTGATCGCAGCATACAGAAAAGCTAATGGCAGATAATTGCATTAAGTTGATTTTAATGGCATGTTTTGAAAACAATTCAAAAATGTCGCTCAGGTTATCTTCAGCAATGAATGAAAAATCTTTGGGTTGAATCGATACTAATACCTGATCTACTTTGAAAATATAAGAAGGAATA
The DNA here is from genome assembly GCA_021155905.1 of Bacteroidota bacterium. Classification (GTDB taxonomy): domain Bacteria; phylum Bacteroidota; class Bacteroidia; order B-17B0; family Aurantibacillaceae; genus UBA4416. Next base: position 34,436 of record JAJNBG010000019.1, read on the forward strand.
TTTAAGCGCTTCTCTCCGTCTCTAATCACCGTTCCTTCACCTTTTGGCTCTAAAAACGATTTGACATAGAGAGGGATGTTTTTATTCTGTAACGGCTTAATGGTTTTGGGGTGAATCACCGTTGCTCCGTAATACGTTAACTCAATTGCATCATGATAAGAAAGCTCATCAATTTTTTTTGTACGGGCAAACCATTTGGGATCTGCATTCAAAACACCAGGTACATCTTTCCAGATCGTGACATTACTGGCAGTTAAACAATAGGCTAAAATGGAGGCTGTGTAATCAGACCCTTCCCTGCCCAATGTCGTAGTGAAGTTCTCCGAAGTTCCGCCAATGAATCCCTGTGTTACCATAATATCATGGGTGTCAAAAACAGGAGTTAATTCTTTATTGACAAGGGTTTCGGTTAAGTCGAAATCCACTTTTCCCTCGCGATAGGTATTATCTGTTTGAATGAGGCTTCTCACATCCATCCATTTATTTTTAATACCTGCATCATTGAGATAGGCTGAAACTATTTTTGTTGAAATAATTTCTCCCATGCTTACAATCTGGTCATACTCAAAATCAAATCCCTGGGTGGGTTCGTCTTCAATGGCCCAATGCAATTCAACGAAAGTGTTTTCCAATTCGGTATAAATGGGATGTGATGGTAAAGTAAAGAGCTGTTTACAGATGTCGAAATGATACTTCTTTATTCCTTCCAAAAGGGATTCCGCATCCTCTGCTTTATAAAAATATGCTTTAGTCAAGCGCTCCAGGCTATTGGTTGTTTTACCCATGGCAGAAACAACGACGCAGATCTTTGAGCCCTGAAATTGTTTTAAAACTTCAGCAACATTCTTAACACCTTCCGCATCCTTAACCGATGCTCCACCAAATTTAAATACCTGCATAATTTCAAAACTTAAAATTAAACAGAAGCCGGTTGCTCCTTCATTTTATTAGCATTCAAAATAGCAACCTGTTGTGCCACATTTTGTGCCATTTCCCTGAAGGCTAAAGCCTGTGGTGTTGTTTCCTGTAATATGGCAGGGCGTCCGGCGTCTCCTGACTCACGGATACTTTGTACCAATGGAATTTGTCCTAATAGAGGAAGATCTAACTCTGTAGCTAAATTCTTCGCTCCATCTCTTCCAAAAATATAATACTTATTTTCCGGTAATTCTTCCGGCGTAAAATAAGCCATGTTCTCCACGATACCCAATACAGGAACATTTAACGCTGGCAATTTAAATAAAGCAATACCCTTGCGGGCATCTGCCAAAGCAACCTGCTGCGGCGTACTCACGATCACTGCTCCGGTAATGGGAATAGTACTGCATAACGTAATTTGAATATCACCTGTTCCCGGAGGAAGATCCACGATTAAATAATCCAGTTCGCCCCAGGCTGTATCAGTAAATAATTGGGTTAACGCTTTGGAGGCCATTGGTCCACGTAATGCAATTACCTGGTCAGGCCCAGCTAAAAAACCAACGGAGTTCAACTTCACACCATAACTTTCTACCGGTTTCATTTTTGGTTTGCCTTCATGCTCACCTTTACCGGGCATATCATTCTGCACATCAAACATGATCGTTTGTGACGGACCGTATATATCCGCATCTACCAATCCCACTTTTGCACCTTGTTTCGCTAAAGCCACTGCCAGGTTTGCAGATATAGTAGACTTCCCTACTCCACCTTTGCCCGATGCCACTGCAATGATATTCCTGACTTTTGAAAGTGTACCCAGATCTTTGTCTCTTGTGGATGTGACATTAGCGGTCATATTTACATTTACTACCGCTTCTTTATCGACGTAATGCTTAATGGCATTAATGCAGGCATTATGAATCATGTCTTTCATCGGGCACGCCGGCGTGGTTAATACTACGGTGAAAGAAACGTTTTTTCCATTCACAACCACATCCTTAATCATTCCAAGAGTCACTAAATCTTTTTTAAGATCCGGATCATCTACATATTTTAAAGCGCTGATGACGCTGTCTACTGTAATTTCCATTTTGTTTTGTTTTTCTCGCAGAGTTCCGCAGATAATACCGCAATGATCGCAGAGGGTTTTAGTTTTTAATTTGTGAGATGCTGAATCAAGTTCAGCATGACTAAAATAATGTTATAAGTTTTTAAATCTGATTTGCTAAGTTCAATAAATTTCCTTCTTCAAAATCACGCCCCATGATTTGTAAACCAATTGGCAATCCATTGCTGTGCATACCATTAGGAACAGAGATGGCAGGGCAACCAACAATGTTTGCCTGAACGGTGAAAATATCTTCCAGGTACATTTTGATCGGGTCTTCACTATTCTTTCCAAACTCAAAGGCTGTTCCCGGTGTTGAAGGTGTGACAATGAAATCATGGTTTGATAAAATCTCACGCGTTTTTTCACGAATCTTTTTCCTTACTTTTTGAGCTTTACTATAGTAAGCGTCATAATAACCGGCGCTTAATACAAAGGTTCCTAACATGATCCTACGTTTTACTTCTTTCCCGAAACCTTCACTGCGCGTCTTTTTATAAGTACTCTCCAGATCTGTTGCATTCGGGCTTCTATACCCAAAGTGAACGCCGTCATAACGGGACAGGTTAGATGAAGCTTCTGCCGTAGTCAACACATAATACGTTGGCACTAAAAAATCCAGGTAAGGAAAATCAACTGCCGCGACTTCATGCCCATTGGCTTTTAATTTATCCAAAGATGCAATGGTTTGTTTTTTTACTTCAGGATCCAAACCGTTAGATTCCACACATTCTTTTAAATAAGCAATCTTAAATTTTTTCGTCTCTTTTAATGAATTTGAGTACTGCCCCACTTCTTTTTGAGAGGCCGTTGTATCATACTCATCTTTACCTGCCATAATCTCCAGCAACAAGGCTGCGTCTTCTACAGTTTTAGTAATTGGCCCGATCTGATCGAAAGAGGAGGCATATGCCACTAAGCCCCAACGGGAAATTCTTCCATAGGTTGGTTTCAATCCAACGGTTCCTGTAAAAGATGCTGGCTGGCGAATGGAACCACCCGTATCAGAGCCAAGAGTTACATGACATAAATTAGCAGCAACTGCAACAGCTGAACCACCGGAAGAACCACCGGGAACCATTTTTTCGTTCAGGGGATTCAATACTTTTCCGTAGGCAGAATTTTCGTTACTACTTCCCATTGCAAATTCATCACAGTTTAAACGCCCTATGATAATGGCATCCTCTGCCAATAAACGCTCAACCACTGTGGAGGAGTATAGGGATTCAAAACCCTCGAGAATTTTTGAAGAACAGGAAACCTTATGCCCTTTGTAGCAAATATTATCTTTTAAACCAATAATCACACCGGCTAGTTTGCCAGCTGTTTTCGATTTGATTTTTTCATCTACCAGTTTAGCCTGCGCCAAAGCAGAATCCTTGAATACTTCTAAAAATGCATTCAGGTGTTTCTTTTCTTCAATGACCTTAATTGATTCTTCCACTAACTGAGCGCAGGTAGTTTTGCCTGCTAACAAATCGGCTTCCAGATTTTTTATAGTTGTAAATGTATACACAGTTTATATATTAAATAATAAAAGCGCCAATCGATAAGAATGACGCTTTTAAAAATGAGTTCAATAAATATTATTTTTTATCTACGTCAGTCGATTCAGAAGCGCCATCTTTGGCATCCTTAAATTCTTTCATCCCTTTACCTAAACCTTTCATTAATTCCGGAATTTTTTTACCTCCGAATAATAATAAAACGATTACCAAAATAATGATGATTTCCGGTGCTCCAAGTCCGCCTAACATACCTAAGATTAATGCTTGTGTCATTGTAATAAATTTAGGGTACAAATATACGGATTTATTAGTTTTAAGCAAATTCAGGGAAAACTGTTATTTTTGGCCAAAATAGCGCTATGATTAAGAAAATTGAACACATTGGGATTGCCGTTAAAAGCCTGAATAACTCCAACGAATTATTCAAAAAACTCTTCGGAAAGGAGCATTACAAGGTGGAAGGCGTAGAAAGCGAAGGCGTGAGTACTTCTTTTTTTATGCTGGGAGAAACCAAAATTGAGCTATTAGAAGCTACGAATCCCGAAAGCGCTATTGCGAAATTTATTGATAAAAAAGGTGAAGGAATTCATCACATTGCATATGAGGTGGATGACATTTACAAAGAAATGGATCGTTTAAAATCGGAAGGATTTGAAGTACTGAATAAGGAACCCAAGAAGGGTGCTGATAACAAACTGATCTTTTTTTTACATCCCAAAAGCACCAATGGAGTTTTAGTAGAATTATGCCAGGAAAGAACATTCTGATGTAGCGACTCTTCATAAAAATCATCTAAAAAGCTCAGGAACGGAGAGTCTGGGAATATTTGTTAAGCGTTTACCGGAATTAATAGTCACTGATAATAGTATCTATTAAATAAACCAGTTTGTTCCGGATGTCATTAAAATTTTCAGGATCAGGCAGCTGTTCCGTATTTATGGTGAGCAATAATTCATTTAAATGACCATGGACTTTGAGGTCTTTATAATTGAAGGCTTTGACTACCTCATTAATGTATTCTTTTAAACGTATCGCCTGATGAACCGGAAGTTCCGTAATCTCCTCCCGCAGGTTTTTTAATAAGGGCTTATCTATTTGCGACATAAATGAATATTAAATGTATGATTATAATCTCAGGAAATTTTTACCAGGCCATAAATATTGTATCCCAATAATATAAAAGTTAATACTATACCCAACAGGCTTATCACGGGGACATTCTTAACATTTAACGGAATACGATATGGCCGGCTCATATTCTTTTGCTTCACCCTTAACACGATGACGGATAGGTTGACCACAATAAAGGTGATGAAAATAAAAAAGGTAGCAATGCGCGCAATCGTTTCAATATTTCCTATCAGCGCAAAAGCCAGCATCACAGCAAGGATTAAAACTAAAGCCGCAACCGGAGTCTTTTGTTTGGAAGAAACAGTAGAAAAGCGTTTCAGGATTTTCAATTCAGTAGCCATCGAAAATATCACACGGGAACTTCCCAGCATGTTCGACAGGATAGTATTGGAAGTAGAGAACAATGCAATGATAGAAATAATGATAACCCCTGTTCTTCCAAATCGAATATTGACAATATCCGCCAGCGGTTTATCAGATTTAGCCAGTTCTTCCACCGATAAAACACTGACTGCACAAATAGCTATGAAGGTGTAAACCAGTACTACAATGATGCTGGCGCCTAACAATGCCCTAGGAATATTTTTTTCCGGATGATTGGTTTCTTCAGCCAGTTTCACAATATCTTCAAAACCAATAAAAGCAAAAAACGCTAAAGCAGAGGCCATGAATAATCCGTTGATTCCTTCAGATGCAAATTCAGTATAATTCACTTTACCTATAGATGGAAAAGCGGCATACATCACAAACAATAATCCACCGATCTCAATAAACGTCAAAATGGTATTAACAACGGAAGATTCCCGGATACCAGACACATTCACTAAAAAAATCAGCAGGATAATTCCTAAGGATGCGATCAATGTGCCTACAGGAACGAGGCTTGACAGATAGCCTGCAAAACCAATTGAAACTGCTGCCCCGCTCACAATACCATTCAGTGAAATAATGAAACCCAACAAGGCACCCATATTTTTCCCGAAAGCTTTTTTAGCATATTCATATTCTCCACCCGCCTTTGGAAAGGCGGCACTTAGTTCTGCATAGGAAAAAGCCGAACAGAACGCAGTGAGAGAAGCAATTAAAAACGCAAGCCAAACATACGTACCTGACCATTCAGCGACCTTACCAACCAGAGCATAGACTCCTGCACCTAAAATGGACCCTACTCCAAAAAAGATGCATTCAAAAAGCCCTAATGTTCTCTTTAGTTTTGCCATCAGGATAACATGCAAGGATTCATAAAGTGATTGATTTTGGAGAAAGCATTATTTTATTTTAAAAATATCGGCTTCAGAACTAACTCCCGGAATAAATAGTTCAATGAGGAAATAAAATGGTTATTCCATGGTTTTGAATTGCCTGGGTTCGTGGTTACTTTACAACTTTAATTGCAAGGTTACATAAAAATTCCTTGGATCAGAAGGCAAAATACCCGGGCCCGGATATCCTTCAGCGCGGCGTGTGAAATAAACTTCATCAAGAAAATTATTGATGCCTGCTGAAAGATTGAACATCTTATAAGTGTACTGTGCTGAAAAATCACAAATGGTATAAGCAGGAATAATTCCCGTAATAGCATTGGTACTGAATTTCGAATTACTCGCATCCGCAAACTGTTCTGCGGTATAGGAACCCTGTACTGTTGTACTGAACTGTTTGTATTTGTATGTTAAGCCGGATCGTAAAATAGTTTGAGGCACAAGCTCCACCAGTTTATTATTGAAGCCACTTTCCTGGCTGCTGATGTATCGCGCATCCGTGTATGAAGCATTCACAAAAAGACTCAGTTTATGTTTCGCTTGGCTGTTGAATAACCGAATCATGTCCAGCTCCGCAAAACATTCAGCCCCCATATTGCGACTGTCAGAGATATTGGTACGGTAACGGTACAAAACGTAAGTCGATTCATCCACCTGTAAAACAGAACCGATACGATTGTTGTACCTTAAATAATATACGCTGAAATCAACATACAGCAAATTTTTTAGAGTAATCCTAACGCCTCCATCAGCGGTATAACCCGTCTCATCTTTTAAATCGGGGTCAACCCTTGAATTCGGATTGACTACACGCATGTCGTTAAAATTAATAGAACGGTAGTTCTGGCTGAAGTTAGCATATAGCTCTATTTTGCTTACCGGTTTGTACAGTACCCCGATTCCGCCTAAGACAAAAGAACGGGTACTGTTACGTGCTTCCTGGTGCCTCATATCTAATATAACATTCCCTGCCAGGTCCCGATTGGTTTCTCTGTAATAACCATTTGCAGACGTACTGATGTATTCGAATCGCACACCGGGAGTTACGCTGAGTTTGGAACCTAACTGAAAAATGTTTTCAGAGAACGCAGCAATGTTCTGACTTGGAAATGTGTAATCACTGTGTTCCAGATTGTCCGGATAATTGAACTCAAAATGAGGTTTGGAAGTCGTATCGCCCAGACCTTGTTTACGAATCGTGTAACCCTGGTAATAACGGCCTCCGATCAAGAACGTAGAAGTTTGTTTGAATAATTGATAACGCTGCAATAATTTTAATTCTGAGCCAAAATTTTTATACTGGTCTCCCATGATATCCCGCTCTGCTAAAGGATCGGCACGGTTGATTTGTCCTAAATAACCAACCGTCACGCGTTCTGCTAACAATCCAAAATTCATCCAGTTGATGCGTGTGGTTGGCGTCAACTTCCAATCCAGTGACAAAGATGCGAGGTTCCAGTTCACCTTGAACCAGTTCCGGTTGCGGATACTTTGCGCAGGATCTTTTTCAAATTGCTTGTCAGTTAACCCACCCGGTTGCTGTGCCAGGTATGTCATGTAAGTATATTCGCCTGTGACTTTGATACTGGAAGTAATTTGGTAATTCAAAGAGGCGTGCGCGGTATGCATTTTAAAACCTGAGTTAGGACGCCAGCTGTTACCTTGTTTGTACTGATAAAAAGTATAATAAGAGAATTTCTTAATGGTACCGCCCAGGCTGTTGAAGCTGTTGAACAATCCAAAGGAACCGTAGGTTTGACGTGAAGTCAGCTGAATCTTTTTATCTGTTGGTGGTTTCCGAAACTTAAAATTAATGAAGCCACCAAACTGCGTTCCGTATTGCAGGCTGGCTGCCCCACGGATCACTTCAATGCGATCCAAAGCTTCAGTAGGAGGCGTATAATAACTTTCCGGATAACCCAATGCATCGGCACTGATGTCGTAGCCATTCTGACGGGTGTTAAAATTGGAGACACGGTTAGGATTGAGTCCCCTTCCTCCTATTCCTAACTGTATTCCTGCACCATCGTTCTCAAAAATATTTATACCCGCAACCTTGGCAAAGACTTGTCGTGAATTATTAGTAGCAAGGTTAGCATTGATATCATTCAATAAAATTACCTCACTCTTTTTTCCTGCATAAATGGAAGTGCCTTCGACATTCATCAGTTTGCCAATACCAAACGAATTGTCTTTCTCCGCTTCAATCACAACCTCCGTTAAATTATTACCTAAAGAATCCAATTGAACCAGTATGGTTGTATCTGAACTCAACTTCATTTTTTGATTGTAGTTTTTATAGCCTTGTAAAAAGATACTGATGGATACATTTCCTTCTTTGACGTTACTTAGAGTAAAGGCTCCCGCTCCATCTGTTTCTATTTTTTGTTGACCGGCGTTCACTGTAGCATTTCTGGCAGCAACACCGCTGGCGGCAAACACGGTTCCCTTAATCATATAAGTGTTCTGTGATACCAGGAAGGTATAACAAAACAATGCGAAACATATGTATAAGCACTTTTTCAATTTATTATTCAATTGGAATGATCCATTTTTTCGGCTTCAGATTATCTTTCTCCTTGCTTAAATCAACAGACTTATCCACGATCAGGCGACTGGCTTTTCCATTCAGTGTCACGTAAGATTCCACCAGAATTTCAGGGTCCTGAATTCCTCTGTTTTGAAATTCTTCTTTTAAAAAATGTGCATAATTGATCATCATGTCGGGCTGCGTGGCCATCATCTTTTCCTGCATGGGAGTGAGGTAATCGCAATTACTCACTTCCATTTCTTTACCTGTACTTTTCTCACGCACATAAAAGAACGCAGTTCCGGCTTTCTCCATGAGCATTACCCGCCACGAAAAACGGTAACCCTGCTCGGTCCAGTATAAATTTCCGTCATACAGCAAATACCGGAAAGGCACCAATACCTGTATCGTGAAATGGATCACAAATAAAACGGTGAGTACTTTCAATGTATTTTGTTTTGGCGCATAAGTCATTGGAGTTTCTTCCGTATGTGCTTTCTTAAAAAGATTACGCAACCAATTGATGATGCGTCTGTGAAAATGCTCAGTAAAGAAAATGGTGGTTAAGGCGATCATAATGTAAGGAAACATTCCAATGTTAAAGAACAAAGAAGTGGCCAGGTGAAACACTATCACCAACACGTATGCCGGTTTGACAAAACGGGGAATGAACAATAAAAAAGGAATAGTCAAGTCATAGATACAACCAAACCAACTGAAAAAATAGGCCACCCATTCTTTGTTGAGAAAGGAACCAATCATTGGCATTTCGCTGTGTGCAGGCAACCAAATGCGTAAAGGTTGCGCATGTAACAACCAGTCGCTATTAATCTTGGCAAGACCGGCAAAAAAATAGACAATGAATACCTGGAATTTAATACTCAGGATAAAATAATTTGGTGTATGTGTGGCTGCCAAATTCTTGTTCCGCCATACATCCAACGAAAAATAACGGTGTGCCGGCAAAAAAATCAGGATGAAAGCCGCAATGCTGATAAAATAATAGTGGTTCAGGTAATTGGTCTTATCAATGAGTTCCACATAGGTAAACAAGGTAAAGAAAAGGATTGTGGAGATCCTGTAAAACAAGCCCAACGCAATCATCATCGATGAGAGAGCCAGGATGCCGAACACTACATACATGGATGTTGGATCCAAAGGTCGAATCCATTCAAAACCGTAGTAAGGGAAAAATACTTTTGGGCGGATATACATATCATACACCCATCCTTTGACAAGGAATCGGAGGACAGATGCCAGCATTAAAATACCAAAGGCCATTCTGAAAACGGCCAATGGAGCAAGATGAACTGGTTTAATAAAATATGAACGAATTTTTTTAATCACCGTCGCCGTCCTGATACGTAATAACAATGCCCATTGCAGATGGCATATCTGTTTTTAATAATACCAGCAATTTCACCATTTCTACATAAGCTGCGTCAACGGTGGCTTCATCGTTCATAACAGATGCCGATAAAGGCTCGTTCACCATGTTCAATTTGGATTTAGCTACAGCAAACTGGTTTTTAATAGCTTCGTTGAGTGTGCCGGTATTATGTTGAGCGCCAATTGCATCCAGGTAATCATCCAAACCAAGGCCATCTGATCCGTTCAACGAACGTCCCAGGTAAACATTTTCAATATTGTCAAGACAACCTTTAATAAGACTCACCGAAATACTATTGGTATAAATAGCTTCACACTTCTCCGGTAATTTTTGTCCCATCGATTTTTTCCCTAAAGGAATCCCTACTTTGGCATTCTTCATAAGGTCGATCTGGAAATTCAGGTTGTTCACCAACAAGCCCAATGAGCTTCCAACTTCGGAACCGGTAGAACTATTAAAAGTAGACTGGTAACCGCCGTTCCATCCGTTGATGATGGTGGCTGCTTTACTTTGCATATCATTCAAACAATCGCTTAAGTATGTAGTGCGGCTTGAAGAATTAATAAACAGATTCACGATATCTGCATCCGTTTGACCCGGACTAAACAACAAATAATCCAAAGCCGGAAATCCTTTGGCATCCAGGTTATTCACGGTTGCCAGGTTATAACCGCCATTGGTAATGTTAGATAAAACTTCTCCTGTGTCGGTTGGAAAAGTATTGAAATTAGCATACACGATCTCGTTCTCTGCAGGGCCGATTCCGAACAGTTCCATTTTCTGGTATTCTCGGTAAGCCGTCACAAATTTCTGGCGAACAGTAACCAGGTTTTGTGTGGTCTTCGCTATTTTAAACTGGTTGTATGCGACAGTCAATGAGTCAAGGGCATTTTTGGCAGCCTGTATATTCGGAACAATTACATTGGATGAATAATTGCTCAGCATGCCTTGCTTATCAAACGACACTTCCTCCTCTTCGTCCTCCGGCCCTTTATTCTTTTTCTTACATTCAACTACAGCAAACAGCATTGCAGCGAGTAAAAAAAAGCCTGATATTTTTTTCATGTTATTCTTAAAATTGAGAGTATAAAGATGCTTTTTTTTATCGGTTTGGCACATACCTTAAAAGTGGTATGAAGCCCGCCGATAAAGAAAAAGCACCCCAAAACGGGATGCTTTTCTTAAAAGAGTCAATGGATTAAAGTTTGTTTTTGTCTAAACCAAATTTAGCAGCCAATAGGTCAATTGCCAGGTCAATGTTAGCAGGATCCATGCTATATACGCTGGTGCCAAAATAACCTTCCAAAGTTGCAATCTCTGAAGCAGTTAATGTTTTAGATGGGTTGTATTTGAAGGCTTTTACAAAACCGATGCCTTCAGATATTAAATGAGAAAACTGAGCTGCATCAGTGATATTGGTTTTTGCCAGTTTCATGTAAGTAATGAAGCGGCCCGCTCCCACTTTTTCCCATGAATTCAATACAATCGCTTTTGCAGCATCACGTCCGGCTGCATCTTTATTGCTGATAGCAGCGCGTCCTTTTAAGAAAGCGTTCATGATAGTTACATTTAAAGACGTTGAGCTGTTTACGCTTGGTGCATCTAAAGCATTACTTACTGAATTGCAATAGCTTCCCCAGTTTTTCAAACCTACAGTATAAGTCGGGAAAGTAGTTGGCACTCCAAAATAACCAAAAGCCTCGTCCCATGCTCTTTCCTGAGCAGTAGTTCCATTGGCGATGGTAGTATTATCAAAAGAAGCGATGTTGGTTAATAAGGTGGTACCTTCTGAATAAAAAACCGCACCCATGATGCCTTTCTCTACTACTTCTTTGTATTCGTAACCATTTGCATTTACCAGGTAAGCTCTTGTGCCTACCACGATTTTACCGGCAACACCTACTGAAGCAGTATTTGCAGTTGGGTTTAAAGCCGAAAAAGTGCTGGTATTGGCAGCTTCATCAAAATAAGTGTCCATGTCAGTTTGTAAATTATACAAATTGCTCATTTTTGCTTTCAGGTTATAATTCAGAGAGTTTAATGCAGTAGTTGTTGTAAACTGGGAAGCCGCATTGGCATACATGTCTTTTAGTTTCTGAGCATTTAAAGTTGGCTGAGAAGTTTGAGTGGTTGTATGAGCCGAACGGATATGAGTGGTTATTTCACCTAACATTAAAATACGATTAGTAGAAGTCGAAAAATCAACACCCGTAAAATTATATGAAGTTGGGACCTCATAGGCAGGTTCCTCTATTGGAAATGTTAATGCGATTGGCTCTGCAGATTCTTTTTTACAGGACGTAGCAGCTAATAAAAGAGATACAGGTAAGCTGATAAGTAGAGATTTGTTGTAGCTGATTTTCATAGTTTTTATTTAGAATGATTATAATTATGGGTCAAAAGTATGATTTGAAAGCATACACACCTATACCTAAAAAAAGGTATATTGAACCTAAAGGAATAAAAACATCAGAAAAATTAAACTATCTGCCACCAGAATAAATCGCTTTCCGGTCTTTGAGAAGATTAACGTATTTGAGCGCTAATTTATTATTATAATCTTCATATGCTTTCTGAGCCCATGAGATGGCTGCATCAAGGTCACCGTTGATTTCATTTAATATAGCCATATTATAATGGGCCCTCCCGGCAATTTTTCTTTTAGTGCTTTTGGTGTCTTTCAACCATAACTCTCCTGCACCCTCCCAGTTGCCTGTTTTAGCCCTGCGTGTGGCGATTTTAAAGTTTGAAGTTCCTTTCACATAATAATCCCTCGTTAAAGTAATAGCATAAGGAATAATCCGATCAGCATATGAAGAACCCATTTTATAGGAACTCTGCTTAATCGCTTCTTTGCGGCCCAGCATGGCTTCCGTGGTGTTGATGATATTAACGGCTCCCGCAGTCACAATTAGGTTCTCCGACATGGGATATTCATCTAAAATAATCAAATTATGCGGATCATAAATCCTCCATCCCACTTTCACCGTGGTTATGATATTGACCCGAGCCTGGGTAGCGGCATTCAAAATATCCACCATGGTATTTAGTCCAGGTGGCGGCGTATTTAAAGGCACTACTTTCAATTCACTACTAAAAACCTCCAATACAAACAAAAGGTCCACTTCGTTAGATTTACAAATACTTTCTACCTGTGGCCATGACAACTGGGTAGGAAAAGTTCCGGTAACAGGAGTATTCAGTTCCACGTCTGAAATGGCTTTGATCGTATCAAAACGGTTATAATGTATTAACGCGTCGCTTAAGCCACGCATCGCCTCTGAACTTGATTCTTTGATCAGCTTTAGCGTTTCCGCGGAAAGAATTTGATGAAGCGTGTTGAGTGTTTTATTTTCTTCAGAAGGAGTAGTCCGACTGATGACGCCTACCTTTTTAATAGCCTTGTTGAGAGTTACCGGCGCAGGATTAGTAGAGTGAATATAGACTAAATTTGTTTTACAGGAAGCAAGCGTAACACTGATTAAAAGAAGAATATAACCAATGAATTTCATGTCGCTTATTTTTTATAGATGAGTGCTACAGCATATGCATTTACACCCTCTCCTCTGCCGACATACCCCAACTTTTCATTCGTGGTTGCTTTAATCGAAACATCATTCGGAGTAATATTCATTATTGGTGCCAATATATTTTGCATGGCTTTAATATGCGGGTTCACCATTGGTGCTTCCAAACTCAAGGTCGCATCCACGTTCCCAATACCATAGCCGTTTTGATCCAGTAGATCCACAACCTCTTTCAACAGTAACTTACTGTCTGCTCCCTTATACTTCGGATTTGAATTTGGAAAATGAAAACCTATATCCCTCAGATTGGCCGCTCCAAGCAAGGCGTCGCAAACCGCATGTAATAAAACATCCGCATCGCTATGGCCCACACAACCTTTATCAAATTCCAGTTTAATGCCACCCAACCACAGCTCGCGCCCTTCTCCCAAAGGATGAACATCGTAACCAAAACCTACTCTTATGTTTATCATTTTGATTAAAGATTAAAAGATCAAAGATGTATGTCTCATTTATCCTGGATCATACGTCTTTAATCCAGTTACTATTTGCCTTTCATGTATTCCTCAAATGGAATCCCTTTCATAAAGTCCGGGGAATAAATATATTGATACACTAATGCTGCCCATTGTTTATGCGTTTTACTCTCATCCAGTAACGCCGAATCAAAAGGCTTACTGAAATGAATTTTTATAGTTTCCTTCCTGGCTTTAAACATTTCGTCAGGTAAAAATAACATCTCGATATTGGCTTTAATTCCTAAACGTTTTCGCCACATCGCAAAATTGTAGAAGAACTTTGAATTTTTACCTTCAATAAAAACAGGCTGTATCATGCGTTTATGATCAATGGCTTGTGTTATGAATGTTTTTTTCCATTCCAGATCCCGAACTACTCCATCCTGTTTACGGGAAACGAGACCGGCTGGAAATAATAACAAAGCAGATTCAGTTCTAAACACTTCTTCAATAACCCTGAGGTACTTTGCAGAAGTCGCGCCTAATTTATTCACAGCAACATAAATGTCACCATAATTTTTTATGTTTTTCAAAACGTCATTCACTAAAAAATGTACGTCCGGCCTGATATCTCCAACCGCTTTAATTAATGCCATACCATCTAGACCTCCCAGGGGATGATTGGAAACAATCACTATGCTTCCCGTTCTGGGCACAAACTCATCATTCAATGATTCCACTTTTGCCCCGAGTTTCTCTAGGCCTCTTCTGTTAAATTCCAGGCCGACATCGTCTTTCAAATGCTCCATTGCCCCGTTAATATCATCTTCATGAAGCTTTTTCTTCAGCCAATTGATGGCGAAACGCGGAAGCCACTTGTAAAGTTTAAAGGCTTTTTCCTTTAAAATTTTCTCTATATCTATAAATTTCGTGTTTTCCATACAAGGATTACAAAGGTAAAACAATTGTTAATATCTCAACTATCCAATTTCATCTTTTCGTCGTTTTCAAAAATTCTTAAATGTTCAAAAACTTCAATAAAATCAACCCAAAACAAAATGCCGGTAAAAAAAGTGATACTGATTATTTCGTTACCGAACTATTCACAAAATTTGATTTATCAACAAAAGTGGTAAAAAATGGATAAAAGTGGTAGAAAGTGGTAAAATTTTAATTATTTTTGACGCTATTCAACCCAAACCCAACAATGACAAGCCTTATAGGAGAATTTGATTGTAAAGTAGATGCGAAAGGGCGTTTCATGTTTCCTGTGAATCTCAGGAAGCAGTTGGAAGTGGTGTTTGATAAGGGCTTTGTCATCAATCGCAACCTTCATCAAAAATGTTTAGTGCTTTACCCGATCAGTGAATGGAACAAGCTGAACAAGAAATTAAGCAAGCTGAACCGATTGATAAAAGCAAATGATGTGTTCGTGAGAAAATTCACCGGTGGAGCAACGGCCGCTGACGCCGATAATACAGGCCGTGTCCTGTTACCAAAACCATTGGTAGAATACGCGGATATCAAAACGGATATAAAAGTATTAGGAAGCAATAACGTGATCGAGATCTGGGACAAAAAATCATATGACCATTTCTTGTCTCAGGATGTGGATATTGAAAAACTGGCGGAAGACGTTTTAGGGAATTTAAATTTTAATGATGGCGATGATGAGTAATCCTTATCACATCCCCGTTCTTTTACAACCCTGCATAGATGGCCTTGACATAAACCCCGACGGTGTATATGTAGACCTGACGTTTGGTGGAGGTGGACATTCAAACGAAATCCTGAAGCATCTATCCGCAAAAGGGAAACTGTTTTCGTTTGACCAGGATGAAGATGCGAAGGCTAACATCCCTGACGACAAACGCCTCACATTTATTCCGCATAACTTCAGACACATTTCCAATTACTTGAAATTGTACGGTGTTACTAAAGTTGACGGGATCCTTGGTGACCTTGGGGTTTCATCGCATCAGTTTGATAAAGGTGAACGCGGTTTCTCTACTCGTTTCGACGCAGACCTTGACATGCGAATGAATCAGAAGTCTGACCTCACAGCTAAAAAAGTATTGAATACATACGACGTAAAAAAACTGACTGCGATGTTCCGGGAGTATGGCGAAGTAGATAACGCATTTAGATTAGCCAACATCATTTTCGAAGCGAGAGCGAACGGAAGTATTGAAACCACCGCAAAGTTCAAAGAAGTGATCAAACCCTGCACACCGAAATTTGAAGAAGGAAAATATTTAGCAAAAGTATACCAGGCCATTCGTATTGAAGTGAACCAGGAAATGGAAGCTTTGAAAGAATGTTTAACACAATGTGTTGATCTATTGAAACCGGGATCAAGACTGGTTGTGATGAGTTACCATAGTCTGGAAGACCGCCTCGTTAAAAATTTAATCCGATCCGGTAACATAGAAGGCATAGAGGAGAAGGACCAGGTGTTCGGAAGAATCACCAAATATTTCAAATCTCTCACTTCAAAACCGATTGTTCCGGATGCGAAAGAAATAGAATCCAATTCAAGGGCAAGGAGTGCAAAATTAAGAATAGCAATAAAATTATAACACGTTAAGTGGCAAACAAATTCAGAGAAATACCTAACCAGGAAGAAATTGAAGAGCTGGAAGAGCTGGTGGAACAGGAAGAACCACGGGTGATTACCAGGACTTCGAAACCCGGAAAAAAAGGCGTTCTCGCTAAAGGGCTTTCCAAAGTTTTTGGCGGTTCTTTTTTAAGTGATGATAGAGCCATACAACATATTCCGTTCATATTGTTTTTAGGATTGATTGCCATTTTATACATCGCTAATGGTTATTACGCAGATGATAAAATCAGGGAAGTAAATAAAGTTAGTAACCAGATCAAAGAATTGCATACGGAGTTCATTTCATCCAAATCTGATTTAATGTTTGTGAGTAAGCAAAGTGAAGTAGCAAAAGCAGTGGCTCCATTGGGATTAAAAGAACCGGTTGTTGCCCCAATGAAAATTGAAACGGATAGTGTAAAAGTAATAAGCGATAAGCAGAAAAAATAAAATTGGAAAACAAAAAAGACATATTATCAAGAACGTATTTAGTGTACATATTTTTATGTGTATTCGCTATGGCCATTCTTTATAAAATGTGTATTATCCAGTTTAAGGAAGGTGCAGAGTGGAAGGCCAAAGCTGAAGCATTCAATACCCAGGTTCATGAAATTCAAGCAGTGCGCGGAAATATTTTCGACATCAACGGAAACCTTTTAGCGACATCCCTGCCCTATTACGAAGTAGCAGTGGACATCAATGCGCCCTCCATTGACAAAAAATTATTTGAGAGTAAAGTAGATTCTTTAGGCTTTATGCTGGCAGATTTGTTCAAAGACAAAAGCTCCAAACAATACACAAAACTATTGCGTAAGGCGCGTAAAAGCGGTGACCGTTATGTAGTCTTAAAACGCAATGTTCCTTATAAAGACCTTCAGACACTTAAAACATTCCCGATCTTCAAAAAAGGAAAACGTGGTGGATTGGTTACTTTACAAACCAATAAACGCGAACGTCCCTTCAAAATGCTGGCAGCCCGTACAATTGGTATGGCACGCGAAGGTGTAAAACCCGTTGGATTAGAAGGCGCTTACGACACTTTACTAATGGGCATCAGTGGTCAACGTTTAATGCAGAAAATCGCAGGTGATGTATGGCGTCCGATTAATGATGAGAATGAAGTGGAGCCAAAAGACGGAAGCGACTTGTATACCACAATCGACATCAATATTCAGGATGTAGCGGAAAATGCGCTTTTAAATACTTTGATTAAAAATAAAGCGTCGCATGGCTGCGCGATTTTGATGGAAGTAAAAACCGGAGAAATAAAAGCCATTGCCAACTTAACCAGAGACGGTAAAGATTCAAGTTCTTACTCTGAAAGTTTAAATTATGCAATCGGTTATGCGACTGAACCAGGTTCTACTTTTAAACTCGCTTCCTATTTAGCAGTGATGGATGACTACGGCGTAAACCTGGATGAAAAAATTCGTGTAGGGAATGGCGAAGTAACCTACTACAACAAAACCATTAAAGATGCGCATGCGCCTGAAACACCTGTTCTAACTCTTAAGAGAGCTTTTGAAGTTTCGTCCAATGCGGCAGCGGCCATTACTGTGGTAAAATATTATTCTAAAAATCCACAGCAATACATTAATAAACTTAAGTCATTTCATTTAAATCAAAAATTAGGGCTGGCCATTCCCGGTGAAGCCAATCCATTGATCAAAGAACCGAAAAGCAAAGACTGGTCGGGATTAACCCTGCCCCAAATGGCTTATGGTTATGAAAGTTTGATTACACCTTTACAAACGTTAGCCCTTTATAATGCAATCGCGAATGATGGCAAGATGGTGAAGCCACGTTTTGAAAAAGAGATAAGACACAACGGAAAAACAGTTAAAACATTTACTACTGAAGTACTGGTTGAACAAATCGTAAAACCCGCTACTGTTAAAAAAGCAAAAGAAATGCTGGAAGGCGTTGTTCAAAACGGAAGCGGCAAAGGATTAAACATCACCGCTTTTAAAGTAGGTGGTAAAACAGGAACGGCTCAAATTGCAAAAACCGGTGCAAAAAGAGGAAGCGGTAAAACTGCTTATGGAGATGTGGGAGATCGTAATTATCAGGCATCTTTTGTGGGCTATTTCCCTGCAGATAAACCATTATACACCTGTATCGTTATTATCAATTCACCAAGCAATGGTATTTATTACGGGGGTTTGGTTGCAGGTCCGGTATTTAAAGAAATCGCTGAAAAAGTATATTCAAGCAGCCTTGACTTTTTAGAGCCAATTAACAATAAAAAAATTCTATTGACCAAGGCACCGGGAAGCGTGAAATCAAAAAATGATGAAATCGTCATTGCTTCCAAAGCGTTGAAATTAAAAGTTAAATCAGACGTATCAGAAAATGGTTATGTCACCAGAAACGGAAATGACAGCCTTTCTATTTCTTTATCGGCAAGCAATTTAGAAAGCCAGTTAAAAAAAGGCATCGTTCCGAATTTAAATGGATTATCGGCCAAAGATGCTTTGTTCTTATTAGAAAACTCAGGTTTTCATGTAAAGTTATACGGCATGGGTTCCGTGAAGAAACAATCCATTGAAGCGGGACAGAAATTTAACAAAGGAGATAAAATAACACTCATACTAAGTTAGAACTGAGAAATAAAATTTTAAGAAATAAGTGTCAGTTCGAGCGAAGTCGAGAACAAACGAAAAATGAAATTATTAAGCGACATACTATATAAAACACGAATGGAAGAGATCGTTGGTTCCACCAATGTGGCCATCTCTTCGGTAACCTTCGATTCGCGCAAAGTAAAGAAAGATTCTTTATTCATTGCTACCAGAGGAACTGCCTCTGACGGCCATCACTATATTGAACTGGCTATTGAAAGTGGTGCGGTGGCGGTTGTTTGTGAAGATTTACCTGAAACTTTAAAAGAGAATGTCACTTATGTGAAGGTGCTTGATTCTTCAGCTTCTTTAGGACATATTGCCTGCAACTATTTTGATAATCCTTCAGAGAAATTAAAACTTGTTGGGATTACCGGAACCAATGGAAAAACCACAACGGTTACTCTGTTATTTAATTTATTCAGGGGACTGGGATATAATGTTGGATTATTATCTACCGTAGAGAATAAAATCAACAACACAGTTATTCCTTCTACGCATACCACTCCCGATGCCTTAGCATTGAACGAACTTTTAGCCAAAATGGTTGAAGCGGGTTGCCAGTATGCGTTTATGGAAGTAAGTTCGCATGCCATCGTTCAACACCGCATTACCGGATTAAAATTTACCGGTGCAGCTTTCTCGAATATCACACACGATCATCTGGATTACCACAAAACATTTGAAGAATACATTCGTGCGAAAAAATTATTTTTTGACAATCTGCAGGATGACGCTTTTGCCTTAACCAATAAGGACGACCGCAATGGCATGGTGATGCTGCAAAATACTAAAGCCAAAAAATATACTTACGGCCTAAAATCAATTGCTGACTTTAAATGCCGTGTGATTGAAAACCATTTGAACGGCCTATTATTAAGCATTGACAACCAGGAAGTGTGGGTAAAATTAATTGGTTCTTTTAATGCGTATAACGTACTGGTCGTTTATGCAATTTCCTTATTATTAAAACAGGATAAGGTATCCGTATTAACAACCCTGAGTAACCTGAATTCAGTAGAAGGTCGCTTTCAATATCTTAAATCTAAAAATGGCATCGTTGCTATTGTCGATTACGCTCATACGCCTGATGCTTTGAAAAATGTTTTAGAAACGATTAAAGATATCCGCACAGGAAACGAACAGGTGATCACCCTGGTTGGCTGTGGCGGCGACAGGGACGCGGCAAAACGTCCGATCATGGCACAGATTGCCTGTGAGTACAGCAACAAAATTATTTTAACCAGTGATAATCCCCGCAGCGAAAATCCGGAAGATATTTTAAACCAAATGCAATCGGGCATCAACCCAAGTGACGCAAAAAAAACATTGCGCATCAGCGACCGGAAAGAAGCAATCAGAACAGCCGTAGCATTTGCCAAAGAAGGTGATATCATCTTAGTGGCTGGCAAAGGTCATGAAAAATACCAGGAGATAAGTGGAGTGAAACATCCCTTCGATGATTTCGAAATTGTAAAAGAAAACTTTAAAACACTAGAGATATAACATGTTTTACTACCTATTCCAATACTTAGACCAACACTTTAACTTTCCGGGAGCGGGAGTGTTCCAATATATCTCATTCAGGGCAGCTTTAGCCTTGTTAACCTCATTGATCATATCCATGGTGTTTGGTAAACGTATTATCAATTACATCCGCAAAAAACAAATAGGAGAAACGATCAGGGAGTTGGGACTTGAAGGGCAAAATGAAAAAGCAGGCACTCCTACCATGGGTGGTTTGATCATTCTTGCGGCGATCATCATTCCGACTTTATTATTTGCCAAAGTTTTTAATGTCTATATCGTGCTCATGCTAATTTCAACTGTATGGCTGGGAAGCATTGGTTTCATGGACGACTACATTAAGGTCTTCAAAAAAAACAAAGAAGGCTTACAGGGAAAATTTAAAGTAGTCGGGCAAATAGGAATTGGCTTATTAGTGGGCGCTGTATTTTATTTTCACCCGGATGTTGTGATTAAGGAGCGTGTAACTGCGAATCAGCAAGCGGCTTATTCTTTTGATGAAGCCATCAGCGGTCAAAAAGACCTGACGATTCCGAAATATGCGGCGGTCCCCACCAAAACCATCAAGACCACCATTCCATTTGTGAAAAATAATGAGTTTGATTATGTAAGCATTCTATCCTTCATGGGTGATAATGCGCAAAAATATGGTTGGCTAATTTTTATCCCGATTGTGATTCTAATAGTGACAGCTGTATCCAATGGCGCCAATATAACCGACGGAATTGATGGATTAGCAGCTGGAACCAGTGCCATTATTGGTGCCACTTTAGGGATTTTAGCATACGTAAGTGGTAACACGGTTTTCGCTGATTACCTCAATATTATGTACATACCAAACACAGGTGAACTTGTTGTCTTCATGGCTGCCTTCGTTGGAGCCTGTGTTGGGTTCTTGTGGTACAATGCATTTCCCGCGCAGGTATTCATGGGTGATACAGGAAGTCTCGCTATCGGGGGAATCATTGCCGTATTCGCTATCGCCATCCGTAAAGAATTACTGATTCCAATTTTATGCGGAATCTTTTTAGTAGAAAATGTATCCGTAATTCTCCAGGTCTATTACTTCAAATACCAGAAGAAAAAACACGGATTAGAATTCGCCAAAGCCAATCGTTTATTTAAAATGGCGCCTCTGCACCATCATTACCAAAAATCAGGTTTCCATGAGTCAAAAATTGTCATGCGTTTTTTCATTATCGGAATTATGCTGGCTGCCCTCACGATTGTAACATTAAAATTAAGATAACATAAATTGAACAAACGAATTGTCATATTAGGTAGCGGCGAAAGCGGAATTGGCAGTGCAATATTAGCACAGTCAAAAGGCTTCACCGTGTTCGTCTCCGACAAGGGTTTGATCAAAGAAAAATATAAAAACGAACTTATCAGCAATAACATTCCTTTTGAAGAAGGAATGCATACGGAAGATCTCATTCTGAATGCCGCTGAAATTATTAAAAGTCCTGGCATTCCGGACAAAGTTGAACTGATCAAAAAAGCAAAAGAAAAAAACATACCGGTGATTTCTGAAATAGAATTTGCAGGAAGGTATACAAACGCTAAAACTATTTGTATTACCGGGAGTAATGGAAAAACCACTACGACAATGCTGACTTATCACATCCTGCAAAAAGCCGGATATAATGTGGGTTTAGGCGGTAATGTCGGAAAGAGTTTTGCTTACCAGGTTGCAAAAGAGAATTTTGACTACTATGTTTTAGAACTAAGCAGCTTTCAACTGGACGGTATGTTTGATTTTAAAGCAGATGTTGCCGTCTTATTAAATATTACACCCGATCATTTAGACCGTTACGATTACAAATTTGAGAATTACGTGGCCTCAAAATTTCGTATTACTCAAAACCAGACAAAAGGAGATGCTTTTATCTATTGTGCCGATGACACTGTGGTAGAAGATTTTATGAAGCATGCAGAAATCAAAGCAGAACTGGTTCCATTCAGCATCAAAAAAACAATTGAAGGAAACGGCGCCTTCTTACAAAACAATGAAATAACCCTTAATTATAATAATAACCCTAAACCCTTAATTATGACCCTAGAACAATTGGCTCTTGCAGGTAAACATAACGTTTACAACTCCATGGCTGCCTCTTTAGCAGCGCGTATCGTTGACATACGCAAAGACATCATCCGCGAAAGTTTGGAAGATTTCGTGAATGTAGAACACCGTTTGGAATTTGTTGCCTCTATTAACGGCATTGAATTCATCAACGATTCTAAAGCTACTAACATTAATTCAACCTGGTACGCATTAGAAAGTATGCAAAAACCAACTGTATTGATCCTAGGCGGACAAGATAAAGGAAATAACTACGATGAGTTAATTGATCTTGTAAAAGAAAAAGTGAAAGCAATTGTTTGCCTGGGTGTTGACAATAAAAAAATTATCAAAGCTTTTAAAGGTTCTGTTGAGACAATTATGGAAGCAGGTTCTGCCGGAGAAGCAGTGGCCATGTGCTACAAGTTAGCTACAAAAGGAGATGCTGTTTTGTTGTCTCCAGCATGTGCGAGCTTTGACCTATTTGAAAATTATGAAGACAGAGGTGTTCAATTTAAAACTGCTGTAAGGGGACTATAACCATGAAGGAGAATGCACTCGGTCATAAGACGTTTTCAATTAGCAGAGAAACAGATCACAGTTTTGAATTTGTGGCGACGATCAACGATGTAACTTACATCAATGATTCGAAAGCCACCAATGCCAGACAAACTGTGGAGAGCATTAATTCTGTTGATGTTGAAATCGTTCTCATTTTAGGAGGAGATGACCTGAAAACAGATTATTCATGGTTCACCAATATCAACTACTATAACGTTAAAACCGTTATTTATTTCGGACGACGTTTTCCTGAAATAAAAAATATTTTTAATAAGCATGTGATGTTGATTGTTGCTGATAATCTGGACAGTGCCGTAGAAGTATCAAAAGCAAAAGCGATTAAGGACCAGGCAGTGTTGTTTTCGCCTGCTTGTCCAAGCTATGATCCTTTTGATAACTACAAAAACAGGGGGAATAAGTTTAAAGAACTGATATTGAACAGATAAAAGATATAGGATGAGGGATAAAAGAGTCCTTAATCATTTATCATACATCATTAATCAAGCAAAATGAAACAATTCGCATACTTAAAAGGAGATAGAGTCATCTGGGCCATCGTGTTCCTGTTGTCGCTGCTATCCATTTTAGTGGTATACAGTTCGGTTGTTACATTGGCTCATAAATACAAACAGGGAAATACTGAGGCTTATTTGATAAAGCATGCCATCACCATTTTAGGCGGAATCTTTATTATGTACCTCGTTCATAAATTAAAGTACACGCTGTTCTCAAAAATAGCGCAGATCGGTATTTTCTTAGTGATTCCTCTATTACTGTTCACTTTATTAAAAGGTGTAAGCGCGGGCGAAGCCAGCAGATGGGTTGAAATTCCAGGGTTAGGGTTAACATTTCAATCATCCGATGTAGCGAAAATCATTTTACTGATTTTTGTGGCACGCACACTCACCATTCGCCAGGGTCAGTTAGAGGATTTCAAATCACTGCTAAAATATTTATTGTTGCCTGTTGGTTTTATTTGCTTATTGATTTTTCCGGCCAACTTTTCCACTGCAGCTTTATTATTCGCGAACTGTTTATTCTTAATGTTTGTTGGAAGAGTCAAAGTAAAATTCATAGTATATATTTTAGGGGCCTGCCTTGGATTTGCCTTATTACTTGGAATCACAATATACCAATTCCCTGATCTTATTCCGCGGGGAGCAACCTGGAAAGCAAGGATAGAAAATTTCAGTAAAGGAGATTCTAAAAGTAATTACCAGAGTGAACAAGCGAAAATTGCGATCGCTACCGGTGGTATCATTGGCAAAGGCCCAGGGAACAGTACACAACGTGCATTTCTACCGCAAGCCTCGTCCGATTTTATTTACGCCATCATCATTGAAGAGTATGGTTTGTTCACAGGATTTGCGATGTTGTTTTTATACATGATCTTATTATTCAGAGGCATCAGGATCCTGCGGGATTCCGAAAAAACATTCGGTGGTTTGGTGGCAGTAGGATTAAGTTTTAGCCTGGTATTCCAGGCACTCATTAATATGGCGGTGGCGGTTAATTTATTCCCTGTAACCGGTCAGCCTTTACCATTAGTGAGTATGGGGGGAACATCGATCTGGTTTACCTGTATCGCCATTGGTATTATTTTAAGCGTAAGTAAGTCAAACGAAGATGGCCTGAAAGAAAAAGAGGTGATCACAGAATAAACATGAAACCATTAAAAGTCATATTAAGCGGCGGCGGCACGGGAGGACATATTTTCCCGGCAGTTTCCATTGCAAATGAAATAAAAAAATTAGTCCCACAGGCTGATATTTTATTTGTTGGCGCTTTAGGCAAAATGGAAATGGAGAAAGTACCCAATGCCGGTTATAAAATTATTGGTGTGCCGATTGCAGGTCTGCAGCGTAGCTTCTCACTTTCCAATTTGAAATTGCCATTCTTAATTTTGATGAGTCTCTATAGAACTAGAAAAATAATTAAAGATTTTCAACCGGATGTTGTTGTGGGCACAGGCGGTTACGCATCCGGACCTCTTTTAAAAGCAGCAGTTCATTTTGACGTACCGGCTTTATTACAGGAACAAAATTCATACGCCGGCATTACCAATAAATTACTCGCGAAAAGAGCCAGTAAAATTTGTGTCGCCTACGAAGGCATGGAAAAATTCTTTCCAAAAGAAAAGATATTACTCACTGGTAATCCGGTTCGCCAGGATCTGAAAAATGTGAAGCAACTGCGCCATGAGGCATTGAACTTTTTCAAACTCAGCCCTGATAAAAAAGTCATTTTGGTAATTGGTGGAAGCCTTGGAGCAAGAACAATCAATTTAGCTGTTGGTGTTGGGCTCCAAAAATTAATAGAGAATAATATTCAGCTGATCTGGCAAACCGGTAAAGGATATTACACTACTGCAAAGCAGCAAACAGAAATGCATTCTGATAAGCAATTGTATGCTATGGAATTTATTTCCCGGATGGATCTGGCCTATGCAGCGGCTGATATTGTGATTTCAAGAGCGGGCGCAAGCTCGGTGTCTGAACTTTGTAACATTGGAATACCGAGTATTTTGGTGCCGTCTCCGAATGTGGCGGAAGATCATCAAACTAAAAATGCCATGGCATTAGTTAATAAACAAGCGGCATTGTTAGTCAGGGATGATGAAGCGCAAAGCACCCTGATTCATACCGCTATTGCTCTGCTCAATAATACCGCTCAGCAGGTTACCTTAACCAACAACATAAGTTCTCTGGCTTTCCAGGATTCTGCAAATGTAATTGCACTTGAAGTTTTAAAATTAGCCAACTATAGCTTGTAATGAATGTATTAGACTATAAACTTTACTATTTTCTGGGTGTCGGCGGCATTGGCATGAGTGCTTTAGCACGGTATTTTAATCATTACGGAAAACCGGTTCATGGCTATGATAAAACTTCCACTGTGTTAACATCACAATTACAGGCCGAAGGAATCTCCATTCATTTTAACGAAGACGAAGAACTGGTGAAGGAATTATTTGCCAATTATAAAAAAGAGGAGATTCTTGTCATTTACACCCCTGCTGTTCCCAAAGAACATAGAGAGTTGATCTATCTACAAAGCACAGGATACAAACTTCAAAAACGCGCCTGGGTATTGGGTGAAATCACTAAACAATTTCGCACGATTGCTATTGCGGGCACGCATGGAAAAACTACTACCACTACCCTTGTCACTCATATTTTAAAAACTGCAGGGATCGAATGTTTCGCATTTTTAGGCGGCATTTCACAAAACTATCATACCAATTTGCTGCTGGGCGATGCCTCTGACAAAGACGCAATCGTCGTTGTAGAAGCAGATGAATACGATCGTTCCTTCTTAACATTATATCCCTACATCACCGTAATCACAAGCGTTGACGCCGATCACCTGGACATTTATGGTGACACTAACTCGATGCATTTAACCTATACGCAATTTGCTTACCAGGTTCAAAAAGATGGTTTTCTGATTGTTAAAAAAAATGTTGATAACGATTTGAACCTCAACGTCAAACGCCTTATCTACTCACTAAATTTAGATACTGAATATTCTGCCGATTCTATTCATATTACGGATGGTGAGTTTTGTTACAACATCAACAGCCCGATAGAGTCTGTAAGTGATGTAGCCATTGGGTTACCAGGCTTGCACAATGTGGAAAATTCAATTGCAGCCGTTGCGGTTGCACAACAATTAGGTATCAAAGGCGATGTGATCAACAAAGCCTTGCGTTCTTTTAAAGGAGTGAAACGAAGATTTGATTACCGTGTAAAAACGAAATCGGTCGTATACATAGATGACTACGCCCATCACCCGGAGGAATTGAAAGCTGCCATTACGGCTGCCAAACAATTGTACCCGGATAAAAAAGTGACAGGCATCTTTCAACCACATCTGTTTTCACGTACGAGAGATTTCGCAGATGGTTTTGCTGAAAGTCTGGATCTGCTGGATGTTTGTGTGTTATTGGAAATCTATCCGGCGCGTGAACAACCGATTGAGGGAATCAATTCGCAGATGCTGTTAGACAAAATGAAAAGCGTAAACAAGTTTTTAGTAAAAAAAGAAAACGTGGTCGGTTTTTTAAAAATGCATCCGCCGGAAGTGGTAATGACTTTAGGAGCAGGAGACATTGATAGTTTGATTGAACCGATTGAGAAGATGTTGAAGGAAGGGATTGAGGGATTGAAGGGACAGAAGAGATAAAAGAGATTGCAAGGATGTAAGCGAACTACGAGACAAAAGGGAAGAAAGTAACAAATACATTGTCAGTTCGAGCGAAGTCGAGAACAAACTCTTTTACTCTGTGTGTTGAAAGAAACAAAAAAATGAAAAAAATTAATTTTAAGAAAATATTTACCATCGTTCTTTGGATTATTGGATTATCAGGCCTGATGGCTTCTTTAGCGTTTGCTACCGGCAAGGAAAAAGAAGTCGTTGCCGAAAACGTTCTAGTATCTGTGAATAATACCGATATCAATACGTTTATTGATG
The DNA here is from genome assembly GCA_021155905.1 of Bacteroidota bacterium. Taxonomy (GTDB): domain Bacteria; phylum Bacteroidota; class Bacteroidia; order B-17B0; family Aurantibacillaceae; genus UBA4416. The sequence goes on from JAJNBG010000019.1 coordinate 62,114, forward strand.
AAGAAGACGTAAAAGAATTTTTCAGCGAAAGAAACGACGCCATTCTTAACACGCCCATTAAAAATATTGATGTGAACAGTTTGGAAAAAGCGTTGAACTCTCATCCTGCAGTTGAAAATGCAGATATTGCAGTAGATGTCAACGGAGATATTACGATTGATGTGACCCAGCGAACACCATTGGTTCGTGTGATGAACAGCGACGGAGAAAGCTATTACATCGACAATCAATCGAAGCTAATGCCACTCAGCGACAAGTTCACAGCACGCGTATTGATTGCAACCGGAAACATCAACGAACCGTTTGCGACCCGTTACCAGTTTTCGGCAAAAGCCATTGCGAAAAACGCTTTGTTCAGCCAGGTAAGTGTGCTGGATGACATTTATGCGATCTCTGACTTCATTGCCAAGGATTCTGTTTTAGCAAGCCTGATACATCAAATTAATGTAACGAATGATAAAGAACTGGAGTTATACCCTTCGATTGGAAATCATAAAATAGTTTTCGGTGAAGCAAAAGACTTCCAGGAAAAGTTCGACAAGCTGAAATTATTTTACACCGAAGGATTGAACAAAACCGATGGCTGGAACAAATATTCCACCATCAATATAAAATATAAGAACCAAGTGGTTTGCACTAAAAAATAAGTTTATGGACAATAAACAAACACAAAAGAAAATGCC